>JBKAGN010000004.1:0-112460 GCA_046290415.1 Hyphomicrobiales bacterium
CAGCACCGCCGCCAGTCCGTACCAGGTGAGCATGTATTCAAAGTGCCGGTTGGAGAAGGTGAACTTAGTTTCTCCGGCCTGAGGCAACCCACCAACAGCGCTCGCAGGCATGTCCACCGTAATGGGTAAGGCGTCGCTGACACCAGTGGCCTGTATCAGCTGGTCCACGCTGCGTCGGTAGAGAATGCCTTCAACAAGGTCGGGATCGGGCGTGAAATAGTCCGGAGGATCGTCGGGTCTAACCAGCCCTTCAAATTGCACGGTGCCCCTGGGCGCCGGACGCACGAATGCGTCTGGCGACAGGTCGAAGGGAATGAACCCACGATTGACGAAGACGGTCGTGTCCTCCGCCGCGAGCACAAAAGGCTGCATGAGCCAATAGCCGGGCCCTTCATAGGGACCATTGGGGTCAGAAAGCGTGGTAAACACACGCACCGGCTCTCCGGTAAACCCGCCGACCAACTGGGCGCGGCGATAGGCAAGATCCTCGGTGCCCTGGTCGATAAGCTCCGGCAACGGTACCGCTGGGAGGGACGGCCGCGTCTCTGCCTCGGCGATTAGACCCTCTTTCCAGGCCAGGCGTTGCATCTGCCAGGTTCCTAGACCCAACAGCGTGACGAAGGCGCCTAAGATCAGGGCGATCGCAAAGAAGCGCTTCATCACAGATTACCCGTGGTGGCCACCAGAAACATCATCGTTGCGCACCTCGGTGGCGTCCATCTGGAACTGGCGGGCAATCAGCCACCCTTTAAGCGGGCGCAGAGGCACCAGGCAGGTTACCAAAATGATCGGCAGCGACACCAGCGCATGGATCCAGAAGGAGGGCCGGTAGGCGATCTCAAGCCACAGGGCGGCGCCCACCGCAATGAAGCCGGCAAAAAAGGTGATGAACACCGCCGGACCATCTCCAGAATCGGCAAAGCCATAGTCGAGATCGCAGACGTTGCAAGACTCGCGCAGCGTGATCCAACCATTGAACAGCTTGCCCTGACCGCAGCGTGGGCAGCGCCCATGAAAGCCGGCGTGCAAGGGTTCGGAGGTTTGGGGAACGACGCTCATGGCGATGGCTTTCCAAAAAAGAGAAACGGGCGATCCTGCCGGACCGCCCGCTGATGGCATTGCAGCACGGCAGCCGGCTTAGAAATTGCCGCCGCCGCCATAGCCCCAGACATAGATAGCGGCGAACAGGAACAGCCAAACCACGTCAACAAAGTGCCAATACCAGGCGGCAGCCTCGAAGCCGAAATGCTTCTCTTTGGTGAACTGCCCTTGCAAGGCGCGGAACAGGCAGACCGCCAGGAAGACCGTTCCAACGAACACATGGAAGCCGTGAAAGCCGGTCGCCATGAAGAACGTCGCGCCGTAGATGTGGCCGGAGAAATCAAAGTGCGCGTGGCTGTACTCGTAGATCTGGAACCCGGTGAAGAGGATGCCAAGCAGAACGGTCAGAATGAGGCCATTCTTGAAGCCTTCACGGTCGCCATGAATGATAGCGTGGTGCGCCCAGGTAACCGTGGTGCCCGATGTCAGCAGGATCAGCGTGTTGATCAGCGGCAAGTGCCAGGGGTCAAAGGTCTCAATGCCCTGCGGTGGCCAGACGCCGCCAAGAAGCTCGGCGCGCATCGGCTGCTCGGCTGGACCGGGGAAGAACCCGGCGTCGAAATAGGCCCAGAACCAGGCAACGAAGAACATCACCTCCGAGGCGATGAAAAGGATCATGCCGTAACGCAGGTGCAGAGAGACCACCGGTGTATGGTCGCCAGCGATGCTCTCGCGGATCACGTCGCGCCACCACATGACCATGGTGTAAAGCACGCCAAGAAGGCCAAGGCCGAACCAGACCCAGGCTCCGCCATGGAACCAGGTGACGGCGCCAATGGCCATAACCAGTGCTGAAATCGAGCCGATTAATGGCCACGGGCTTGGCGGGATAATATGATAATCGTGATCGGTTGCGTGACCTGAGGCCATCGTTGATCTCCTGAAATGCGATGCACCAGCGTGTGCCAGTGCGTCCCCCTAAAGTCTAATTCGTGCTGTTTGCCGCTACTTCCGCCTCGGCGGGCGCATCGGCAGCAAACATGGTGTAGCTCAGCGTAATCGTGTCGATGCGCGCACTGTCGGGATCGTTGAGAATGTCCGGATCGACAAAAAAGACGACGCCCATATCGATGCCCTGGTTTGGTTCCAGGTGCTGCATCTCAAAGCAGAAGCAGTGCATCTTGTGGAAATAGACGCCGGCCTGCGGCGGCGAAACATTGAACGTCGCCGTGCCGTAAGTGTCAGCGTCGGTCAGATTGTCAGCGCGATAGAAAACTTCTGTGACCTGGCCGATCGCCACTTCGATCTCGTTGACGCCGGGTTCCAAGTCCCAACCAAGACCGGCGGCAACATTGCCGTCAAAGCGCACTTTGATCGTTTGGTCGGAGACGGCATCTGGCGCCACATCGGCGATCTGGGTGGTGCCGCCAAAGCCGGTGACGCGACAGAAGAGTTCATACAGCGGCACAGCAGCGTAGGCGACGCCCACCATGCAGCCGACGAAGACGCCGAGTGCCATTGCCGTTTTGACCGGCCGAGAAAACACCCGCTCAGCCATCAGTAGGGCCTCGCAATTATGCCGGGGCCCTGGATCAGGCTGACCACGTAAAACACGACAACGACCGCCCCCAGAGCCAGCGCCAGCGCGATGGAACGCGAGCGACGCTGCTTGGAGTAAAAGTCGCGATCTTCCGCCGACATCTTCACCTCTTCGGTGGTGGTCGGTACGGGCTTGGGGGCTTCTGGGGCGGATCGAGCCATGGCTAGCCTCCCACCGCAAAGGTCAGAGCCTGCGGTATTGCCAGGGCAAAGCCGGTCGAGCGCTCGACGATGTCCTCGCCCAGCATCACCGCGAAGACCGCGAACAGGTAGAGGATGGAAAAGCCAAACAGTTTGCCAGCGGCTTTGTTGCGGGCCGGCAGGTCGCCAGCGCGCGACAAGCGCAACGCATGTTGGATGAAACCAAGGCCGCCGACGATGGAGACCAGCGCGTAGAGCAGACCGGCATAGCCAAGGACTGCTGGCGCCACGGCGAGCGGCGCAAGCAGAACCGAATAGAGCAGGATCTGCTGGCGGGTGGTTTTGTCGCCGGCCACATTGGGCAGCATCGGCACACCGGCGCGGCCATAGTCTTCTTGCTTGAGGATCGCCAGGGCCCAGAAATGCGGCGGCGTCCACATGAAGATGATCAGCACCATCAGGATCGGTTCAAGCGTGAGCGTGCCTGTCACCGCGAGCCAGCCAATGGCCGGTGGGAACGCACCCGCAAGGCCGCCGATAACGATGTTTTGCGGCGTCGAGCGTTTCAGCCACATCGTATAGATGACGGCATAGAAGAAGATCGTGAAGGCGAGCAGCGAGGCCGATTGCCAATTGACCAGAAGTCCCAGCGCACCAACCGAGCCCACCGATAGAAGGATGCCGAACGCCAGCGCTTCGCGCGGTGTCACCGCGCCTGAGGGAATTGGACGCAAAGCCGTGCGGCCCATAACCGCGTCGATGTCGGCGTCGTACCACATGTTCAGCGCGCCCGACGCGCCGGCGCCAATAGCGATGCAAAGCACGGCGGTGAGCGCAACAAACGGATGCATGCTTCCAGGCGCGGCGATCAGTCCGGCCAGAGCCGTGAACACCACCAACGACATCACCCGCGGTTTGAGCAAGTTGATGTAGTCGCGCGCGGACGCCGTCGAAAGCCCGGCCTCTCGTAGGGAAAGGCCAGGTTTGGCAACGTCAGAGGTGGCGTCAGAAACGTTCACTTGGAGGCTCATGAAAGCTTGTTAGATTGCAAAGATTGGCGCGGCGAAACATCCGCCGCGCCTTGTCGGTTAGTGCTTGTCGAAGGTGACGCGCGGCAGTTTTTCAAACTGGTGGAACGGCGGTGGCGAGGACAGCGTCCACTCCAGGGTTGTTGCGCCTTCACCCCATGGGTTGTCGCCAGCCTTGCGCTTGGCGGCAAATGCATGGGCCACACCAACCAGGAAGATGACCACACCGATCGCCGAAATGTAGGAGCCGATCGAGGAGATGTAGTTCCAACCGGCATAGGCATCAGGATAGTCGGCATAACGGCGCGGCATGCCGTTGAGACCAAGGAAGTGCTGCGGGAAGAACAAGAGGTTCACACCGATAAAGGTGACCCAGAAATGCAGCTTACCGAGGAACTCAGAATACATGTAGCCGAACATCTTCGGGAACCAGTAATACCAAGCCGCAAAGATACCGAACACGGCGCCGAGCGACAGCACGTAGTGGAAGTGCGCGACAACATAATAGGTGTCGTGGAACGCCCGATCGAGGCCGGCATTGGCGAGCTGGACACCCGTCACACCGCCAACGGTAAACAGGAAGATGAAGCCCAGCGACCAGATCATCGGCGTGGTGAAACGGATCGAGCCACCCCACATCGTCGCGATCCAGGAGAAGATCTTCACGCCCGTCGGCACGGCGATCACCATGGTGGCGAACACGAAGTAGGCCTGCGTCTCGACCGAAAGGCCGACCGTGTACATATGGTGCGCCCAAACGATGAAGCCGACCACACCGATGGCCACCATGGCGTAGGCCATGCCCAGATAGCCGAAGATCGGCTTCTTGGAGAAGGTGGAGATGATGTGGCTGACGATGCCGAACGCCGGCAAGATCATGATGTAAACTTCAGGGTGACCGAAGAACCAGAACAGGTGCTGGAACAAGATCGGATCGCCGCCGCCTGCCGGGTCGAAAAACGTGGTGCCGAAGTTGCGGTCGGTCAGAAGCATGGTGATGGCGCCAGCCAGAACCGGCAGAGCCAGCAGAAGCAGGAAGCCGGTGACCAGGATCGCCCAAGCGAAGAGCGGCATCTTGTGCAGCGTCATGCCGGGGGCACGCATGTTAAAGATGGTGGTGATGAAGTTGATCGCGCCAAGGATCGACGAGGCACCGGCGATGTGCAGCGACAGGATCGCGAAATCAACCGCAGGCCCAGGATGGCCGGAGGTTGAGAGCGGCGGGTAAATCGTCCAACCCCCACCAACGCCGAGGCCGCCCGGAGGGCCTTCCACGAACATTGAGATCACCAGAAGGATCAGCGCTGGCGGCAGCAGCCAGAACGAAATGTTGTTCATGCGCGGGAACGCCATATCCGGCGCACCGATCATGATAGGCACCATATAGTTGGCAAAGCCGCCGATCAGCGCCGGCATGACCACGAAGAACACCATGATCAGGCCGTGACCGGTCACGAAGACATTGTAGGCGTGACCGTCGGCAAAGATCTGCATGCCTGGCTCTTGCAGCTCCAGGCGGATACCGATCGACAGCGCCCCACCGATGATACCGGCGATGATCGCGAAGATCAGGTAGAGGACGCCAATGTCCTTGTGGTTGGTCGAATAGAACCAGCGAGCCCAAAAACCGGGGACATCGTCATGCGCTGTGGCATCTGCGTAGCTTGCCATGGTGCGTCAATTCCTCACGTGAAAATCATCAAAGGCCGCGGCGCACCGCGACCGAAAGTTGTTTTAGTTTTGTGCCAGTTCGGTGCTGCGCGCATCGTCGCGGATCATCTGCGCCAACATGTCGTTGGCAGCGCCAAGATCGCTGGCGGCCATCTCGACCCAGGCGTCAAACTGGTCCTGGCTGACAACGCGAATGGCGATCGGCATGAACGCATGGTCGGTGCCACAAAGCTCAGAACACTGGCCATAGAAAATGCCTTCACGCTCAGCGCGGAACCAAGTTTCGTTGAGGCGACCGGGCACCGCATCCATTTTCACGCCGAAGGCCGGCATCGCGAAAGCATGCAGCACGTCAGCAGCGGTGACCTGCAAGCGGACCGTGGTGTTAATCGGCACCACGAGATCATTGTCGACAGCCAGAAGGCGCGGGAAGTCCTCTTCGCCGCCGCCTGTGGCTTCCATGCGGGCCAGGCGCTCATCGTCCTGAAGCATGATCTGCAGGATATCGAAGTTACCATGATCGGGGTACTCGTAACCCCAATACCACTGGTAGCCGGTTGCTTTGATCGTGATGTCCGATGGCGGAACAACCGCTTCTTCGTAAAGCAGGCGGAAAGAAGGAACCGCGATCACGACCAAGATGATGATCGGCACAACCGTCCAAGCCACTTCGAGCATCGCATGGTGGGTCGTCTTTGACGGTGTTGGATTGTTCTTTTCGGAGAAGCGCCAACAGACATAGATCATCAGCGCCAGCACAAAAATCACGATCGCCGTGATAATGATCAAAGTGAAGGTTTCAAACCAGTGTATGTGCTCCATCACCACCGTGGCAGCGTCCTGGAAGCCAATGGCCCAAGGGGTCGGCTGAGCGGCCGATGCGGGTGTCACGAGCGCGACCATTGCGGCTGCCATCGCGGTGAAAAGTGCGGCGAAGCGTGGTGCTATCGTCATGCTAAGTCTGGTCTCCGAGCGATCAGGGCATGATGCGTGCGGCTGTGCTTTGAAGCAGCGAGCGAGACCGGGTTACGGTCGAGCGCGGGCGCACATATGCCCTCCTCCTAATCGAAGCCCTACCTATCTGACTGGCCCTGGGATGGGAAGAGCACAGGCTTGCCTGAAATGCGTCATATTAGCGCCGCCGATCTTATCCCTTTGTCTAGGGTAAGTGCTGTGACCCGTGGTGAATCTAGGACACTGGCGTTGTTTTGGGTTTTTGAATTGGACTTCGCCTCCACGGGCCAAGCGCCCAGACTCGGCCTCGTCATACCGCCGCCCCATTGCTAGAGTTTGGCCATCGCACCCCGCGAATCACCGAACCGCTCGTGCCCATGATCCAGTTTCTGCGCTTTTCTCCGCTTTTCCTCCTGCTGGCGGCTTCCTTCGTTCTGCCAACCAGTGCCTCGGCCCAGCCCGTGGTGCGTGAAAGTTTTCAGGCCTGGCAGATCCAATGCGAAACACCAACCGGCTCGCCGACCGAACTTTGCGCGCTGGTGCAGAACGTCGCCGCCGTCGACCGCCCGAACGTCGAGTTGCGGGTGACCATCGTCAAAACGCTGGATGGCGGTGCGCACATTCTGCGCGTTGCGGTTCCGCTTGGCGTGCTGCTTGATGGCGGTCTTGGCTTGCGCATCGACGACACGGACATTGGCACCGCCGATTTTGCGCGTTGCCTGCCTTCTGGGTGCTATGTGGAGATGATCATGGATCAGAACCTGGTGAACACCTTATCCAGTGGGCAAACGGCATGGTTCGTGATCTTTCAAACGCCCGACGAAGGCATCGGCATTCCCATCGAGCTGCCCGGCTTCGCCGAAGGCTTTGCCGCGCTGAACTGATGCGCCATTGATGGTGCGAACCGCGCAAGCACTGTTCCGCAGTTGACGGACAGGCAGCGAAGGTCCACTTGCCCGGGCATGGACGACATGCCCGCCTCGCTTGAATCCCTCGCTGACAGCGTCGCTTACGCCTCCGATCCGATTGTTCTGGTGCTTGTGCTCTTGGCCGCCGGGATCGTCGCGGTTCCGATCTTTCAGCGGTTCAAACTGGGCGCCGTGCTTGGTTATCTTGCCGCCGGCGTTGCCATAGGCCCGGCAACCGGCCTGGTATCGGACATCGACTCCGTCGCCACCGTCGCTGAGTTCGGCGTCGTCCTCTTCCTCTTTATCATCGGACTGGAACTCAAGCCGACCACGCTTTGGAGCCTGCGTCGCTCGATCTTCGGATCAGGCAGCGGCCAAATGCTCGGCTCGACGCTGCTCTTATCTGGCGCCGCCATGCTGATGGGCTTTTCCTGGCAAAGCGCACTCATCATCGGCTGGGCGCTGGCACTCTCCTCGACCGCCATCGCGCTGGCCATTCTTGACGAACGCCGCGAGCGCGAGACGCCGCACGGCAAGGCGACCTTCGGCATTCTGCTCTTCCAGGACCTTACCGTCGTGCCGCTTCTGGTGCTTGCGTCGATCTTGGCACCGCGCGGCGGTGGTGGGATGGGACTCGGCGAGGTGGGCATTGCACTGGGCGCGGTTGCGGCACTGGTGGTGATCGGACGGTTCGCGCTCAATCCGCTGTTTCACTTCCTTGCCAAAACAGGCGTGCGCGAAGTGATGACGGCTGGCGCCCTTATGATCGTGCTCGGATCAGCCTTTGTGATGGAGCAGGCCAACCTTTCGACAGCGCTTGGCGCGCTGATCGCCGGCGTGATGCTCTCGGAGAGCGATTTTCGCCATCAGTTGGAAGCCGATATCGAGCCGTTTCGCGGCCTGCTCATGGGCCTCTTCTTCCTGGCCGTCGGACTGTCCATTGATCTTGGGGTTCTCACCAATCAATTCGTCTTGATCGTCGCAATCACAGTCATTGGCCTCATCATCAAGCTTGCCGTCACCTATGGCGTGGCGCGGATGATGGGCGAAGACCATCCGGCGAGCATCAAGACGACAGCCTATGTCTGCCAGTTCGGCGAGTTCGGGTTTGTCGTGTTCGGCGTTGCGTTGGCCGGCGGGCTTCTGGATGGCCCCACCCAGAGCGTACTTGCCTGCGCCGTGGCGCTTTCGATGGCGATGACACCGGTTTTGATCAACGCAGCCTACGCACTGACCAAACGCAAAAAGGCCGAAACGATGGACGAAGACTATTCGTCCGCCCAGGCACGAGTCTTGATCATCGGATTCGGCCGGTTCGGCCAATTTGTTTCCCAGACTATGCAGGCCGGTGGCGAACGCGTCACGGTTATTGACACCGACGCCGACCGCATTCGCGACGCCAAACGCTTCAAGGCGCGGATCTATTACGGCGATGGCACGCGGCTCGACATTTTGGCTGCCGCCGGTCTTGCTCGCGCCGATGTTCTGGCCGTGTGCACCGACGGTCGCGCGACGACGACCCGCATCGTGGAAGCGGTGCGCGAGGCGTATCCCGATCTGCCGATCTATGCCCGCGCCTATGATCGCGGCCATGCGCTGGAGCTGCTGAAAATTGGCGCCACCCAGGCGGTGCGCGAAACGTTTCACTCCTCGATCGAGATGGGCCGACAGATGTTGATGGAGATCGGCATTCCCGAAGAGGAGGCAGATTTCCGCGTTGCCGACGTGCGCGCACGCGATGAACGGCGGTTCGCCATGCAGGTCGAGGATGGCATTCTGGCAGGCGTTGAGCTGGTCTACCCGACCGGTCAGGCAGTACCGAAGCCCAAGCCGATGTTCGAGCCGGTTCCCGAGCCACTGACGGAAACCGAAGGTGAGGCTGAGCCCTTATCTCCAGAAACCGAAGCTATCACCAAGGACGAGCGATAGATGGCCGCTGCCAAGCCAGACGACGACACGACACCGCGTTTCGTCACGGGCTCGACCATGCGCCACACCGTCGTCATGACGGCGACCGGCTCCATCGGGCTTGTGGCGATCTTCATCGTCGATTTCGCCAACCTTTTCTACATCGCTCAGCTCGGAGAGACTGAACTGGCGGCCGCCATCGGCTATGCCGGTACGCTGATGTTTTTCATCACCTCTGCCGCCATCGGCACGACGATTGGCATCACCGCGCTTGTCTCCAGGTCGCTCGGTGCCGGGGATAAGGAGCGCGCCAAGCAGGTGGCGGGCACCGGGCTGGTCTTCATTTTCGCGCTGATCAGCCTGCTTTCGATCCTCTGCCTTGTCTTTCTGGAAAGCCTTCTTGCCGGCCTCGGCGCTACGGGCCTGACGCTGGACGTGGCGGTCGGCTTCCTGCAGATCATTTTGCCATCCATGCCGCTGCTGGCGCTTGGCATGGCGATGTCGGGCCTCTTACGCGCCGTCGGCGACGCCAAGCGTGCCATGTACGTCACGCTCGGGGCCGGCATTGCCGCCGCGATCATGGACCCGATTTTCATCTTTGCGCTCGACATGGGCGTCAATGGTGCGGCCGTTTCCACCACGCTTTCGCGCGTCGCTCTGCTTGGCATGGGCATCTATGGCGCGATGAAGGTGCATGACCTTGTCTCGCTTCCCAGCCGAGAGGTGATGGGTACGCACTTTTCAGCCCTGGTCGCCATCGCCATTCCAGCCATCCTCACCAATGTTGCAACGCCGGTCGGCAACGCCATCGTCACCCGCGCCATCGCGCCCTATGGCGATGATGCGGTGGCCGGGTGGGCGATTGTCGGGCGCATCATTCCGGTGGCCTTCGGAGCGATCTTTGCGCTATCTGGCGCCATCGGTCCAATCCTTGGCCAAAACTATGGGGCGGGGCGGATCGACCGGGTGCAGCGCGCGTTTATGGACGCCTTGATCCTGATACTCGGTTACACGACGCTGGTCTGGGCGATCCTGTTCATTGCCCGCGACCCGATCGTCGCGCTGTTCGATGCCGACGGCGACGCGGCCGGTCTGGTCATCCTGTTTTGCACCTATGTTGCGGCAAGCTTCATCTTCAATGGCGCCCTGTTCGTCGCCAATGCATCGTTCAACAATCTGGGCTTTGCCACCTATTCCACGGTGTTCAACTGGGGCAAGGCAACCCTCGGCACGCTGCCATTTGTTTGGATCGGGGCGCAGATGGAATGGGGTGGCGGCGGCGCTCAAGGCGTGTTGATCGGCCAGGCGCTGGGCTCAGTGGTTTTCGGGCTGGCAGCAGGCGTCACAGCTTATCTCGTCATGCAAAAGCTGGAACCACCCGACGCCGATGCGCTTGTCATCCCGCATCGCCCCGAACCAGCGCCCTTTGCGTCCGGCAAGGCCGCGAGCTAAGGGACGAGGCTTCAAGCGCCTTTGTTCACTGGTTGGCGTTTTCCGCCACCAAGCACCAGCACATTGCCGCAGAGCGCAAAGACCACGCCGATGGCGGCAAAAATGGTCCACTGGTAGCCCTCAAAAAGTGTTGAGGAGGCCAGCGCAATCAGCGGAAAAATCACGGTGGCATAAGACGCCCGCGCGCCGCCGATCCGGCCCAGCAGCGTCAGATAGCTCCAAAACGCGATCACCGAGGAAAAGATGGCAAGCCAAACAAGCGAGCCGATGTAGCCGGCCGTTGGTTCGATCGCGAAGGTATGGCCTTGTGCCATAGCCAAGATGAACAACCAGATCACGCCATAGAGTATGCCCCAGGCGTTTGTTGCCAGAATGGGAAGTCCACGCTTCTGCGCCCGGGCCGACAGCACATTGCCGGTGCAGAAGAAGAGCGTGCCGCAAATGCAAAGCGCCAGGCCGATCAAAACGTCGCGGTTGAGTGTCGTGCCGGCGATCTCTGGCCAAAACAGAAAGCCGATACCGAGCGCACCCAGACCCGCACCGGCCAGGCGTCGCGGCTCGGCTTTCTGCCCCATGAAGGTGATGCCGATCAGAAAGTTGATGATCGAGGCCAGCGAAAACACGACCGCCAGAAGGCCAGCGGTGATCTCGATGCCGCCATAGTAGAAGAACAGAAAATTGGTGGAAAAAATGAAGAACCCCATCGCCGCAAACAGCGCGTGGTCACGCAGTTCAAAGCGCATCCTCTGGCGCGCCCAAAGCGCCCAGGCAAACACCAAAATGCCGGCCAGCGCGAAGCGCCAAACCAAGGAAACTTCCGGCGCGATTGTGCCCAATTGCATGCGCAGCGCCAGCCAACTGGTGCCCCAAACAAAGCAAGTGATCGCGTACAGGCTGTAGTCGTAGCGCTCCATGGCCACGTCGCCGGGTGCGATGGGCAGGCTGGCAGGAGGTGAAGCAGGCGAGGTGGATTGCGTTGTCACAAAAAGAGACCACATTGAGAGAGAATTGGCCCTCCATCTCATGAAAGCGCCAGCATGACCACCCGATCTTCAACCGACGATCTTCCCCACATCGGCCTCGCCTTGGGCGGTGGTGGCGCGCGCGGTTTGGCCCACATCACTGTGCTCGAAGTGATCGAGGAACTCGGTTTGCCCATCGCCTGCGTTGCCGGCACGTCGATCGGCTCGATCATAGGTTGGGGCGTGGCGTCGGGACTGTCGGGGCGGCAGATGCGTGAGATCGCGCTGGAAACGTTCCTCGACACCCGCGAAGTTGCAGCGCGTGTGTGGAAAATGCGGCCGAAAAACTGGCGTAACTGGCGCAGTTTCGGCGTGCAGCTGGATTCGCAGGCCGTGCTGAGCGCTTTTATGCCCGACGGGCTTGCACGCACCTTCGATGCTGCGTCCATCCCGCTAACGGTCATGACGACGGACTATTATGGCTGGCGCTCACATGCCGTTCGCGAAGGTCAAATCCAGCCTGCTGTCGCCGCGAGCATAGCCATTCCGTTCGTGTTCAAACCGGTGCTGTTTGACGGCCGCGTCCATGTCGATGGCGGCGTGGTCAATCCATTGCCGACGGGCGCGCTTGGCGACTGCGACTTGGTGATCGGCGTGGACGTGATGGGCGGGCCCGAACCGGGTAACGGCGCAGAACCCGCGCAGGCGCCGGCGCAGATGGAAAGCATCCTCGGCGCGACGCAGCTTTGCATGCAAACGATCACCAGGGCGCATCTTGCGCAGCATCCGCCTGACGTTCTTATCCGACCGCCGATCGCTAATTTCCAGGCTCTCAATTTCTTGAAAGCGCGTGACGTGCTGGCAGCTGCCGATGGCGAGCGTGACACGATCAAACGGCAGCTGTCAGAAGGTGTTGAAGCATTCCTACGCGGCAAAGACCGCAGCAAGGCGGTAACGTCATCAGCTTTGTAGGGATTTGCGACCAGCGGGCGTCAGGGCATAGACGCCGCGCTCAACACGCTCAAACCAACCATAGTGATCGTCGGCCATCATGCGGGTAGCCCGCATGACACCCGTCGCCTTTGCAATGTCGGCGCCGCGGCTTGGGCCGTTGGCATGCAGGTACTGCGCGCAGCGCATCGCGTCTTGCCGGTAGGCGGTCACCAGCGCAGTACGTGTCGATCCGCCCGTATTGGGGTCACCTTCACGACGCGCAAACTCCCGCAACAGACGATCCTTACGCGCCTTGGATTTCCTTGGCGTGTATGGTGCGGGATCGAGATGCGGCTCAACGAAACCGTCAGAAAGCCGGACCGTCAGCAGTCCCAGACCAAGCCGTCGGGCGAGCGCGATATTACTCTTCAGAGACTGCAGAAACCGACGCCCTGACCCACGCGGAACGGCGACATAGACCGCATCCGTGACGGATTGCCGTGCAATGGCCTGATGAAAAAGGGTCAGCGAAAACGCCGCCTTGAGCTCGACGATGACCGGGTCCTCATCGCCGCGACAGGCAACAATATCGGCGGCGCCCACTTCCGCTTTGACCTCATAGCCCTGCCCGACAAGGAAGGCTTTGACAGGCAGATAGAGATCGGTTTCCAGTACGCGCGCCATGACCTCAGTCTTGATGGGGACGCGCGGTTTGCAAATCCAGGTACTGCGGCACTGGCGGCTGGTTTGCCACGCTTACTTGGTGCCGAACATCCGGTCGCCCGCATCGCCGAGGCCCGGCACGATGTAGCCATGATCGTTGAGCCGCTCGTCGATGGCAGCGGTTACGACCGGTACATCCGGATGGTTTTTCGTGAAACGTTCAACGCCTTCGGGCGCCGCCAGAAGACAGACGAAACGGATGTTGCTCGCGCCACGCTCTTTCAGCTTGGTCACAGCTGCCGACACCGAGTTGGATGTTGCCAACATCGGATCCAGCACAATCACCAGGCGATCGGACAGGTCTTCAGGCGCCTTGAAATAATACTCCACTGGCTGGAGCGTCTCGGGATCGCGATAGAGGCCGATATGGGCGACGCGCGCGGCGGGAACGAGGTCGAGCATACCTTCCAACAGGCCATCGCCAGCGCGCAGGACGGACGCGAAGACCAGCTTCTTGCCCGACAGTTTCGGCGCCATCATCGGCTGGATCGGCGTCTCGATCTCGACTTCTTCGGTCTCAAGGTCGCGTGTCGTTTCATAGCAAAGCAGGTGAGAGATTTCGAACAACAACCGCCGAAAGGACGCGGTGGAGGTGTTCTTGTCCCGCATCAAGGTGAGCTTGTGCTGGATCAGCGGGTGATCGACAACGGTGACGCCTTGCATGCGGGGCTCCTTTTGGTCTGCGCGGCCCTGTTCATGCCCAACCGGTCAGGCGCTGGCAAGCGCGCTATCGAGTTTGCCCAATAGTTTTTGTCGTGTCGGTTCGTCGACAAAGGCCGCTTCCAGCGCGTTGCGCGTGAGCATGGCACGCATCTGGCGTTCATCACCGCCTAGCAGCGCCACCATGACGTCCGTATCCTTGGCCAAATTCGTGTGAAAATGCGGCGGATCATCGGAACTCGCCGTCAGTTTGATGCCGGCGTCATAGAGCTTTTTGGCGGGGTGCGCGTCCTGACTTTCCACCGCCTTCAGGACGATATTGGATACCGGGCACACTTCCAGCGTGATGCCCTTCTGGACCAAGTCTGCCATCAGCGACTCATCTTCGGCGGCGCGGATGCCATGGCCGATGCGGGTGACGCCCAGTTTCAAGGCATCACGGATGGTGGGCGGGCCGGTCCATTCGCCGGCGTGTGCCGTGAGGCCTAGGCCCGCAGCGGCACAGCGTTCAAACGCGGTCTTGGCATCGAGAAGCGAGCCGGCCACTTCGCTACCAGCTATACCGAAGCCAGTGATGGAAGCGTTGGTTTTGGCGGCTTCAATGGCGATATCAGCGGCGCGGTTGATGGCATCATGGCCAAAATGGCGCACGCCGGTGGGGATGATGCGGCTGACAATGCCGTGGTCGACCTCCGCCCGTTTGATGCCGTCGGTGAGCGCGGCGAGATAGGCCACCGGATTGACGCCAGCGCGTTCGGCATGGTCTGTGGAGGCAAAGGTTTCCGAATAGATCGCGCCTTTCCGGGACAAATAAGCAGCATATGTGTAGGCGAGCGCGCTGTAGTCTTCGGGACGCGTAAAAACGCTGGCGGCCTTGTCATAGGCGCTCAGAAAATCGTCAAAATCCGTCCAGACATAACCGCCGTCATCGTCAATCAGGCCGGTGATGTCCTGGCCGTTGCGGTGGGCAAGTTCGCGCACAAGCTCCGGCAGGGCGGCGCCTTCGATGTGGCAATGCAATTCGGCGAGCGGGATAGTGGTCACAGGATCGATGTTCCGTGTTTTCCGCCTGGCAGGCCGAGCCATTTGGCAACCGTTTCACCGATGTCTGCAAAGGTCGAGCGTACGCCCGCAGGACCCGCATCGAGGTCCTTGGCCATCATCAAGACCGGCACGCGCTCGCGCGTATGGTCAGTGCCAACCCAGGTCGGGTCGTTGCCATGGTCGGCTGTGAGGATCAGCAGATCACCGTCCTGCATCGCATGCGTGAAGCGCGGCAGTTGCCGGTCGAACCGTTCCAGCGCGTCTGCATAGCCCGGGACGTTGCGGCGGTGGCCAAATTCGGAATCGAACTCCACGAAGTTGGCAAACACCAGATCGCCATCTTGCGCGGCTGCTTCGCCTTCCAGCGTGCCCATCAGCACGTCAAACAGGGCTTCGATGCCGGGCACTTTGCGCACCTCGTCAATGCCGTGCATGGCGAAAATATCGCCCAGCTTGCCGAGCGCGATGACGCAGTTGCCAGCGTCCTGGACACGGTTGAGAACCGTTGGTTCGGGGGGCGGAACGGCATAGTCTTTGCGGTTGGCGGTCCGTTTGAAGGTTTCCACGGTTTCACCAACAAACGGGCGGGCGATGACGCGGCCAATGTTCAGCGGGTCGATCAGTTTGCGAGCGATCTTGCAGGTCTCGTAGAGCCGTTGGAGACCGAAATGCTCCTCATGTGCTGCGATTTGGAAGACGGAGTCCGCTGAGGTGTAGACGATGGGTTTGCCGCTTGCGATATGCTCCAGGCCATACTCGGCAATCACCACCGTGCCTGAGCCATGGACATTGCAAAGTGTTCCAGGCAGGCTGGCTTGTTCGATGAACGCCTGCATCAGATCGTCGGGAAAGGCCGGCTTGGTGTTTGGAAAGTAGCCCCAGTCAAACGGCACCGGCACGCCTGCAATTTCCCAATGGCCTGACGGCGTATCCTTGCCGTTGGAGACTTCGGTGGCGGCCGCGTAACGACCTGTTACACCATCAGTTTCCAGATTGGGTGGCACGGCGCCTGATGCCAACTCAACCGCTTTGCCAAGACCTAAACTTGCAAGGTTAGGAAGGTGAAGCGGGCCAGAGCGCAGACCGTCCTGATCGCCCTCGCCGCGCACGCACGCTTCGGCGATGTGGCCAACTGTGTTGGCGCCAGTATCGGGCGTGCCATGGTTGAAGAAGCGGTGCGCGTCCGGCGCGCCGCCAATGCCAACGCTATCAAGGACGACCAGAAACACTCGGGGCATCAGACACCTCCCGTTGGGGCGAGGCGCCGATAGATGTTGGCGCGCGGAGCAGGTGCGTCACCCAGCGTGATGGCAGCGGTGACCCTTCGGGCAGCCTCCTGCGCGGTGGCTTCGTCCCGGGCAAGCACACGCGCCAAAGGATCGCCCTTGGAAAGACGAGCGCCGACATCGGCGATGTGGGTGAGGCCGACGGCATGGTCGATGGAGTCGGCGGGATTGGTCCGCCCGCCGCCGAGCGCCACAACGGCCAAACCAATCTGACGGGTGTCCATGGCGTTCACAATGCCATCTGCCAGGGCCGGGACATCGAACGCGATGGGAGCCTGCGGCAGGTGATCCTGATAGCGCTCGACGAAATCGGATGGACCGCCGAGCAGCGTGACCATTTCGCTGAATTTCTCAACGGCGCGCCCTGAATACAATGCCTCGGCGACTTTATCGAGGCTGGTATCGCGGTCGGCCAGTCCGCCAAGAACCAGCATCTCGGCGCACAAGGCCAAGGTGATTTCATGGACACGGGGGTCGTGCACGGCATTGGTCAAAAACTCGACTGCCGTTGCCACCTCCACCGCATTGCCCGCCGCGTGCCCAAGCACTTCGTTCATATCGGTGAGCAGCGCCGATGTTTTCGTCCCCGCGCCATTGGCCACCGCAACCAGGCTTTCGGCCAAGGCCTCAGATTGCTCATGGGTCGGCATGAATGCCCCTGAGCCGGATTTCACGTCAAGCACCAAACCATCGAGGCCAGCGGCCAGCTTTTTCGACAAGATCGAGGCGGTGATGAGATCGATCGACTCCACCGTCGCGGTAACATCGCGGATGCCGTAAAAGCGCTTGTCGGCAGGCGCAAGAGACGACGTCTGGCCGATGATGGCGCAGCCACAGGCTTCAGTTACCTTGCGAAAGGTCTCGTTGTCCGGCTGCGTCGTATAGCCGGGGATGGAATCCATTTTATCCAACGTTCCGCCGGTATGGCCGAGACCACGCCCGGAAATCATCGGCACATAGCCCCCGCAAGCCGCCACAATCGGCGCGAGCATCAGCGAGAGGTTGTCGCCAACACCGCCGGTGGAATGCTTGTCGAGTGCCGGACCGTCCAGATGCGACCAATCAAGCACGTCTCCGGAGTCGCGCATGGCCAGCGTCAGCGCCACACGCTCATCCATCTGCATGCCTTGGAAAAAGACGGCCATGGCGAAGCTGGAAATCTGCGCGTCGGTCACCTCGCCATTGGTCATGCCGTCAACAAGGAAGGCAATCTCGTCGGCTGTCAGCGTGCCGCCATCGCGTTTCTTGGCGATGAGTTCCTGCGGAAGGAAGGCCATGGCTAAGCCTCGGCCAAATCGGCGACGAGGGCGCGCAGAAGCGTTGTCAATTTGGGCACAATGGTCGCCCCGACATCCTTGGTCTCGTGGTGTGACAAGGCTTCGCCCGTCATGCCGGCACCGAGATTGGTGATCGAAGAGATCGCCAGGACCTTCATGCCGTTGAAGCGGGCCAAGATGGTTTCCGGTACGGTGGACATGCCAACGGCGTCCATGCCCAGCGTGCGAGCCATGCGAATTTCCGCCGGAGTCTCGAAGCTCGGGCCGAGGAACCAGCCATAGACGCCCTCATGCAAATCCACGCCTTCCCGCTCGGCGAGCGATTTGGCCCGTGTACGCAACGCTGGATCGTAGGCATCGACCATGTTTGCAAACCGCGCGTCGCCATCCACCCCGATAAGCGGATTGCGGCCGGACAAGTTGATGTGATCGGTGATCAGCATCAGCGCGCCGGGCGCCATTTCTTCGTGCAGGCTGCCGGCCGCGTTGGTGAGGATGAGATTTTCCACGCCCAAGCCTTTGAGCGTGGCCAGCGGCACCGACATGGCGTCCGCTTCGCCGGTCTCATAGGCGTGCACCCGCCCGGCCAACACCGCAACCTCAACACCGGCAAGCTTGCCAATCACCAGGTCGGCAGCATGGCTCGACACGGTAGAATGGGGGAAATGCGGCAGGTCCGTGTAGGAGATGCGCACCGCACCGTCGATCTCATCGACTAGCCCGCCAAGACCGGAGCCAAGAACCAAGCCAAGCTTTGGGGCGGCATTGGGCAGGCGTGCACGGATGACGGAAACGGCGTCGGACATGCTACTCGTCTTTCAGGTTGAACGCGTGCGGCAGAAGATCGCCAACTGTCGTTTCCAGCATCACCTCGTGCGGAGAAACGATGATGACCGGCACAGCAGCGTTTTGGGCGAACTCCGCCAAGCGTTGTCGGCATCCCCCGCACGGTGAAGCCTGCCCCCAAGGCTCGCTGTCGGCCTGGGTATCGGTTTTGCCACCGGCCACCGCGACGGCTTTGATCGTGCGCGCACCGGCTAACGCCATAGCAGCAACCGCGCCTGCTTCAGCGCAGCTTCCAAGCGGATAGGCGGCGTTTTCCACATTGCAACCTGGATAGATCGCGCCATCTTCGGCCAGCACCGCAGCGCCCACGCGGTAGTTGGAGTAGCTGGCATAGGCCGTCTCGCGCGCTTTTCGTGCCGCGTCGATCAACGCGGTTTTTTGCCTCTCATCCATACCTAACGCTCTTTCACATACGGCACGCCACCGGCTTTGGGCGGATCAGCGCGACCAATGAAACCGGCCAGAAGCACAACGGTGAGAATGTAGGGCAGCGCCTGGATGATCTGCACGGGAACTTCGCCAATGATGGCAAACTCGTAGCCCTGCAAGCGAATGCCCAAGGCTTCGAGAAAACCAAAGAGCAGACAGGTGTAGAGGACCGGCACCGGCTTCCACTTGGCAAAAATCAACGCCGCAAGCGCGATAAAGCCCTTACCAGCAGACATGTTCGGCACGAAGCTGGCTGATTGCGCCGTGGAGAGATACGCCCCTGCAAGTCCGCACAAGAGGCCGCAGATGATGACAGCTTGATAGCGCAGCAGGGTGACCGAGATACCCGCAGTATCGACGGCGGCGGGGTTTTCTCCAACCGCGCGCAAACGCAGACCGAAGCGGGTGCGAAAAACCACGAACCAGGTGATCGGTATCGCGAGGAAGCCCAAATAGACCAGCAGGTTATGCCCAGAGATGAGGTCGAAGTAGATCGGCCCGACAAGGGGCACATTCTGCAGGGCTTCTGCCGCAGGCCATGTGATCGGCGTGAAGCGCGCTTCATCGTCCAGGCCGGGCGTGCGTCCGCCGCGTTGGAAATAGGCATGGCCGATAAGCGCTGTCAGACCAGCCGCCAGGAAGTTGATCGCCACGCCAGACACGATTTGATTGCCGCGCGCGGTGATGCACGCAAAGCCGTGCACCAACGCCAGCATGACAGAGACCAAGATCGCCGATCCCAGACCCAGCCACACATTGCCGGTGACCGCACCGATGGCAGCAGCGGCAAAAGCGGCTGCCAACATCTTGCCTTCAAGGCCGATGTCAAAAATGCCCGAACGCTCCGAGTAGAGGCCTGCCAGCGCGGCAAACAACAAAGGTATCGACAGCCGCACCGTGGAGTCGAGAAGCAGGATGAAGCTTTGAAAACTCTCCATAGGCCTACTCCGCCGCCTGCATGCGCTCACGGGCCTTTCGGCGGTCGTAGAGCGCGTTGAAAAAGCCAACAATGGCCGGACGGAACAGTCCTTCAAGGGCGCCGGCAAACAGGATCACCAGGCCCTGAATGGCGATGATCATGTCGCGGGTGATCGACGGCATGGAGAAGGCAAGCTCAGCACCGCCTTGATAGAGCGCGCCGAAAAGCAGCGCCGCCAAAACGATGCCAATCGGATGCGCGCGGCCCATCAGCGCCACGGCGATGCCGACAAAACCTGCACCACCGGCAAATTCCAAAATCAGGCGACCATGCACGCCCATGATTTCGTTGATCGCCATCATCCCAGCAAGACCACCGGAGATGGCCATGGCAATCATGATCAGCCGCGGTGGACGCATGCCCGCATAGACAGCCGCGGTGGGGTTTTGACCGAGGGTGCGCATGCGGTAGCCCAGGCGCGTGCGCCAGATGAGCACCCAAACCAGGAACGCCATGATCAGCGCCAGGAACAGCGAGATGTTGGTCTGCGCACCGCCAAGGTTCATGCCGAACCAATCGAACAGCCAGTCGATGCGCGGAATGCGTCCGCCTTCTTCGAAGGTGCGCGATTCCGGCGCCATTGAGCCTGGCTGGCGGAAGACGTTGACCAACATGTAGGTCATCAGCGCGGCGGCGATGAAGTTGAACATGATCGTGGTGATCACGATGTGGCTGCCGCGCTTGGCCTGGAGATAGCCCGGCACGAAGGCCCAGAACGCGCCAAATGCGGCGCCCGCCATCACGGCAAAGGGCGCTGTGATCCACCAGGGCACGAGGCGATCGAGCGCCAGGCAGACCAGCGCAACGCCAAGGCCGGCGACATAGGCCTGGCCCTCGCCGCCAATGTTGAACAAGCCAGCGTGAAAAGCGACCGCCACAGCAAGGCCGGTAAAGATGAAGTTGGTGGCGTAGTAGAGTGTGAAGCCCAGCCCCTCGCCATAGCCGAATGCGCCGAAGATCATCAGTTCAACGGCTTCCAGCGGGTTCTCGCCGACCGCGATCACCACCAGACCGGCGACAAGGAACGCCGCTGCCAGGTTCAGCAGCGGGATCAACCCATACTCGACCCAGCGGGGAAGTTCACCGCGCGACAGGCTCATCCTTTGCCTCCACCGTTCGCGGCTTCGGGCAGATAGCCCTGGCGGACAAGATGGCTGCGCAGGAACGCGACAAAACCGACTTCGCGCTTATCAGCGTCAGCACATTCCCAGACGGAGCCGCCGTCGGTGCAGATCTCGTAGACCGTATCGCTGGCAGCGTTCATGTGCTCAAGCGTGGCCAGCGCTTCCTCACCGCGCCCGAGGCGCGCTTCGATGCCTGCCCAACCGGCCAGCCGCCCCGGCTCGTCAATCATTGCCGCGGGGCTATCAAAGCGCCGAAGCTGGTTTTGATAGGTGGGGTAGAGATCGGGGTTGCCTGAGATGTCCATAGGCGCCCCGTCGCGCAGGGTGAAAAACCGTGGCGGCGGGGCCGAGCACGCATAGCAATCGAAGGTGTAGAGGAAGCTTTGATCAGCGACTTCGATCTCTCCAAAACCATCCTCATCGGCATCCCAGAGCGTGTAGCCGCCATCAAACAGACCGAGCTCGTGCACCTGCCAGGAGCCATCGGGCGAAAGCGCGGCGATCTGTAGGCGGTCGCAACAATGGGCCCCGCCGGTGTAGCTGGATGCAATCAACTCCGGCTCTGGGGTGGAACGGTCAATATTCGCCAATCGCATCGATGCCGGCAGGAACGAATAAAAGCTTGGTTCGCCGTCAAAGCGCAGCACTTCGCCGCTGGCATCTTCGATCACAAAAACCGGGGTTGTCGTATCGTCATTGTTGACCTGGGCTTCCATGCGGGCCGTGATCCCACCAAGGGTCAGCGTGTTGGTGCCGGTTTCACTGAACTCGTCCAGCGCCACCCCGCGCACGGGATCCGGCTCGCTGCCTGGACCGGCGCTCGGCCCCTTTTGCGCAAGTGCAGGTGCTGCGATCACACAAACCGCACCAGCAAGCAGAAGCGCGCGGATCATTGGGCGGCCTCCACGGCGACTTCATCCTGATTGGCGGTGCCATCGATGCCAGCCATCATCAAGCCGATCTCATTTTCATCGGTCTCGTGCGGCAGGCGTTCTCCGACAATTTCTCCGCCGCACATCACGAGGATGCGGTCGGACAGCCCAAAAATCTCGTCCAACTCCACCGACACCAAAAGCACGGCTTTGCCGGCATCGCGCATGGCGATGAGTTGTTTGTGGATGAATTCGATCGCACCAATGTCCACGCCGCGCGTTGGTTGTCCAACGAGCAGCACGTCCGGGTCCTGTTCCATCTCGCGCGCGATAACGATCTTTTGCTGATTGCCGCCAGAGAAGTTGGCCGTTTTCAGCCGGCAGTTGGGCGGGCGGATGTCATATTTCTCAATCTGCTCCTTGGCATGATTGCGAACCGCATCAACATCCAGGACAAACTTGCCTCCGATATCGTCGTGATCGTGGTAGCCGAGAACGGCATTCTCATTTTCTTCAAAGCTTTTCACCAACCCCATGCGCAACCGGTCTTCGGGCACATGGCCCATGCCGAGATGGCGTGCTTCGGCTGGATCGCCGGTGTGGGAAAGCGTGGTGCCATTGATCACCACCGAACCGGCGGTCGGCGGCACGATACCCGAAACAGTCTCCAGCAGTTCCGATTGTCCATTGCCGGACACGCCAGCAATCCCGACAATCTCGCCACGTCGCACGGTGAACGAGACGTTTTTCACCCTGTCGACCCCAAACTTGTCGGTGACGGTGAGATTTTTGACCTCCAGGGCCGCGTCGCTGGGCTTGGGCTCACCCTTATCGACTTCAAGCAAGACGCGGCGGCCGACCATCTGCTCGGCGATTTCAGCCGGGCTGGTATTAGCGGTTTGTAACGTGGCAACCATCGCGCCGCGTCGCATCACCGAGACCTCATCGGTCACGGCCATGATCTCGCGCAGCTTATGCGTGATCAGCAGGATCGTTTTGCCCTGATCGCGCAGTTGGCGCAGGATTTTGAAGAGGTTATCCGCCTCTTCGGGGGTCAACACGCCGGTCGGCTCATCGAGGATCAGAATATCGGCGCCGCGATAAAGCGCCTTGAGGATTTCCACGCGCTGCTGCAGGCCGACCGAAAGCTCTGAGACGATGGCGTCGGGATCGACGGTCAGGCCGTAGGTCTCGCTGAGATACTTCAGGTCCTTGCGCACCTTTTCGCGGCCGGCTTGCAGGAGTGCGGCGCCCTCCGCGCCAAGCATGACGTTTTCGATGACGGTGAAATTATCAACCAGCATGAAGTGCTGGTGGACCATGCCGATGCCGTGGGCGATGGCATCGTTGGACGAGCGGATGGTGACCTTTTTACCGCCAACGAAAATATCGCCCTCATCGGCTTCGTAGAAGCCATAGAGAATGGACATCAACGTCGATTTGCCTGCGCCATTCTCGCCGACGATCCCGTGGATCGATTGGCGGGCGACCTTCAAATCAATGTGCTTGTTGGCGTGGACAGCACCAAAACGCTTGTCGATGCCGCGCAGCTCGATGGCGAGCACATCTGCACTGGCCGGCGACGCATGGTCGGTCGGCGTTTCGTCGTTCACAGCAGATTTTTTTTCCGTCACGGCTTATTACCCTGCCGATTGCAAGAATGGCCGGCCCCGGATGCGGGACCGGCCTTTGTTGCTAAACCTTAGTTATCGGTCGCGGGGCAGGTGTTGTCGGCCATGTAGTCATGGACCACAACTTCGCCGGAGATGATGGCCTGTTTGGCCTCTTCAACGATGGCGCGCATCTCATCGGTGATGAGGCCTTCATTGTTTTCATCCAGAGCCCAATCGACGCCACCTTCGGCAAGACCGAGAACTTCAAAGCCGTTGGTCCATTCGTCGTTCTGCGCATCGGTGAACGCATCAGCAACAGCAACGTCCACACGCTTGAGCATGGAGGTCAGAACCGACCCCGGCTGCAAGCCGTTCTGGTTGGAGTCAACGCCAATGCCGAGAATACCGGCGTCGGCTGCGGCTTGAAGCACGCCGATGCCCGTGCCGCCAGCGGCATGGAAGACGACGTCAGCGCCAGCTGACACATGGCTCTGGGTGATTTCGCCGCCACGCACCGGATCGTTCCAGGCAGCGCCGGTCGTGCCGGTCATCGCCGTCAACACCTCTGCATCAGGCTCAACCGACAAAACGCCTTCGGCATAGCCACAGGCAAAGCGGCGGATCAGTGGGATGTCCATGCCGCCGACAAAGCCGACCGTGTCGGATTCGGAGGCCATCGCGGCCAGCACGCCAACCAGGTAGGAGCCTTCATGCTCCTTGAAAACGATGGAGCGCACGTTTGGCTGATCCACAACCATGTCAACGATGGCGAAACGGGTGTCAGGGAACTCCTGGCTCACCGCTTCAACAGCCGAACCGTGGGAAAAACCAATGGCAATGATCGGGTCATGGCCGCGGCGGGCAAAATTGCGCAGCGCCTGTTCGCGCTGGCTATCGTTCTGGATTTCGAAATCGACAAACTCGATGCCAGTTTCTTCCTGAAACGCCTGAGCGCCAGTGTAAGCGGCTTGGTTGAAGCTTTCATCGAACCGGCCACCCAGATCGTAGACGACGGCCGGGTTGATGTCGTCGGCAATGGCGGAGCCGGTCAGCAGAGCGCCAAGCGCAGCTGTGGCGAGCAGTTGTTTGATCATGTATTCACCTCCGTTGAGACCCTTATGGGCCTGCCCTTGCCGGTGGTTTTGTTGATCTTTGCAACACCGGCCGAGCGTTAAGCTGGTTAGCTTTGAAAGCCGTCTTGCGAGCGGACTTCCAAGAAGCTGGCCGCGACCCTAAGCCATTGGGCGAAGAGAGCAAGAGTTTCCGACATGTGACGCGAGGTGATGGCGCCGACAATCTGTGGGCCAGGTGTGGGTAGCGACCCCAAGTTTCAGCAGCAGGCTTGAAGGCTGGCGCTGAACTCAGCTGCCAGGGTCGAAGCACCGGGGGTCGAATGGCAGATCGCCCAATTGCCGCTGATCCATGGCTCGGAGCGCGGGATGGGAGAGCGGATCGGCGCGATAGTCTTGCGCCTCGGACCGGTCGTGGCGGCGGAGCTTCTGTTTGGACGGCATCGATGCCCTCCGATGGACGTGTCCTATGATGTTTTGAATGAGTTTTAGCATAGCTACAAGGCTACGCTCTTCGGTTGCCATGCCAATGGATTTTTTCGGGCCCTTGTTTTAGATTTTCTATATGAAAATCCTCAACACGACCCACCTGAACGGCCTGCGCGCGGTTGAAGCGGTCGGACGACATGGCAACCTTTCCGCCGCCGCCGAGGAGCTTGGCGTGACGCCGGGCGCGGTAAGTCAGCAGATTCTCAAGGTCGAGAAACAGTTGGGCCGTCCGTTTTTTGAGCGCACCGCACGCGGCCTGGAACCCACTGTTTTGGGGGCGAGGGCATTGCCACATTTGACCTCTGGGATGCGCGACCTTGCCGCAGGTGCGGCAATGATGCGCGAGGCCGATGATGATCGGCTCATCCTCTCCGTACCGCCGGTCTTTGCCGCCAAATGGTTGGTCTGGCGGTTGGGACGGTTTCACGACGCCCACCCCGACATCACCGTGCGCGTGGACGCGACCATGAAACTGGTGGATATGCCCACCTCAGATGTCGATCTTTGTGTTCGGGTCAGCAACCGTGAATGGCCGGGATTGAAGGCAACACACTTGCTGCGACAGCGGGTTTTTCCGGTTTGCAGCCCCGCAACAGCGCAGCACCTGACAAGTCCGCACGATATCAGGCGCTTCGCCGTGGTGCGCGACAGGCTTTCCATGTTCGATTGGAACCTCTGGTTCAAAGAGGGTGAGCCGCGCGATGCCGACTTGCTTGATGGCCCAACCTTTTCTGATGCCTCGCTTTGCCTGGATGCGACCATTGCTGGCCAGGGCATGTTCCTGGCCTGGGACACCGTGGCGTCCGACGCCTTGGCTGCCGGTTCCTTGGTGGCACCCTTTGAGCGCAAAATCGCAACCGACTTCACCTACACTCTGTTGGAACGCCCAGGCGGATCGAAGGGCAGAGCGATCAAACAGTTCAAGGCTTGGTTGATGGATGAACTGCGGCAATCGCTCGGCGATCCCCTGCCCTAGCGATAGGCAAAAAACGATTTCCGCGCTTTGGTCCATGGCTGGAACCTGCTAAGGCGCGGCGATGAAAAGCCCGTCCGACCCCGTCCTCACCCTCGCTTTTGTGGCGCACGATGCCAAGAAAGAGCAGATGGTGGAGTTTGCCAAACGCCATGCCGAACGGCTGCGTGGTCACAGGATCGTTGCCACCGGGACCACCGGCGGACGAGTGAAAGAAGCTGCGCCGCATTTGCCCGTCCAGCTCCTCAAAAGTGGCCCACTGGGTGGGGATCAGCAGATCGGCGCCTTGATCGCCGAAAACGGGATCGATGCGCTTTTCTTTTTGGTCGATCCGCTGTCCCCCATGCCCCACGATGTGGACGTCAAAGCCTTGATGCGATTGGCACTTGTCTACAATGTCCCGATGGCGCTTAATCTTGCAACGGCGGAAGCGCTTTTGACGGACCTTGTCGCCACCGTCCCTGACCGTTAAAGCGGTTTCGAATGCGGCTTTCTGCCGCCCGTCTCGCTGCTTCCTGCTGGTTTCCTTTTCAAGGCCCTTGCCATGGCTGAACGTCGCCGCCCCGAACTCGTCACCCCTTTTCCGGTCCTGATTGCGGACCTTGGCGGCACCCATGCCCGCTTTGCGCTTGTCAGCGATGCGCACGCCAGGGAGCAGGGTTTCGCGCAGGTGCGCACGCGGGAGTTCAGCGATGTGGAGTCGGCCATTCAGGCGGGCGTGCTCGATCAGACATCGTTGATCCCACGATCGGCCATCCTGGCCGTGGCCGGCCCTACGATTGGCGATACGTTCAAGCTGACCAATGCCGATTGGGAAATCGATCCCAAGCGCATCATCGACCGGCTCGGATTTGACTGCGTGATCGCGATCAATGATTTCGAGGCGCAGGCCTTGGCGTTGCCCGATCTTCAACCTGACGATTGGCATGTGATCGGCACCAAAACGCCGCCGCGTCGCGGCACCAAACTGGTGCTCGGCCCAGGCACCGGCCTTGGCGCATCGACGCTCGTCGACTCGATGGGCATGTGGATCACTGTTCCCGGTGAGGGCGGCCATGTCGCGATCACCCCGGAGAACGAAGAAGATGATCGGCTGTTTGCGCATCTGACGCAGGGCGGCCAGCGGCGCCTTGGTGGCGAGCAATTGGTCTCCGGCGAGGGCTTGGAACGGCTTTACCACGGTCTTGGGGCCGTGGACGGCGTTGATGCACCGCTTATCAAGGCCGCCGATATCACCGAAGCAGCCAATGCCGGTGATGCCTTGGCCATCAAGGCGGTCGAGCATTTCGTGGTCTATCTGGCCCGTGTTGCCCGTGAACTGGCACTTGCGGTCATGCCAACGGGCGGCGTTTTCATCGCTGGCGGCATTCCGCCGCGCATCCTGCCGTTCATTGATCGTTCCGATTTCCGCGCCGTGTTCGAGGCAGGCTATCCCCACGAGAAAAATCTGCACGAGTTTGCCACGGTTGTCGTGACCCATGAGCGTCCCGCGCTTGCAGGTTTGGGCAGCTTCGCGCGCACGCCGACGCGCTTCATGGTCGATGTCGGCGATCGCATGTGGGTCCGCGAGGGCGCCGAGGTCTAACGTCGCCGACGGTTCGGATTCTTCTCTGGCCCTTTCCAGGGTTCTTCCGGCCAATCGTGTTTGGGATAGCGGGCGCGCATATCCTTGCGCACATCTTTCCAACCCTCGCGCCAGAAGGCTGGCAGATCGGCAGTCAGCGCGATCGGGCGCTGCGCCGGTGAAAGCAGCTCAATGAGCACAGGCTGCCGGTCGGCGCCGAGCGTTGGATGATCATCGCTGCCATAAAGCATCTGCGGCCGCACGGATATCGCCGGGCCGGCGGGATGATCGTAGGCAATGCGTGCGCGCTGATCACTGCCAAGCGCGACGGATGCCGGCCATTGCTGGTCGAACGCCTGCGCTTCGTCCCAATCGAGCGCCGCCCGCAAGGCCTTGTCCAAAGCGTTGGCGGCAAAGGGCGGCGCTTCGCCCCCTTCAAGCAGGGTCGGCAGCCAGGTTTCGAGCCGCGTGAGCAGCGCATCGGGCACGCCGCGCGATGCTTGAAAGGCCTGGTGGCGGGATAGAAGCGCGCCAGCGGCTTTGTCCCGCCCGGCGAGACTTTCCAAACCCTTGCTCCGCAGATGGCTTGCGATCTCCGGCAGAGCATCCAGCCCGGTGCGCCTTGGCCGTGCATCCGTGGCAAGCGTCACCGCGCCAAGCCGTGTTTCCTCACGCACACGCACCGACCAGGTGGCAGGATCGAACGTCACGGTTTCGCCGCGCGTGATCAGATGGTCGAGTTGATTGCGCAGCTCATCTTCGCTCACCGGCAGGGCCAGGCGAATGTCTGGCACACGAGCAGCCCCACTCTTTCGCCCGCCGCCAAGATCGAGCACCAGCAAGAACGGTGCCCTGGCCGACGGATGATGGGTTTCAAGCCCGGCTTGAATGCCCTGGGCCAATTTGTAGGTCGCACGTTGGCCGTCATCCTTTTCGCGTTTGGCGATACGGTCCGGGAACGCGTGGACCAGATGGCGAGCCAGGACTGCAACATCGGGCGGCGGCTTCGCGGCGGCGCGACCGAGAAGTCGGGCGTGCAGCGTTTTCAGCATATTGCCATGTCGCCGGTCAGCCAGGGCAGCGCGCAAGCGTTCTGCGCCATCCAAAGGTCCGCGCTCATTGAGCTCGCCAGCAAGCACCGCCGCCCATGCCGCATCGCTCTCCTCGCCTGCGTTCGCCCGCTCCAGCAGAGCGGCCAGGCGTGGATGAGTCGGGCGCTTCGCCATCCGAGCGCCGAGCGGAGTCGCGGCACCGGCGCTGTCCAGGGCGCCAAGACTTTCCAACAAACGCCCGGCTTGATCCCAAGCGCGTTCCGGCGGCAGATCGAGAAAAGAAAGACCGGTTCGGTCCAGCGCGCCCCAGAGCGCCATATCAAGGCGCAGCTTTGCCAGATCTGCATCGAGGATTTCCGGGCGATCCTCGGAAGGCCGACCGCCCTCTTCTTCACGCCGCCAAAGCCGCACACAGTCGCCAGAGGCCGTTCGACCGGCCCGCCCGCGCCGCTGATCGATCGATGCGCGGCTGGCAGGCTTGGTTTCCAGTCGCGTGATGCCGCGCACCGGATCGTAGATTGGGCGTCGGGCAAGGCCGGAATCCACCACGAACCGCACACCTGGAATGGTGAGGCTTGTTTCGGCAATGGCGCTGGCGACAACAAGCTTGCGGCGCCCGCTGGGATCAGGCCGAAGCGCTGCGTCCTGGGCGCTACGCGCCACGGCGCCGTACAGCGCATGGACAGCGACCTGGGTCCCAAGCGCGTCGCGCAACAGACCGCAAGCGGTCTCGATCTCGCGCTGGCCCGGCAAAAAGATGAGGCCGTCGCCTTCAAACCGATGCAGGGCATCCAAAGCAGCTTGAGCGACCGCTTGCGGCGCAGGAGGGCCAGAGGGCTCGTGATGGGTGGTGACGGGAAACATCGCGCCGTCAGTCTCGATTCTCTGGCACCCGCCGTGCGGCTCGAGCAACATTTGAAATCTTGCGCCATCTACCGTCGCCGACATCGCCATCAGCCGCAGGTCCGGGCGCAAGGCGCTCTGCGCTTCGAGCGCAAACGCCAGTCCGAGATCGGCAGCCAGCGCGCGTTCATGCACCTCATCGAACATCACACACCCGATGCCGGTGAGTTCCGGGTCATCGGTGATCATCCGGGTGAACACGCCGTCCGTGACCACCTCAAGCCTAGTCGCGCGGCCCACCTTGGTGTCGAACCGGACTCGGTGGCCGACTGTTTCGCCAACGCCCTCAGCCAGTTCGCCAGCCATCCGCCTCGCCGCGCCCTGTGCAGCCAGGCGCCTTGGAACAACGAGCACGATCTTTTTTCCTGCAAGCCAAGGCTCATCGATCAATGCCAGCGGCAACCGCGTGGACTTGCCGGCGCCCGGTGGCGCAACGAGCACCACATGGTCGCCCGCTGCCAGAGCCTTGCGAACGGCGGGGACACAGCCGTCGATGGGTAGGGCGTCGCCGGGCAAGGGAGTTTGAAGCGCTGTCATCATACGTAGCGTGCCATTCGTGCCCGCTCAGGCTTTGTCAACCTTAACCCAGCGTTAAACGGCAATCGCTAAACCAGTCCGACCCAGGCGTTCGGCTGGGTGTGTTGCGTTGAGTAGGTTGTCTTGTGGGAGTTGAAGTTATGGCCCGTCGCGATGAAACGCTTTCGATACGCGCGCGCCTGTTGCTCGCCCGCCCCATGCTCCTGCGTGCCGGATTGCTCGGCCTATGTATCGGGCTGGTCGTTATCGGCTTGATGGAGAACATTACGCGTTTTGGATCGCCGGACACACTGCGATCGGATGCGCGCCTATCGCCGACCGACCCCAGCGTTCTCGGCGATTCGCAGCCGCTGCGCGAAGACCGGCTGGATGTGGCCATTCGCATCGATGACGCCAGTTACATTACGTTGCGGTAGTCATCTGCCGCCGAGCCCTGGCAACCTGGCTACGCCTCGTAGTATCCCTATTGGGCAATAATTTTGTAGTTTATTTCCAAAAATGCGCTAAATTGGAGCTAGGAGCTCCATCATGTCGCCGACTATCGACCATCCGACACCGCATTTGCCCAATCGCCGAAGCGCATTCAGCAACGCCAGCGAGCCGGGATCGAACGCGGTCGATCTGAAAGCGCTTGCGCAGCATCTAGGCCTGTCAAAGGGCACCATCTCGCGCGCCCTCAATGGCTATCCCGAAATCGCCGACCGCACCCGTGCGCGCGTTTTGCAGGCTGCCGCGGAGCTTGGCTACAAACCGAACCGGGCGGCACGACGATTGGCGACCGGGCGCAACGATATGGTGTCCTACATTGGGGTCGGCTCTGACTGGATGACGGTCGAGCGGACCTTTCTGGGTGCTTTGTCAACGACGCTTGCCTCGCGCGGGTATGGGCTGATGGTGTCGCTCGCCGACCGGATGGAGCATGCCGAAGACACGATGCGTCAGCTCATCGAAGACCGGCGCGCTGATGGATTTGTCCTGAGCGCTGCTTTCCCCGCTGATGCCCGCATCGCGTTGGCGTTGGAGTATGGTGTCCCCGCGGCCGTGATTGGCGGAACCTCTGTGCGGTCGTCCCACACCGGCGCGCTGCCGACCATTGGGATTAATGACAGCGCAGTGCTTGACGGCCTGGTCGATTATCTCAATTCGCTCGGTCATGTCAGCTTTGCCTATTTTGGTTGCGATGCGCCCCAGGCCATCCAAGCCCTGCATAGCGAAACGCTGGCAGCCTCCTGCGGTAACCGCAACGCCCACTTCATGCGAAGCACGCGTATGGGCTCCCAGACCAATACCGTGGACGGCCCACCGCTTTATGACACGGAGACGGCCGCCTCATTGACCGACCGTGCGACGCGCATTCTCGATAGCAAACCCAGCGGTCCGACTGCAGTCTTCTGCGGCTGCGAGCGCACCGTCGTCGCGCTCTACATGGCCGCGCGTGATCGCGGGCTGTCGGTGCCGGAAGAACTGTCGATCATTGGCATTGGTTCAAGCCAACTGGCCTCTTGGCTTTCCGGTGGCCTATCGACGGTCAGTTGGTCGCTGAGCGAAGCCGGACGTCTTGCCGCTGACTGCGTTCTTGCGCAGGTGGAGGGCACGGACTCGCCGGACCTCAATGCCGGTATCGAGGTAGAATTCGTGGCCCGCTCAAGCCATGGCCCAGCACCGCGGCCTGTGCTTTAGCACGTCTCGCGCGTGGCCGCCTTTGCGCCACGCCGTCCTCCCCTATCTATCTCAACCATTTGTGATGTGCATGTGTGCGTGTCGCCGGGCATGAGTGCGTCCTCGCTCGCCCGCCTTACGGCGCACCGCTCAATGAAGGCCCCTTGTCATGACCGGATCAACCGCTCTTCGCTCTCTTGTTCTCGCCGCCGCACTTCTCGGCGCTGCGCCCGCATCCGCCGACAGTTTGGCTGATTTCCACGCCTTGGCTGAGGCCGCGCGAGGAGAAACCGTGTTCTTCCATGCCTGGTCGGGCGACCCGACCATCAACGCCTATATTGAATGGGCCGGCGATGAGATCGAAGCGCGATATGGCATCGAGGTCGAGCATGTGCGGGTGAGCGATACGGCTGACGTGGTCGGCATCGTTCTTGCCGAAACAGCGGCGGGCCGCGACAGTGGCGGTTCGGTCGATCTGGTTTGGATCAATGGCGAGAATTTCATCGCGCTCAAAGACGCTGGCCTGCTTTACGCTCCAGACGGTGAAGGCTGGGCGCATCGCCTGCCGAACTGGGAGTTGGTGGATGTGGCTGGCAACCCTTCGCTGACCACCGATTTCACCGTGCCGGTCGAGGGGTTCCAGGCGCCCTGGGGCACGGTTCAATTTTCGTTCTATTATGACAGCGAGGAGATCGACGAGACGCCGTCCAATCTTGACGAACTGCTCGCCTGGGTGGAAGCCAACCCAGGCCGATTTACCTATCCGCAGCCGCCGAATTTTCTCGGCTCGACTTTCCTAAAACTTCTGCTCGCCTACACCATCGACGACCGCGATCGTCTTGGTGCGCCGCTGCCCGAGGGCGAGGCCGAAGAGGCGTTGGGGCCGCTTTTCGCCTATCTGGATGCGTTGCACCCGCACCTCTGGCGCTCCGGGCGAACCTTTCCTGCCAACCAGGCCGCGTTGCGCCAGCTTTTTGGCGATGGCGAGATCGTTATCGGCTTTGCCAACAATCCAGCCGAGGCTTCCGGCGCGATTGCTCGCGATGAGTTTCCAGCCTCGACACGATCCTTTGTCCTGGATGATGGCATGATTGCCAATTCCCATTTCGTTGCGATCCCGTCCAATGCCAACGCGCCGGAGGCGGCCTTGGTGGTTGCCAACTTCCTGATGTCGCCGGTTGCTCAGTTGCGCAAACAGGACCCGGCGGTTTGGGGCGATTTCACGGTTCTCGACATTGCTGCGCTTGATCAGAACATCCAAGACGGTTTCGCCGCGCTCGACCTAGGCCCAGCGACCCTGACGCCGACTGAGCTTGGCCCGGCGATTTCCGAGCCACACACCAGTTGGTTGACCGCCATCGAAGCGATGTGGGCGGCCCGCTACCAAGGCGGCTAGGCACTTAGGCCGGGGCTGACCGGATGCCGAACTGGCTGCGCGCCGCGCCGGGACTGACGATTGCCCTGTTGATCGTGCCGGTGGCCGCCGGGCTGATCGCAGCGCTGCTGCCGGCCTTCGGTTATTTTCCGCCGCTGGGCGGTGTGGCGTTTTCTCTCGATCCGCTGCGCGATGTGCTGGCAGCGCCGGGGATCTGGCGGTCCATCGGCCTTGCCGCGCTGGTTGGCCTGTTTTCTCCGCTGATCGCCTTGGTGCTCACTTTTTTGCTGCTCGCTTGCGTATGGGACACCAAGGGCCTGTCTGCTGTTCGTCGGCTGGTTGCGCCGCTTTTGTCCGTACCGCACGCCGCAGCGGCTGTCGGCCTTGCCTTTCTCATCGCACCATCGGGTTTTCTGTTCCGGCTGATCTCGCCAGAACTCACCGGCTGGGAGCGGCCGCCGGACCTCTTGATCGTCAACGATCTTTGGGGGCTCTCCATGGTCGCCGGTCTGGTCGCCAAGGAGATGCCGTTTCTACTGCTCATGGCGCTCGCGGCTCTGCCCGCGCTGGATGGATCGCGGCGACGCATGGTGATGGCTTCGCTTGGCTATGGTCGTGGCACCGGCTTCTTCATCGCTGTTGCGCCACAGCTTTACCGGCTGATCCGCTTGCCGGTGTTCGCCGTGATCGCTTACGCCTCGTCCGTTGCCGACGTGGCCATCGTGCTCGGACCGACAACGCCGGCGCCCCTGCCGGTGCGTATTTTGGAATGGGCATCCGACCCCGAGCTTGCAACGCGCTTTACGGCCGCCGCCGCTGCGCTGATCCAAATTGTTCTCACCCTATCCTTGCTCGGCATTTGGATGTTCGGCGAGCGTGTTGCAGCACGCTTGTGGATGTGGGTCACAGCATCGGGCATTCGCTCTGGCGGTGGCGCCGTACCACGAGCCATTGGCCTGGTGGTTTCCTTGTTGCCGATGCTCGCCATCGCGCTTGGCCTGGCACTCCTCATCCTCTGGTCCTTTGCCGGTCGGTGGCGCTTCCCCGACACCTTTCCCGCATCGTGGACCTTGCGCGCCTGGGAGCAGCTGGGCGGCGGCGCCATGGACCTTGCCACCACGTCGCTGGTCGTCGCAGTGGTGCCAACTCTGATCGCGGCCATCCTGATCGTTGGCTGCCTGGAGGTGGAGCACGCGACCGGGCGCACCGGCGGCAACCGCTCGCTTCTGATCCTCTATGTTCCGCTGCTCGTGCCGCAGGTGACGTTTCTGTTCGGCTTGCAATTTCTTGGCGTCGTGCTGCGCGCTGATGGGCTGATGATCTCGGTGATGTTCGCCCATTTGGTGTTCATTCTGCCCTACATGTTCCTGTCGCTCGCCGATCCGTATCGACGCTTTGACCGACGTATGCTGCACGTGGCTGCAGGGCTTGGCATGGGGTACTGGCGGCGCCTGTTTCAGGTCCGGCTGCCGATGATGATCGGTCCCCTGCTGACGGCACTGGCGGTCGGTATCGCGGTCTCCATCGGACAGTATCTTCCGACTTTGCTGATCGGTGCGGGACGCGTGCCGACGTTGACCACTGAGGCGGTCGCGCTGTCGGCTGGAGGTGACCGGCGCGCACTGGCTGTGGCGGCAAGTTTGCAAGCGCTGCTCCCTTTCGTTGCGTTCTGGATCGCGCTTGCCGTGCCAGCCTTCCTTGCGCGCAGGCGCCGTGGCATGCAAATCCGATGAGAATGAAAACGCCGACCACCGACACGCTGCGCCTTGATGCAGTGACCATCACGCTTGAGGGTCACACGCTGATCGAAATCAGCGCCGAGGTTGCGCCAGGCGACGTGCTGACCGTGATGGGGCCGTCCGGGTCGGGGAAATCGACTTTGCTGCACGCACTGGCTGGATCGCTGGCGCCGGTGTTCGCGCTTACTGGTTCGGTCTTTCTTGGCGACATCGATGTGCTGGCGCTGCCTGCCGAAACGCGGCGCATGGGGCTGCTCTTTCAGGACCCGCTGCTTTTTCCGCACCTCTCGGTGTGCGGCAACGTCATGATCGCCATTCCGCGCACGGTTTCCAAAGCGCGTGGGGAACGTCAAAATCTCGCCGAGGAGGCGCTAGCCGCCATTGGGCTGGAAGGCTATGGCCCGCGTGACCCGGCGACCTTGTCTGGCGGACAAGCGGCGCGGGTGGCTCTGCAACGCACTTTGCTTTCCGGGCCGCGTGCCTTGCTGCTCGACGAACCTTTTTCCAAGCTCGATGCGGCGCTGCGCCAAGATATGCGCCAGCTGGTCTTCGATCACGCCAAAGCGCGCAACCTGCCGGTGGTTCTGGTGACCCATGATCCGGCGGACGCTGAGGCTGCCGGTGGCGAAGTCTTCGTCCTAAAGTAAGGCGCCGCGCGCCTGGCTCGGCAATGCATCGAGAACCCGGACGAGCGTCGCCAAGTCTTCATCGCGCGACAGCCTGTGATCGCCATCCTTGATGAGCGTCATCACCACATCCTCGCCGGCCAAAACATCCATCAGCTTCAGCGCGTGGGTGTGCGGGACATCGGGGTCGGCAACGCCTTGAACAATACGCACTGGGCAGGCCGTTTCGATCATGTCGTCGAGGATCAGATGGTTCTTACCGTCCTCGATCAGGGCGCGCGTGATGATGGTCGGCTCGGGATCATAGGGGCTCGGTTCGACCAACTGCCCCTCGTCCAAAATGGTCTGCTGCTGGCTCTCTGAGAACTTTGGCCACATCAGTTTTTGTGTGAAATCCGGCGCGGGCGCGATCAGCACCAGCGCTTTAACGCGGCTCGCCCGCCCTTCGGCTTTTGCTTTTTTGGCCTCATCAATGGCGAGCAACAACGCGATCCATCCACCCATCGATGAACCGACCAGGATCGTTTCACCCGATGCTTGGGCCTCGATCATCGCCGCTGCATCATCACGCCAAGATCCGATTGTCCCGTCGGTGAACGCACCGGTGGATTGGCCGTGCCCGGCATAATCGAAGCGAAGACAGGCCTGGCCGCGCTCCTTGGCGTATTCCTCAACCTTCATGGCCTTGGAGCCCGTCATGTCGGAGCGGAATCCGCCGAGCCAGACAAGCGTTGGCGCGTTGCCATCGGTCTTTTCGTAGGCGAGTTGATGGGCTCCACGGTCGAGGAAGGCTGGAGACATGGTAAGTGCCATTTTGCGTTTCGTTGATTGGCGGTATAGCAAGCGCCCATAACTTCGCCAGCCCCGAAGGCACACCTCCCTTGCGCGTTTTGCAGATTGTTCCTGAGCTTGAAACCGGTGGTGCAGAGCTGACCACCGTCGATGTCGCGCAAGCGCTGGTGGATTCTGGACATGAGGCATTTGTCGTGAGCCAGGGTGGTCGCATGGTGGCTGACTTGCCGGAGGCCGCAACCCACATCACACTGCCGGTGGCCTCAAAGAATCCACTGACGATGCTCGCCAATGCCCGGCGGCTTACGGGCCTCTGCCAGCGGGAGCGTATTGACCTTATCCACGCCCGCAGCCGTGCTCCGGCCTGGTCAGGTTTGATGGCGGCACGCTCGGCCAAAATACCGTTCGTCACCACCTATCACGGCGCCTACCAAGCCTCGAACGCTGTGAAACGCTGGTACAATTCGGTGATGGCACGCGGCGATGCTGTGATCGCCAACTCGCAATTCACCGCAGATAGCATCGCCTCGCAGTACCCGTTTGCGCGCGACACGCTGACGGTGATCCCGCGTGGCACCGATTTCGCCCGGTACGATGCCAACGCTGAACCCTATGATTGGCCGGTGCCTGAGAGCGCCCGCGTGGTGGTTCAGATCGCCCGGCTTACTGAATGGAAAGGGCAAAGCGTTGCCATCGGCGCGCTGGCTGGTCTGCCGGAGGACGTGCACTTGGTGCTCGCCGGTGACGATCAGGGTCGCACAGACTATCGCGAGAGCCTCATCCGGCTTGCCGACCGGGCCGAAGTGGCGCACCGCGTTCATCTGGTTGGGCATGTCGATGCGCCGCGCGCACTGGCCTGGGCTGATGTGTGCATTGTGCCCTCAACACAGCCGGAAGCCTTTGGGCGCGCCGCGGTCGAAGCGCAGGCTGCTGGGGTGCCAGTGGTGGTTTCCAAGCTGGGAGCTGTGCCTGAAACGGTGCTCGTTCCACCCCGTGTTGCCGAAGAGGCGCGCACTGGCTGGCACGTGAAACCAGGCGACCCGATGGCGCTCTGCAACGGCATCCGTGAAGCCCTTGCCCTTGAAGGGGAAGCGCGCGATGCCCACATCAAACGTGCAAAAGAGCATGTCCATGCTCGTTTTTCGCTGGACGCCATGTGCCAGGCAACGCTTGCCGTTTACCGCCGATTGGTGCCATGAGCATCCGATCGGCCGGAAAAAGCGTCCATTCACCCTGAAACCCGCCAACTTTGCCCTGTGCAATCTTGCCACAAGCGCGCGCTTGCGGCACAACTCCTCACCCTAAAGATCAACGTCCTAGGAGACATCACCATTCGCCGTCCACACCGTTCACAAGCCGTTGTCAAAGAAGGCCCGCGCATCAATGACAAAATCCGCTCATCATCCGTTCAGCTGATCGACGCTGAGGGAGACAATCGCGGAGAAACCGATACCCGCGAGGCTCTGGAACTCGCCCAATCCGCCGGGCTCGACCTGGTGGAAATCTCGCCCAACGCCAATCCTCCGGTCTGCAAGATCATGGATTATGGGCGCTTCAAATATCAGCAGCAGAAGAAGGCCGCTGAAGCGAAGAAGAAACAGAAAACGGTTGAGGTGAAAGAGGTCAAGATGCGGCCGAACATCGACACGCACGATTACGACGTGAAGATGCGCAATGCTCGCCGCTTCTTTAACTCCGGCGACAAGGTGAAGTTCACGCTGCGCTTCCGTGGCCGTGAAATGGCGCACCAAAATCTCGGCATGGATGTCCTGATGAAGGTGAAGGCGGAGACCGAGGAGTATGCCAAGGTCGAGGCTCATCCGAAGATGGAAGGCCGTCAGATGATGATGGTGCTTGCCCCGATCCCGGCCATGGTCGGCAAGATCGACGTCAAAGGCGAACACGAGCCAGAGAATGACGGGCCGGACGACGGCGAAGACTAGAGATTAGAAAAGCCCCGCTTCGGCGGGGTTTTTTGTGGGTGCTTTCTGTCAACTCAAAACCCTTCTTGCAGATCTTCCTCAATGCAACGAATGTCGGCTTTTTGAGTGTTTCAAAGGGACCGACCGTGGACGTAATGTGCCTTAACGGCTGGGGAGGAAAACTTCACAATGACCTCTTGCCCTATGTCGAAACCTCAGCCCCCGACATTCTTTGTCTTCAAGAGGTTGTTCATAGCCCCGAAACAGAGAAAGACTGGCTAACCTACCGCGATGGCGATCACGTTCTACCGCAGCGCGCAAACTTTTTCCGTGAAGTTTCAAAAGTCCTGCCCAATCATGTGGCGATCTTTTGCCCAGCTGCGCAGGGCGTTCTCTGGGACGCAGATCAGTCGATACCATCGCAATGGGGGTTGGCGACGTTTGTGCATCAATCGCTACCGATAATCGGGCAGGCTCAAGGCTTCGTGCATAAGGACTATTCGCCTGTCGGCTACGGAGATCACCCCCGGTCCCGCAGCGCGCACGGGGTCCGGGTCTATGATTATGCCGCCGACCGGTCCGTCAGTGTTACCCATATGCACGGGCTGCGCGACCTAAACGGGAAGATGGATACGCCCGAACGCGCGGTACAGGCACAAAGGTTGCTCGATCTGTCGCGCCAGGTATCCGAGCCGGCAGACATCGTGGTGGTCTGTGGTGAATTCAACGTTGAACCAGACAGCGAGACCCTAAAAACTTTGGAGGATGCCGGACTGACCGAGCTGGTGACGAGTCGCGGCTTCGAAAGCACCCGAAATTCGCACTACAAGAAGCCAAACCGGTTTGCGGACTATATGCTTATCAATCGCATAGAGGTGGTGCGGGGATTTGATGTGATCCACGATCCGGAAGTGTCCGATCACTGCCCGCTGGTGCTTGAGCTATAACCAAAACACCAAAAACGGCCTTTTCCTTCGGGCTGAGCGACAGAGGTCGTCAAAGCCCAGGCAAGCCACCTCTTCTCCGTTCGCCTTCCCTCTTGCCCCCTTGGTTCTTTGGCGGTATAGCACCGCCTTCATCAGCGAGCCGGCCAGTGTTGGGCTGCCGTGTTTGCTGAACCGCTCACGCCAGATTTTCAATCAGGCAGCGTAACTTGCCCGCGCAGCCACAAACTCGTGTGTTGTGCGCGCCAACTTGAGATGAGCAAATGCCCAAGATGAAGACCAATTCGGGCGCGAAAAAGCGCTTCAAACTGACCGCCTCCGGCAAAGTGAAAGCTGCCCAGGCCGGCAAACAGCATATGATGATCAAGCGGAGCAATAAGTTCATCCGCCAAGCACGCGGCACCATGATTATGGCAGAGCCCGATGCACGGGTTGTGCGTAAACACTTCCTGCCGAACGGCTGATCGTCCCTTTTTCTGTATACCAGTTTGGAGCCTGACCCATGTCACGCGTTTCTCGCGGCGTAACCAACCACGCCCGCCACAAAAAAGTAATCAAGCAAGCCAAAGGCTATTACGGCCGCCGGAAGAACACGATCCGCGTTGCGATGCAGGCCGTGGAGAAGGCGAACCAGTATGCCTATCGCGACCGTCGCAACAAAAAGCGCGCCTTCCGCTCGCTCTGGATCCAGCGCATCAATGCTGCGGTTCGCGAGCAGGGCATGACCTACGGCACGTTCATCAATGGCCTGACCAAGGCTGGCGTCGAAGTCGACCGCAAAGTGTTGTCGGACCTCGCCGTGCACGAGCCGGCAGCGTTTACAGCGCTGGTCGATCAAGCCAAAGGCGCACTGGCTTAACGGTATCTGGGCGTAAGCCTTACTGATCTCCTTTTCAAAAAGCCCCGCCGGCGGATCGTTGGTGGGGCTTTTTCGTTTCATCGTGTATCTTGCCAATTTCCACCCCGGCGTTACAACGCCCGCACCCTCCAAACCGCCCGGACATCTGACCTATGAGCGAAGCCGCCACCCTTTCTGCCATTGACGCGTTGGAAGCCGACGTGATGGGCGCGATCCAATCAGCCGAGGATGAAGCCGCGCTTGAGGCTGTGCGTGTTGGCGCCTTGGGCAAAAAAGGCTCTGTGTCCGAGCAGATGAAGACCCTCGGCAAGATGACGCCGGAAGAGCGCCAAGTGATGGGTCCAGCGCTCAATGGGCTCAAGGTAAAATTGACCGACGCCATCAACGCGCGCAAGGCAGCGCTTGAAGATGCCGCGCTTGATGCCCGCCTTGCCGCCGAGACGCTGGATGTCACAAAGCCGGTTCTGGTCGGGCCAACGGCGGAAGGCCGCATCCACCCGGTAACCCAAGTGATCGACGAGATTACCGCCATTTTCGGCGATATGGGCTTTGCGGTCGCCGAAGGGCCGGACATTGAAACCGATGAGCTGAACTTCACCGCGCTCAACTTCCCCGAAGGCCATCCGGCGCGGGACATGCACGACACCTTCTTTTTCAATCCGAAGGAAGATGGCGAACGGCTGCTACTGCGCACGCACACCTCACCGGTGCAAATCCGCACCATGCGCAGCCAAGAACCGCCGATCCGGGTGATCATCCCAGGGCGCACCTATCGCCAAGACAGCGACCAAACCCACACGCCCATGTTCCATCAGGTCGAAGGTCTGGTGATCGACAAGGAGAGCCATATTGGCCACCTGAAATGGATTCTCGAAGAGTTTTGCAAAAGCTTCTTCGAGCTGCCCTCGGTCACCATGCGTTTCCGCCCTTCCTACTTCCCGTTCACCGAGCCATCGATGGAAGTCGATATTGGCTGCGACCGCTCCGGCAATGAGGTCAAGCTTGGCGAAGGTGATGATTGGATGGAGATTTTGGGCTGCGGCATGGTGCACCCCAATGTGCTGCGCAATTGCGGGCTCGACCCGGACGTCTATCAGGGCTTTGCCTGGGGCATGGGCATCGACCGGTTGGCGATGCTGAAATATGGCATGCCGGACCTGCGCGCCTTCTTCGAGGCCGATGTGCGCTGGCTGAAACATTACGGTTTCCGCCCACTCGATATGCCGAGCCTGGTCGGTGGTCTCAGCCGCTAGCGCACGCCGCGGCCAACTGGCTGGTTAATCCGGCCTTGATTGCAAACTGGCATTTGCCACGCGCCATTTAGCGGATTGCTGTTGGCTGCCTGATAGCTTGGCGTCTCGTTTTCGGATGGAAGCCAGTTATCATGCGCACTTTGCTGTTGATCGCGATGGCCTTTGTCGCCGGCTATGGCACAGCGCTCGCCACAATGACGCAGCCGATTGACCGGCCAGTGCAGGTCGCTGTGCAACGGCCGGTTTCTGAGGCTGTTGCAACCAACGCCCATTCATCGGGTCGCGAAGTGTTGTTGGCCGATGCGCGCGGTCATGTGGAAACCATCGCTGATATCGATGGCCGGGAGATGGAAGTCCTGGTCGACACCGGGGCAAGTGCGGTCGTGTTGCGCGAAAGCGATGCGCGCCGTGCCGGCCATCGACCGCACCATTCCGAATTCACGGTTCCGGTCAACACCGCCAACGGCCAGGCCTTCTTGGCGCCGATCGTCCTGCGCTCGGTTGAACTGGGGTCGATCCGGGTGCGCAATGTACGAGCGCTTGTCGCTCGTGATGAGGACCTGAGCTCCAACCTTTTGGGCATGTCGTTTTTGAGCCAGCTCGACGGTTTTCGCTTCGAGGGCCAAGAACTGATCCTGGAAGACTGAGGGCGAACACCCAACACATGCTTGTCGCTTGGAACCGTCACCCTGGCGGGCTATTGAGTAGGTGATCCGTTTCCTCCCAATCGCGAGTGCCCATGCTTTTCCCAACGCCCGTGCCCGACCTTGAGCCGAACACCGATGCGTTCGAAACCACGCCTTTGGTGAAGCCGACCGGCTTTCGCGAGTATGATGCGCGCTGGTGGTTCGGCCATCCTGGATCCGACGTTCCTCCTGAGCTCAACTTGATGGGCGTTCAGGCGCTGGGCGCCGGTCTTGGAACCTTGATGCATGAACAGGGCACGCGGCCTGAGATCGTGGTCGGCCATGATTTTCGAAGCTACTCCGCCTCGATCAAGTATGCGCTCATTACGGGCCTGATGGCGTCCGGCATCAAGGTCCACGATATCGGCATGGCTCTGTCGCCGATGGCCTATTTCGCCCAGTTTGAGCTGGATGTACCAGCCGTCGCCATGGTCACCGCCTCGCATAACGACAATGGTTGGACCGGCGTTAAAATGGGTACCAATCCGCCCGTCACTTTCGGACCGGACGAGATGGGGCGTCTGCGCGACATCGTGCTTGGCAATGAAAGCCAGGCGCGAGACGGCGGCGGCTATGCCTTCGTGCCGCAGTTCGCCGAGGTCTATCTGGACGATTTGTCACGCGGGGTGATGCTGCAGCGCAAGCTGAAGGTTGTTTGCGCCTGCGGCAACGGCACGGCGGGCGCGTTTGCGCCGCATCTTTTGAAGCGCATCGGCTGCGAGGTGATCCCGCTCGACGTGGAACTGGATCATACCTTTCCACGCTACAATCCGAACCCGGAAGACATGGAAATGCTGCACGCCATGGCCGATGCCGTCAAAGAGCATGGCGCCGATGTCGCGCTGGGGTTCGATGGCGATGGTGATCGCTGCGGTGTGGTGGACAATGAGGGCAATGAGATCTTTGCCGACAAGATCGGCGTGATGCTCGCCCGCGATCTCTCCACGCAATACCCGAACGCGACCTTCGTAGCCGACGTAAAATCCACCGGCCTCTTCCTCACCGATCCGGTGCTTCAGGCCAATGGTGCCCGGGCCGATTATTGGAAGACCGGGCATAGCTACATCAAGCGCCGCGTCGCCGAGACCGGCGCGCTCGCCGGCTTTGAAAAATCGGGCCACTTCTTTTTCAACGCGCCCATCGGGCGTGGCTATGATGATGGTCTGGTGACGGCGATCGCCGTCTGCCGGATGCTGGAAAACAACCCAGAGCGCACGATGGCCGAGCTCTATCGCGATTTGCCGCGCACCTGGGGCTCGCCAACCATGAGTCCCAAATGCGCCGATGAGACCAAATATGGTGTGGTTGATAAGGTGGTGGCCCGCTTCAAGGCGATGGACGCCAATGGCGAAGAAGTTGCCGGCCAGGCGATCCGCGAACTGATCACGGTGAACGGCGTGCGCGTCGTCAGTGAGGACGGCACTTGGGGCTTGATCCGCGCTTCTTCCAACAAGCCGGAACTCGTCGTGGTCGTTGAAAGCCCGGTTTCCGAAGCGCGCATGCGCGAGATGTTCAAGGCGATGGACGAGGTCTTGCGGGAGAATCCCGAGGTCGGCGCCTACAACCAAACCATCTAGGCGGGCAGGAAAGATGCTAACCGTCTTTTCTCCCGATCATGCGCGCCACGACCCGCAGAAGGAAATGGCCGACGGCAAGCTTGTGCCAGCGGTGGAAATCCCGCGCCGCGCCGAGATGGTGCATTTTGCCGTCACTGAAGCTGAGATCGGCGAAATCATCGCGCCCGACCCGCTCGACCGGACGCTGGTCGAGCGCGTTCACGATCGCGCCTATGTGCAGTTCCTTGAGAGTTTCTGGCAGCGCTGGCTTGATGCCGGGCGCGACCCCGAGACAACCGATACCTTTCCCTTCATCTGGCCTGTGCCTGGGCTGCGAAAACTGGAAACCCGGCATCTTGATGGGCTGATGGGTCGCTATTCTTTCGATGCCGGCACGCCGATGGGTCCGGGCACCTGGGCAGCGGCATCGGCCAGCGCGGCGACCGCCCAGACCGCTGCCTCTCGGGTTTCCGAAGGCCTGTCCCATGCGTTCGCGCTTTGCCGACCGCCCGGTCATCATGCGATGCCCGATGCCTATGGTGGCTATTGCTTTTTGAACAATGCGGCCATCGCGGCCGAAGGTCTGCGCCAAGGCGGGGCAAAGAAAGTCGCCGTACTCGATGTCGATTACCACCACGGCAACGGGACACAGGCGATTTTCTACGACCGCTCGGACGTGTTCTTCGCCTCCATCCACGCCGACCCGATGGATGAGTACCCCTACTTCCTCGGTCACGCCGACGAGATCGGCCAAGGCGACGGGGAAGGCGCAAACCTCAACATGCCGCTACCCATCGGCACCTTGTGGCCGGACTACGCCAATGTTCTGTCGCACGTTTTGGCACAGATCGAAGCGTTCAAACCCGACGCCGTCGTCATATCGCTTGGGCTCGATACATTCGAGCACGACCCAATTTCACAGTTCCGCCTGCGCAGCGAAGACTTTTTCACGCTTGGTGCGGCCCTTGGCGGGATGACGGTTCCGGCCGTCATCGTGTTTGAGGGCGGCTATGCGGTGGATGATCTGGCCGTCAACGCCATCAACACACTGACCGGGTTTTTAGACCGTCACACCACCCGGTAACGCGAAGCCTCGTAGCGCCTCGCGCAGCTGCGATGGCGAGGTGAAATGGATAGCGTGCATGCCAACGGCGCGCGCACCCTCCACATTCTTTGGACTGTCATCGATGAAAACTGAGCGTTCGGCGGGCAGCCCAGCGCGCTCCAGAAGCAGGTGATAGATGGCGGGATCGGGTTTGACGACTCTCTCTTCACCAGAGACCACCGTCACGCCGAATTGGTTGAGAAACGCAAAGCGCTCGCGCTCCCCTGCAAATTTTTCAGCTGAAAAATTCGTGATGGCGTGAACCGGCACGTTCTCGTCCACAGGCGCTGAAGAATTTCCACCGAGCCATTGATCGGACCTGAGATGGAATCGATCCAGTGGGTGTTGTACCGTTCGATGAGCGGACGATCATCGGGAAACTGCTTGGCCAGCGCTTCAACGCCGTCTGCGAAAGGGCGCCCGCGGTCCTGCTCCAAATTCCAGGCGTCGAAATCAACGCGCTCAAAAAACGCCGCAATCTCATCGTCACTCATGCCCAGAGGGTGGTAAACCCGGCGCGCATCCCAATCGAGGAGGACGTTGCCGATGTCGAAAACGACAGCATCTATCTGAGGTTCGCCCATGGAAATCTCTCTCCCTTTTGCTAGGCTGGCGCATGTGTTGCGATGCCGGTTGAACCCGGCGTCTTGCTCGCCAATGATGCGTAGACCAAACCGGATGGCAGTTTCGTGACGATGGCCCTGAAGCCTTTGAAAAATATGGCCTTTGGCTTTGCCTTGGTGGCACTGGGATTGCTCTTGGGATCAGGGCTTGCTGTTGCGCAGAGCGAGGATAACAGCGTAACCACCCGTCCGCTCGACCCGCCACCAGCCAGCATCACCTTAGACGTTGACCGGCCGTCGGCGCCAGAGGGTGAGGTGTTTCGTGCGGGGTTTTTGGCCGATGCCGCACCCGGCCACCAGCGACAACTCTATCGTCCCTTTCGCGATCATATGGGGGCGGTTCTGCAGCGTCCGGTCGAGTTGGTTCCCTTCCGCGATGCGCGCTCCTTGATGATGGCCATGCAGCGTCAAGACATTGGCTATGCGATGGCACCGGCCAGCATTTTCATCGCAACGCATCGCTTATGCGCCTGCGTGACGCCGCTGGGCAGCCAACCCAATCGCGATGGTTCCGATGGCCTCTTTGCTGCTATTCTCGTTGTTGATGGCGGCACGGTTGATGATCTGGGCGACCTTGCCGGCAAACGCCTTGCCCTTGTTGGCGAGGGGAGCGTGGTCGCGCATCGCGTTGGGCTCGCTGAGCTGAACCGCGCCGAGCTTGGCTTTGAACTTGATCAGCTCACGTTCGCGGCGACCTTGGCGGAGGCCGTAGGACATCTTGAAACGGGCGAGGCCGATGCGATCCTGAGTTGGACGCGCCAGGCCGACGGCGCGATCCTTTTCGACCGAGAGCCTGCCCGCGCGCTTTCCGATGAAACCCGAGCGGACCTGCGGATCCTCTGGCGCTCGCGCCCCGTGCCTGGGTCAACGCATTTCATTCATGCCGGTCTACCGGTGCAGACGGCCGAAACGCTTCAAGCCATGCTGATCGGGCTGACGGGTACCGATGGCGATGCCTTCGATGCCATAGACCAGGGCAGCGGCCGCGGTTTCGTTGCGCGCCAGATGGTGGACTATGCGCCGCTTCTCGATGCTTTCGATTATTGGGATCGCCTGGAACAAGCCGTCAGGTAAGTCGCTTTGGTCAGGCTGAGTGCGCCAGTTTGAAATCGGCTTCGCTTATGCCCATCGGCTTGGCACCTTTCAGGGAAAAACTCACCTTCACCGCGCCGTCGCTTGTTTCCATACCGACGAATGCACCGCCTGCCTTTTTCAATGCACTCTGCAGCGCGGCACGCGGTAGAGTTGGGTCAACGTTCTTTGGACGTCGGGTGACACCAACATTATCGCGTTCTGCCGACACATCGCTGATTGTGAAGCGGACAGAGCCATCGGACGGCTTACTGGCATCGACTTTCAAGACCGGCTTTTCAGCCTCGGTCTGCGAATACGCAAGCAGCATCGCCTGTCGTAAAACATTGCGAATGGCCATACGGTCGCCCGCCAGCGGCGGCAGGTAACCGTGCTCAAGATTGCCGGCCACCAACTCATCGTTCGACGCCTCCTGATACCACCCGTTGAGAATGCGATCCGGCAGAAAGCTGAACTCGAAACTATCCTCGCTGCCCTTTGGCGGCTCCATGAGGCAAAGGCATGATTCCAGAAGGCGGCGCATTTCCTGCGCCTCGACCTTGGCCAGACGCAAGGCGTTTTTCGCCTTTTGCGTGTCAGTGATCGCACGCCGCGATTTGTCCAAAATGTCGTCCATCGGCATGATCGCGACGAACCGATGATAGACTGCCCCATCGGGTCGTTTGACGTTGGCGCAGTAAGACATGGCGGTGAAGAAGCCGGTGTCGGTATGCAAGGTCAGCAGCATCGGTTCTCGGGTTTCACCCAGCAGATCGACAATCGGCTGCGGGCGCTGACCGCGCGTGCCAAGTGCCTGGGCGCAGTTTCGGTTCATCCGGCGCAATCTGTCGAAATCATCCTGTTTGAAAAGCTCTATTGCCATCGCATTGGCGGCGATCAAACGGTCCTCATGATCGTATTGCAAGATGCCGAAACCGAAGTCGGCGATGGCCTTCTTCAGCGATGAGAGTTCGTCCTGAAAGACCACGGAAACAGAGGTCAGGAGCATGTTCAGCGAGCCTGAAATTTGGCCAATTTCATCGCGCCGCATCATGTGCAGTTGGTAGGCGTCGGCCCGGTCGGGGTTTTCCACCGCCTGCCGAAGCGCCTTGTTGATCGCTCGCAGTGGCCGGATCACCAGCAGCATGGATGCAAAAATGAAAAGAACCGCCGTCAGACCGGCGATAAACAAAACGCTGAGCCCGAAATTGCGCAATTGCTGGAAGGTCGCCGCTTCGATCGGTTCGGTCGGCAGCCGCACGATTATATGATGGGCCAGGCCGGTTTCTTCTGGCGAGAGATGCACATCAATCGCCGGCGCGTTCGGACTTGCTTGTACACCGACACCCGACAACCGCGCGATGTTGAGGTCAAGCGCCGGTCGCTCGCCGAAAACCGACAGTGGCGCACCAGCGCTGTCATACACCACGCCGCCAAGCAGTAGCCCATCACGGATCATCCGTTCGCCAAGGCGCGTCTTGTGTTCAGCAGTCAGGAAGGCGGCGGGGTCCGAAGCATGGTACCAGGCCAGGCGGACCGTTTCGACAGCGCGGCCTTCATTGGCCTTGTGCCAGAAGTAGGCGGCGGGGATGAGGAAGATGATCTCGGTAATAAGTACGGCTGTGCAGACAGCGACGCCGAAACCCAGCGTCAACCGTTTTGGCCACAATTTTGCTAGCCAGGAGACTTTGCTACGCTTGGCAGCAGCCACAGGCGTCCTCACAAACCATTTTCACGCTGTACGAATACGCGCGATTGGTTAAGGAACGCTTGTGAACGGAAGACCGTGGGGCCTAAAAGCAATGAAATTCAGTGCCTTACCATAGGCCCTTTCACGTCTTCCCAATTCGCAGAAGCCTACGGATTGTACTCGATCGTCTCAGAGCGACGGGGGCGAAGATAGAAATCATCGCTCAGTTCGATCGTCTGCGTGATCGCGTGCATCGTGGCTGGTGTGTGGCTGTAGGTCAGGTTTGCCACAACCAGGAAACTGTTGGGGATCAGAAGTGGGCCAGGAATGGCGTACGTTCCACCAACCGATGGCGCTGCGGCGTTGCGAGATTCCGACCACTGCACTTCGGTTGCACCCTGATCGTCGATCTCAACGCCGGCAATTTGAATTGACAGGTTGCCGACATCAAACGGCGCCATGATCGCTTGTGTTGCGTCCATGATGTCATTCATTTCGTCACCGGTTAGGCTGGTCTGCTGGGTAACGAGATCGGCGAGCGCACTTGCCGCGTGTGATACTTTGCGATCGACACTAACCCCTTGGCTGAGCTCCAGTGAACCCAACCACAAAGCGATCAGGAAGGGAGCGATCATCGCAAATTCAATGGCCGCGACGCCACGCTTTTCGCGGCGGAAGGATCGGATACGCCGCGCGACTTTGAGAAGGCCGAAGCGATCATCTTGGCAGGCAGGATTGTCTTGCTTTTGCATGGCGATCAATCTCACTAAAATGGTTCGTTCCGGAAAGCGGTCGTGGCAACGAGGAGGCGTTGACGACCAGCTATGTCGGACGCGTCCAACCCCATGAAGTTGAACAGCAATGGCCAGCGATAAAACGCTCGAACGATTACGGTTTCTCCGCCAGCACCTGGATCAAAACCGAACGCCCCGTTGAAATTGCCGGCGCCATCGACAGGGCGCGGGTTTAGCTCATGCTCATCGAACCGCTGCACACGTTGGACGTCGATGGCCAAGCGCTGGTCGCAGTCGAACAGGACGCCAATTTCGTTGCACAAAAGAGCGCGGAAGCCCGCCTCGTCGACGCCCTGCGACTGCACTTGGCCAGTGCGAATCTGGCGCCCCGCGTCGGAGACGCCGGATTCCAAGAGCTGGCCGGCCCAGAATACCATGGCCGTTTCGATGATCGCCATTTTGAGAAATAAGAAAGGTACGGCGATGAGCCCGAACTCGACCGCCGTCGCGCCCGATGGCTGGCTAATAAAACGCCGCGTTAGCGCTCCAATGCCGCGCACTTTGTTGCCAAGTGCCTGAATCATCTTACCAGCCTCATACTGTCGCCTTGCGGCGGCGCACCAGGTGGCGCGCAAACCATCGCAGAGGCCTAGAATAGGCAGGAAAAAGTAAAGCCTTACCTCAGCGAGACGGTAAACAGAGACTGTTCATTGGTGCGCAAAAAGGCTTAAGCGACGTTAACCAAGACCAGGCGTCATTAGAGTCGTGTGCGCACGCACGAGGTCGCGACTGTGTTGCCAGGCTATTCGGCGCCACGGACAGCTTCGATCGCGGCCTGATTGCGAGCTTGGAAAGCGCCAAGCCCGGCCGCCACCAACTCCGGGTCATCGCCAGGGGTCGGCCGAATCTCGCACGTTGGCGCACAGGACAAGGTCGTCCGCTGGACACCACGATAGACGGAAACCAGGCTCTGGCCGCGTACCGTGACCCGAACCGTCTCTTCGGCCAAAACCGACCCTTCATCATCCAACATGACCATATTGGTCTCGCCATAGCTCTTGCCGGTCAGGATGATGGTGCCGGGATCAGGCATGGAAGCATCGGCAATCGCCGGGTTGCCGATAACGATGGTGGAAACGTCTCCAACGACTTGCATCACGCGAGCATGGTCAAGGGCTAGGACAATGCCCCCAAAGCTTGACGCCTCGCCTGACATGGAGGCCGTCAGGCCATTTTCGGTCCTATCCATGGCGGCAACAGCCACCTGCATCTCGGCGCTGGATTCGCCCATGGTTGGAACACTAACAGGGTCTTCGCTGACGTCGGCTGCCGACCAGGCCGGGGAGGATGCCTGCACCGGCGCTACACTGGCGCCCTCTGGCGAATGCGGCAAGATCTGGCGCAGCGCATCAGACGCACCAGCTTCCAGCTCCTCCGGTAGATCGATGCGGGTCGGCTCATCTGTATCCACTTTGCTGGTCGACTGCGTGACGATTGGGTCCACGCCATTGCGCGTCACGTCAGTGGCAATCGTTGGCAAAGCGGCAGCGATGCCGAGACCAGTAAGCGAGACGCTCGCCAAAACAACGCGAAAAGGGACGGAACGGGAGCCGATACGCACGATACTTCCTCCAGAAACAGCTGGTTTGCAGGATGCAGTGTTTTGGTGAACAGCGCGTTAAGCCCTTCGTGAGAACTCATTTGCAATCGAAAAATGGAGTTCTTTCAAGACTTTGAATGGCTAACAAAGCGTTGCTGACCTTACGGCCAGGAGGCATCGGGCAAAGTGTAAACGGAAATACACACAATATGCGGCTATTCGAAAACCCTGCCTTAAGGGGTCGCGCCTATTGTCCAGATCGTTCCGAGCACCAACGCATCGGGGCACAAAAAACACAGTGTGTATGGAGTCTGGACATGAAAAAGTTTCTTGCAAAATTCGCTAAAGACGAATCTGGCGCAACCGCTATTGAGTATGGCCTGATCGCAGCTGGTATCGCAGTTGTCATCGTCGCAGCTGTCGGTACGGTTGGCGACAACCTTGTCACAATGTTCGATAACATTGCTGCCGACCTGCTCTAAATCGAGCAAATGGCCTAGAAATCTGAAATCGGGCAGCACGGCGTCTAGGCGGTGCTGCCCGATTTCTTTTGAAAATTCATGAGGGATGGGACGATGCTGTCTTTTTTCGTGCTGGGCGTATTCCCAGGGTTGGTCATCCTTGCTGCGGCAACTGACATGTTTACGATGACCATCCCCAATAGACTTTGTCTGGCCTTGGTTGCAGCCTTTTTCCTTGCCGTTCCCTTTGCCGCAATGCCAATTGAGACTGTTGGATGGCATGCAGCAGCCGCAATTGCAGCGCTTGCAGTCGCTTTTGTCCTTTTCGCTGCCGGTGTTGTCGGTGGCGGCGATGCCAAGCTGACGGCTGCCATCGTGCTTTGGCTTGGCCCGGGCTTGGCCCTGGATTTTGCCTTGCTCGCAGCCCTTATCGGTGGAGTGTTAACCGCCTTTCTTCTGGGACTACGGTACATTCAACCGCATTTCGCACAGATCGACGCCCCTTGGGCGGCGCGCTTGCTTTCATCGAATGTCGGCATTCCCTATGGCATCGCACTTTCTGCCGCGGCCATGATCGTCTTCGCTCAAAGCCCCTGGTTCGCTGCCGCAATTCTCCTCTAGCAGAAGCGGTGTTTGACCACCGGACAGCCGATCGCTCAATTCGCTCACCTTCGGTTAACCTTACCTATACCTTTACAGCGCACTCTACGCTCAAGTTTTGCGTGCCATTGGTCGGAGTCTGACCCCATCAGCTGATGTGTGGCGCGCCCTTGCGTTGAAGGGATAGCGTTATGAAGTCCTCGCGAGTGATCGTGTTTGGCGTTGCCGCCGTGGCAGGCGGTCTGGCCTGGCTTGTGGCCGGGAACATTGCCGCACCGCCGCCACCAGAAGTCATCGCTGAAGAACCATCGATCCCCTCTACCCGTGTGTTGGTCGCGCGTTACGACCTGACGATCGGCGAGCGACTGAGCGCATCGGCCATGGAATGGCAGGAATGGCCAGCGGCAAACGTGTCCGAGGCCTTCATCTCCGAGGACACAGACCCCGATGCTTTGCGTGAGTACGATCAAGGCATCGTCACGGCGCCCATTTATGCTGGCGAACCCATCCGCTCTCCCGTGATCGCAACGTCCGGACGCGGCTTTATGTCAGCGATCTTGCCGTCTGGTCGGCGCGCGGTCTCCGTACGCGTGGAAACCGAAGCGCGCGCGGCCGGGTTCATTCTACCCAACGACCGGATCGACGTTATCCTGACCCGCATTCAGCGCGGCACTTCCAGCGATGGTGGTGATCTATTCTCTTCGGAGACCATCCTGCAGAATGTGCGCGTCCTCGCGATCGATCAAACATTCGAAGAGCGGGACGGCGATCGCTTCGTCTCAGGGGAAATTGCCACGCTTGAGCTCTCGCCCGGTGACGCAGAGTTGATTGCGCTCGCCGACGAGATGGGCACGCTTTCTCTGTCGTTACGCTCCATTGCTGATTTTGAAGAGGGCGACGGAACAGTTGACGAGGATGTCGCCCGCCGCTTGCGCGGTGGTGCTGGTCAAGGCGGTTCGATCCGCATGATCCGCTTCGGCATCTCGGGGGGTTAAGGACCATGATCACGCAAACCAAAGCCTCCCTTTGCCTCAATTACAAGGACCGCGCCATGCGCTGGATGCTCTTCGGTGCGCTTGCCCTCGGTCTGATCGTGGCCATTCTTCCGGCGAACACCGCCCACGCCACCGGGATGGATGCGCTGACGATCACGAGCTTCGGTGAGACCCGTACGCTTTCGCTCGGGATCAACAAATCGATGGTCATTGAGCTGCCCGCGGATGTGCGTGACGTCCTGGTCTCCAATCCAGCGGTCGCCGATGCGGTCGTGCGCACAGCGCGCCGGGTTTTTGTGATCGGCATGGCAGCCGGCGATACCAACATCTTTCTGTTTGATGGCGCCGACCGTCAGATTGCCGTTCTCAACCTCACCATTCAGCGCGATGTCACCGGCATTCAAGCAACGCTTGCGGATTTGATGCCTGGTGCGCGCATCGGCGTGGAACCCGTCAATGACGGGGTCATTCTACGTGGTGTGGTGGAAAGCGCAGCGCAAGCGCAGACAGCCGTCGATGTGGCAACGCGCTTTGTTGGCGACGCCAGCCGCGTGGTGAATGCGCTCCAGATCGCTGGCGGCGAACAGGTACAACTGCGTGTCACCATTGCTGAGGTCCAGCGCACGGCCCTGCGTCAGCTCGGGGTCAATATCGGCGACTTCACTGGCGCAACCGCGCAGCCGGTAACCGCTGGCATTGGTGCCGCCACGCTGTCGGCGCTGACCTCAAATCCCTTCTCCCTTTCGGGTCAGGCGATCTCGAACTCGGTTCTCAACATCACCAGCAATGGGATCTCCGCGCAGATCCGTGCATTGGAGCAAGATGGCATCGTGCGCACCTTGGCCGAACCGAACTTGACGGCGGTTTCCGGCGAATCGGCAAGCTTTCTAGCCGGCGGTGAGTTCCCTGTGCCGATCAGCCGCGACAGCCAAGGCAATGTGATCGTGGAATACAAGCCCTTCGGTGTCGGCCTCGGCTTTACACCAGTCGTGCTTGCGGGCGACCGTATCTCGCTCCAGATCGAAACCGAAGTGTCCGAACTAACCGCTGAAGGCGCCTTCACCCTGCGCAGCGACAGCGGGAACGATCTGTCGATCCCGGGCCTGCGCGTCCGCCGCGCCTCAACCATGGTTGAGCTACCGTCCGGCGGGTCGATCGTCATGGCCGGTCTCATTGATCAGCGGCTGGCACAGAACATTGACGGCATCCCGGGTCTAATGAGCTTGCCGATCATCGGTCAGCTGTTCCGTTCTTCGGATTTTCAACGCTCGCAGACCGAACTTGCAATCTTCATTACGCCCTACCTGACGCAGGCCGTGGCGCGTGATGATCTGGTTCGCCCGGATGAAAATCTACGACCTGCGAGCGACCTTTCCACTTTGTTTTTCAACCAGTTGATCGAGCAGTACGGCGTTCAGGGCCAAGCGCCTTCGGGCCGTTACCACGGTCATGCCGGGTTCATTGTCCCCTGATGGGCGACAGCGTTTGAGGATGTGTGCGTATGACCGATAAATCCGTAAGCAAAGCCGGACAGAGCAAAGTTCTGCGCCTTGGCCTACTGGGTGTCGCGGTGCTGGCCCTAGGTGCATGTAGCAACATTCACAGCAGCACGGGCACCTACGACCCGCGCTTCATGAACTACGATCAGCGCCATGCTCTGAGCCTTCGCCAGCAAGAGGCGACACTGCCGCTGCTCGTCGGCGCCAATGCGACGGGCCTTACGAGCGGAGATCGAACCGCGCTTTCCGGGTTCATGCAGTCTTATGCCGCACAGGGCGAAGGCGCATTGCGCATTCGGGTGCCGCAAGGCTCGGCCAACGCCCGCGCCGCGACCAATGCCCTCGGCGACATCCATGATGTTGTCTCGCATTCGGGCGGCAATCCAAGCGCGATCCGGGTTGAACGCTACCAAGTGGGCAACACCGAAGCGCATGCACCTATCATAATGGTCTATGATCGGCTTGAAGCCGTTACCAACCCATGCGGAACCTGGGCCGACCCGTTTAATCCGGCGCTTGAGCAGTCGGATTTTTACAACTTCGGTTGCGCCAGCCAAGCCAATCTGGGTGCGTCGCTTGCCGACCCCCGCGATTTGGTGCGCCCCCGCGGCGTTGGGCATCCTGATGCTGGCCGCCGCGCCGAAGTGTTAGCCGCTTATCGCCGCGGCGAGCCAACGGCCACCCAACGTTCCGATGAAGCTGAAGCTGCCGTTGCGCAGGTAGGTGAATGATGCAGGACGACTATTCAGGCCAGTTCTCGTCTGGGCCACCGGCGTTGCCTGAAGGGGCCAGTGCTGATGGGTCCAGTGTTGATACCAGTGGTATCGCGCCGGTACCACGGATCACCATTCAGGCATTCTGCGAAAGCCAAGCCTTGAGTGAAGCGATCCAGGAAGCCTCCCAGGACCGCCGTATGGCCAAGGCTCATGTCCGCGCCCATCCTGGTGGCATCACAGCGGCACTGGAATTCTACGCATCCTCTCCAACGCCGAACCTGTTGATTCTGGAAAACCAGGCTCCGGCGGACAAGCTTCTCGATCAGTTGGGGAAGCTAGCTGATGTTTGCGATCCAGGCACCGAGGTCGTCATCGTCGGACACGTCAATGACGTGCTTCTTTACCGCGAACTGATACGGTGCGGTGTGCGGGACTATGTCGTCGCGCCGCTGGGGCCGATGGACGTTGTCCGCCTGATCTCGGAGCTTTACGCCTCGCAATCGGAAAAGGCCATCGGAAAGACCTATGCTTTCATCGGTGCGCGTGGTGGTTGCGGTTCATCGACGATCGCCCACAACGTGGCCTGGACGTTATCGACCGCGTTGGAAACCAACACGGTGATCGTTGATTTCGATCTGCCGTTCGGCACCGCCAATCTTGACTTCAATCAGGACCCGCCAACAGGCATTGGCGATGTGGTCAACGCGCCCGACCGCGTGGACGAAACCTTCGTCGATCGTCTGCTTGCCAAATGTTCGGATCGACTCAGCCTTTTGGCAGCGCCGTCGACGCTCGACAAAGTGACGGATTTTCCAGAGCACCAATTCGAGCAGGTCACCGATTTCCTACGCGCATCGGTGCCGGCTTCGGTGTTCGATCTGCCGCATCATTGGTCGGGTTGGGTGCGCAAGTCGCTGATCGATGCCGATGAACTGGTGATTGTTGCCGCGCCGGATCTTGCCAGCCTGCGAAACGCGAAAAATCTCATCGATGCCGTCAAGCAGGCCCGCCCCAATGATGGACCGCCCAGGCTGGTTCTCAATATGGCCGGCATTCCAAAACGCCCTGAAATCGAGGCGAAAGATTTCGCTGACGCTTTGGGCATTGAACCCTTGGCCGTGGTCGAGTTCGACGCGGAGATCTTCGGCAATGCCGCAAATTCAGGACACATGATCGCGGAAATCGCGCCGAAGCACGAGTCGGTGGCTGCGTTTGCCGCCATCGCATCGGCCTTGACCGGCAAAGACTCAGCACGCCGGCAAAAGAAGTCGGCGTTGCCGTCCATCATGCAAAAATTTCTACAGCGCAAGAAGGCTTCCTAGGTCATGTTCGGGCGTCGTGGCACATCCGGTCCAACACCCACGCCAGGTTCTGGCGGGCACAGCACGCTGCCGCCTGATTCAGACCCTACCTCTAGCCCTGCACCGACTCCGGCACCTTCCAGTTCGGCGATGCCAACGCCCGCTGAACCGGCGCCTGCTCCCTCCGAGCCAGTGATGCCGAAGCCTGAGCCCGTGCAGACACGGGCTCCGAGCGCAGAGCCAGCACCAAAGGCCAGACGCGCCGACTATTATGACATCAAGAGCGACGTGTTTTCGGCAATGATCGACACCATCGATCTGGCGCAGCTGACACGGATGGACAATGATTCAGCGCGTGAAGAAATCCGCGACGTCGTCACGGAAATCATCGCGCTTAAGAACCTTGCGATGTCGATTGCCGACCAGGAAATGATCCTGGAGGATATCTGCAACGATGTGATGGGCTTTGGCCCGTTGGAGCCACTTTTGGCCCGCGATGACATCGCCGACATCATGGTCAACGGCGCCGATAGAACCTTCATCGAAGTCGAAGGCAAGGTTCAGCTAACGAGCGTGAAGTTCCGTGACAACCAGCAGTTGATGAATATCTGTCAGCGGATTGTAAGCCAGGTTGGCCGCCGCGTGGACGAAAGCTCACCCATATGCGACGCGCGCTTACTGGACGGCTCACGAGTCAACGTTATCGCCCCGCCGCTGGCCATCGACGGACCAACGCTGACCATTCGTAAGTTCAAGAAAGACAAGCTTACACTGAAGCAGCTGACCAGTTTCGGCTCCATTACACCCGAAGGCGCAACCGTACTGGAGATCATAGGCAAGTCTCGCTGTAACGTGGTCATTTCCGGCGGCACCGGCTCGGGTAAAACAACACTGCTGAACTGCCTGACGGCGTTCATCGAAGAGGATGAACGCATCATCACGTGCGAAGACGCCGCCGAACTTCAGTTGCAGCAGCCCCATGTCGTGCGCTTGGAAACCCGCCCGCCCAACCTTGAGGGCGAGGGTACGGTGACCATGCGCGATCTGGTCAAAAACTGTTTGCGTATGCGCCCGGAGCGGATCATCGTTGGTGAGGTTCGCGGCCCCGAAGCTTTCGATCTCCTGCAGGCCATGAACACCGGCCATGATGGCTCCATGGGTACGCTGCACGCAAACTCACCGCGCGAAGCCTTAAGCCGTATCGAATCGATGATCACCATGGGTGGCTTTTCGCTTCCCTCGCGCACCATTCGCGACATGATCACGTCATCGGTCGACATTATCGTGCAGGCCTCGCGCCTTCGCGATGGTTCGCGCCGCATTACCCACATCACCGAGGTGTTGGGTATGGAAGGTGAAATCATCACGACGCAAGATCTGTTCGTTTACGAAATCCTCGGCGAGGATGCGAACGGCAGGATCATCGGGCGGCACAAATCGACAGGCGTAGGCCGTCCCAACTTCTGGGATCGTGCGCGCTATTACAACGAAGAAAACCGCCTGGCCGCCGCGCTTGATGCTTCGGCTATCGATGATGAGCGTTTGTCCGCATGATGATGGGTGCACGCGATGTTTGATCCTCAAACGGTCACGATGGCCGTCGGCATCTTGGCGGCGCTTTCGATCAGCGGGCTGGCCTTTGCCCTGTTATCGCCGCTGATGGATCGTCAGGACAAGAAAGATCGCATCAACAAAGTCGCCGTTGTGGATCGCAGGGCCGTCCATGCTCGCCAAGCATCGGCTGAAGATGCAGCCAATCGGCGCAAGAACATCGCCTCTAAGCTGAAACAGCAACAGCAACTGATCGACGAGAAGACCAAGAAGTCCGGGACAAGCAAGGCTTCACTGGAAACCCGCTTGAAACGTGCTGGTCTTGCTTGGACGAGACGGTCGTTCTTAATGATCAGCGCAACATGTGGGCTGGTTTTGGTCGCCGTTCTGATGAGCGTCGGCGCGCCGATCTACGCTGCCGTTGCTGGCGGTCTGGCGGGCGCGTTTGGGTTGCCCAACTGGTATGTGAACTTCAAAGGCAAGAGCCGAATGAAGAAGTTCCTGCTGGAGTACCCCAATGCCATTGACGTCATTGTGCGCGGTATGAAAGCCGGTTTGCCGCTGAATGACTGCATGGTGATCATTTCACGCGAAGCCGCTGAACCAGTGCGTTCAGAGTTCAAACAAATCGTCGAACAGCAGCAATTGGGTGTCCAACTCAATGAGGCTGTTGCCAAAATGTACGAACGCGTACCGCTGCCTGAAGTGAACTTTTTGTCCATCATGATGGCCATCCAAGGCCAGTCAGGCGGCAACCTGTCGGAGCCGCTGGGCAACCTTTCTCGCGTTGTGCGCGACCGCAGAAAAATGAAGGCGAAGATCGATGCCATGTCGATGGAAGCCAAATCCTCAGCGGCCATCATTGCCTGTTTGCCAATCGCGGTGATCACGCTGATCTACCTATCGACACCCGACTATATCATGCTTCTGTTCACCGAGCGTCTCGGCAATCTGTTGCTGGGTGCCTGCGCAATTCTGATGCTCACCGGCGTGTTCGTCATGCGCAAAATGATCAACTTCGACATTTAGGCGAGAGACGGATCGATCGCCATGGATGATGTACTCTACTCGCTGACCAACCCGCAGTTTTTGTTTGCGATGCTCAGCGCAATCGCTGTCGCCGCTACGGTTTTTACGATTGCTGTGCCGCTGTTGGCAAAAAATGATCTGGCTGCCCGCAAGAAGCGCATGGCCGTGGAACGCTCTGCCATTCGCGCTCGCGAACGGGCAGCGCTTGCGCGTGACAGCCACAGAGGCCCACGGCCGACACTGCGACAACAGCCGAAGCAATATATGCAGAACATCGTCGACCAGTTCGACCTGAAGCAACGCTTGCTGGCCGACGGTACGCGGGACAAGCTTGCCCAAGCCGGCGAGCGTGGCGAAAACGCGGTCGTGCGTTACATTTTCTTGCGGCTCGTCATCCCCGTCATTCTGTTCCTGTTCGCGCTCGTTTACCTGTTTGGCCTTGGTAGTTTCGACCAGCCACCGCTGGTGCGCATTCTCATTGCTATGGTGGCTGGCGGAATCGGTATGTACGTGCCGAACGTCCTGTTGAAGAACAAGATACAGAAGCGGCAACTTTCGATCCGCCGCGCCTGGCCGGACGCGCTGGACTTGATGCTGATCTGCGTGGAATCGGGCATGTCGATCGAGCAGGCCTTCAAGAAGGTCGCCGACGAAGTTGCCGTCCAGTCCATTCCGCTAGCCGAAGAACTGGCGCTGGTGAATGCCGAACTCGCCTATCTGAACGACCGCCGCAAAGCCTATGAAAATCTCGGCAAGCGCACCGGCCTTGAGCAAGTGAAAGCCGTGATGACGTCGCTGATCCAGGCTGACAGCTACGGTACCCCGGTCGGCCAGGCGCTTCGCGTGTTGGCGCAGGAGAGCCGCGACATGCGTATGGCGGAAGCGGAAAAGAAGGCCGCCGGTCTGCCGCCAAAACTGACCGTGCCGATGATCGTGTTCTTTCTGCCCTGTCTCTTCCTGGTCATCATCGGCCCGGCGATTATCCAGGTGATGGCGCTGGATTGATTCCGCAAGGTCCATCGGCAGTAAACACAATCAAGACATAAAAGAACCCGCCGGGCATGGCGGGTTCTTATTCGGATTCAGGGGATCAGCGCCTTGGCCGATCCGTCCAGCATCGCTCGGAGATCTTTATTGATCCACAGCAGCTACTTGGCCCCAGCGATCGGCCTCGGAGAGCATTTGGCGCAGATAAGCGATGTTGGCCTCGGCCTGTTGCGGCGGTAGATCCTGCTGAGCAATTTGCATGGCCTCATCGAACCGGCCTTGCAGACCAACCACGAGCGCCAGATTGCCGCGCACGCGCGGATCGACCTGGCGTCCGCCCGCGAGCGCCTGGCGCAGCGTGCGTTCGGCCTCGATCAAATTGCCTTCAAGCACATAGGACATACCCAGATTACTAAGGATCGTCGGCTCGTCCGGCACGATGCGCAGGGCGCTGGCATAGGACTGGCGCGCTTCTGCGTGGCGGCCAAGCTGATCGAGGATCGTGCCTTGTGCGGACAAAAGGCGCCAATCAGGGCGGGCCTGGGTATGGGCTTGACCAATCACCTGCAACGCCTCTTCGAAGCGACCAGCAGACGTCAGCGCTTTGGCATAAGACGCCTGCACTTCGCGATCGCCTTCATTGGCGATCACCGCGCGGCGCAATACCGCCACGGCCTGCTCATGCCGACCGAGCCCACGCAGAGCCGCCGCATAATTAAGGGCGGCCGTGCGATCGTTGGGATCGCGGTCATAGCGCTGCTCCCACTGGCTGGCGGCACGGCGCAATTGGTCGTCGGAAAACAGTTCAGCACGCCCCTCCACAGTAGTTCCGTGGGTGGAAACAGCAGACGTGCTGCACCCAGCAACCACCAGCGCGGTTCCGACAAGAGCAAGGCTTGCCAGTTTGCGCCATCGGCGGGAGGGTGATCGGCGGGAAAACAGAACGTTGTTCATGACCAACTGCGCACAAAAAGCGTGACGGTGGGCGAGCAAAACGCGCATCATCCCTTGCCACATGGTTGCCCTCAGCAATACTCCGTTAACCCTAATGAACCCTTAAATCCGCTCGCAATCAGCGACTGTTTTGCCTGACAACGTCCCTCCGGTACCAACTCGACTGAGGCTCTCTTGACCGTATCCCTGCCCGATCGCGCGGCGCTCGCCGCCCGTCTTCCACTGCTCGATAGTCTTGATGATGGCGCCCCCACCATGCCTCTGTTCTGTGTGACGTCGATGGACGAGGCACGCGGAGCTCTGGAAGGCAAAGGCGCGGCGCTGGACAACTGGGCCAAGGCGCAAGGTTTCGAGGCCAAGCCTGGGCAGGTGCTGGTGCTGCCGGACGGAGACGGGGCAATCGTCGCGGTGCTGGTTGGCTGTGATACCAATAGCGCTGGTCTGGCTGATCCAGGTTTTGCGCTCGGTGCGCTTGCCGGGCAACTACCAGCAGGCACCTACAGGCTCGAAACACCCATCGCCAACGCGGACATGGCGCTGACGGCGTTCTTGCTCGGCACCTACAGTTTCACGACCTTCAAGCCGGCCAAACGTGGCGAGGTGCGTCTTGCCACCTCTGAGACCGCGCGCGAAACCGCCATCACCCAGGCGCGCGGCGTTATCTTCGGGCGCGATCTCATCAACACGCCAGCCAATCTGCTCGGCCCCGCTGCGTTGGCCGACAGCGCGCTTGGTCTGGCCAATGCATTCGGCGCAGAAACCTCGATGATCGTCGGCGACGATCTCCTTGATACCAACCATTCCTTCCCGATGATCTATACGGTGGGCGCAGCCGCCAAAGACGCACCGCGGCTGTTCGATATGCGCTGGAACGGCGGCCCAACCGATGCGCCACGGATAACTCTGGTCGGCAAGGGCGTGTGCTTCGACAGTGGCGGGCTCAACATCAAGCCCGGCAATGCCATGGCGCTGATGAAAAAGGATATGGGCGGCGCTGCTGCCGTTCTCGGACTCGCCCTGATGATCATGGAAGCCAAGCTGCCGGTTCGGCTGCGCGTGCTGGTTCCATGCGTTGAAAACGCCATCGCCTCGCAAGCCTTCCGGCCAAGCGATGTTCTCACCAGTCGTAAAGGCCTGACCGTTGAGATCGGTAACACCGACGCTGAAGGGCGGCTGGTGCTCGGCGATGCGTTGGCGCTCGGCGATGAAGACGCGCCGGACTTGATGATCGATATGGCGACTCTAACGGGCGCGGCGCGTGTCGCGCTCGGGCCTGACCTGCCGCCTTTCTTCACCGATGATGACGCCCTGGCAGATGAAATCATGGCGGCCAGTGAAGAGCAGGATGACCCGGTCTGGCGGTTGCCGCTTTGGGACCGTTATGACAGCGCGATTGTCGGCAAGGTTGGCGATATCTCCAACACCGGCAACATGCCGTTTGCCGGTGCGATCACCGCCGCGTTGTTCCTGCGACGGTTCGTCGAGAAGGCAAAAAGCTGGGTGCATGTCGACATTTACGGCTGGACACCCTCCACCCGGCCCGGCCGTCCAGAGGGCGGCGAGGCGCAGGCCATTCGCGCGCTGTTTAACCTTATCGCCAAACGCTACGCCAAAACTGATTGATTCGACCGCCCAAAAGGCGGTATCAATTGCGCTTCCGAAACAATTGTCGTGCGGAGCGCGTGTTGCGTTGAGTGGGTTCGCATCAACAGGGTTTTCGCCAAGCCGTGGCGTTGGCTTGTCGCCGCAGAAAGCGTTGCGGCTCTGGCACAACGTCGCGCTGACGCGGGTGCGCGGCAACATCGGCGATCTCACCGAACGGCAGATGCTCATCCTGCTGACCATCTACCTTGAAAACCCACCCCACACGGTGCGCGGCCTGGCAGCCAAACTCGGCGTGACCAAACCGGTCATCACGCGGGCGCTCGACACGATGGGCGCGATGGGCCTGGTCAGTCGCAAGCGTGATGAAGCCGATAAGCGCAATGTGATCATCCAGCGCACCGTGGACGGGGCGCTTTATGTCGAGGCGTTGGCTGAAACCATTGTCGGCCACGCCGAGGAATTGCGGTGATGTCAGACGGGGCAAGGCCCACGCTCGACCCGCGTCTTCACCCCTACAAGCATAATATTGCCGCCGCTCATCTGAAAGGTGAGGTGGAGGCCGAGCACTTTGTTGAGGGCAAACCGCACCGGGTTAACGAACCGCTCACCGACATTTTGAGCGATCAGATGGGCGAGGCGCGAACCAGCCAGGCGCTCTTTGGCGAAACGTTCATGGTCTACCAGACCGAGGGCTATTGGGCCTGGGGTCAATTGATGACCGATGGCTATGTCGGCTGGCTGAGCGCGCTCAGTCTGGTCGCCAGCGACGGAACCAATCCAACGCATTTGGTCAGCGCGCCGCTCACCCGTGCGACCGACAAAAGCATCAAGGTGCTCGGCAACGGACCAATGCCCATGGGCGCGCAGCTTCGCGTGTCCAATCCGGCAATTGAGATTGGCGGTTCATCAGCAATCTTTGCTCAAAGCGATGCCGGCGCCCTACCCGCCGATCATCTTCGTCCGCTATCCGCACCAGTCCACGACTGGGTGGCGGTGGCCGCGCTTTTCACCAACGCCCCTTATGTCTGGGGCGGACGGTCCGCGCTTGGCATCGACTGTTCCGCGCTGGTCCAGCTGGCTCTCCAGCAGGCGGGTATCGCCTGCCCACGGGACAGCGACATGCAGGAGGCGCAGCTTGGCCATCAGGTCGAACGGTCAGAAGGCTTGCGGCGCGGCGATCTGCTGTTTTGGCCGGGCCATGTCGGCCTTTTGCTTGATGACGCGACGCTGTTTCACGCCAACGCGTTTGCCATGGCCACGGTGTCCGAACCACTTGGCAATGTCGAAGACCGCATTGGCGAGGCCCGCACGATCAAGCGGCTCGATCAGTAACCGGCCTGACGATCCACCAGATTATCGAGTGTTTCGCCTGAGGCGTAGGCGATCAGGTTTTCCACCATGCGACCAAGCAGGGTCTCCGGCGCGCTCATGCCGGCTGTATGCGGCGTGATGATGATGTTCGGCGCCGTCCACAGCGGATGATCACTTGGCAGCGGCTCCTGATGGAACACATCGATGGACGCACCCTTCAGCACACCGTCTTCCAGCGCTTTGAGCAGGTCGGCCTCGTTCTGGTGGCCACCGCGCCCGCCATTGATCAAAAATGGTCCGCCGGTCACACCGTCTTGCGGCAATTTGGCAAAAAGATCGGCGTTCAGGATTTCGCGCGTCGCCTCGGTGAGCGGCAACAGGCAGATCAAAATATCGCTGCGCGCCAGGAAGGCGTCGATCTCTTTCAGCCCTACGAAGACGGGGATCGAGGCGCCCGGCTTCGGGTTGCGCGCCCAACCGGCAAGGTCATAACCCAACAAATCAAGAACCGCCGCAACGGATTGGCCAAGCTCACCGAAGCCCATGATCCCAACCCGCACATCCGGCGCCGAGGTCTGCGGCAGAGGATTCCATTCGGCGCGGCTCTGCGCTTCAAGATAGGCCAGGGCCTGCCGGTGGTGGGCGATGACGTTCATCACCGTCCACGCGGTCACACGGCCCGTCAGATCAGGGTCGATGATGCGGATGATCGCCACATCCTCGGCAAGATCGCCCCGGCGCACCAGATGATCGACACCGGCGCCGGTCGAGAGAATCGCTTTCAAATTTGGAAAGTTGGAAAAGAAGCCGTCCGGCGTGTGCCAGGCAACGGCGTATTTCACCTGCTCGCAAACCTCCGGCGACGGCGGCGTCTTGCCATCCGAGAAGATCACATCCTCACGCGGCACATGCTGTTCAAGGTGCGCGATCCATCCATCCGGTGACCAGTCGCCGACGGTTAGAACGATCTTGCCAAGGTCGGGTTTGCTCATAGGCTACACTCCAGGCGAGGGGCGCAGCGCCCGGTTTTCTTCCGGCTCCAAAATGTAGGCCCGGTAGGGGTGCGCCGCGAAGGTGCCGAGGATGCGCAGCTCGGCAGAAAAGAACTCCAACTCCTCCATCGCCAGCGCCACATGCTTCTCGTCTGGATGCCCGTCGATCTCGGCGTAGAACTGCGAGGCAAAAAACTGCCCGCCGGTCTGGTAGCTCTCCAGCTTGGTCATGTTGACTGAATTGGTGGCAAACCCAGACAAAGCCTTGAACAAGGCGGCCGACACGTTGCGGACGCGAAAAATGAAGGCCGTCACGACAGGACCGTTGCCCGCCGGAAGGGTGATCGGCTCACGGGCGAGCGTGATGAAGCGCGTTGTGTTGTGGTCTTCGTCCTCAATGTCTTCGGCAAGCACATCAAGCCCATAGACCTCGGCGGCCAAGGATGAGGCAATGGCGGCCTGTGATGGGTCCTTGCGTTCGGCGATCTGCCGGGCTGAGCCGGCGGTATCGGCGCCGATGACGGCCTCAAAGCGATGCACGCGCAGGAACTTGCGGCATTGGCCGAGCGCCATCACATGGCTTTGCGCACTCTTCACCTGATCGAGCGTTGTGCCTTTGACCGCCACAAGCTGGTGGTGGATGGGCAGAAAATGTTCGCCCGTGATGTGCAGCGGCGAGGTTGGGAGCAGATGATGAATATCGGCGACGCGGCCGGCAACCGAGTTTTCGATCGGGATCATACCCAGATCGGCCGAGCCATCCTCGATCAGCTGGAAGGCATCCTCAAAGGTTGCGCAGGGCACCGGCTCGGCGTCGGGATAGGCTTCTTTGCAGGCAATGTGCGAGTTGGCGCCAGGCTCGCCCTGGAAAACAATCTTCATATTTCTGTTTGGCGCAAGGCGCTCTGTGCGTTCCGCACAACCGCTTTGTTGCGCTGTTCCTTACATGTTGCTTGAGGATAGTTGCCGTCTGGCTTCATCCAGATGCTCCGGCGTATCGACGCCCAGCGGTACACCATCAACGATGGCAACATCAATGCGCATGCCCGCTTCCAATGCGCGGAGCTGCTCCAGCTTTTCGCGGGTTTCCAGCGTCGAAGGCGGCAGGCTGACGAACCGTTCCAGCGCCGCCCGGCGATACACGTAAAGGCCGATATGGTGGTGAAGGTCTCCCTCGCCATGCGGCGCCGTTGCGCGGGTGAAGTAGAGCGCCCGCAGACGGCGGTCGGCGATGGGCGTGCCGACGACCTTCACGACGTTCGGATCGGCCTTGTCGGTGTCGTTGTCGATGACGGTGGCAAGCGTCGCAATATCAACCGCGGGATCTTCCATCAGCGCAGCGGCCATCTGGATGATCGTCGGGTCGAGCGTTGGCAGATCGCCCTGGACATTGACGATGATATCCACGTCCCCCGCCGGATCGAGGGCCTGCAAGGCTTCAAAAATCCGGTCGGAGCCCGAGGGGTGATCGTCGCGGGTCATCACCGCCTTGCCGCCATGCGCTTCGACAGCCTGCAGAACATCGGCGTCATCGGTGGCCACGACCGGCTCACCTAGTCCCGCCTCGCGGGCGCGATCGACGACATGCACGATCATTGGTTTCTCGCCGATCATCGCCAATGGTTTGCCCGGCAGCCGGGTGGAGGCCATCCGGGCCGGAATCAACACCAGGGATCGGGGCGATGTTTCGCTCATGGAGGCAGGCCTTTGGACGCGTTCTTGCCATTTAAGCCCAGCGGATCGGGCAAATGGTCGCAAGACCCCCCTGTCATCCCTTTGAACTTATTGCAAGGCGGCGTCTTATAGGGTTATCACCGCGACCAATCGCGGGCGCGCACGCGCCTGATTTTCCCTCGACCACAGCATAGATTGGGATTTTTCGACATGGACGGCTTTGAGCTCAACAAAATTGTGGGCGCGCTTCTGGGTTCGGTTCTGGTGGTGATGATCGTCGGCTTCATCGCTGAGCTCCTCTACCATGTGGATGAACCGGAAGTTGCCGGGTACTCGATCGAGGTTCCAGAAGTGGAAGTCGCCGACGCATCCGCCGAGGAAGAAGAGATGGTCTCGGTGCTCGATCTGCTGGCGACCGCCGATGTGGCTGCCGGTGAAAGCGCCGTGCGCCGCTGCGCCTCCTGCCATACCTTTGAAGAAGGCGGCGCCGATGGCGTTGGCCCGCATATGTGGGGTGTGGTCAACCGTCCCAAAGGTTCGGTCGACGGCTTCAACTATTCCGATGCCATGGCGGCTTTTGGTGAAGCCGGAGAGGTTTGGGGCTTTGAAGAGCTCGACGGTTTCATCGCCAACCCGCGCGGCTACCTTGAAGGCACGACCATGGGCTTTGCTGGCATTCGCGACGTTGAAGATCGCGCCGACATCCTGGCCTATCTCAACACACTGCAGGCTGAACCGATCGACCTTTCCACGGTTGCAGCAACGCAGTGACGCGCCGATCTGGCCGCTCCAACATTTGATGCATCGACCAAAGCGCCGGCCACAACCGGCGCTTTTTTGCGTTTGGTCGCGAGAATCCCGCGATCAACAGCGCGTGATCACACGCCCGCCCTCGCCGCCATGCCGCAACTGCGCCATATTCCCCATCACGTTTGGTTTCGAATCATGATCCAGGGAGGGTGGCTGGCATACACTTTGCTTTTCCCTGCCTTTGAAACGGGTCAGGAGCCGATGGAACAACGCGAGAAGGTAGTCCTTCGTGATTTTTGCTAACTGCGGCGGCCTTGCGGCCGTTGCCAAAAAGTTCGGGCTGGTCGTTGGCGTAACCATCAGCCTTGCTTTGATCAGTGCCAATGGCGCGATGGCGCAAGGCGCGTCTACCGATGCCACCGTTTCCGAACCGCCCACCCCAACCACCACCGAGCAAGTGCTCGAATTGCCGCCGGCAACTTTTGATGATTGGCGCCACGCTGCAACGCTGAACGAAACGCCGCCGAAATACCCCGAAGGGTTTGCGCATTTTGACTATGTCAATCCGCAGGCACCTAAGGGTGGCACGGTTCGGATGGCCGATCTGGGCTCCTTCGATAGTTTAAATTATTTGCCGGCGCGCGGCGAAGTCCCGCTTGGACTTGGCCTCATCTACGACACGCTGATGACGCCCTCGCTCGACGAGCGCTCAACCGCCTATGGTCTGCTGGCCGAGGCGATGCGCTACCCGGACGACTATTCCTACGTCACCTATCGCCTGCGCGAGGAGGCACGGTGGCACGATGGGGTCCCAGTCACGCCGGTCGATGTGGTGTTTTCGTTCAACGCCCTGATCGAACACAATCCACAGCAGGCCGCCTACTACTCGCATGTGACCAGCGCGGTCATCAGCGGCGAACGCGAGGTGACCTTCACCTTCGATCAGACCGGGAACCGCGAGCTGCCGCATATTGTCGGTCAGTTGATCGTCATGCCCGCCCATTGGTGGACGGAGAGCGATGGCGACGACAACATTCGCGACATCACCCGTGGCACGCTTGAGGCACCGCTGGGCTCAGGGCCTTATCGGATTGCCGAGGTCAATGCCGGCCGCAGCATCACCTATGAGCGGGTGGAGGATTATTGGGCGACAGACCTGAATGTGAATGTCGGCCACTACAATTTCGACCGCATCACCTACACCTATTTCCGCGACAGCGATGTGGCGTTTGAGGCGTTCAAGGCCGACGCCTTTGACTTCCGTGTCGAGAACCGGGCGCGCAATTGGGCCACCGGTTACGATATTCCTGCCGTCGAGGACGGTCGGATCGTCATGGAAGAGTTCGCGCAACCCTACCGCAGCCGTGGGCTGATGGTCGGTTTCATCATGAACGCCCAGCGTCCGCTGTTCGCCGACCGCAACATCCGCCGGGCGATGAACTATGTGTTCGACTTTCAGGCGATCAACCGTGGTCTGTTTTTCGACAGCTATCGGCAATATGACAGCTACTTCACTGGCCTTGACGAGCTGGCGAGCTCGGGCGTGCCGGAAGGCGCGGAACTGGCTTTGTTGGAAGAGTTACGCGAAGACGGTATTATGATCCCTGAGGAGGTGTTCACCACCCCCTACTTCAATCCGGAGAACGCAACGCCGGACGATCGGCGCGAGAACATCCGCACCGCGTTGGAGCTGTTTGAAGCCGGTGGCTGGACGGTGCGCGAAGAGGTCGATCCGGAACAGGCGGGCACAGGGTTGCTTCACCGCATTCTGGTTGCCATCGGTCTGCACTCCGATCCCACCCGCCGGGTGATGCGCGATACGTCTGGCGCGCCAGTGGTTATCGAACTGCTCCTCAATGGTCCGACTCAAGAACCAGCGGCCAACCAGCTCGCGCAATCGCTGGAACTGGTGGGTATCGAGTTGGTGGTACGCATCGCCGACTCCTCGCAATACACCAACCGCGAGCGCTCGCGCGACTACGACATGATCTATTCCGGTTGGGTGCAATCGACATCGCCAGGCAATGAGCAGCGCGACTTCTTCGGCTCGAACGCGGCGCAGATCGAGGGTTCGCGCAACACAGCAGGTGTTGCCGATGAGGCGGTAGACGCGCTGATCGAACGGATCATTTTTGCTGAGGACCGCGACGCGCTTGAAGTCGCAACACGGGCGTTGGACCGTGTGCTGCTTTGGAACCACTACGTGATCCCAGGCTGGGGGTTGCCGGCGGCGCGCGTCGCCCGCTGGGACCGGTTTGACCATCCTGATAACCTGCCCACCTACGCGATCGGATTTCCGACCATCTGGTGGTACGATGAAGAACGCGCCGCGATTACCGGGGAGGCCGACGAATGAGCCTGAAAACGCCCAATCTCATCTCGCGCTCGGTGACCCGCCGCACCGTGTTGAAAGCGACCGGCGGGCTCGCCGCCGCATCAGCGCTTCCCCTTTCCGCCTTTGCCCAGACGGGCGTCACGCGCAGCCATGGGCTTGTCGGTTTCGGCACGCTTGCGCTGCCGCAGGACTATGAACACTTCCCCCATGTCAATCTGGATGCGCCCAAGGGGGGCGCGCTGATCTATCGGCCGCGCACACGCATTTTCAATCAGAGCTTTGAGACCGTGAATACGCTCAACGGCTATGTGCTGCAGGGCGATGGCCCGGTGCGCGTGGAACTGACCTTCGATACGCTGATGGCCGGCACTGGCGATGAGGTGGACTCAGTCTACGGCCTGCTTGCCGAATGGGTGGAATACTCCGACGATGGCCTGACCTACGATTTCAAGCTGCGCCCGGAGGCTCGTTTTCACGATGGCAGCGCGCTGACGGCAAACGATGTCGTCTGGTCGTACAATACCCTGATGGCCGACGGCCATCCTGATTTTCGTCAGTCGGCTATCCGCTTTGTCGAGAGCGCCGAGGAGCTCGAGGATGATCTGATCCGCTTCACCCTCTCGCCGGAACGCTCACGCACGGCTCACCTTACATTAGCATCGGTGCCGGTGTTCTCGCAGGCTTTCTGGGAAGGGCGCGATTTCACTGCGAGCATTCAGGAGCCGGTTCTTGGCTCGGGGCCCTATCGCTTGGCCGACTACGAGCAGAACCGTTTTGTCGCTTATGAGCGGGTGCCAGACTATTGGGCAGCCGACATGCCGTTCGCGCGTGGGCAGTTCAATTTCGACACCATTCGGATCAATTTCTACCGCGACCGGGATGTCGCTTTTGAAGCCTTCAAGGCCGGCGACATGAACCTGCGCTTTGAGAATTTCTCGCGCATCTGGGCGACCGGCTATGATTTCCCGCGCGTGCGCTCCGGCGAGGTTGTGCAGTCGACGATCCTGAGCGAGGCGCCATCGGGCGCACAGGGTCTGTTCTACAACACCCGCCTTGCAAAGTTCTCCGACTGGCGCGTGCGCAAGGCGATCAGCCTTGCCTACAATTTCGAGTGGACCAACCAAAACCTGCAGTTTGGTCTGTTCGAGCGCACCAAATCGATGTTTCAGAATGCGCCCTACATGGCCGAGGGTCTGCCGAGCGAGGAGGAACTTGCGATCCTCGCACCCTTCCGCGACCAGCTTCTTCCGCAGGTGTTCGAGGAGCCCTATGTGCCCCCGGTCAGCGACGCCACTAGCCAGGCCGATAGGCGGCTCCTGCGCGAGGCTGCTCAACTGCTCGATGAAGCCGGCTGGCGGCGCGAAGGCGACCGGCTGCTCAACGCAGATGGCGAGCAGCTGAGCATCGAGTTTCTCTATCTCTCATCGGCCTTCGAGCGGCTTTTTACGCCGCATGCGCAAAACCTTGCGCTGCTTGGCATCAACGCAACCACGCGCAATGTTGATCCGGCTCAACTGGCATTGCTCACCAATACGTTCGAGTTTGATGTCGTCATCCAGAACATTCCGCCCAGCCTTGTGCCCGGCAGTGGGTTGCGGGCGCTGCTGGGTTCGCAGGCCGCCGAAATTCCGGGCAGCCGCAATCCCGCAGGCATTGCCCATCCGGTGGTGGATGCCCTGATTGAAAAGGTCGAGCAGGCCGAAACGCTGGAAGAGAACTACCTCATCATGAGCGCGCTCGACCGTGTGCTGCGACCCTACCATTATTGGATGCCGCAATGGTACTCGCCCGGCGACTGGGTGGCCCATGAAGCAACGATCCAACGCCCGGAGACGAAGCCGCGCTACGCGCTGCCGGTTGAAACGCACTGGTGGATGGAGAGCTAAGACCCAATGCTCGCCTATATCATCCGCCGCGTTCTCTTGATGGTGCCCACGATCCTGGGCATCATGGCGCTATCGTTCGCGGTGGTTCAGTTTGCGCCGGGCGGCCCGATCGAGCGGGTGATTGCCCAGCTTCAAGGCACAGATGTCAGCGCGACCGAGCGCTTCACCGGCGGCAGCGGCGACTTTTCCGGTCAGGAGCAAGATTTCAGCGGCGAGGATGGCAGCGTCTATCGCGGCGCGCAGGGACTCGATCCGGAGTTCATCGCCGAGCTTGAGCGCCAATTTGGGTTCGACAAGCCGCCGCTGGAACGCTTCGCGCTGATGATCTGGAACTATGCGCGTTTCGATTTTGGCGAGAGCTATTTTCGCGACGTGGAGGTCATTGATCTCATCATCGAGAAGCTGCCGGTTTCGATATCGCTCGGGCTTTGGATGACGCTGCTTTCTTACGGCATTTCCATTCCACTGGGAATCGCTAAGGCGGTCAAAGACGGCACGCGCTTTGATATCTGGACGAGCGCCGTGGTGATCGTCGGCTACGCGATACCCGGGTTTCTGTTCGCGATCCTGCTGATCGTCCTCTTTGCCGGCGGATCGTTCTGGGACCTCTTCCCGCTCACGGGCCTAACCTCAGAGAACTGGGATCAGCTCTCCTGGTGGCAAAAGATCCTGGATTACTTCTGGCATCTCACTCTGCCCTTGATCGCGATGGCCGTGGGCGCCTTTGCGACCACGACACTGCTCACCAAGAACTCGTTCCTTGATGAGATCCGCAAGCAATATGTGACCACCGCGCGCGCCAAAGGCTTGGACGAACGCACGGTGCTTTACGGCCACGTTTTTCGCAACGCGATGCTGATCATCATCGCCGGTTTCCCGGGCGCCTTCATTTCCGCGTTTTTCACCGGCGCCCTGCTGATCGAGACGATCTTTTCGCTTGATGGGCTTGGTCTGCTCGGTTTTGAGAGCATTTTTGGGCGTGATTATCCCGTCGTGTTCGGCACGCTCTATATCTTCTCGCTGATGGGCCTCATCGTCGCGTTGCTTTCGGACCTCGTCTATATGTGGGTCGATCCACGCATCGACTTCGAAGCGCGGCGAACCTGATGGACGCGCGCAACCCCGCTATGGACGTCGATGTGGAGCCTGCCGCGAGCGATGCGCCGGTGCAGATGAAGCGCAAAGGCCTGTCGCCGCTCAATGTGCGCCGCCTCAACAATTTCAAAGCCAACCGGCGTGGCTGGTGGTCGCTTTGGATTTTCCTGGCACTGTTTCTTCTCACTCTCTTTGCCGAGTTGGTTGCCAATGAGCGCCCGCTGATCGTCTCCTACAAAGGGGAGCTTTTGTTTCCGGTTTTGGTCGATTATCCGGAGGAAAAGTTCGGCGGCTTCTACGCCATCACCCGCTACTACGACCCGTTCATCCGCGAAGAAATCGAGGCCAATGGCTGGATGATCCACGCGCCGATCCGCTACGATCACACGACGCGCTCCTATGCCTCGCAGATGCCCTATCCCATTGCGCCGACCTGGATGCTGGAGAGGGAAGAGGCTTGCGCCAATCTTCCCGAGGGGTCCGAGGACGCCTATTGCGGGCCTAGCGGCTACCATTGGCTCGGTACCGACGATCAGGGCCGTGATGTTCTGGCCCGGCTCATCTACGGCTTCCGGCTGTCCGTGCTCTTTGGCCTGACGCTAACCACCATCTCCTCGGTCATTGGCATCGCGGCAGGTGCGGTGCAGGGTTATTTCGGCGGCTGGACCGATCTTCTGTTCCAACGCTTCATCGAGATTTGGACGTCCATCCCCTCACTCTATCTGCTCCTCATCTTCTCGGCTTTCTTCGTGCCCGGTTTCTGGACGCTGCTGTTCATCCTGCTGCTCTTCAGTTGGGTTGCGCTTGTGGGCCTGGTGCGGGCGGAGTTCCTGCGCGGGCGCAACCTTGAATATGTGCGCGCGGCGCGGGCACTGGGGCTGTCGGATATGCGGATCATGTTCCGCCACATCCTGCCCAACGCGATGGTGGCGACAGTGACCTTCTTGCCGTTTATTCTATCCGGCTCGATCACCACGCTGACTGCGCTCGACTTTCTGGGGCTCGGTCTGCAGGGCGATGCGCCTTCGCTTGGTGAGTTGCTGGCGCAGGGCAAAGAAAACCGCAATGCGCCGTGGCTGGGGCTTACCGGCTTCATGACCATTTCGATCATGCTCTCGCTGCTCATTTTCATTGGCGAGGCGGTGCGCGATGCCTTCGATCCGCGAAAGGTTGAGGGCTAGATGGCGCCGCTGCTCGAAGTGAAGGACCTGTCGGTGGCCTTCCGCTCCGGCGATGAGGTCAACACGGTCGTCGATCGCGTCTCTTTCGATGTTGCCATGGGTGAAACGGTCGCGCTGGTCGGCGAGTCCGGGTCCGGCAAGTCGGTGTCCGCGCTCTCGGTCCTGCAGCTTTTGCCTTACCCCGCGGCCTCGCATCCCTCCGGCTCGATCCAGTTCGACGGCCAGGAGCTTCTGGGGGCCGATGACAAGCAATTACGCTCGGTGCGCGGCAATGAAATCTCGATGATCTTTCAGGAGCCGATGTCCTCGCTCAACCCGCTACACAGTGTGGAGCGGCAAGTGGGTGAGGTGCTGAAAGTCCATCAAGGCATGCGCGATGAGGCCGCCCGTGTACGCACGCTGGAACTGCTCGATCGGGTCGGCATCCGCGACCCGGAAAGCCGTTTGCGCAGCTATCCGCACCAGCTCTCCGGCGGCCAGCGCCAGCGTGTAATGATCGCGATGGCGCTTGCCAACACGCCCAAACTGCTGATCGCCGATGAACCGACCACGGCGCTCGACGTCACGGTTCAGGCGCAAATCCTGCGGCTACTCGTTGAGCTTCAGCAGGAGCTTGGCATGGCGATGCTGTTCATCACCCACGACCTTGGCATTGTCCGTCGGCTGGCGAAAACCGTGAACGTCATGCAGGGCGGTAAGATCGTTGAGCACGGCCTCGTAACCGACGTTTTCGCCAAGCCCAAACACCCTTACACGCAGATGCTGCTTTCCACCGAACCTTCCGGTGCGCCGCTGGGCGAGCCGGACGAGGACATCACGCTCGCCGCTGATGACCTCAAAGTCTGGTTCCCCGTCAAAAAGGGCGTTCTGCGCCGCACTGTTGATCACATCAAGGCGGTCAATGGCGTTGACCTCACCATCCGCCAAGGCGAGACGCTGGGCATTGTTGGCGAGTCCGGTTCCGGCAAGACAACGCTGGGCTTGGCCCTGCTGCGGCTGACGGAATCCAAAGGTGCGATCCGCTTCAAAGACATGGACATCACCGGCTATGGCACAAAACAGATGCGGCCGCTGCGCAGCGAGCTTCAGGTGGTGTTTCAGGACCCGTTCGGCTCCCTCTCTCCGCGCATGTCGGTGTCGGACATCATCGAAGAGGGGCTGCTGATCCATCACCCGAAGATGGGCTATCTGGAGCGCGACCGCGAGATCATCGCGGCGCTGGAAGAGGTGGGTCTCGACCCAGAAACGCGTTTTCGCTATCCGCACGAGTTTTCCGGCGGGCAGCGCCAGCGCATCTCGATTGCCCGCGCGCTTGTGCTGAAGCCCCGCGTGATCCTGCTTGATGAGCCAACCTCAGCGCTCGATATGAGCGTTCAGGCGCAGGTCGTGGACCTGCTGCGCGACATCCAGAAGAAGCACAATCTGGCCTATCTGTTTATTTCGCACGACCTCAAAGTCGTCCGGGCTCTGTCCCACCGCATTCTGGTGATGAAGGATGGCAAGGTCGTGGAATCGGGCACGCGCGAGGAAATCTTTGACAACCCCAAAGAGCCTTACACACGCGAACTCATCGCCGCCGCGTTCGATGAGACGATGCTGGCAGCGGAGTAGGCGGCTCAAAAAGGTCAAAGCGGTATGAAGTGGCTTGTCTTTGCGGCTGGCGTTCTGATTGTCGGTCTCGTTCTCGCCGTCTGGATGGCTGGTCGCCAGACCGATGCGCGCATTGCAATCCTGGAAGCGTCCAGCCGTCTTATCGAAACACGCCATGGCACACTGGAGTATGCCGAATGGGGGCAGGGCCCAGCGGTCCTGGTCTTGCATGGCGCGGGCGGGGGCTTTGATCAAGGAACCTTGTTGGCCAACGCAATCGGGCCGGATGGCTATCGGTACATCAGCGTTTCGCGCTTTGGTTATCTGCGCAGCGCGCTCCCGCAGGATGCTACAACGAGCGCGCAGGCTGAGGCCTTGGCCGATCTTATGGATGCCCTTGATATTGAGCGCGCGAACCTCTTGGCGATGTCGGGCGGTGTCCCGCCAGCATTGCGGTTTGCCGCGCTTTTTCCACGACGAACAGGCAAGCTCATTCTTCTGTCTTCTGCTCCGATCACCCCATTTTCCCCTGATATTGGAGGCCGCCCAATTCCAACTTGGGTCTATTCGGCGTTGCTCGGCAACGATGCACTGTACTGGCTTCTTTCCTATGGTGCGCGTTCTCAGCTGCAAGCGGCGTTCGACGCGCGGGGCGATCTTCTGGCTACCGCAAGTGACGAAGAGCGGCGTTTTGTCGACGCGCTGATCGACGGATTCCTGCCAGCCTCACAGCGACTGCCTGGCCTCAACAACGAGGGCGCGGCTGTCAATCCTGACATTGATTATGCGCTGGCGACAATCACCGCGCCTGCGTTGGTGGTGCACACCCGAGATGACCGCATGAACCCAGTTGGTATCGGCGGCTATATCGCCGAACGCTTGCCGAATGCGGCTTATAGGGAGCTGCCAAACGGCGGGCACTTGCTGCTTGGGCACCATGCATCTGTGCGCGAGAGGGTCACCCGTTTCTTGACCGGTGACACCCCTTCAAGCGGGCAAGGTCAACGATGAGCGATGTCGCAAGGTTCCGCCTAACTTTGAAGGCTGTGCTGGCGCGGGCCAATAAAGGTCAGCCACAGTGCGAAGCCGATCTCGGACAGGGTGACAATGGCCAGAAGGCCGATGCGAAGCATTTCTAGCCAGGCAACGTCCGGATAGAGATGCTGAGCGACGGTGTCGGTCAGGTAGCCGAACGCGCCGAGCATGAGACCATAGCCGAGCAGTCTGGGATAGCAGCCGGACCGCATCACCAGCCAGCCCAGTAAAACGAGATGCATGGTGAAAAAGATCTGCCAGATCGCAACGCCCGACCCGTGGAGATGCAGCATCAAGGCAGCCACGGCCTGCGCGCTGCCATCGCCAAGCCCAGCAAGAAGGTCGGGACGATCGAGGGCCATCATGGTGCCGGCCTGAAAGAACAGCATGGCCGCCATGACCGCGACCATGGCAAAGCGCGCCATGGCCGCCGCCAAAGCGATCACGTCGTTGACGCCACGAAACATGAAGTACAGCATGGCCGTGACCATGATCTCCGCCGCCATCAGGACCGCATCGCCGAGCAGGCCGAGGTGAAACAGGCCGCGCTGTTGCGCAATGTTGGCGAGCGTTTCTCCTGGACTGCCGGGCACAAGCAGGACGGACGGCACATAGGCGATGGAAAAGACGCCCGCGACGACGATGATCAGGTAGAACAATCCTGTCAGGCGGGCGAAGCCTCGAGAATGGGGATCGGTAACATTCAACATGGAGGGTAACCTCTGGTGGTGGCGCCGCAAGCGCCGTTTGACCCTTCCTTAAATTGTCACCCATCCCGACGAAATTGCCAAAATTCGCACTTTTCTGATACAAAAACGCATGTATCCCTGCAGGGTGACAATGAATTCATGCGTAATTGTATGAATGACGTGTTTGGCAGCCACCCTCGGGCGACTGCCAGAAACACCGTGTCGGGGATGCTGCCCTCAGGCCGGAACAGCCTCAGCGGCGTACTGCGCCAGGAACTCCGGCGAGGGCGGGATCGGCTTGATCACATCGATCAGCACACCGTTGGGGTCTTTGGTGATAAAGTGGCGCTGGCCAAACGGTTCATCGCGCAGCGTTTTGAGGATCGGCAGTCCGGCTTTCTGCGCGCGCGCGTAGACAGCGTCGGGGTCCTCGACCTCGAAGTTCAGGATCAGACCGGCAACGGTGCCGCGCCCCTCCTGCGGGATCGTTTCATGGTCGCCGTGCAGCACGGCGATATTCACCTTCTCATCCTCGCTGGACTGTAGATGGCAATACCAGTCGCTCTCGAACGTTGGTTTGAAACCGAAATTTTCCACGTAGAACGCGACCGTTCCGGCGACATCGAAGGTTTGAACAACAGGATAGTACTGGGTGCTTTTCATGGCTTGTCTCCTTTCTCGATAAAACATACAATCTGCATGTATCTTTCCTATAAACATACAGGCTGCATGTATGCAAGAAAAAAATGATCGCCGGTCCAATGCCGCGCGCACCAAAGCCACCCGGGAAGCGCTGATTGGCGCGGCCCGCGCGCTGTTCGTCGAGAAGGGGTATGCGGAAACCGCAACGCCAGAAATCGTCAAAAAAGCCGGCGTGACGCGCGGCGCGCTTTACCACCATTTTGACGACAAGGCGGCTTTGTTCCTGGCCGTGGTGCGCGCCGAATACGAAGCTGTGGAACGCGACATCACCGAAAGCGCGACGCGCGAGCCAAAGGACGCCATTGATGCGCTGATGCTCGGCAGCCGAGCCTACATGGAAGCGATGCGGGCGCCCGGACGCGTGCGGCTGTTATTGCTCGACGGCCCGGCGATCCTCGGCCGACTGACGTTGGATGCCATCGACCGCGAGACGTCAGCAGACTCGCTGCGGCTTGGGCTTCAGGCAGCGATGGAGGCCGGCGCCATCCGCGAACTTCCGCTCGCCCCCCTTACCGCCCAGCTGTCCGCCATGTTCGAGCGGGCGGCGCTCGGCGTCGCCGAAGGCGATGAAGAAGCCGAGCATCTGGAGGTCATGGAGGCGCTGCTGACCAGCCTGCGGTGATGCTGTCATGGCTAAGGAAACTCCGGCAAAAATGCAGCCCCGCCATTAACCTTAACAATTCATCAACACCTGCTATTCTCTTTGTCCTATCCCGGCGTAGGGAATAGGGTGGGGACATGAGCGAGCACACGACAGACAATCCATCCTGCATTCACCCAGGCGTCCTCCTGTTGGAGGAGTTCCTGAAACCACTTGGCATCAGCCAGAACCGCCTGGCGCGCGATATCGACGTGCCGGTGAGCCGCATTGCGGCGATTGTGGCCGGGCAACGGGCGATCACGGCGGACACGGCGATGCGCCTGTCGGCCTACTTCGACACAAAGCCGGAACTTTGGATGAAGCTACAGGCGGCCTATGAGATTGCCGTGCTGCGCACCAGCGACTGGCCGCGTATCGAGGCGCGCATCCGCCCTTATGAGCCGATCGACGAGCCGCAGCCGGCACGCCGTGAGGGCGAAGCGCAGATGCCGCAGGTCGATGATTTCCGCGTGACGGCCGTCAGCTAGACAGACCTCGCCCGGCTTATCCGACGGCGGCTGCCTTTTCGCGCAGCCGCGCGGCTTTCTTGAATTTGGTCATCACGCGCGAGCGCTTCAGCGTCGACAGATAGTCGATGAACAGCTTGCCATCGAGATGATCCACCTCGTGCTGGATGCAGGTGGAGAGCAGGCCGTCGACCTCCATCTCCTGCATCTTGCCGTCCAAATCCATGAAGCGCACACGCGCTTGGGCCGGGCGCACAACCTCGTCGTAATAGTCTGGGATCGACAGGCAGCCCTCTTCATAGGGCACGTCCTCACCGGATAGATCGAGAATCTCCGGGTTGATGAGGGTCAGCGGCTCGGCTTCTTCCTCACGCGGCGAGCAATCGGTGGTGACCACCCGCAGCGGCACGCCGACCTGGATCGCGGCCAGACCAATGCCTGGCGCATCGTACATCGTCTCGTACATGTCTTTGACCAGCGTGCGCACCTCATCGGTGATCTCGGTCACCGGTTTGGAAACCTCGCGCAGCCGCTTGTCAGGGATCACCAATATCTCGCGAATAGCCATGCAGGGCACTTAAGGGCGAGGCGGCGGCGGGTCAAGCCGAGCACCGACCAAGCGCTGTCCAAGCCTTCTTCCCGCCCTCCACCATGGCGTTTGTTCGCGCTTTGATCTAGGGTCGTAACGGACCCGATTCGACCAAAGATTCTTGTTTTGGACCTCACCTTCGAGACCATTCTGTTCACCGTTCAAGGCACGCCCATCACGCTCGCCATGCTTCTGTGGGGCGTTGGCGCGGTGTTGGCGCTGCTCGTCCTATGGGCGTGGACGGCGACCGCGCGCCTGAAACGGCGCACAGCCGAGATCGAAGCCAAAGCCAACGCGGAAAAAGCCGAACTCACCCAGCAACTTTCGACCATGGCCAGCACGCAGGCCGAACTGACAGGCCGGGTGCAGTCCATGACCGAGATGCTCGGCAACCGGCAGGCGGAGCTCGCCCGCGTCATGTCGGAGCGTATGGACGGGCTGGGCCATCGGCTTGGCCAGTCGATGAGCCAGCAGACCAACCAGACTCACGAAACCCTGCGATCGTTGCATGAACGGCTGGCGGCCATCGACACGGCGCAGAAGAACATCACCGAGCTGTCGCAAGGTGTCGTCGCGCTTCAGTCGATCCTCGCCGACAAACAAACCCGCGGCGCCTTCGGCCAAGGACGCATGGAAGCCATTGTGCAGGATGCCCTGCCGCGCGGCGCCTATTCGTTTCAGCATACGCTCACCAACGGCAAGCGGCCCGACTGCGTGATCTATCTGCCCAATGGCGCGCCGAGCCTGGTGATCGACGCCAAGTTTCCGATGGAGGGCTGGAACGCGTTTCGCGATGCCCCCGAGGACCGGATCGCCCAACAGGCGGCGCAGCGCTTTCGCCAGGATGTCGGCAAACATGTGCAGGACATTGCCGCGAAATATTTTTTGCCCGGCGAGACCCACGAAACGGCGTTCATGTTCGTGCCATCGGAATCGATCTTCGCCGATCTGCACGAGAAGTTTGAAGATGTGGTGCAAAAGGCCGCCCGGCAACGCGTGGTGATCGTCTCGCCCTCGCTGCTGACGCTTTCCATTCAGGTGGTGCAGGCTGTTTTGCGGGACGCCCGCCTGCGCGAACAAGCCCATCTCATTCAAGATGAGGTCGGGCGCTTGGTGGACGACATAACCCGGCTTGATGATCGCGTCGCCAAGCTTGCCACCCATTTCGGCCAGGCCCAGCGCGACATCGAGCAGATACAAACCTCAACCGGCAAGATCACCAAACGCGGCGACCGGATCGGCAATCTCGATGTCGCTCCCGACGCGGGAGGGCGAGAGAAGGCTGCGGTGGAACGCGAAGAGCCAAGACTGCCATTGGCCGGGGAATGACATGAGCAAAACTTTCTCAGACCTCGTTCAATGCCACGGCATTATCCTTTTCACAGAGCACTTCGATGCGTGCGCCGCCTTCTATCGCGACACGCTTGGTCTTCCTGTCTGGTTCGAAAAACCAGGGCTCGTCTGCCTGCGCTTTGGCGACGGCTATTTGATGGTCGAGACCGAGGGCGTTGCGAACCAAGACACGCCTACAAAGGCCAAATCGGTCAGCGAGAACCCGACCAAACTGCGGTTCAATGTCAAAGATGTTGAGGCCGCCGCCCGCCTGTTGGAAAGCAAAGGCGTTTCCGTTGAGATCAATGTGTATGACTGGGGTACCACCGGCACATTTCTCGACCCCGACGGCAACATCTGCGCATTGAAAGACGCTGACGATCCGTTCTTTTCCTAGGCATTCTATTTTTTTGGTCATCATAGCCAGAAGTCCTCGCCTCCGACCCGACTATTTGGCTTATGCGTTCTGGGCTTGCGGTGGTGCTAGAGTATTGGATGACCGCCTCGAGGGCGGTCATGACGGCATCGATATCTCATTCGTTATAGCCGGGCTTGACGCGGCTATGATGAGAGACCGTTACACTTCCACCTGCGTCCTAGCCTTCATGGCAGCGGCCAACGTGCCCTCATCCAGATAATCCAGCTCGCCACCCACCGGCACGCCGTGGGCGAGGCGGGTTACGGAGACGCCGCAATTCACCAGTCGGTCGGTGAGATAATAGGCCGTCGACTGCCCCTCCACCGTGGCGTTAATGGCCAAGATCACCTCGCGCACATCTGGCGCGGCAGCGCGCTGGACCAGCTGCTCGATCGAGAGGTCATCCGGCCCGACGCCGTCAAGCGGCGAGAGCACGCCGCCCAGCACATGGTAGCGGCCCCTGCTCGCCTTGGCGCGCTCCAGCGCCCAGAGGTCGGAGACATCCTCCACCACCACCAGCACCGCATCCTCGCGGCGCGGGTCGGTGCACACCGTGCAGGGGCTGACGGTGTCGATGTTCCCGCAGCGTTCGCACTCCATGACATTGTCGCGCGCGACCGCCATCGCCTCGGCCAGAGGCCCGAGAAGCTGGTCTTTGCGTTTAACAAGGTGCAGGGCCGCACGGCGGGCCGAACGCGGGCCGAGTCCGGGGAGCTTGGCGAGCAGCTGAATAAGACGTTCGATTTCTGGACCGACGGTATGATCGCTCATTGGTTATCGAACGCTTTTCTCATGACGCGCTGTCGCGAGCGCAAAAGTCTGCAACTTTTGCTGACATTGCTTCTTACATCCCCGGCAGTTTCATGCCTGGCGGCAAGCCGAGGCCGGACATCATGCTTTGCGTCTTTTCGGCCATTAACTGGTCGGCCTTCATTTTCGCATCATTGTGCGCGGCGATCAGCAGATCTTCCAAAATCTCAACATCGTCGGGCACCAGCAGCGACGGGTCGATCTTCATGCCCTTCAGCTCGCCCTTGCCGGTCAAGGTGACCGTGACCATGCCGCCACCTGCCGTGCCGTCGATGGCCTCGTCGGCCATCTCAGCCTGCATGGTCTGCATCTTGTCCTGCATGTCCTTGGCTTGCTTCATCATTTTCATGATGTCCATGGCGGGTCTTCCTCGTCATCTGTGTCGCTAGGTGTATCGTCGATATCGGGTGCTTCGGCAGCGTCTTCAACCACGTCATCCTGCGGCTTGATGCTACGCACGCCGGTGATGGTTGCGCCGGGAAAGGCCTGCAAGATCGCCTGCACGGTGGGGTGCTGGCTGGCATCGGCCTTCTTGGCCACCTCACGTTCGGCAGCCAGTTCGTTGAGCGTCTGGGCATCGGCCTGGCTGTTCACAGAGATCATCCAACGGGCGCCAGTCCAGCTTTTCAGTGCCTCGGCCAGATCGCCAACAAAAGCCTGCGGCGCGCCAGCGGCAAGGCCGATTTCCAGCTGGTTTTCGCCAAACGAGACCGGGCGGATGTAGGCGCGGATCAGCGGTGGCAGCGCGCGGTTGTTGTTCTTTTCGGCCAGCGCAATCAACGCATCCAGGTCGCGCAGCGCCACCGCCACCGGCGGAGGGTTTGCTTTCACCTGTGGCTGAGGTGCCGGCGCTTCACTTTGCGGCGCCAAGGCCAGTGACGCGCGCGCGCCGCCACCATTGGGCGTTGATGGAGCCGAGGGCTGGGGCGCGGAGGCAGGCGTTGATGTGCCCTCGCCCAGTGCCTTGATGGCCTCATCGGGCGTCGGCAGATCGGCAACATAGCAAAGCCGCACCAGGATCATCTCTGCGGCGATCAACGGCTTAGGCGCGCGGGACAGTTCATCCAGGCCTTTGAGTAGCATCTGCCAAGCGCGCGAAAGCACTTTCACCGACAGGTCTTTGGCCATTTCGGAAAGGCGGGCCTGATTGTCACCGGTCAACGCATCGGAGGGGTGATCGGGCATCACCTTGGCGCGGGTCGCAGCGTGCACGATCTCCGCCAGATCAGCGATCAGGCCAGCCGGATCTGTGCCGCGGCCATAGGCCTCGGCCAGCTGGCCGAGCGCGGCCTGGCTATCGCCCTTCATCACTGCCTCGAACAGGGAGAGCGTTGCGGCCTGGTCGGCGAGATTCAGCAAATCATGCAGCGACTCCGCCGTGATCGGCGTGTCTTGCCCGGCGCCGGTGTGGGCGATGGCCTGGTCGAGCAATGACAGCCCATCACGCACCGAGCCTTCCGACGCCCGCGCAATCAGACGAATGGCATCTTCCTCGGCGGACGCTCCCTCAGCCTCGGTGATTTTGGAGAGGTGCGTCATCATCAGCGGCACGTCCACACGGCGCAGATCGAACCGTTGGCAGCGCGAGAGGATGGTCACCGGCACCTTGCCGATCTCGGTGGTGGCGAAGATAAACTTCACATGGTCGGGCGGCTCTTCAAGCGTCTTCAGCAGGGCGTTGAACGCCGCCGTGGAGAGCATGTGCACCTCATCAAGCAGGTACACTTTGAAGCGCGCGGATACCGGCGAATAGCGCGCCGCATCGGTGATCTCGCGAATGTCGCCGACGCCATTGTGGCTAGCGGCATCCATCTCGATCACGTCGACATGGCGGCCTTCCATGATCGCTTCGCAGTGGATGCCCATTTGATCGCCCAGCTTGGGCAGATCAACGGTCGGCGCGCCATCACCGGCCTCGGTCTGAAAATTGAGCCCACGGGCAAGGATGCGCGCCGTCGTGGTTTTGCCGACCCCGCGCACACCGGTCAGAATATAGGCTTGGGCGATGCGGCCGATCTCGAACGCGTTGCGCAAAGTCTGCACCATCGGCTCCTGGCCGATCAGATCATCGAATGTCGCGGGTCGGTATTTGCGGGCGAGGACCCGGTAGCCTGGGTCGCGGTCGGCGGATGTCTGGATATCGGCCATGCGTGCCCGGCAGTCCTCAGCCAAATGGTCGGAGCGAATGAGGGTGGGAGACTGGAACGGCAACCCGAACCGGAAAACTCGTTGGGGCTGCTTCCTTCCGGACCTGACCCGGTTGGCGAGCGGCTCGTCCGCCGCCAGCCTCCCGCCTTCTATATCGTCATCCTGACCGCCTTTGTCCAGTAATCCATGGTGGACGGCGGGCATGAACCTGTTAGAGAGCGCCAATGACCCATTTCTACCTCGACGAGCGCCTCGCCGCCGACAGCCTTCCCCTTTGCCAAACCGAGATGAGCCTCTTGCGTGTGTCCCGTGACGCGCGCTTCCCATGGCTGATCCTCATCCCGCAGCGCGCCGGTCTTGCCGATCTGGTGGATCTTGCGCCCGATGATGAGACACGCGTCATGGACGATGTGCGCGCCGCCTCGCTGGCGCTGCGCCAGGCAACCGGGTGTGACAAGCTCAATGTTGCCTCGCTGGGCAACATGGTCCGCCAGCTGCACGTGCATATCGTTGCGCGCTTCGAGGGTGATGCTGCCTGGCCTGGCCCGATCTGGGGTGTGGGTGAAGCAGAACCGCTCGATGCGTTGCCCGATTGGGCGCTGGATGTGCGCACCGGTCTTGGGTGGTCCGCATGAGCAGCGTCGCCGCCCTTTTCGCCAGCCTGCCACGCGTCGAACTCTCCGCCAAAACCGGCTTTTCCGGCGGTCGCACCGACCGCCATGGCGACCGGCATCTCCGCCTCTCATGAAAGCCAAGAAGCCAGAGCCAGGTTTATCCTGTTTGACGGCGCGGCTTTGGTGGAAGGCGATCACGGCCCGAACGGCATGTACCACGCGGCCCTTTCCTCTGAAATCGATCCGGAAACTCGGGTCTATTGCGGCGAGGATGCTGACGGACCGGTCTATGCCTACACGCTGATGGCCAGCGAGGGCACGGACGATGTCGGCGGCCTGGCCACCACGCCACCCGCCCAACAACCGTTGCGCCCTTTTGCCGAAACGTTCGACATTCTGGACCATCATCTCGGGCTTCTAGCCGAAGCCGCTTCGCTGACCGGCTGGCATCTGCGCCACCAGTTCTGCGCGAAATGCGGCGGTAGCACGCGCAACGAGCAGGCCGGGTGGCGACGGCGCTGCGATAGCTGCGACACGATGCATTTTCCGCGCACCGATCCGGTGGTGATCATGAATGTGGTCGATCCGAAAACCGGCGACGTTTTGATGGGCCGCCAGGAGAAATTCGCGGCGGGCATGTTCTCGTGTCTGGCGGGGTTCGTCGAGCCTGGTGAAACATTGGAGGATGCGGTGCGTCGTGAAGTTCTGGAGGAGGCCGGCATACCGCTTGGCCGCATCACCTACAAAGCTTCGCAGCCCTGGCCGTTTCCATCGACGCTGATGATGGGTTTTGAGGGCGAGGCGCTGGCCCGCGACATCACGCTGGACGAGGCGGAGCTCGCCGAAGCGCGCTGGTTCTCACAAGAGGAACTGCGGCAGATAGCACCCAATCCACGCGATACCGGGCTGCTCTCAATCCCGCCGAAGCTGGCCATCGCCCGGGCGCTGTTGGATGATTATTTGGACCGAACGCCGGCACATTCGCGCCCCTAAGGGCAAGGCACGCCGATACCGGCCAGCCGAACACGATGTGCAAAACTCACGACGGACAGGCTGTGACAATCCAGCAACGAAGCATGGTAATTCCTCCCGTTGGGGCCGCTTGACGGTCTCCCAGATTGCCGATGGTTCGTTTTGGCATTAAGAAACCGTTAACAACCTAAGAAAGGTGCCCGCTCGAGTAAAAAACGCGGGCTGTAAGGGGTCATGGCGTACGAGTTAAAAACAACTGCATCCTGGACAACGATCTTGGTGTGCGTCTTCGGGGTTGGCGCGGCTTCAGCGTCCGATCTTGAAACCTTTGGCGTACAGCCTGGCCTTCCCGCCGTATCGGACATCAATGCCAAGTTCGCCATCGGCGGCGGTGCCATCGAAGACACCGGATCGGGGTTTGTCGAAGGAGCTATCTCCTTCCCGATCACCCACAGCACGGGTTTCCAGATCGACGGACTGGCGGGATTTGGTGACGATGGCGGGTATGTCGGCGGCGGCGCGCACTTGTTTTGGCGCGACCCGGCCATTGGTCTTGTTGGCCTTTATGGCAGCGTGACCAGCGTGGATTTGGACACCAACGACTACACGCATCTTGCCGGCGGTCTGGAAGCCGCCGCCTATTTTGGCCAGTTCAGCCTCGAGGCCATCGTCGGCATGGAAGGCGGTGATGATGTCGAGGAGGGGTTCTTCTCGATTGCCAACCTTGCCTATTATCCGACCGAGGATCTTCGCCTCTACGCGGGCGTGCGCTACATTCAGGAAGATTTTATTGGAGCAGCCGGCGCGGAGTACCAGTTCAGCCTCGACAGTTTTAACCAGCCTTTGGCGCTTTTCGCCGAGGGCCGCCTTGGGGATGATGAGGCCGAAGTCTGGGCAGGCCTTCGGGTGTATCTGGGCCGACCAAACTCCCTGATCAACCGGCACCGTCAGGACGATCCGGCTGTTCCGTCTTTGGATTTCTTGTTTGAGACGACAGTGGCAGCAGCGCCTGGGGTTACAGCATCGACCACCCCCGCTGAAGGCTCGTAAGATAGAGTTATTGCGCAAGCGCAAACCGTTCACGACGCTGATCTGAACCCTTATATCTGGTTGCTGGACTTCGTTTCCAACTCGCAAACGAAGTCTTGCCGCTTCCCATTGGATTTGGTCGGAATTTCAAAAACCCGTTCGAGTCTCAGGGTGATGTCAAACCCGAAGGCCTCCCGTATTTCGGAGACTGCTGCCTTCAGAGCAGGTTTCGATGGAGCCGAGGACGCCTGGTACCGAATGACAAAAGACGTGGCCTTTTGCTGCACCATCTGAATGCCCAAGGCCGCAAGACTGAGCCCCACCTTGGTTAGCATGGCGTTGGTTGGTCGAAACCGGCCACCATCTGGATGATGGAACAGGTCTCCATGGCGCCCGATGACTTCTGACAGATCGACGCTTTGTGAGCGTTGGCACGCTCGCTGTGCGAGTCTTACGTCATCTCCCAACTCATAGCGAAGGAGCGGCATGGCATAACTGTACAATGGCGTGGTGAGGATACGGCCCACGTTCCCGGCATCCACAGGTCGAAGACGGTCGTCAACAACGTCCACACGGACCATTTCGTCAACGACGTGATACTGCCAGCAGTTGGGGCACTCCATCGCAATGTGCCCGACCTCTTCACTGGTGTAGTTTGAGATCGGTCGAACGCCGAACATGTCCTTCAATTGCTTGTCGATGATTGACGTCCGCAACTCGCCATAAGCGCGCAGGCTCTTCAGGTGGAAGTTTGGCCGGGTCCTGCGGTCACGGTAGACGTTTGCGACTGCGAGCATCTCACGTGGCCTTGCGATAATGTGCCGTGGCTTCAAGGCTTCCAGCCGTTCAACGACGTGCTGCGTCGGCAAATGGGTGTTGATATTGACCAAGCGGCCAGGCTGATTGAGTGCCTTGTACACAGCCCCCCAATAAGACTCTTCTGTTTCTGCCATTCCGGCCGATAATGGCGCTGGGGAAAACCTTAGGAGAAGTTCGCCAGGATCGATCGCGTGCCACCGGTGCAGTCGACGAATAACGCATTGGGTTGCCAGGTTCTGGGTATCGGTCCAAAGGGCTTGCACCGGCTGGCCGGTTGACCCGGACGACTTCTTGAGCACCAACCCGCCGAAGTTGTCGGGTACTTTCTTGCTCTTCAGAGCGTCGAACTCCTGGAGAAGATCGGTCCTTGATAGCGGCGGGATGTCGTTCCAGGCCTCCCATCGAATGTCATCGGCAGCACCGAACAATGGCCTCAACCGATCAGCGTAGAAATCCGTTGTGTCGCGCGCATGGCGACACAGTCGCTCGAGCATGATCAGGTGCTGGGCATGGAGTTCGGTGCGTGGGCGCGTCTCACAGCTATCGAGCACAGCGCAGAAGCCACGCATGATGTCTTCAGGGTCCATGGCAGACTTGCCGCTCTGATCGGGCGTCATTCGTGAACTCGTTTTTGACAGCCTCCAAAACATCTTGTGTGATCGCGTCGCCGATCAACTCGTTGAAATGGTCAACAATGGGCTCGGTCGGAAGTCCTAGTTCCTGAAATCCGATCAGATAGTTGCGGAGCCGATCCTCCCAGACCATTCGATAGGGAACCCCCATTGGGCGCGCAAACCGGTGCAGCCATCGAAAGAAGGGCAGGCACAACGTCCGCCCGCCATTCTGACGAATTTTCTCGTGCATATAACCTTCTTCGCCGCCAAATCCTCTGAAAAGCGGGTTGAAGCCCGGCCAGGCGTCGCGGCGGCAAGCAAACAATCCGCTTCCCTGCATCGGAATATCGAAGGGCGGTAGATCGGGATCGACACCGCGCTGATCCTCGGCCCAGATGCCGAACATTCCCTTCCGCCATATTGGATCCCAGTGGGTGTACACCGATCTCAGATCGCCCCTGATCATCGGTCCTTGAAGCAGATCCCCGGTTTCTGGGTTCTTGTGCAGATAGTCATCAAGACGCGCCAGAGAGCCAGGCGCCAGCAGCACATGGCAATCCATGGCCAGAACGTAGTCACCGGTGGCTTCTTGAAAGATCCGGTCTTTCGCTCCCGATGGACCGGTGTTGTCGCTGTGCGGCACGTATCTGAAATTCGGGATCGAGACCTCCAACTTTTTGAGCGCTTGGGCGCAGGCGCCGGTTGGATTGTTGTCGACGACGATCAGTTCGGCCTCTTCAACGACCTGCGCGTGATGGAGGCGCAAAGACTGCAGCGTGAAGTAGACGCCATCATAATCATCGAAGGTGGCCATCCCGATGGTCAGGCGTTTCTTGCCGCGCGTGGGCGTTGCCTTGGGTGGAACGGAAATGGCTGTTTGCCGGTTCGTCCCCATCGACGTCATCGCGTTGGCCAATTTCAGCAACTTCTCAGGCGGCAGACCGCTATCGATAACGGCGGCGGCGATGGCCTGAAGCTGGTCCAGCTGGTCGGGCGCGCCAAACCTCACCGACACGCCGTGACTTTGCTTCGACAATGCGACCACGTGATCGAGCCCCCCACCGTCAAAATTGGGGCTGTTGAGCAGACACTGGCTCAACCTTACAGCACATTCGTCCGGGCCAATCATAGAGGCCAGAAACTGCGCCCCTTCTTCGAAATGGGGAAACAGGAAAAGTGGTGTGTCAGAGACCGGGTGACGTTGCCGATCGTGTGGCACCATCGCGATTGCGCGGTGGGCCGTGCCATGGGTCTCGGCATTGCGTAAGAACGGAAACCTCGATGCATGCCGTGACACCCAGGCATCAAGCATGACAGCGCGTTGTTGTGCCAGCACAGCCGAACCATCCGGGTCGATCAGGACCCAGTCCGAGCCGCCATACGTGAAAGAGGTCCCAGAAAGCCAAACCGTGGTGATTGCTCGCCCGGGACCGCCGGTGTCGGCAACCACCACGGGATGGCCGTCCTTGATCAGAAGATCAGCCTTCAGCGCGAGCCGGTCGCGTTCCGAGTAAACGGCGATCCGGGTCAGCGCCTCGACAGCGAATGGGATTACCTCTGACCGCTGCATGCCCGAGGAAAAGGAACCGAAACTGTCGGAAAGCTCAAACAGGCCGTCCACGCCGCTATCGACCGGTTCGATGGAAAGTGAATGGCGCGTTTCGGGTTCCGAAACGGTGCGATCGCCGTAAACCTGGTGTAGCGTTGCGGCGAGATCGTCGGGGCATTCGACGTCAACCGCTTGACGGCCAACCGCGATCACAAAGCTTTTCATCGGCACAGGCATCAAGGATCATTCCGTCGCAGGCGTGTTGCACGCGGGGTTCGGCGCCGGCTGCGTTCCGCCTTGGTTTGCACCAAAAAACGCGCGGGCAAAAGGTCGGCGAGCATCCCGCTTGGCCGCATCACCTACAAGGCCTCGCAACCCTGCCCCTTCCCGTCGACCCTGACTATGGGCTTTGAACGCGAGGCGCTGGCCCGCGATATCACGCTGGATGACTGTTTGGGGGTGTGAAGTGCCTGTCACCAATGAGGCATCTCAAGGCGCAGCAATCTCGTAGAACAGGCGGGGCGCGTGCGGGTCGTCGGACTTCACACCCAAGGCTATCGTTCCAACACCGCTGAGGACGACGGTTCGGCGCAGCACAGCCATTTGTTCGCCAGACTGGCTCACCACCAGACTTCCTGACGAGCTGTGGTCTTCGAACTCCACAAGGCCGTTTGCCAGCCGGATCGTCGCATGCTGTCGAGAGACCGTCTGAACGAGCACCTGAAGGGCGTTCTCGGGCAGACGCCCAACACTCAGGGGCACGCTTTCACTTATCTCCCAACGCCGCCCTTCATAGTCGATCACGGCTTTGGGCGCGGCATTTTGCTTGTGACCCTGATCGAGAATCTGGGTTCGATCCCCATCGCCTTCAATCTGCAACGAGTAGACGCGCGACGCTTCGCGCCGTCCCTTCAAACGAAGAGGCGGGATGCTGACATAGTATCGTTTGCTTGCCAGAGCCAGGCGTCTGAAAGACGCCTCGCCAACCAGCACCTCTCCTGGATTGGACAGCGCGCACAACCTGGCTGCAGCGTTCACACAGTCGCCGAAAATGTCGTTGTCGAGGCAAACAAACGAACCCGACTCCAGGCCCGCATGCACCTTAAGGCCGCCCTCGCCGGTGGCCTGGATCATCTCATAGGCGGCCAAATGAGCGTCATTGGGTAGGGAAAACCAACACAATATGTCGTCGCCAGCGGACTTCACGAAGGTTCCGCCGTGACGTGCAACGATGGCCTTCAGGCACTCCAGAAAAGCGCCGATAATGCCGGCCGCCTGTTGGTTGCCCACTTTTTGGTAAAGCGGAGTGCTGCCAGATACGTCGGCGAAAAGAACGGCGCCTGTCTTGCTCTCAGGGCTGGTTGAATTTGCTTGATCCAAGGCTGCGGAATCCTCGAACGTCCTGATGTCTGACCTGAAAAGGCTTTGCAGGTTTGATCGAGAATGGAAAGAGCCGGCCTATGTGCGTGGGTAGCAGCTTATAGCTCAGAGCCTGCTGCTAACCCCTGTGACACCGGGCTGATGTCTATCCCACCAAAACTCGCCACCGCCCGCGTGCTACTGGATGATTATCCAGGGGGTGATGCAGTCCTGTCATGGGTGAGACGGTTCAAAACTGATGAGCGGCATGTGGCAATCGCGCGACGCGTAGTCTTCGACATCGCGTAAGAACCGCAGAATGCCTGCGACATTTGTATTGCTGATCCGCTCGCCCTCTTCCAGCAAGGGGCCCGCCCCCTCGATAAGCTGCCGTCGCAGAACGCGATTGTTCGGCCCCCGGACCAGACCATGATCAGGGTGATAGACAAGGCTTGTTGCGCTCTGGCCTGACGGATCTTCTGGATCACGCTCATAGTCGATCCAGTAGGTGGTCGTTTGCGAGAAATACAATGTCTCGTCATTACCTCGACTAAGAATTTCACCCTCTGGGTCGCGCACAACTACATCCGGCAAGAAGTAAGGCCGCCAAAAATTCATGTAGGCTTCGTAGGCGACGATGACGCCATTGGGCAGGCGGACGCACTGGTGGTGCTTCTGATAAAAGCCGTTGATGATCAGGCCGGTCGGGATCAGCGCGAGGAGGAACAATGCGGAGATTACTTTGCCCATGGCTCCTTCCCGCTCAAATTGACCGCTGTCGTCAAAATCGACACGGAGTAGACCGCCAAATGCTGCCTTCGAACCATCAATCGTCATGCATCTTGATGTGGAAAGTACGGCAGCGGAGGTGTGAAACACGACAGAGCTTGTAGGAGCGCGCTGGTTTTCCCGCGAGGAGCTGCGGGCCATCGCCCCCAATCCACGTGAGAAGCGGGACTTGTCTCCCTACTACCGAAACTGGCAATAGCACGCTTGCTGATGGATGATTGTCTCGAGCTTTAGGCCATGTAGACGATTAACTTCGAAGGCGTCGGCCTCGGTTTGACCAACATCACATCGCTTCGGTTCGTCCAACATCATTTAAACGCAGAATCATCGGGAGGCCGGAAATTTAGGTGATATCGATACAGCCATAGTCTCTTGGTTCTGAATGAAAAAACCCACCCAGATCTTTGGTGACTTTTCCAGTTTCCAGCGACTGGATTAAGGCATTTCTTAATTCAAAGGGTACTTTTATAGACTTATCAAGCGGCAAATCTGGGGTGATGTTTACTTCTTGCCGCGCAACAACGCATTGTTCAGCTGTCCCAAGTGGCATCTGTAGGATTGTATTGGCCGGTTCATGGGCTTGCCAGATAGCATCTTTGTTTTCAGATTTCGGCAATGCAATAAGCTGAATTAGTATCGAATTTCCAGCAGGTGCAGGTTCGTAAAACTCGTGCTCCTTCTTGCTGATTATCGGCGGGACCGGCTTGGAATCAGTTAGATACTTCGTCGGAAAAAAGAGTCTAGCAACTACATGTGCCTGACCGACTGCTTGCGTACGTTTCCATCGGAATACGTGCGAATTATGAACTGGGTGAAGAGAACCTGCATGTTTATTTCGGTACTCTCTTGTGAAACCAAACTGACAAACAAATTGGGATTTTGGATCGCCGTCTTTTGCAGAATGAACCGATAGCTTCATCTGCCCACCTGTACCTTTAGAAGTGACGTAGACTTGCCCTGACCGAGCCCTAATCACCCAAATTGCGGACAATCGTTCAGTTCTTGAGCCAATCCAAAAACGGAATGTGTTGTTCTCAAAGGCAAATCGGCTCAATCAAACAAGCTTTCCTGTTTGGGCGCTGGGCGGGCATCGACCACGCGCTTGGGTTTGGCCGCTTTGGACTTTGAAGCCTTGGGTGGCGGGCCACCTGTAGTCTCACCAACAACAGCTTTACGAGTGCCATCAGCCAGTTCGATCTGTACCGCACCGACGGCATCAAGCTGAGCAACCTGTCGCAAGGGCGTGCCGGCAGTATCGCGGATCACCGCAAAGCCGCGATCCAGCACCCGGCGGTAATTGAAAGCGTCGAGCAGCTTGGCGCGTTGGGCAATTTGGTTTTTCCGCGCATCAAAGTGCTGGCCAATCGCGCGCAGCATACGGGCATCCAATTGGCCGAGGCTACGCCTGCCCTCGCCCACCAGCCGCTGGACGGCACGCGGTGAAACCCGGCTGCCAAGATTGGCCAGGCGGTCTTTCTGCCGCTGGCGGCGCTGATCGAGGGCGCGGGCGAGCTTATCGCTTTGGACGTGAACGGACTGGCGTCGCTCGGCAAGGCCCTGGGTGATGAGGCGTGGCGTGAGCCGTCCAGCCACGCGATCCAGTTTCCCACGCTGGGTCATGGTTCCCCGCGTGAGGGCCTGACCGAGGCGCAAACTGGCCTGGTCCAGCCGCTGGCGCGGCGTGGTCAGAAGGGCGTCAGGTTGGGGAAGCGCGCGGGTGAGCGCGCGCAGATCACGGCGGCGGGTTTCCACGCCCCGCAGCGCCGAGGCTGTCAGCCGCCGCGCCAAATCATCCACGGTAAGCACCAGATCGGCCTTCACCGGCACCACCATCTCCGCGGCGCCCGTCGGCGTCGGCGCGCGCACATCCGCAGCGTAATCGATCAGCGTCCAATCGGTTTCATGACCGACCGCTGAGACCAGCGGGATCAGGCTTTCTGCCGCCGCGCGGGCAACGATCTCCTCGTTGAAGCCCCACAGATCTTCGATGGAGCCGCCGCCACGCGCGACGATCAGAACATCCGGCTGGGGGATCGCTCCACCGGGCTCCAGCGCGTTGAAACCCTTGATGGCGGCGGCCACCTCCTTGGCGCTGGTCTCGCCCTGCACCCGCACCGGCCAAACCAATACATGAGCCGGGGTGCGGTCGGACAGACGGTGCAAAATATCACGGATCACGGCGCCGGACGGTGACGTCACCACGCCGACAACCTTGGGCAAAAACGGCAAAAGCTGCTTGCGTTCCTCAGCAAAGAGTCCCTCGGCGGCGAGCTTTTTGCGGCGCTCGTCCAGCAGCTTCATCAGCGCGCCGACGCCGGCGGGCTCAATCCGGTCGATCACTAGCTGGTAGCGCGACTGCCCGGGAAAGGTGGTCATGCGGCCGGTCGCGATCACCTCCAAACCCTCTTCGGGCTTGAAGGTCAGCTTTTGCGCGGTGCCCTTCCACATGACGGAGGAGAGCACCGCGCGATCGTCTTTCAGATCGGTGTAGATATGGCCCGATGCCGGGCGGCTGACGCGCCCCAACTCGCCGCGCACCCGCACATAGCCGAACGCATCCTCGACGGTGCGCTTGACGGCGGAGGAAATCTCGCTGACGGAGTATTCCGGCGCGTTCGACGGGGTTTCACTCATTTTTGCACCCTGCCGCGCCCAAGGATTCGGAGCAAGGGCCGCGCGACAATGCCCCCCAGGATTGATTTCAAAAGCCAGCGGTTGTTCGTGGCGCATGATCTTCATGAGGGCGCAGAGCATCCCTTGTCGGAAGCGCATGCGCATTATCTGCTGACGGTTCTGCGCATGGAGACGGGCGCTAAGCTTCTGGCTTTCAACGGAAAAGACGGCGAATGGCGGGTTGAGGTCACCCGGCAGAGCAAGCGGGCCGGTACGCTTAGGGTGCTATCCCAAACCCGCCCGCAAACGCCGCTGAACGATCTTTGGTTTCTGTTTGCGCCGCTGAAAAAAGAGCGCATGGACTGGATGGTCCAGAAGGCGGTGGAGATGGGCGCGGGCGCCATCCAACCGGTGATCACCGAGCACACGCAGAGCCCAAAACTGCGTGCCGATAAGCTGGAAGCCAACATCATCGAGGCGGCCGAGCAGTGCGGTGTGCTCGCCGTGCCCTGCCTAAAATCTGTGCAGAATTTGGCCGATTTAGTCGCGACTTGGGACCAGAATAGGGTGGTATTCTGGTGCGACGAGCATGCCGAAGTCGCGACTCCGACCAGAATACTCGAGGTTAGTCGCGACAAACCCAAGGCCGTTCTGGTCGGTCCGGAGGGTGGATTCTCGCCTGCCGAGCGCGAGCAGCTTCTCGCTGCGCCCTTCGCCAAACCGATCGCTTTAGGCCCCCGCATTCTGCGCGCCGACACGGCAGCGGTGGCCGCTCTAACGGCTGTTCAGATGGTGGCCGGGGATTGGTCGCCCGAAAAGGTCTGATCCATCCGCCGCGGCAGAATAAGCCCAAGGGTGATACCGCGAACGCCGAGGAACAACAGGAAGCTCAGCCAAAGCCCGGTGTTGCCCATCGCCGGGGTCAGCGCGTACGCCGCCAACAAAAAAAGCGCCAGCGAGGCGAGCATCATGTTGCGCATGTCACGCGACCAGGTGGCGCCGATATAGACCCCGTCCATGAGAAACGCCCCGACCCCGACAACTGGGGTGAGGGCGGCAAAGATCAGGAACTCGCGGCCCAGCGCGCGCACGTCCTCTGCCGGCGTCATGAAATCGAGCACCGGCCCGCCGACGAGCAAAAAGAACAGGGTGGCAAGACCCGCCAGCACCGCTGACCAGAGGGCGCACAGCTTGACCGCTCGGGCGAAGGGCGCGCGGCGCCTGGCGCCCACGGCGCGGCCGGCCAACTGCTCCGCGGCGGTGGCGATGCCATCCAAAAAATAGCCGGCCAGCAGGAAGTATTTTTCCAGGATCGCGTTGGCCGCCAGCATCACCTCGCCCTGCTGCGCCGACAGCCGGGTGAAGGTGGCGAACGCGAAAAGCAGCGCGAACGAGCGGATCATGATGTCGCGGTTGACGCCCATCATGCGGATCAGTTCGGCGCGGTCGAACACTTCGGCGCGGGTTGGCCAAGGGGTTTTTCTAAGTCGCAGCCAGACCAGCAGCAGCCCAAGCAGCAACGCAGCCAGTTCGCCAAGCACGCTGGCAAAGGCCACGCCCGCCACGCCCCAATCGAACACCAGCACAAACAGGATGTTGAGGGCGATGTTGGTGAGGTTGAGCACCGTCTGCAGCGCCAGACCGGTCATGGCCTCGCCGCGGCCCAAAAAGTAGCCGAGCACCGAATAGTTGGAAAGGGTGAGCGGTGCCGCGAGCACGCGCACCGAGAAATAGACGACCACCGCCTCCTGCACGCGCTCCGTCCCGCCGATAAACCACAAGCTCGCTTGTAGGATAGGGGTCTGGAGCAAAATGGCCAGCACGCCAATGCCAACGGCCAGGATCAGGGCCCGGAGGAAGATGGCCGCTTCCTCGCGCTTGCGCCCTGCACCGAAAGCCTGCGCGACGAGGCCGGTGGTGCCAGAGCGCAGAAAGTTCATGGTGGTGAACAGAATGTCGAAAATGATGCCGCCAACGGCAATGGCGCCGATGAGGGCAGCATCGCCGAGTTGCCCGATGGTCCAGGTGTCGGCAAGGCCAACCAGCGGCGTGGAGATGAACGCCAGCGTCATCGGCGCGGCGATCGCAAACACCGAGCGGTGAGTGACCGGGAAATCCTCGGCCTGTGTCGCGGGCCGTCCTGTCATTTCAGATGCGGCAGCGGCTCAGGATTTTTTCTGCGGCAGCATGCGCATCAAGAGCCCGTCTTTGAGGAAGAGCTGATGGCGCAGCACAAGACCGACATGACCGATGATGGCCGCCAGGAGCACATAGCCGGAGATGATGTGGACCCATTTGGCGATGAAGGCGAGCTCCTCCCACTTGCCGATAGGGTTTGGCAGTCGCCAGACACCGAAAAGGTGCACGCCGAAGTCGCCAGCCATCACATAGAGATAGCCGGAGACCGGCATGACAAACATTGCGGTGTAGAGCACCTGCTCAGCGCGGTGGATGAACCGCTGCTCGCCTTTGGACAGGGTCGGTGCCCAATCGGGCAATTGCCCAACCTTGCGGTTGATGAGGCGAGGGATGGCGATGAGCAGCGCCACGAGCCCTAAGGATTTGTGCCAGTTGTAATAGACGGCCTGCGTTAACCCGAGAACCAATTCACCGCGCGCCATGTCGGTCATGATGTTACCGCCCACATATTGGAGCGCAAACAGGATCACGATCAGCCAATGGAACAGTTTGGTGAGGGCGCCATAGCCCTCCTGCGTGTTGCTTAAACTCACCTTTTCCCCCTTCACCCCACTGCGCGGCCGATCAAAAGCCGGACGCTATATCGGAATTGGGACGAAGGGAAATGGGGTACGCCGATGAGCGAACGGCATTTCCGCCAAGTGCTGCGCCGTTTCAGGGACTGGGGTTTGGCCGGAGCCGAGTAGCACACTAGCCCAACTCCTCAATTGGCCTCTTTTTTACAGGCTGTACGAAACGGCCAATCGAGCGCTCTCTAGAATGGGATCACCAAGGAACCGGTAAGCGAATGTGACATCGCGTTTTCTCGGAATCGCCCTTCGTATCGAAGAGAGGCCGCCAAATCGCTTCGAGCGCTGCCAAGAACCAATTCCGTCCCGATTGTCGCGACGTGTCGTCCGATATCTACTCCGGGGCTGGTGATCGACCGTCCAAGCATTGTGGCCTGGCTGGTTGGCGTGTGATCACCGATCACATAGCTGTAGGAGATGTCCAGTGCACCTGCGAACTCCCAATTGCCCCCGTTTTGAAAGGCGCGCTCGATGCGCAGGCCGGGGCCGATTTCAGCCTGGACGATGGTGTCGGAGGCAACGGTCAAGTTGAAAACACCAGCCCCGGTTTCCGTGTATCCTTCATGATGCATCACACGGGCATCCGCCGACACAAACGGTGTGAGTGTGGTCTGATGGACCAGATCGAATGCGTAGCCGATACGGGTGTTTGTCTCCACGGCCACGCTGTCGAAGGAAGCGTTGGCCGTCTGATTGACAGCCCCTACGCCACCAACGCCATAACGTGATTGATCCTGCTTCAGATAGGCGAGCTGGAGACTCCCATCAAACTCCCATCCACCCGATCTCAGGCCGGTGTAGACGCCAGCGTGAAACCCGGTTGTTTCGCCGTCGCTAGCGCTGTCGTCCCCGTCGGTATCTGCGTAGGACAACCCCAGCGCGGCACCAACCCGCCAAGCACGCCATTCCTCCTCGCGCGACATTTCCACGCCGAAGGCAAGTCCGCCGGATCGCGTCTGATATCCGTTCCACGTCGCACCGTTGTCGACATGGAGATATTCGCCCATCGGGGAAAGCCAAGCGCGGCGAACCACCGCCTCACGCAGCGGGAACACATTATCCAAACTTGAGGCGTCCCGCGCGGCGAAGCCAAGAGCCTGAATTCCACCGGGGTCGCTGCCGCCCAGTCCCATCTGGCTGTTCATGGCATCCATGAAGGCGTTGAGCGTCGATATCTGGGACACCTGGGTCACCGGCCCCATTTGGGCCGTTGACGGATCGGCAACTGCGGCCAAGTTCTGCAGGTTTAAGAACCCCCAGCCGAATTGATCGTCGACGCCGGGGGCTCCAATATCCGTAGCGGTTTGCATAACGAGATAGGCGAGTTCTTCAGGCGAGGCATCCGGGAACATCTGGCTCGCCAGAGCGACCGCACCGCTGACGTGTGGACTGGCCATGGAGGTGCCGCTATCGCTGCCGTAGCCACCGGCTTCATACGTTGAATAAATGTTCCAGCCCGGTCCCGCCATGCAGAAATGAGAGCCTCGGCCGCAGGCCGCACTGCGCAAGGTCCCATTGTCATCGACGTTGACCACAGTGATCCAACCGGGGACTAATTCAGGCAGGAGCAACGGCAATCCAGACGAGATATCGACGTCGGAGAAGGCGGCATTGTTTGAGTTCGCAAATACGACGACGCTCGTTTCCTGCGCTTCGAGGATGGCGTTCACAAACTGATCAACTTCGGCGGCAGTGACGGTCACGCCGACTGGCAGACTGAAGACGTTCGCAATGAAATCGAGAACGAGGCTTCGATTAGCGACGCCTTGCGCGATCTCAGCGTCCGTGAGGGTTTGCAGAGGAAACTCCGTTCCCCAGCTGTTGTTGATAACCGTGGCCTCCAGCTGCGACGCGCGTTGAAAGGCGAGGGTTTCACCAGCAATGTTGCCGAAGGTGAAAAAGGCCAGATCGGCGTCAAAAGCGACACCGTGCATCTCCACGTCGTCGCGCGCCGCCGCGGCAATGCCGGCAACGTGCGTCCCATGACGCGCTTCGGGCATGCCGCCCCCCGCACCGCGGTTTGATGTATCGTCGATCGCGACGACACGGCTGCCGAATTCCGGGTGATCCACGTCAAAGCCGTCATCAATCACGACAATGAGCGTATTGGCGCCCGTGAAGCCCCCGACATAGGCGGACGATGCGTTTATTCCGTCCAGCCCGTCATTCGCCAAATATTCGCCGTTCTCAAAAGAGCTTGCCGACTGAGCAAGGGCCTTTTCGGCGTTGAAACCCAAACCAATAACCATTGCTGCGGTCGCGAGTCCGACCGACAACTCACTCTGTCTACGCACCACTTACCCACCATGCAGTCATTGCAACGCACTGCATCAGCCGCCAATCCAGCTGAACCCCTGACAATGCACGTTAAGGTCGTGTTAACGTAAGGTCAAGTTGACCAAAGTTCAAAAGCAGCCCTGGTCGTGGTGCGTGATCGCTTTGACGGGTGTTGGCATTCCGGTGGCGGCAAATCCTGTTGGGTTAGGCCGTTAGGTATTGGCCCATTCTTCAGCCTCTTTTTCGGTCCTTGGTCCCTTGTACCAGTTGCCCCCTCGCCTCTACCCATCTCCCCGCCTATATCGGCGGAGATGCCTTCATCCCTCCCCATCGTGCACCACCCCGGCTATGTGGCCGACCTGCCCGCCGGTCATCGCTTTCCGATGCGCAAGTTCGGGGCGCTGGCCGAGCATCTGTGCGCTGAGGGTCTTGTCCCCGATGGATTTCACGAGCCGCGCGAGGCGCCCGATGGCTGGCTGCGGCTTGCTCACAGCGCGGCCTATGTGGATGGCGTCAACAACAGCTCGGCGCCGCGCCAGATTGAGAAAGACATCGGATTGCCGATCACGCCCGATGTCGGGCGACGCGGGCGGCTGGCGACCGCCGGCACCGTGCTTGCCGGCAAGCTTGCGCTGGAGCATGGCATGGCGGCCAACACCGCCGGCGGTTCGCACCATGCCCGCTATGAGCAGGGCGCCGGGTTCTGCGTGTTCAACGATGTCGCCGTCGCCGTGCGCGTGTTGCAGGCCGACCGCGAAATCAGCACGGCGCTGATCATCGATCTGGACGTGCATCAGGGCGACGGTACGGCGCGCATCTTTGCCGACGACCCAAGCGTCATGACGCTGTCGGTCCATGGCGCGCGCAATTATCCCGACACCAAAGCGGCAAGCGACGTGGACATTGCGCTGGAGGACGGCACCGGCGACGGGGCCTATCTTGACGTCATCGGCGCAGCAATCCCGCGCGCGCTGGACGGGTTTCATCCCGACATGGTGTTTTACAATGCCGGGGTCGATCCGCACCGTGAAGATAAGCTGGGGCGGCTCAGCCTCTCATCCGATGGGCTGATGAGGCGCGATCTTTTCGTGATCGATGAAGTGCGTCGGCGCGGGCTGCCGCTGGCCGCTGTGATCGGCGGCGGCTACGGGGCGGACCATGACGCGGTGGGTGTGCGCCACGCCACTATCCACAAGGCGATGATGAGATATCTGAATGGGGGCTAGCGGTTGGAACGGTCCAGCAGCCGCATGATGAACCAAACCGGGATCACCAGCGTCGCGCCAAGCAGGATCCAGTCGCCGAATTGGCCCAGCGCCTCGAAGCCAAGGTTCCAAATGCGCTGGAAGAAATCAACGACGAAGTCCACCAGACTGAGCGGCGTCAGGCCCAGGGCGGACAGAACAACGCCAACCAAAAGCGAGATCAGAAGCAGCTTGACGAACACGCCAAGCGGCGATCCTCCAAGGAAACGGTTGACGGCGTTGGACATGTTTGGTCTCCCAATCGGGACAAAGTGCGCTTGTGCATGTGGCAAGCGCCGCACCAACTTGCAAGACACACAAACGATGGCGGTTCAATGATGCGGATATTGGTGATTGGCAGCGGCGGGCGCGAACACGCCCTGGTCTGGGCGCTGCAACGATCGCCAAGCTGCGAGGAGGTTTGGTGCGCGCCGGGCAATGGCGGCATCGATTGCTCGGTCGACCTCAACATCGAGGATTTCGAGGCCGTGACCGATTTTTGCGCCATCGAGGCGATCGATCTGGTGGTCGTTGGGCCCGAGGCGCCGTTGGTGGCCGGGCTGGTCGATGATCTGGAAGGCAGCGGCACGGCGGCCTTCGGGCCAACCCAGGCGGCTGCGCAATTGGAAGGGTCCAAAGCCTTCACCAAGGCGTTGTGCGATGAGATGGGCATCCCGACGGCAGCCTATGCGCACTTCACCGACGAGGCCTCCGCCTTGGTTTATATCGGCAACCGGTCGGCACCGATCGTGGTGAAGGCCGATGGGCTGGCTGCCGGTAAGGGCGTGACCGTCGCGCAGGATATGGATGAAGCGCGCGAGGCGGTCATTGCCTGTTTCGAGGGCTCGTTCGGCGAAGCCGGTGCCAGTGTTGTGATCGAGGACTGTCTGGTGGGCGAGGAAGCCAGCCTCTTTGCCCTGTGCGATGGCGAGCGGGCGGTTCTGTTCGGCGCGGCCCAGGACCACAAGCGGGTCGGCGACGGCGATAGCGGTCCCAACACTGGCGGTATGGGCGCTTATGCGCCGGCGCCGGTGATGAGCGAGGCGATGACCGAACGGGCGATGAAGGAGATCATCGAGCCTGCCATCGCCGGCATGAAAGCGCGCGGTATGCCATTCAAGGGCGTGCTTTTTGCCGGGTTGATGATCACCGCCGACGGGCCGCAACTGATCGAATTCAACACAAGGTTCGGCGATCCGGAATGCCAGGTTCTGATGATGCGCTTTGCCGGTGATCTTGCGCAGGTTCTCATGGCCTGCGCGCAAGGCGATGCCTCAGCAGCCAACTTCCTTTGGCATGATGATCCGGTGATGTCGGTCGTGATGGCGACCAAGGGCTATCCGGGCAGCTACAAAAAGGGGTCGTTCATTGGTCTGCCTGACCAGATGGACGAGGATGTGATGGTGTTTCACGCCAGCACCAAGCGCGACGAGGATGGCAGGTTGCGTGCCAATGGGGGACGCGTGCTCAACGTGACCGCGCGTGGCGCAACGCTGCAGCAAGCGCGCGACAAAGCCTATGCCACCGTCGATGCCATCAATTGGCCGGATGGGTTTTGCCGCCGCGATATCGGCTGGCGGGCGCTGTAACCACCATCGTCATGGCCGGAACTCACCCGACCATCAAATTTTTGCTTTCGATCGCAAAGCGGTGAGGTCGCAGGCTGGCTCCTCGGGTCAACAAGCCCGAGGATGATATCCACGATCAAATGATCAATACGCGAACTCTTTGAACACCCGATCCAGGTCACCCTTCCAGCTGCCGCGATAGCGCTCAAGCAGAACGTCGGCCGGCGTGCGGCCAGTTTCGACCACTTCTTCCAGAGTTGAGAGGAAGATTGTCTCGTCATTGCCGGAGGGATTGTGGCGGTTACGCGTTGTCAGGCCCTTTTTGGCAAGCGCAACCATCTGGCGGGCCAAATCCTGCACCGTGCCATCACGGAAGGGCGCCTTCAGCCCGTGCACCGGCACCTGCTCGCGGATCGATTGCCGTTCGTCGGCGGTCATGTCCATGGCCAGCGCTTCGGCTTCGGCCAGCACGGCCTCATCGTAAAGCAACCCAACCCAAAGCGCGGGAAGCGCGCAGATGCGCGCCCAAGGACCGCCATCGGCGCCGCGCATTTCGATATAGCGTTTCAGACGCACATCCGGGAACAGGGTGGAAAGATGGTTGGTCCAATCCGACAGCGTTGCCGTCTCGCCGGGCACCGCCGCATGCGTGCCAGCCATCAGGTCGCGGAAGCTGGAACCCGTCACATCATGATAGGTGCTGCCGCGCTTGATGAAATACATCGGCACGTCCAGCGCCCAATCGACATAGGCCTCATAGCCGAAGCCTTCGTCGAATGCCTGCGGCAACGCCCCGGCGCGATTGTTGTCGGTATCGAGCCAGATATCGGCGCGCGCCGACTGCATGCCGTTCACCTTGCCGTCGGTGAAGGGGGAGTTGGCGAAGAGCGCAGTCGCCACCGGCTGCAGCGCCAAACCGACGCGCATCTTGCGCACCATGTCGGCCTCGTCCTTGAAGTCCAGATTGACCTGAATGGTGCAGGTGCGGAACATCATGTCGAGCCCACGCGTACCGACCTTAGGCATATAGTTGGCCATGATCGCATAGCGCGATTTCGGCATTTGGGGTGTTTCCGCCAGCGTCCAGGTCGGCGCATGGCCAAGGCCCAAAAAGCCGATACCGAGCGGCGTTGCGATCTCCCGCATCTGGGCCAGGTGAGCGTGCACTTCCGAACAGGTCTGGTGCAAGGTCTCCAAAGGTGCGCCGGAGAGCTCGAACTGCCCACCAGGTTCCAGGCTGATCGCGCCGCCGCCGGTCGGGTCGGCAAGGCCGATGATCCGGCCCTCGTCGAGGATCGGCTCCCAGCCAAGAAGACCTTCCATGCCGCGCAGCAGTTGCTCGATGCTGCCATAGCCGCCCTCGGGGGCCGCATAGGGCACCGGGCGATGGCCATTCAAAGTAAAGGGGAATTTCTCGTGTTCGGTACCAATGCGGAAAGCGGAGGGAGGTTTCTCGCCGCCTGCCAGGTACGCCACGAGCGCATCGCGTCCACCCAGCGGGGTCGCGTCGTCGCTATCACGTGCCACTTTTTCATAAGCCTTTTGGGCTGTGTCTATCGTTGTGCGACGATTAAGCCGCTTCGCCGGCTCTGTCGAGACCGTCAAGAATTTCGCCGATGAGACCGGGGCCTTTGAACACATAGCCGGTGTAGAGCTGAACAAGATCGGCGCCGGCATCCAGCTTGGCGCGCGCGCAGGCTGCGCTATCCACGCCGCCAACACCGATCAACGCCTTGCTGTCCCCAAGCGCAGCCTTCACCTTGGCGAGCATCGCCGTGGACGGCTCAAAGAGCGGCTTGCCAGACAGGCCGCCCGTCTCGCTCTTTTCAGCTGAGCGCAATGAAGCGGGGCGGGCGTTGGTGGTGTTGGACACAATGACGCCGTCAATGGCGCTGGCGCTGATCACCTGCAGTGTGTCAGCGAGGCCTTCTTCGTCCAGATCAGGGGCGATCTTGACGAAAATCGGGCATTTTTCGCCACCGGCAATCGCCACCTCGCGCGCGTCCAAGGCCTCGGTCAGCAGGCGCGTCAGGGCGTCCTTGCCTTGAAGGTCACGCAGGCCAGGTGTGTTGGGCGAGGAAATATTGATGGTGATGTAGTCGCCAAGACCGGCAAACCTGCGAACGCCTGTCACATAATCGGCGATGCGATCCTCGGCATCCTTGTTGGCGCCGATGTTGACGCCGATGATGCCCGGACGCCGCCCCTTGGCTGGCAGTGCCTCCAGGCGCCGCGCCATGGCATCATGGCCTTTATTGTTGAAGCCGAGCCGATTGATCAGCGCTTCGTCTTCGACCAATCGGAAGACGCGCGGTTTTGGATTGCCCGCCTGCGGGCGCGGCGTCGTGGTGCCGACCTCGGTGAAGCCGCAGCCCTGCGCAAGCACCTGCATCGGCACTTCGCCATTCTTATCGAATCCTGCGGCCATACCGATCGGGTTTTTGAAAGAGAGACCTGCCACTATTCTCTTCAAGGAAGGCCGATCTTGCGTGGCCTTGGCAGACGGTCGCACGAGGCCGCTGCGCAGGCCCTTGAGCGCCAGCGTGTGCGCCTCCTCCGGCGGGCGGGTAAAGACAAGACGTCGCGCGAGCGGCCAAGGATCAAGGCTCAAATCTCGATCCCCCAATCGGCAAAGCCGGAGAGATCATGCGGATCGGGTATCGGCCGCTCGCCAACGGCCAGATCGGGTTTCAGATCGGCATAGAGATGAGGGAAGAGAGCGCCGGCGCGCGAAACCTCCCAATGCAGATCAGAGCCAAGGGCATCCGCGTCGAAGGCAATCAACACCAGGCCGGTGCGCCCGGCGAAATGCTTTTCCAACGTGCCGGCCACCTGATCACCAGCGGAAAAATGGATGAAGCCGTCAGCCCTGTCGACGGGGGCTCCGGTGTAGATACCTGCCGCCTCCGCCGCGCCCCAGACATCGGCCGATTCAATCTTGAAAATCAGCGTTGTCACGCCGCACCTCGCCCTCTCTCGTTCGTCCACGGCGTAGGCGCCGCGTGAAAACCGGTCAATCCCAAGCCGGAATTCGGTGATGCGGTTTTGCATAGGTTTGAGGAAAAGTGGAACGTTTCAGGAACAAAGAGGTGCACCCAAGGCCATGATCCCGCTAAGGTTGTATTCCTAAATCATGCAATTTTACCGACGTGGACAGGAACACATGCCCAGAATACGAAAAAATAGGTCTTCTTTCCTATTCAAGGACCCCATCACCATGTCGCACAACCAGATCTGGTCGGCCATCGATGCATTGGCGAACCGCCATGCCCTTTCGGTCTCGGCGCTGGCGCGCCAGGCGGGATTGGATGCCACCGCGTTCAACCGCTCCAAACGGTTTGCACAGGATGGGCGCCCGCGCTGGCCGTCGACGGAGTCCTTGTTCAAGGTGCTCGATGCGACCGGGGAGAATTTCGACAGCTTTGCCCAGCTGTTTGGCGGCAGTGCGCTGGAAACGAAAGGCCGACCAAGCCGCCGGATCAGCGAAGTTGTCCCGGTGATCGGTTTTGCCGAGGCTGGCGATGGCGGCTTCTTCGATGATGCCGGATTTCCTGCTGGCCATGGGTGGGACGCCATCCCAGTTCCCGATTTGGAAGATGATCAGTCCTACGCCTTGGAGGTTTCCGGCGATTCCATGCTGCCGCTTTATCGCGATGGCGACATCATCGTTGTGTCCCCGGGCGCGCAAGTTCGCCGTCACGACCGGGTTGTCGTGCGCACCAAATCCGGCGAGGTTCTAGCGAAAATCCTCCAGCGCAAGACCAACAGTCATGTGGAGCTGCATTCGCTCAACAATCAGCATCCCGATCGCAGGATTGCCCTGTCGGATATCGATTGGATGGCGCGCATCGTGTGGGCGAGCCAGTAGGCGTGTGACCGTCCGACGCTGGTTGACCGCCAGTGCAATGCTTGTGCTCGCCGCCTGCTCGCCGGAGGGCGAGGATACAGCCAATACCGCATTGGACAGTTCGCCTGTTGCCACGCCGCCTGGACCGGTGGTCACCACCGAAACGCTTCCGGATGTGCGTCAGGTGATCCCCGGCGCTGCCCTACATGCGCCAGAACCTGGCGCAACGTTGGAACGCCTGCCGGCGCCGGTTGTCGCGCCGCCACCGCCACGTCCGGTTAATCTCGGCATTGTCGTGGTTGAAGAGGCCAACCGGCTGCGCACACGGCGCGGGATGGTAACCCTGGCAGGGACAGAGGCGGTGGCGTCGGACGCGATCTGCCGGTTGGAGGATGGCCGCACGCCGGCCTGTTCGGTCCTTGCCCGTACCGCTGTGCGACGCCTGGTAGGCAGGCTGTCGGTGTCCTGCACCCTGACCCTGCGCGAGGATGCCGGCGAGGATCACGAGGCGCCCTGCACGTTGGGTGAACGGGATCTCTCTTTGTTGATTGTTGCACAGGGTTGGGCTTATGCCGATGCGTCGGCGGACCCCAACTTGCGCGCGGCAGAAACGACAGCACGTGCCGAAGGGCGGGGCCTTTGGGCCTTTGCAGAGAGCCGGTAATGGCAGAGATCCCGATCACCCGATCCATCGCGCTCTATGATGATGAGCTGCACGAAAGCTTTGTGCGGTCGAGCGGACCAGGCGGACAGAACGTCAACAAGGTCGCAACCGCCGTGCAGTTGCGTTTCGACGTGCGCCAGTCACCCAATCTGCCTGAACAGGTGCGTGAGAAAATCCTTGCCTCCGGTGACAGCCGTCTGACCAAGGACGGGGTTTTGGTGATCTTGGCCGAGCGTCATCGCACGCAGGAGATGAACCGCAAGGATGCGCGCGACCGGCTCTTTGACGTCATTCGCAAGGCAGCCCATGTGCCCAAGCGGCGCATTGCGACCAAGCCGACGCTGGGCTCAAAAAAGCGTCGGCTGGAGGGCAAGATCAAACGCGGCGCGGTGAAGAAAGCGCGCAGCGGCAAGATCAGTTTGGATTAAGGGTTCTCCGGCCCGCCTGACCGTATTTGCGCCTTGATGGCAACCCAAGGCCCTTGCAGCTGGATCGATATCCATCGCCAGCACATGTCCTCCCCATTGCCATCAACTGGATACCCCCCCAATGCTCTACCAGACCGCCTTTCCTTTGCTGACTTTGGCCGTCGTCCCGGCTTGGCTGATGCTCATCTTCGCGCCGCGTTGGCAGGTCACCCGGACACTTGTCCATGGCGGCTCCTATCCGGTCATTTATTGCGTGCTGTATGCGGGGTTTCTGTTTGGTCACCTCTTTCTGGGTGCGGCAGCACCGAACGCCAGCTTCACCTCTCTTGACGGTGTGATGGCCGTCTTTGACCATCCCAATGGTGTGCTCTTGGGATGGACCCACTATCTGGCGTTCGACCTTTTCGTTGGCGCTTGGATCGGGCGCGATGCGCTGCGGCGCGGCATTACGCATTGGCTGAGCGTTCCTGGCCTTGTTCTCACCTTCCTGCTCGGTCCGGTTGGATTGTTGGTGTATCTGGCGACGCGTGCGCTTCACGGCAAAGACAGGTTGAGCTTGATTGAATAAGGATCGGCCGCCAACAGCCGACGAGGTCGGTTACTGAAAGACCACCTCGAAAAGCAGCTTCACCGAAACAATCGCCAGCGCGATCTCGACAAACAAAAAGAAGATCGGCTCTGGCAGCCAGCGGCTGATCTGCGCGCCACTCCAAGCGCCCAGAAGGGCGCAGGGCGCCAGCCACACCGATTGCGAGACACTGTCCCAGGTGATCTGTCCGGCCAGGATGAAAGCCGGCAGCTTCATCAGGTTCACGGTGGCAAAGAAGATCGTCGTGGTGCCGAGATAGACGAACTTTTCAAGCCGCTGTGGCAGTACATAGGCCTGAAAAGGCGGCCCACCGGAATGGGCAAGATAGCTGGTGAGACCGGCCAAGGAGCCCCAAAACAGACCACGCGGCACATCGGCCTTGCGGGCCGGGAAATCGTGCTTGGAGAACCGTCGCCGCAGAGCGCTGGCCAGGTAGGAAAAGCCGATGGCGGCAAGCAGGAGTTTGACGGCATCGCCAGGAACCAGCGAGACGGCAAAGTAGCCAAGCAGCACGCCGACGAAGGCTGCTGGCAGCAGGATTTTCAGATTGCGAACTGAAAAGGCCTTGCGAAACAGATAGACCGCATAGGAGTCGGCGACCAGATAAAGCGGCAGGAGCAGGCCGGCGGCCAGCGCCGGGTCCATGAAAAGCGCGAGCAGCGGCACCGCAAGGATCGACACCACCGGCATGCCGCCTTTGGACAGGCCCAAAATAAAGGCCGCCAAACCGGCGACGATCCAAAAGGCCATGTCAGCGGCTACTCGGCGCCGGCGGCGGATGCGCGCGCGGCTTCTTGGTCCATCTGCCGTTGGCGCTGGCGGAAACGGGCGCGGTCTTTGTCGGTGTACTCAGTGACGCAATGCTGGCACTGCACGCCCTTTTCAAAGGCGGGATGATGGCGCTCGTCTTCATTGAGTGGGCGACCACAGGCGCGGCAGAGTATGTGCGGGCCTTCGACCAAGCCCTGGCCGACCGAGACGCGCTCATCGAACACAAAGCAGTCGCCGCGCCACAGGCTTTCCTCCGCAGGCACGGTCTCCAGATATTTCAGAATGCCGCCTTTCAGGTGATAGACCTCCTCAACCCCCTGTCCGATGAGATAACCGGTTGATTTTTCGCAGCGAATGCCGCCGGTGCAGAACATGGCGATCTTTTTGTTGTGGAAGCGCTCGGCGTTCTCCTCCCACCATTTGGGGAACTGACCGAAGGTGCGCGTGCCCGGGTCAACCGCACCTTCAAAGGTGCCAATCGCCACCTCATAAGCGTTGCGGGTATCGATGACGGCGACGTCGGGGGAGGTAATGAAATCGTTCCAATCGACCGGGTCGACATAGCGTCCCACCGCACATGTCGGATCGACATCCGGCTGACCCATGGTGACGATTTCGCGCTTCAGGCGGACTTTCATGCGCTTGAACGGCATGTCGCTTGCCGCACTTTCCTTCCATTCCAGGTCGGCAAAGCCCGGCAGCGCACGGATATGGACGAGCACCGCATCAACCCCGGCGCGCGGCCCGGCAATCGTGCCGTTGATGCCCTCCGGCGCCAGCAAAAGGGAGCCCATCACGCCTCCATCCGCGCACAGCGCCTTCAGCGGGCCCTGCAACGCGGCAGGGTCTGGCACCTTGGCAAAATGATAAAGGGCGGCGACGGTGATCATGGCTCAGTTCGTTCAGGTGCGGAACGTAATGTTGGCGATTTTCTCATCGCGGAACTGGAACTCTGCTGCTGCGGGCAGCGTGATCTCATGTCCAGCCTTCCAGCCGCTTAAAAGGTCTTTGGCAACGACCGCATTGAACTCAGTTGTCAGCACCGTGCTGCCAAGCATTGTCATGGATGTCTTCACGGCGTGGGAGCGTTCCTTGAAGGCGCTCATGTCTTCGCGCAAGGCCGCATCGAACTCCGCCTTGTTTTCAGCTTTGAACAGCACGCCCGCATCGCAATAATGCCGGAATTTCAGATCGTCGCTCACATCAGCCAGCATGCCCTCTAGGTCGCGCCCGTTGTACGCATCCAGAAAGTCCACCACCATCGGGGGCAGTTTGGGGCCTTTGCGCAGTTTTGGCAGCTTGATCAGCGGCATCGGGCTTAGGTCACCATCTCACCCGCAAGCGCCTTGGCAATCAACGCGCGTGTTTCGGGCACGCCGTAAAGCTCCACGAAGGATCCGAAGCGCGGGCCTTTCTCTTCGCCCAGCAAAATCTGATAGAGCGCGGCGAACCAGGCAATCGTGACACCAGGCGTGCCGTCCTTGTTGGGTTTGTCGTGGTCGGGAAAATGCGCGCGTCCGACATCGTAGACCGCGCCTTGCAGTGTCTGGGCGTCGGCACCGTCCAAGCCAGCGAGCTTTGCATCAAGATCTTGCAAGGCCCGGCGCTCTTCTTCGCTCGGCGCGCGGTAGCGCTTGTTCGGTGCAACGCGATCTTCAAAGTAGCGCACGGCAGAGGCGACCAGGGCATCGAAGGTGGGGTTATCGCCTTTGTTCAGCCCATGATTGGCCGAACCTGCCGTGTAGCGCGAGATGAAACCCCACAGCACGTCTTCATCATGAGCGTTGGCGGCGCTGGCAAGGTTCAAGAGCATCGAAAAGTTGACCGGCAGTTCTACCGGCTGCGGATCGCCGGCATGGATATGATAGGCAGGGTTGGCGAGCTGCTGGTTCACATCCTGGCGCGGATAGGCGTTCAGATGCTGGAAATACTCGTCCACCGCCCTCGGGATAACATCGAAATAGAGCCGCTTGGCCGTGCGCGGCTTTTGGAACATGAACAGCGACAGACTCTCTGACGAGGCGTAGGCGAGCCACTCGTCGATCGTGATGCCATTGCCTTTGGTTTTTGAGATTTTCTCGCCCTTATCATCCAGGAAAAGCTCGTAGACATAGTGCTCCGGCGGGGTGCCTCCCAGGATGCGGCAAATCTTGTCGTAAATGCTCGTGTTGGTCTGGTGGTCCTTGCCATACATCTCAAAATCGACGTCCAGCGCCGCCCAGCGCATGCCGAAATCAGGCTTCCATTGCAGCTTGGCGTTGCCGCCACGCACATCCAGGGTCACGTCGCGACCGTCCTCGTCCTCAAAGGTCACGGTGGCGTCAGCGGGGTTCACTTCCTTCATCGGCACGTAGAGCACGCGGCCCGTGGTCGGCGAGATCGGCAGAATGGGTGAATAGGTCGCCTGCCGCTCTTGCCCCAGCGTCGGCAGCATCACGTCCATGACTTTCTGATAGCGCTCCAGCGTGCGTACCAGCATCGCATCGAACTTGCCTTGCCGGTAATAGTCGGTGGCCGAGGCAAACTCATAGTCAAAGCCGAAGCGGTCGAGGAATTCCCGCAGCTTGGCGTTGTTGTGATGGGCGAAGCTCGGGGCATCATCATCCTTGCCCGTTGCAAAGGGATTGGGCACCACAGTCAGCGGCTTGCCGATGTTTTCCTCAAGCATCGCCTGATTGGGCACATTGCCGGGGATCTTGCGCATGCCGTCCATATCGTCGGAGAACGCAATCAGGCGGGTTGCCACCTTGCCACCGGTGAGCACATGAAAGGCGTGGCGCACCATGGTCGTGCGCGCCACTTCGCCAAAGGTGCCGATATGCGGCAGGCCGGAGGGACCATAGCCCGTCTCGAAGAGGACCGGATCGGTCTTGCCGGACTTCTCGATCCGCTTGACAAGCTTGCGCGCCTCTTCGAACGGCCAGGCCTTGGCGCGTGTGGCGGCGTCGAGCATGTCGGGATCAAGATCGTGAGCGGAAAGAAGCGGCGGCATGGGCGAGCCTTTGGCCAAAGGTTGAGGGAAACGTGCGCAGCGAACACCTTGTAGGCGCGCGTCGGCGTTCCTAGCTTGGCACCTGATGAAACACAATTGGCAGATCGGGAAACGTGCCCGATGGCGCCGAGATGCTCGAAGGATCGACGATGTCTGATAATCCCGCCCAGGATACCAGTGCTCAAGACGCCCTTGTGATGTTGATGGTGATGGTGTCGGCCTCCGACCGGGCCATGAAAGACGAAGAATTGGCCAAAATCGGCGAGATCGTGTCTTCCTTTCCGATCTTCAACGGCTACTCGCACGACCGCTTGGTGGCGACAGCCGAAACCGCGAGCCTAGCGCTGTCCGAAGAGGGCGGCCTTGAATCGGTGGTCAAAGCGATCGCCAAAGCGATCCCAGAACGCCTGCGCGATACCGCCTATGCCTGCGGTGTGGAGGTGGCAGCGGCCGACCTTTTGCTGCGTCAGGAAGAGCTTCGCATGCTGCAAATGCTGCGCGATGCCCTGGAGCTCGACAAGCTCACCATCGCTGCGCTGGAGCGCTCGGCCATGGCGAGGTATCGGGGCATCTAGCGCGTTTTCCTAACGGCAAACCCGTCAGATAATTTCGTCCTCATCGAACAGCGCATCGTCGGCCAGCTGTTCGTTGAGGTCGACAACCGCGCCCTCAGCATCGGCGACCGAGTTGACGCGGGCAAGATGAAACACAGCGTCTCCCTCATTGACCACGGGCAGCACGGCGCGCCCGATAACGATGCCGCGAAAAGGGGCTTTGATCTCTTGCTCCGCCTCGCCAAACGGGTCGGCGACCGCCGCCATCACATCGCCGCGCACAACGACATCGCCATTGCCCTTGTAAGTGCGCAGCAGACCGCCTGCAGGCGCTCGCAACCATTTGCTCGCCGAGCAGCGCTGCGGCACAGCCCGCGCCTTGGCGATGCCCTTGGCAGGCAGCATGTCCATGTGGCGCATGACCCGTAGAATCCCTGCCACACCAGCGCGCACCGCCATTTCATCAAACCGCAGGCCCTCGCCGGCCTCGAACAACAAGATGTCTGTGCCGACCTCCCGCGCGGCGGCGCGCAGCGAGCCCTCGCGCAGTGGCGACTCCATGATCACCGGCGCGCCGAAAACCTCTGCCAGGGTTTCAAGATGAGCGTTGCCCGGCGAGATGCGGATTTGCGGCAGGTTCTTGCGATGCACGGCCGCTGAATGCAGGTCGATGCCAAGATCGCAGCGCGCGACGATCTCACTCAGGAACAGGTTGGCAAGGCGCGAGGCCAACGAGCCCTCGGCACTGCCGGGAAAAGAACGATTGAGGTCGCGCCGATCAGGCAG
>JBKAGN010000005.1:0-112097 GCA_046290415.1 Hyphomicrobiales bacterium
GCGATCGCCAAAGGGCTGCATGATGCGCTTGTCTTCAACCTCAATCATCAAGCCTTCGGCGTCGATGTCGGCGATGACTTTTTTGCGCGCATCAAACCGGTCTAGACCGCGATACTCATCGGGCACCAAATTGATGAGATCGACCTCGTTTTTGTCCGGCTCACCGCCGGCATTCAAGATCGCTTTGGCTTTTTCGGCCTCGCGCGCATAAGGCTCACCGTCGGAACGCATCGCGCCCTTGGTGTCCATCAGTCGATAAAGCGGTATCTGATTACGCCGCGCAACCTGATAATCGTTGAAGTCGTGTGCGCCGGTGATCTTCACCGCACCGGAACCGAAGTCGGGGTCGGGATATTCATCGGTGATGATTGGGATCAGGCGGCGGTGCTCTTTGGGGCCCACCGGTATTTCGCATAGTTTGCCGAGGATCGGCGCATAGCGCTCGTCAGAGGGATGAACGGCAACCGCGCCGTCGCCAAGCATGGTTTCCGGACGTGTGGTGGCGATGGAAATGTAATCGCGGGTCTCGCGCAGGGTGACATTCCCCTCGGAGTCCTTTTCGACATAATCATAGGTCTCACCGCCGGCCAGCGGATACTTGAAGTGCCACATATGGCCGTCGACCTCGATGTTCTCCACTTCGAGATCGGAGATCGCGGTCTCGAACTGGGGGTCCCAGTTCACCAGACGCTTGTCTTTGTAAATCAGCCCTTCGCGGTGCAACTGCACAAAGACCTTCAATACCGCCTTGGACAGGCCTTCATCCATCGTGAAGCGTTCACGCGACCAGTCGCATGACGCCCCGAGGCGCTTGAGCTGGTTGATGATGGTGCCGCCGGACTCGTTCTTCCACGACCAGACGTGGTTCAGGAACTCTTCGCGCGTCAGATCGCGCCGCTGGATCTGCCGAAGCGCAAGATCACGCTCCACGACCATTTGCGTTGCGATACCGGCATGGTCCGTGCCTGGCTGCCAAAGCACGTCATAGCCCTGCATGCGCTTCTGGCGCACTAGAATATCCTGGAGCGTGTTGTTGAGCGCGTGGCCCATGTGCAGCGAGCCGGTGACGTTGGGCGGCGGAATGACGATGGTGAAGGTGTCAGCGTCTTCTTTGCTGCCGGCGCCGGCCGCGAAGGCCTTCGCTTCGTCCCAAGTGTTGGCGATGCGCTGCTCGATGTCGGCAGGCGCAAAGGTTTTTTCCATCGTCATAGCGGTCACGTTTTCAAAGGTCTGGAAGGGCCACAGCGTCGCCATTGGCCGAAGGGCGTCATGGCGCGCGCGTTTTCTTGCGCCCGTTAAAGGCGCTCTGCAACCGCACTGTCAACCATATGGTTGAAGGAGGGAACGGCTTGGCCGGTGTGCTGATTTAGGAGCGCGGCCCGCGGCGGGCGACGCGCTCGATCTCTTCGCGCACCATCTTTTCCACCATGGTCGGCAGATTTTCATCGAGCCAACTTTTCAGCATCGGGCGGAGCATATCCTGCACCAAATCCTCAAGCGTGCGCGCGTTTCCGGAAAGCATGGTCGAGGCCAGATCGGCAAACGCCGCTGAAACCGCACCATCGGTTTCCTTCGATATCAGTCGCGCGGACGCAGGAAGCGGCTCATGGACGACCGGCTCAGGATCAGATTCGGCTGCTACCGGTTCCGGATCGGGCTCTGGCTCAGGTTCGGCGAAATCCAAGTCTTCCGGTACGTCGAACAGTTCATCGGCCATATCGCCGGCATCGGCCTGCAACGCGCCAAGGTCGAGGACATCTTCATCCTCGTCCATTTCCATTTCTGGTTCGGGCTCGGGTTCTGGCTCGGCCTCAACTGAGGCAAAACTGTCGGCCTCATCCTCGTCGGGTTCTTCAGCGGGTTCCGGCTCGGCCGGCGCCGGATCGGCGAACAGGGCATCGAGGTCAGCTTCGGAGATATCTTCGTCCGCTGCGCTTTCCAACTCCGGCTCGTCGCCAGAAGCCTCAGCTTCGGGTGCCTCGTCCTCGGAGGCCTCATCGTCAGCCGATTGCTCCGGCTCATCATCGGAGATGATCTGGCGAATGGACGCCAGAATCTCTTCCATCGAAGGTTCGGCATTCGCGCTAGACTTGGACATTGCGCACCGCTTCCCACTACCCCAGGTTCCTGGCTGTGCTCACCGCTGAGGGCTCTCAATCCTATGAGCCCGGGAGGGCAGCGCCAGCTGCAAACCAACTTGATTCGAAGGCATTATGACACAGCGCGGCGAACAGCCATGCGAGTCAAACGCCAATCATATATGCATTTTCTGGGGGAAAGCGCTTAACGAACCCTTAACCATGACCGGAAACGGGCCGTTAACCGACTATTGGCGGGAATTGAGGCCGCGATCAATCGCCGAAGATGACGCCACCACGACCATCGGGTGTGCGCAGACCATACCAACGGTCGCGTACCTCATCATAATGCTCCACCGGATTGTAGCGGGCCACTTGAAGACCCAGCGTCTCGGCCGACAACCGACCCAGCGCTGACGCCAACGAGTATGACGCCACAACCAGATCGCGACGAGCGTTGATCTCAGCGATCCGGGCGGTAATCAACTCGTCCTGGGTATTGAGGACATCCAAGGTGGTGCGCTGGCCGACCCGCTGCTCCTCAATCGTGCCGGCAAGCGCGACCTGGGCAGCTGACACCTGGGCGTTTGAAGCTGCGATCTGCGCGCGGGCGGCTTCGAGCCCGCCGAAGGCCGAGTAGATGGCAGCGCGTACCTGCTCACGCGTCACGTCGAGCTCGAGGCGACGTTGTCCAAGCGTTTCGATCGATTGGCGGATCGCCGATGTCGCGCGGCCGCCCTGATAAATCGGCACACTCAAGCGAAGCGTCGCGGCAAACGTATCATTGGGTCCGCCAGGGCCGCCGACATCCCACGAACGCTGCGCCGACCCTTCCAGGTCAACCGACGGCAAAAGCTCACCTTCAGCAATCGCCACGGCGCTTTGGGCAACATCGATATTGGCGCGGGCAGCGACGATGGCGGGATGCGTTGCCAGGGCATTGTCAAGCGCGCCTTGCAGCGTGTTTGGAATACCGTTGGTGAACGGGCTTGGCGTAACCAGTTGGCGAGGATCGGTGCCAATGACCTGCCGGTAGACGGCGTTGGAAGCTGTCAAAGCTGCTTGAGCGGCGCTGACCTGCGCCAGCGCAAACGCGCGGCGAGCATTGGCTTGGGCGATATCCGTGCGCGTGCCTTCGCCAACATCGAACCGCGCTTGAGCGGCGCGAACTTGTTCTTCGAGGAAACCGACATTCTGCTGGCGCAGTGCCAGGATTGCACGATCGGCGAGCACATCCATGTAGGCCTGAGTCGCCGAGACGAAGATGTTCTGCTCCGTGTTCTGTAATCCGGCACGAGCAGCGGCGACACCGGCTTCTGCTTGCGCGACGGAATTTTGGGTGCGGAAGCCGCGAAAAAGCGGCTGCGTGATCGTGATCCCAAGTGTCGTCGGGTTCAGGTCAGTCGACGTGTTTGGTCGCCCGCTGGGTCGACTCTGTGTGGTACTCAGTCCGGTGGTTGCGCTGCCTGAAACCGTCGGCCGGTAACCGGACAGAGCCTGAGGGACGCCCTCGTCTGTGGCGCGCAGACCAGCGCGTGCTGCGTTCAGTTCCGGGTTGTGTTGGTAGGCCCTGGCAAGCGCGCCAGCCAGGGTTTCAGCTTGCGCCGCGCCAAGCGGGATGGACACCGCCATGAGAACGCTCGCAACGCCTGCCAACGCCATGGTTTGCCATGCTTTTTTCATGATCGGTACGCTCGCCCACACAATTGATAATAACTGATGTTTTGTCGAACCACGGCCTATCATGGGCTCTGTTCGGCAATCTTTACGATTTGTTAAGGTTCTCAATTCGCCGATGCAAGTGACACTTACATATTGTGATGCCGTATCCTGACAGGCGCAGCATTTGGCCACCCGTTGCTGCAAATGAGCAACGGTTCCGCCAAAATTTCAGACTGCCGAACGAGCTTTAAAAGGTGAACGTCTCTTCGCGCGCGAAACCGGGCAACGGCGGCGCGGAGCAGTTAAAAAGCGGCAACACCGTATGGCCATCGCCGTCCCGCTTGATCGATACCGCGCGTCCTGCGCCGCCGGTTCCAAGTGGCCCAACGACCATGCCGTCTTCGCGCAACTGCGAAACCAAATGGATCGGCACCTCTTCGACTGCGCCGCCAAGAAGAATCGCATCGAACGGGCCTTCGGAGGCATAGCCTTCGGCAAGTGGGCCTTCCAGAACGGCGACCGTGTCGATGTTTGCATCAGACAGGGCGTCCGTTGCCCGCCGGACCATCGCATCCGTCGTTTCGAGAGCAACGACGGAGCCACAGAGGCGCGAAAGAATGGCCGAGGAATACCCCGTCAGACATCCCACATCGAGGACAACGCTGTCGCGCGTCAGGCCCGCCGACTGAATCATCCGCGCCAGATGCATCGGGCGGATCATGCGGCGCAACGCGTCACCATCGGCGATCTCAATCTCGGCATCGCTATAGGCCAATGGCCGCTTACTCTGCGGGACGAAAAGTTCGCGGGGAATCTCAAGAAATGCGGCCAGCACATCATACTGAAAGACGTCAAACGTGCGCAGTTGGTTATCGACCATTTTTACGCGTTGGTCGGTCATCGATGCGGCTGTGGCGGGCATGGCTTAGTCCTCTCCAAAGCCAGACACCTTATCGCCCGGCTCATGGGATCATTTGGTGCTGACCTTATGCAAGCCGCGCCCAGGCAAAGCAAGGTGGTTGAGCGCCTCAACCTGTTCATCTTTCGGCTGGCAAACCGACGCATGCGCTACGCAAGGTTGAAACCCGTTTTGGCTGTGGTCATCTATTGATCACGATCAACGCTGTTAGCTCTTGCATGCAAGTAGGCGCCTTGCTAACCGACGCTGAGAAGGCCTCGTGGCGGAGTGGTTACGCAGAGGATTGCAAATCCTTGCACCCCGGTTCGATTCCGGGCGAGGCCTCCAACTCCACACTTTCGGCGAAGTGTGATAAAGGGCTAGCCTATCCCAAAACCCTTTGGTATAGCGCCGGTCTCTTGGGTGATCCCCGATAGCTCAGTTGGTAGAGCAAGCGACTGTTAATCGCTGGGTCGTAGGTTCGAGTCCTACTCGGGGAGCCATTTTTCCTATTGATTATCATATGCTTATTGATGCCTGCCTGGTGATCCAGGCGGCTTTGCCATGCGTAATGTTTGGGACTTTTCACAACGCTGCGATGGTGGCGGTCCTTGACCACTCAACCTTCTTCTTCCTGTTCTGATCGACCCGCCCTTGTTTGGTTTCGCGACGATCTTCGGATCGACGACAATCCTGCGCTGGCAGCCGCGGCGTCATCGGGCGCGCCGGTTCTAGCGGTGTATATTCTTGATCAGCAATCTCAACGCCCGCTCGGCGGAGCATCGCTTTGGTGGCTTCACCATGCCTTGGCGGCGCTGCGGGATGATTTGTCTGGTCTCGGCTTTCAGCTCATCCTACGCACAGGCAGTGCTGGATCGGAAATCAAAGCGCTGGCCGAAGAAACCAAGGCATCGCTCGTCGTCTGGAACCGGCGCTACACCGCCGCAGGTATCGACCAAGACACAGCGATCAAAGCCGATCTGAAGTCTCAGGGCCTCGACGTTCAAAGCTTCAACGCACACTTGCTGCGCGAGCCCTGGACGGTGGAAACCGGGTCCGGCGGTCCCTACCGTGTCTTCACACCGTTTTCGCGGGCTGCGCGGGCAACAGGCACGCCTGCCAAACCCAAGCCTGCGCCGAAATCGATCACCGGTTGGAGCGGTTCAGTCGAAACGCTGGCGCTTGATGATCTGAGACTTCTGCCGACCGATCCTGATTGGGCTGGTGGCCTGCGTGAAACCTGGGCGCCGGGCATCAAGGGCGCACGGGCCAATCTCTCTTCTTTCTTGGATGAGAAGCTCGCGGGCTACCCTGATGATCGCAACGTGCCGGGCATGGAAGCCACTACAAGGCTGTCGCCCCATCTGCGGTTTGGCGAAATCTCTCCGCGCGAAGTTTGGCATGCTGCCGAGATCGCCGACGCGCCGCGCGACTCAATCTTCAAGTTTCACCAGGAACTGCTTTGGCGCGAATTCTCCTACCATCTGCTGTTCCACTATCCGAACCTTGGTACTGAGAATCATCAACCGAAGTTCGATGGCTTTCCGTGGATTGATCACACTGCCGGTCAAGGCGCTGACTATTTGAAATCTTGGCAAAAGGGGCAGACGGGCTATCCGATTGTCGACGCCGGCATGCGCGAGCTTTGGCACACAGGCTGGATGCACAACCGGGTGCGCATGATCGTTGGCTCGTTTCTAGTTAAACACCTGTTGATCGACTGGCGGGCAGGCGAAGCCTGGTTCTGGGATACGCTGGTTGATGCCGATCCGGCCAACAATACGGCTAGCTGGCAATGGATTGCCGGGTCGGGCGCCGATGCAGCGCCTTACTTCCGGATCTTCAACCCGGTTCTTCAAGGCGAAAAGTTTGATGGTGACGGCGCCTACACCCGCAAGTGGGTGCCGGAAGTCGCCAAACTGCCGAAGAAATTCCTTCATAAGCCCTGGGAAGCGCCGACCGCCGTCCTACGTGATGCTGGCATGGAACTCGGATCTACCTATCCACGGCCCATCGTCGACCACAAGCACGCCCGCGAGCGCGCGCTTTCAGCCTTCAAATCCCTCAGTGACACGGCGAGCGCGGCCTAGTATGCGCCTTCCCTCTACGAATCGAGAAACTTCATGACATCCATCGCCGTAATTGGCTCCGGCATTTCCGGCAACGCGGCTGCTTGGGCGCTGCAAACCTTCGCTGGGCACGAGGTCACGCTTTACGAGAAGCGTCTTCGTCCTGGCGGGCACTCGGCAACCGTGGACGTGCACCATGGTGATCGCGAGATTGCCGTCGATACCGGCTTCATCGTTTACAATGGCCGCAACTATCCCGACCTCACGGCGATGTTCGCACATCTCGGCGTTGCAACCGAATGGAGCGATATGAGCCTTGGCATTTCGGTTGGCGACGGCGCTCTGGAATGGTCGGGTGACAATCTCGATGCGGTTTTTGCGCAGCGCAAAAACCTCATTTCCCCACGCTTTCTTTTGATGCTTCGCTCGATCTTTCGCTTCAACACATGCGCTTTGACTGACCTTGAGTGCGGCGCATTGGAAGGTTTGTCGCTGGGCGATTACCTTAAGGCCAAGCGGTTTCCGACCGGTTTCATTGAAGATTATCTGGTGCCCATGGGCGCGGCGATCTGGTCAACACCTGATGCCGACATCATGGACTTCCCAGCATCAAGTTTCGTGCGCTTTTTTGCCAATCATCGCCTGCTTGAGGTCCGCCCGCCGGAGTGGCGCACGGTAAGCGGTGGCAGCCGCACTTATGTGAAAAAACTCATCGAGCCGCTTGGTGACAAAGTGCTTCTCGGTCGCCAGGTCACGGAGGTTCGCCGGCGCGGTCACACCGTGGAAGTGACTGATAGCAGCGGCGAAACGCGCAGCTTCGACTATGCCATCATGGCCTCGCATTCCGACCAGTCGTTGGAGATGTTGCAAGATGCTTCGGACGCGGAAGGCTCGCTTCTGGCCGATGTGCGATATCGACCCAACGATGTCTATCTGCATCGCGACGAGTCGCTGATGCCCAAACGGAAGAAGGTTTGGGCGGCCTGGAATTACATGTCGAGCGGCCGCACGGCGGAGACGCGCGCGGGCGTTTCGGTTTCCTATTGGATGAACAAGCTTCAGAACATCGACAAAGACTATCCGTTGTTCATCACGCTCAATCCCGCCAAGGCGCCGGACCCAGAGAAAACCTTCCTGCGCACCAGCTATGATCATCCACAGTTCGACGCTAAGGCCCTCGCTGCTCAGAGACGTCTGCCCGATGTTCAAGGCTCCGGACGGATCTGGTTCGCCGGCGCCTGGACGGGTTACGGCTTCCACGAGGATGGGCTTCGCTCCGGACTCGACGCCGCCGAAGGATTGGGCGCGTTCGTGCCCTGGCGCCAAGGCATCATTGATCCGCTGGAAACCGCAGACGACATCGCCATTCAAGCGGCAGAGTAGGCTGGACAGCGGTTTTGCTTGACGAACGCCCGGCTGCACCCCAGCCTTTGGACATGAATAGCGTTGCGCCCATTCATGATGAAACCGCGATACCGCTGCCGCCCGTTACGCTGCCGCCGGATGCACCGCTGACGCTCTATTCGGGGCTGGTGATGCATCAACGGATGCGTCCGAAAAGCCATCGGTTTGGCTATCGCGTCTACTCGGTTCTCATGGACCTTGATCGCCAGGATGAGATCGGCAGCTTAAGCCCGGTTCTGTCGCACAATCGCTGGAACTTGTTCTCGGTGCACGACAAGGATCATGGCCCGGCAGATGGATCGCCGCTGCGCCCTTGGGCCGACGATATGCTGGCCAAGGGCGGGCTCACGCGACGGGCCGCGAAGATCACGCTTCTTTGCTATCCACGCATCCTCGGCGCCGTCTTCAATCCACTGTCGGTCTACTACGCCTATGATGACGCCCATCAATTGGTCGGCGTCATCTATGAGGTACGCAACACGTTCGGTGAGCGTCACGCCTATGTTGCCAAGGTCGAACCCGGCCAGCTTGGCCCTGCCGGACTGCGTCAGACGCGGGCGAAACTTTTCTATGTTTCACCGTTGATGGACATGGAGATGCGCTACCATTTCAACCTCAAGCCACCGGGCGACAGTGTGACGATCCGCATCCTGGAGCATGACACGAAAGGGCCAATCTTGGCTGCGACGTTTCATGGTGAGGCGATAGCTGTTTCAACGCGGTCGCTTGTGGCCGAGGCGCTGAGGGTCCCCTTTCTGACGGCCAAGGTGGTTGGCGCAATACACTACGAAGCCTTGCGCCTTTGGTTGAAGGGCATCAAACTGAGAGACCGCCCGCCTGCGCCTGCGCGCTTCAGCGTGGTCGATGGGGAAACAGCGGAGCCTCAATCCGCGCCCAAAAAAAACGATCGGCAGCAAACGCCGGACCCGGTTTAACGGGGAAGCAGTCGAGGAGGATGTGAGTATGAGCACCGACATGATGGCTGATCGCACGATGCCGGAACGCCGCGAACGCGGCGGCAAACCTTTCCGGTTGATTGACTACACGCCTCTGACGGAAGACAATTTTGCCGAAATGACGCGCTCCCTGCCGCGCACTGTTCGCCGCGCGTTGGGATTTGTTATCGGCTTGGAGCATGGAACTCTGGCGATTACGCTTCCATCGGGCGAGCGCTTCCGGATCGAGGGGCAAAGCAAAGAGCCAATCGCCGATCTTGAAATTCACTCCTACAATTTCATCGGCGATGTTATCCGCCACGGCGATATCGGTGTTGCTGAGAGCTTCTTTGAAGGCCACTGGTCATCAACCGACGTCACCCGTTTCCTGGAACTGTTCTGCTACAATGAGCGGATCATTCACGAACGCATCGATGGGAACCCGATTGCGCGTTTTCTAATGCGGGTGAAGCACTGGCTGCACAGGAACACCAAGCGCCAGGCGCAGCGCAACATCTCTGCCCACTACGATCTCGGCAACAACTTTTATGAGCAATGGCTCGACCCGTCGATGACCTATTCCTCGGCGCTTTATCAGACCGGCGCCAACGATTTGGAGAGCGCTCAACGCGCCAAGTACAAGGCACTGGCTGACGCGACCGGCATCATGGCCGGCGATCATGTCTTGGAGATCGGGTGTGGCTGGGGCGGTTTCGCCGAGTATTTGGCCCAGGAACGTGGCGCCTATGTACGCGGCCTGACCATCAGCCACGAACAGCATGCCTTTGCGACCGAGCGGATGAAACGTCAGGATCTTTCCGATCACGTCGATATCGTTTTTCAGGATTATCGCGACGAGAAAGGTACCTTTGACCGGATCGTTTCGGTGGAAATGTTCGAAGCCGTCGGCGAGGCGTATTGGCCGACCTATTTCGAGACGTTGAAAAAGCGCTTGAAGCCTGGTGGCAAGGCCGGCTTGCAGATCATCACGATTCAGGACCGCTATTTCGAACACTATCGGCGCGCGACGGACTTCATCCAGCAGTATGTCTTCCCCGGCGGGATGCTGCCGACACCGTCTCATTTGCGCAGTCTAGGTAAGACCGCTGGTCTTGATCTTTGCGATGAGCTGATTTTCGGCCGCGACTACGCCCGCACGCTCAGGGAGTGGCGCACCACATTTATGAACAAATGGGACACCATCGCGCCGCTTGGTTTTGATGATCGCTTCCAGCGTCTATGGCGCTATTACCTGCACTATTGCGAGGCTGGGTTTAAAGCAGGCAACATCGATGTGCGGCAGGTCGTCTACGAACACGCGCGCTAAGCGCTTGGATCGTCTTCGAGCGGCTTGCCTTTCCAGCCGGTCGCGCGCGAAACGAGCCAATGGTAGACGTTGAACGGCAACAGCCGGAGAAACTTCAACTGGTATGTGAAGCGCTTCGGGAACGTGACCTCGAAACGCTTTGATTCCAATCCGTCGGCCATGCGGCGCGCCGCATCATCGACTTTAAGGACAAAAGGCATCTCAAACGGGTTGTCGTCCGTCGCGGGCGTCTCGACAAAACCCGGATTGATCACCTGCAAGGTTATGCCCATGCGGTCGGTGTCAAAGCGCAGCGCCTCGGCCATATTAATCAGACCTGCTTTGGTGGCACCGTAAGCCGACGACATCGGCAGGCCTGAGTAACCTGCCACCGATGCCACAAGCGCAATCTGCCCTTTACCCTTCGGCTTCATCATCGCGATCAGCGGCACCACGCAATTGGCCGTGCCTTTCAGGTTTACATCGAACGTTTGGTGAAACGCGTCGAGCTCCGGGTTGGTCGCATCAACGGGGATGTAAATTCCGGCGTTCAGCACCGCGATATCGATCCCGCCCTCGCCTTCCATCTCCTCGATGATCGCCTGCATGCGCTTGGCATCGACGATGTCGCCCTCAGCGACATGCACATCCGCACCATCATGCTTGGAAGCGATTTCCGCCTTTAGTTCTTCCAGCGCGTCGCGTTTGCGTGCGGTGAGCACCAATCGATAGCCGCGGCCGGCCATTTCAAGCGCCAAGGCATGGCCAAGTCCTGAACTTGCACCTGTGATCCAGACGAGCGGGCTGGCCATGAGAAAATGTCCTACATAATTGGAAAGGGGGTAAGGCGTTGTCCAAGAACTCTACGCAAAAAGGCGGCGCCGGGTTCAATCGGCACCGCCTTTTCTTTGAATTTTCTGACTTGTTTTTAACGGATGAACGAGTTCATCAAGCGCCCAATCGGTCCAGTAAGCTCCACCGGCGCGTCGACAACGGCGAAACAGATGCAGACTTCGCCAGGATCAGCCACCGGCTTGTGATTTACATCGTCATCGGCGTAAGCGATGTCGCCGACACCGTAATGGCCATTACCATCGGAGAACCCACCCTGCAGCACAAGGGTCACTTCGGAGCCATGGTGGGTATGGACCGGCATTCCCTTGCCGCCATCTATACGCAGAAGGCTGACTTCGGCGCCATCGACATCGGGAAGCTTATACTCCGCCAAGCCAGGAATGACCTTTTTCCAAGGAACATCGGCCACCGGCATGCCGAGAAACTGCTCCAATGCCCTTGGCGAGGCAGGATTTGACGCCTCATGCGCATCAATCTTCGCGAAAACCGACTGAAGCGCAGCCGCACCGTCTTCAAAATCGACCGGCTCGACCTGGTCAAACACATGCGGTTCGAAGGAGACCGCATCTTTACCAGCCTTGCGGGCAAGCGTTGCTCCAACGGCGTGAATGTCGTCGAGCCATCGTTCGGCGTTTGGTGAAAGCTCCAAATGGCTTTCCACAAGCACCCGGGCAGGGGTTGAAAGGCCACCGAGCGCATACTCGGCGAGCAGGCCTGACACCATGTCGCTTTGACGGGTTGCGTTAATGTTCACACTCAATCTCTCAATCCCGGTCACCCGGGGACTTTTTCACTTCAAGGAGGTCCGGTCTCGCGCCAAACCTTTTTAGCTTTCTCAGGCCTTCATTTCGACCTGCCTCATTAGCCGCCAAAGATCCAGTGGCATCCGATACACACTCGGCAATCAACCCCAGGCGACGTTTGTTCAATCCAAATCAGAAACGTTAGACAACGCTAACATACCTCAGGATCGAACCGGTTTTGACGATCACACAGCCAACTGTGTCGCAAACGCCAATTATCACTCTTCCGATTACGCAGCGTTATTCGGATCGGATCAGTGGCGGCGTCAAAACCGGTTTTTGCTCATCTCAATCTCAACAAAACTTTGCCAGCTTTTTGCGCTCGGAAAAACCGCGCAGAGCGACCATAATCGGAAGGAATTTCCCACAGGAATGCGACCATAGCGCCGCTGGGGCGACTGTTCGTTGCCAACTCCGACACGGTCTGATCAAACCAAGCGTGAACTTCAACGCAGCGGAACAAAAATGATCGACGCGCTCTATCAAGCCGACGCCTATCTAAGGACAGCAGATCTGCCCATCGCCGGTCTCCACGAGGATGGCGTTCTTATCCAACGCAGTGTTTTTTATCCGCAAGGTGGCGGACAGCCGGGCGACAAGGGTCATTTGGAGCTCGCCGATGGCAGGATTCTTCCCGTTCACACGACGCGCTATGGGCCAGACAGGCAAAGCGTGCTTCTGGTCATGCGGCCAGAGGACGAGCCCTTGCCGGAAGCATTACGTTCGCTATCGACAGGCCAAGTCGTCACCGGTCATTTGGATTGGGCGCAGCGCTACCGCTATATGCGCGTTCACACCGCGCTGCATCTTCTGTCGGTTGTCCTGCCCTTCCCGGTCACCGGCGGGCAGATCGGCGATGGCGAGGGACGGTTGGACTTTGACATTGATGATGCCGGTCTCGACAAAGAGGCTTTGAGCGCGCAACTGCAGTCGCTTGTGGACGGCGATCATACCGTTGACCAAGAGTGGATTACCGATGCGGAGTTGGATGCCCAGCCCGACCTTGTGAAAACCATGAGCGTGAAACCGCCACGCGGCTCCGGCAAGGTTCGCCTGGTCCGTATTGGCGATGTTGACCTGCAGCCCTGTGGTGGCACCCACGTGCAATCGACGCTTGAGATCGGCAAAGTCGAAATCCGGAAAATCGAGAATAAGGGCAAGCAGAACCGCCGTGTGCGTATTCGTTTGTCCGATGTCGATGCCATTTAAAATGAGGATAGTTGCCCATGCGCCGTGAGGATGTTTTTGTGAGCCCGCAATGGTTGAACGAGCGGCTCGATCATCCCGACATATTGCCGGTCGATGCAAGTTGGTATCTTCCGACGATGATGCGCGACGGTGCGCCGCGTGATGGTCGCTTGGAGTATGAAACGGCGCACATTCCCGGCGCCGTCTTCTTCGATCTCGATGGGCAATCCGACCCGACCAGCGATCTGCCACATATGATGCCCGATCCGATCAAGTTTTCCTCGGCGATGCGCAAGCTCGGTGTCGGCGATGGCATGACTTTGGTGATTTATGACGGCGCTGGTCTTTTTTCGGCGCCCCGGGTCTGGTGGATGTTCAAGGTGATGGGCGCCAATTCGGTGATGATCCTCGATGGCGGGTTTCCGGCCTGGGAAGCTGCGGGTTTCCCTATCTCGGACGAGCCGGTCAATCGCTCGCCGCGCCATTTCACAGCCCGCATGGACGGTTCAGCACTGGCAGATTTGCGGGGCGTGTCTGATGCGCTGAAAGACCAGGGCACCAGCATTATCGATGCGCGGCCGTCGGAACGGTTTGACGGTTCGATGCCTGAGCCGAGGCCCGGCCTGCGCGCCGGTCATATGCCGGGTGCGCGCTCCGTGCCGTTCACCGATCTCATCGAAGAGGGACGGTTGAAATCGACCGAAGCACTGGCTGCGTTGTTTGCTGATCAAAACATCGATCTCGACACACCAATCATCACGTCCTGCGGGTCCGGCGTTTCAGCCGTAACGCTGAAGATTGCACTGGAACTCAGCGGCGCAAAGGATGTGCGCGTTTATGATGGCTCGTGGGCGGAATGGGGAGGTTTGGACGAGCTGCCGATCGAGACCGGTCCAGAAAAACGGGATTAGCGAATGGGTGGCGCGTAGATCAGCCCACCTTCAGACCACAGCTCATTGAGGCCGCGACCGATACCAAGATCGGATTGCTGACCGATGGTGCGTTCAAACACTTCGCCATAGTTCCCGACCTGCGCAATCACCTGAAACGCCCAGTCGGGACGCACACCGAGCGCCGCGCCGAAATCGCCCGATTGACCGACGAGGCGGGCAATGGCCGGGTTATCGGTATCGCGGAAGCTCGCAACGTTCTGAGTGTTCAGGCCCAGTTCTTCGGCGTTGATCATCGCAAAAAGAACCCAGCGAGCAACGTTGAACCACTGAATGTCTCCGGCGCGAACAACTGGGCTGAGCGGTTCCTTGGAGATCACTTCTGGCAAAACGATATGCTCATCCGGCTCGACCAGATTGAGCCGCTGCGCGAACAGCCCCGAAGTGTCATGAGCGTAGGCGTCGCAGCGCTGCGAATCGTAGGCTGCCACGACTTCTTCGACATTCTCGAACGTCACCAGCTCAAACGGCATGCCACGCGAGTCGAAAAAGTCGGTGACATTGAGCACGGTCGTGGTGCCCGCATTGGCACAAATCGTCGTGTTGGAAAGTTCCAGCGCCGATGTGATGCCCATCGCCTGGCGAACCATAAAGGCCTGACCATCATAATAGGTCACACCGACAAAACTGATGGGCAGACTGACCTCACGTCCCATCGTCCAGGTCGAATTGCGCGACAGCAAGTCAATATCGCCGTCGATTAATGCATCGAACCGCTGCGAGGCTGGCAGCGAGGTGTACTCGACGGCGTCGGCGTCGCCGAGAACGGCGGCCGCAATGGCACGGCAGTATTCGACGTCGAAGCCTTCCCAGTCACCATTCTCATCCTGACTGGAAAAGCCAGGTTGGCCTTCCGAAACGCCGCATTGGACGAAGCCCTTGGCCAAAACATCATCGAGGGTGGAACTTGCGTGCGCAACGCTGGCAGGCAGGCTCACCAAGGCGCAGGCCAGCGCCAGATTGCCAAGATGACGACCAATGGATTGGGGCGGAAAGGACATGACCAACTCGTACATCAAAAGGAAAAGAGGCAGACCGCGCACAACCGCCCTTGTGCCACGTTCCACTCCCCTGTCAAAAGCTTTCAGACAGTGGGGTTCAAGATAGGCCAAAAAACGGCCCAAACCCAGCAAAATGAAACAAAAACAAAGGACCAAGCCGTGGCTGACGGGGAACAAAAACGCAATACGAAGCCAGACCTGTCGACCAAAGGGATCGACACGCAGCTATCCCATCTTGGTCGCGATTCGCACAACTTCCACGGCTTTGTGAATCCACCCGTCGTACGTGCCTCGACCGTGCTGTTCGACAGCGTCGAAGCAATGGAAGCGCGCGGCGAGGATTCACCGCTGAAACCCAAATACACTTATGGCCTCAATGGCACGCCAACCATCGATGCGCTGGTGGACACGATCAACGCGTTGGAAGAGGCCGCGGGCACGGTTCTTGTGCCATCAGGTTTGGCGGCTGTGACGGTCCCGCTGCTCGCCGTGGCCCGACCGGGGTTGCAGCTCCTCGTCCCAGACAATGTGTATTGGCCGACCAGGCGGTTCTGCGATCAGACCTTGAAGCAGCTTGGCGTGGAAACCGTCTATTATGATCCTTTGATTGGTTCAGGCATCGCCGACCTCATGCGCCCAAATGGCGGCACCGTTTTGTTCACCGAGGCGCCGGGGTCGAATACGTTTGAGATGCCCGATCTCAACGCCTTCTTGGCGGCGGCCAAAACTCATGATGCGATCACGATGATCGACAACACCTGGGCCACACCGCTGATCTACAAGCCAGTCCCGGAAGGCTTTGATTACTCGATTCAGGCCGGCACGAAATATTTTGCCGGTCACTCCGATCTGCTCATTGGCTCCATCTCAGCAAGTGAGCGCGGTTGGCCAGCGCTTGCCCGTACGCGCGAGAACCTCGGTGTGCAGGCGGGGACCGAGGAGATATTCCTTACCCTTCGTGGCATGCGGTCGCTGCGCGTTCGGCTGGATCAGCATGAAAAGTCTGCGCTAAAGGTCGCGGAGTGGCTGGAAGGTCAACCGTTCGTCACCAAAGTGATGCACCCTGCCCTGCCGTCCGATCCTGGCCATCAATTGTGGCTCGACATCTTCAAGGGCCGGGCCAGCGGCCTGTTTGGCTTTGAGCTCAACGGCTCGCGTGACCAAGGACGCGCGATGCTCAATGCGCTTGAACTCTTTGGGCTTGGCTATTCCTGGGGCGGCTATGAAAGCCTCGCCGTTCTGGCTGAGCTTGACCATTGCCGCACCTCGCGACCCTGGTCCGGCGGACCAGTGATCCGTCTTCAGATCGGGTTGGAAACCGTCGATGACCTCAAGGCCGATCTTTTGGCGGCGGCAAACGCTGCCGGCCTACCAACCAGCTGACGGCATCCCTTAAGCGGCTGCATCGCCCTCTGGGCGGGCAGCGGCGCGACGCTCAGCAAAAATGAGCCAGAGATTGCGTGAGTAGATGATCAGCCCAAGGGACTGACCGAGGATGAAAACGGGGTCCTGCTGCTCGATGGCGTAGGTAAGCAGCATCAACCCGCCGCCGATTGAAAAAAACCAAAACGGTATCGGCACGATGGACCGTTTCGCGCGCTCTGATGCCACCCATTGCACCACAAAGCGCATCATGAACATGAACTGCGCGGCAAGGCCCCACACGACCCACCAGTCGAACTGATCGACAAAAACGACCTGAAACCAGCTGAAAAGCTCGTTGATCATGATGAGGCGGTTCCTTCACGGTTTGGGAGATCGGTCATCTCGCTGATCACCGGGCGTTTTTTGAGGCGGCGCTTCAGCCACCAGACACCAAACAGGTCAATGGACCCGATGAGCGCGCGGTCAAAGACACCGTATTTCGAGACGCCGAATTGTCGAGGACGGTCGACGACATCGACGAAATCAACATCATAGCCTTCGCGCAGAACGAGTGCGGCCATGAAACGGTGCCAGCCATCGAAGTAAGGCAAACGGCGAAAAATATCGGCGCGTACCGCTTTAAGGCCGCAGCCGGAATCGCGCGTTTTGTCGGCAAGCATGGCGCCGCGCAGCGTGTTCGCAAAACGCGAGGCAAAGCGTTTGATGGCGGTGTCTTTGCGTCCAATGCGCTGGCCGCCAACCATGCCGAAACTCGGTCCGAGTTCCAGGAGCCGATCAACAAGCGCTGGCATGAAGGCCGGGTTGTTTTGCCCATCACCATCGGTGCACACGATGATGTCGCCCCCCGCATGAAGCACGCCGGTGCGAACCGCCGCGCTCTGGCCCGACGAGCGATCGTGCTGGAGAACGCGCACGGTTACCCCGGTTGTTTGGCCGGCCTGCTGGGCGGCTGCGGCGGTGTCGTCGGTTGACCCGTCGTCGATGACCAAGATTTCCAACTGCCGTCCGGCAAGCGCCGCAGCGATCTCACCGATCAGGATCGGCAAATTCTCAGCTTCGTTCTTGCACGGAATGACAACAGACAGCTGCGGGTCTTGCGCAGGCGAAGAGGAAGAGGGCGTTGGCACGAGGGGTCCATCGGTCGGGAAAGGGTACGGCGCTCAGCACCGGCTGGCCGGTTCCCTACCGGTTTGTTGGGCAAAGTGAAAGAGGGTGGAGGGCCGCGCCTAGCGCAGTTGGCTACTCGCCGGCGGCAAAAACATGCATGTTGAGCTCATCGCCGCCATTGATGTTGATGCCCTCAACGCGGGCCAGAAGGCGAACGGTCGCCGCGCTGGTGCTTTCTTCAGGCGTCAGTCGTCCCAATTCCTCGAACATCTCCTCGACAAAGGGCGCATCGACAAAGGCGGCGCGACAGCCGCCCTGCGCCAAAAAGTCAGCAGCCGCTTCGGCCGAGCTCAACGTGCGAAGGTCAGTGCGGGTCATGAGAACCAGGCTTGGTTCGTTGTAGCCAAGCGTTGCCAACTCCGGTTCGTCGCAGCGCACGGCATCAAGCGCCGTCACCAGCTGTGGCGTGACCCAAATCGTCCGCGCCGCTGGTACATGAAAGCCGAAGGCGCCTGAATAGAGAACCAGAGTACCAGCAACGATCAAGACCAGGCTTGCTCGAGCATGCTCGCGAACAATCAGCAAAAAAGCGCCGATCAACAAGACTAGACCGATGACCATCAGCGCCACACCGACGGGGCTGATGCTGTCACCATAGACGTACAGGATAACTGGCATCCCGATCGTGCCGGCAATCGGGATAAGCAGGAACAATCCCTTGGCGACACCGGCGAGCCAACCCTTGGGCACCTTTTCATAAACCATCATCCGCGCAGCAAGGATCGCCAACGCTGGATAGATAGGCAGAATATAGTGCGGCAACTTGGTGGCCGAGAGCTCGAAGATCGCCCAGGTCGGCACGATCCAAGCCACCAGGAAACGGGTGCTCTTATCGCGCCAACTGGCAATGGCGAACGGAATGGCGAGAAAGGCCAGCGGCGCCAACGGCCAACCCAGCGACGGGAAGAACCCAAAGGTGTAGGCGCCTGGCGGCACAAAGGGTCGCTCGCGGCTTTGGCCAATTTTCTCGAAAAGATCGCGACCAATGGATTGGGCGTAGAACTCGCCGCCCGACGTGATGCCGATCGCTATGAACCACGGCAGCGTCAGGATCAGCATCCACATAATGCCGAGGCCAGGCCGCAATCGGCGCAGCCAGGCTATGCGGCGTTCGAAGAGCGAGGCGACAAGGGCCGTGCTGCCGACGACCATCGGCAAGATCGGTCCTTTGATAAGGATACCGGCGGCGGCGGCCGTCCAAAATAGCCCGGCATGCCAAAACTTTACCGAGCTGTCTCGGCGCCCAAGAAAAGCGCGCGCCAGTATGCCTTGGGCAACGAGGATGGTGGCGAACAACATGGCGTCGGTCTTGGCGAGTCGCGCTTCAGCGCCGAGCAAGACCGTCAGAGCTACCAAGAGACCGGCGGCAAAGGCCACAGGCGGCGCGCCGAATCCTAATGCCAACCAGTAGACAAGCACAGCTGCGGCCACAGCGCCCACGAACGAGACCGTACGATAAACCCAGATCGGTGCCTGGCCATCCTCGGCGCCATAGAGATGCACAGCAGCCGATTGTAGCCAATAAATGCCGATGGGCTTCTGATAGCGCGCATCGTTTTGGAAACGAATTTCGACAAAGTCGCCGGTCGCAACCATTTGGCGCGTCGCCTGCGAAAACCGCGACTCATCGCGGTCGATGGGTGGAATCGTGGTGAAGCCGGGCGCGAAGGCCGCGACAGCCACAAGGGCAATGCAAACCGCAGCGACAATACGCAGGCGCGCCAATCCATCAAAGATCGGCGTTAAAACGTTGGCCCAACCATCAACCCAGCTCCAGCGCGGGAGCCATTTGGTCCAATTGGTTGCCTGACCTATTGGTGCCACCGGTGCCTGGGTGGCGGCTGCCTGGCTTGGAAGCTCGGTTGCTGCGTCCTGGAGCGCGACCGGCTCGGCAGCAACGGCTGTCTCGTCTGACATGTCCGGCGGCGATACCCACAGGCCAGCGTTAACCGCTGCATCCTGCGTAATTGTGGGATCGAAGGCCTGCCTCGCCGCGCGCGCTTTGGTGCCTTGGGACGCAGTCGTCTTCGTCCGTTGGCGCGGTTTCTTGGCAGCGATGCTTTTGGGCGCGAGCGCCGAGGCCGTCTCGTCTTTGGTGGCTTTTCTCTCACCCGCCGATTTTGCCGAGCGTTTTTGAACGGTCTTCTTTTCAGCAGGACCCGGCGATGTCTCGGTGTCTTTGGGTGGTTTGGCCATCGCCGCAATAATGCTCTTCGTTGAACGCTTAAGAGGGCTGGTGGCGACCTCGGCAGGATTCGAACCTGCGACCGTCGGATTAGAAGTCCGGTGCTCTATCCAGCTGAGCTACGAGGCCAATTCTGGGTCGCTCGGTTTTCAGGCGCCCGCGGCGACAAACCGCCACGCCGTGCTGATCATTGCGATGCTCTAATGGGTCCACGGCACGCGCCGGTCGTACTTAAAGTTGTCCGCATAAGCGACCCGGCGGCGAATGCGTTCTTTCGGTTCTTCCGCCCGAAAAGCAATGCCATTGCGTCTGCAATAGGCGATGGCTTCTTCCTTGGAGTCGAATTTCAGGCTGATCTGGGCCTTCATATCGGATGATGAGGTCCAGCCCATGAGCGGCTCAACGGAGCGCGGCTCGGACCGTTCATATTCCAGAACCCAGTCCTTGGTCTTGCCAAGACCAGACTGCATGGCGGTTTTGGCGGGCCGAAATATGCGGGCAACCATGGTCGTTCTTCTCCACCAATGCGCCGATCGGAATGCGTCGCTCGGCCAAGAAACTTTCGTGGTCGGGGCAGCAGGATTTGAACCTGCGACCCCCTGTTCCCAAAACAGGTGCGCTACCAGGCTGCGCTATGCCCCGATACGAAAGTGTCCGCCACGACCTGTCTCACATTTGGGCGGGCGTCAAGCCTCGACGTGATCTATCGACGCTTAGAACGCGGCAAAAACCGTCCCTCGTCTGACGGGATGTCTTGAACAAGCTAGTCACGTTGCAGGTCCGGATGAATAACCCGATCACCCGGCTCCAGCCCTATGCGATCGGCGGTGCCCGCAACAAATTCCAGAACGGCGATAACGGGACCGCGCGAATGGACCGAGCGCAAAGACAAAGGTTCGGTGTCGCGCTCAATGCGATGCACGATCCCGTTCTCGGCGATAAACACCATATCCAGCGAAACATAGGTGTCGCGCATCCAAAACGAAGCTTCGCGTGCCTCAACAAACGGGAAGAGCATCGCAAAATCAGGCGCGAGCTCGCGGCGATGCATCAAACCAAGACCTTGTTCCTGCGGCGTGCGGGCGATCTCGATCGTGAACTCATGCGTGCCGGTGGCGGTCTCGACGCTGAGCGCGGACTCCTCAAAAGCAAGCACCGATGTTGCCCAAAGAATGGCAGCGATCAGGACAATCAGATACGGAACGGGGGCAGCGGTGCGGACCATCGTCATGGTGTCGGCGATTAATGTGACGCGGGTATGGAACTGCCGTTCACCGGCCGCACTTCGGATGCCATGCGCCCCTTGGGGCCATCACCAAAGCGCACCATCACATCCTGACCCGGCCGAAGCTCCGTCAGGCCATAGCGGCGCAGGGTCTCCATGTGGACGAAAATGTCCTCAGTGCCCTCGCCCTGGGTGAGAAATCCAAAGCCACGAATCCGGTTGAACCATTTCACGGTGGCCTTCTCCAAGCCGGAGGTCGGCGTGATCTGCACATGCGTGCGCGACGGCGGCAATTGAGACGGGTGGAGCGCTGTTGATTCGTCCATCGACAAGATGCGCAGGGCCTGAAGGCCGCGTGGCCTATCGAGCACTTCAACGACGATGCGCGCACCTTCATAGGCCGTTTGATAGCCATCCCGCCTAAGGCACGTCACGTGCAGCAAGATGTCTTTCATGCCGTTGTCGGGCACGATGAAGCCAAAGCCTTTGCCGACATCAAACCATTTGATTTGCCCTGCGACCTCGAAGACATCGAGGCCTACATCATCGCCCAGCTCAGCAATGAGTTCGGGATCGAGAGGGGGTTTACCCGTCATTCTAACCAGCCTTACCCACGCATTCCGCCACATCTACGCGCCGAAATCTTCGTGTATTCACCGCGCCCTAAACCCAAACGACCAGCGAAGCACTTTGATTCCATAGCAAAGGATGCCCTCGACAGGCGCAACCGGGCAAGCCCCTTCATCAATTGTTTACGATAAAAGGTCGCAGAAGTGCCTTGCCGTAGCGGATAGCGAGTCACCGAAAACGGTTGCGGCGCTTAAGGCTTCCAGGATGCCGATGCGCCAGCGCGTTCTGGCCACTGAAAAACGAATCTTTACGTGTCACAACTTTTTGGAATCAGCGGCTTGAACCCCACACAGACGCCGCCTATAAGGGCCGCCTGTCGAGCACATCTGCAACGCAGAGTGAGCGCCCATCGTCTAGTGGTCTAGGACGCCGCCCTTTCACGGCGGAAACACGGGTTCGAGTCCCGTTGGGCGTGCCATTTTTTCAAATTGCACGACAAAACTGATCTCAAACTGTCGCCTGTTTCGCGTTGAATCGCTAGAACCTTGCCCGTCTAGGCGACGGCGGGGGCCATTTGATGTCCCTTGAGCAGGTCTTCCAACGTATATTGGTCAAGCACGTCGACAAAGCCATCATAAGCGGCCGCAAAGATGCGATTGACGGGCGTCACTTGGCGCACAACGCAGTCCACTGGCTCGCCAAAACAATCGACCACGATTCGCGTCGGCTCGGTGATGCGAAGAACGCGACCCAAGTTGATGTCCTTGGGATCAAGACCGAGCTTGATGCCGCCGCCTCGCCCGCGCGCGGTTTCCAATATGCCCTCGCCTGCCAACTGCGCGACCAGCTTTTGAATGTTGTATTCGCTGATTTTTTGCCGCTCGGCGATCTCGCTGGATCGCACAGCCTGAGGCATGGCGTGCGCACAATCGAGCAAGATGCGGATCGCATAGGAGGTTTGTTTTGAAAGGCGCATCAGATTCTCACTTTGAAGACTGATAAGTATGCCCTTTTTCAAGGCAGCAAGCAAAATTGTGGCTAGGGCACGAGCCAGGTTTGCGTCAGCCCGCCGGCCTGGTCCCAGGAGAACTTCGCCCGGCGATGGCCCTGGTGGGCCAGATAGAGCCATTCCAGCGTATGAATGCGTAGCGTGACGGCCACAAAATTCTCTTCACCCTCGTCGGGGTGATGGCCATCGGTGAACGTAACATCTGACGGTGATTCAACCGCGTCGCCGGGCGCGCGAACGACGCGGTAGCATTCGCGCGAAAAGTCGCGGGTTTTGTCCCAGGCGCTCTGGCGCAGATTATCGTCGCGATGGATTGTGGCCAAAGCCGCCATGCGCAACTGGGTCTTGGCGCGTTGGTCATAGACATGAATGGCGGCGCGCGGATCGTCAGCAAGTTCTTGAAGCTTGGGCGAACGTGCGTCTGTGTGGAAGCGCAAGGCCCGGGTCGCTGCGTCGAAGCCGCGATTGACCACCGTACGCAATCTTGGCGTGCCATCGTTGCCAATGGTGGCAACCGTGAAGGTGTGCGTGCCGGAGCGCCGATCCTTCACGCCACGAACGAGCAGCGCGAAGGCCTGCTGGCGCGTTGCGTCCAGATCATCATAGTAGTGCGGCAGTTGCTGCTCACTCATGCCACGGCTGGTGGCCTTTTCCCGCAATAACGTCAAGGTTTGGCCGCGTCGAGGATGCGCAGTTGCACACTGTCTCGTCCTTGCCAGCTGTTGATGGAGATGGTTCCAGCCACATGCATTGGCGCGCCATTGCGTGCGCCCATCAGCGCCTCGCCAAGAGGCGAGCCCGCGGCGCGAAAGGCAATCGCCGGCAGGCTTGGTCCCTGCCCGTCCGACAGCGTTGCTTTGATATGATTGGTGCCGACCGGCCCGGCAAAGGTGATGCGGTGGCTGGCAAACGCAAAGACCGGCTCCGGAAATCCCGTGCCGTAGGGCGCAGCCTGTTCGATGGCATGCGCAAGATCCAATGAAGCGCCGCTTGCGGTCAGAACAGAATCGATTTCCAGGCTTTGCGATGCGGTCGCCGTGTCCGATGCCGCGGTCAGGTCAGCCAGAAGCGCGTGGCACATGCCCGCCCATGCGTCTGCCTCGACGGTGAGGCCAGCGGCCATGGCGTGACCACCGCCCTTAGCAGCATGCCCGGCCGCAACCAGACGGTGGACAGCCTCGCCGATGTCGAGACCCGGAACGGACCGCGCCGAGCCATTCCAAGCGCCGTCGGGCGTTAGCGTGAAGGCCAGGGCGGGTCGATGAAAGCGTTCCTTCAGCCTGCCGGCGATCAATCCAACGACGCCTTGGTGCCAGCTATCGTCGCGCACCAAGATGACTGGCGGTATCGCGTGATCGCGCTCCACCATTGCGATGGCGCTTTCCACAGCTTCGGCCTCGATGGCTTGGCGTTGGGCGTTCAACGTGTCGAGTTCAGCCGCCAGATGGCGCGCCTCGTCGGCATCATCGCTTGATAGCAGGCGCGCGCCCATGCCGGCATCGCCAATCCGGCCGCCAGCATTGATGCGTGGTCCAAGCACAAAACCAAAATGATAGGGACGCAGCGGACCAGACAGCCTGGACACTTCAATGAGCGCCGCAAGCCCGGGATTGCTGCGCGCCTGCGCAACCTGAAGCCCTTTTACGACGAACGCTCGGTTCAGCCCTGTGAGCGGCACCACATCGGCCACCGTTGCCAGTGCGACCAGGTCAAGCAACTTGAGGAGGTCTGGCAGCGATTCCGGGCTCATGCCGCGCGTGCGTAACTCTCGATTGGCAGCGACAAGCGCCATAAAGGTCACACCGGCGGCGCAAAGATGCCCAAGGCCGGAAGTATCGTCGGGGCGATTGGGATTGACCAACGCATCCACGTCCGGCCCCGGATCGTGCATCTGGTGGTGGTCAAGCACCAACACCGAAAGACCGCGCGCCTTGGCATGGGCAAGCGCCTCATAGCTTGTCGCGCCGCAATCCAGCGTGATCAGTAGATCGATGCCTTGGTCGATCAGCGAATCGATGGCCTGTGTGTTGGGGCCGTAGCCTTCGGTGATGCGGTCAGGAATATGGATGATCGGGTTAGCGCCGACGGCTTTGAACCAGCGCGCCATGAGCGCCGAGGATGTCGCGCCGTCGACGTCATAATCTCCGAACAGGCCAACCGTAGCGCTGGCTTCAACCGCATCGCAAAGAAGGCTCGCCGCCTCGTCCATCGCCTTCAGGCTAGAAGGATCCGGCATCAGGGTTCGCAACGCGGGATTCAAGATATCCGATGCGGTGCCCGCATCGGCGCCCCGGCCAGCTAGAACCTTGGCGAGCGTTGCGTTGACGTCTGTCGCCTCTTGAATGGCAAACGGGCGTGGGTCGTCCGGTTCCAGTCGGCGCAGCCAACGTTGCCCGTTCAGCGAACGCGCAACCTTTAGGACCAGTGCCGCGCCCTCAGTCGAGATGGAACTTTTCAAGCAGCGTGTGCTTGCCTTTGATCCAGCGCACGGTTTTCGAGGCGGAACGCATCACCACAGTGTCAGTGGTGATAACGTGTGGGCCGAAATGCACGCCGTTGAGCAAATTGCCTTCGGTAACGCCTGTCGCCGACAAGATCACATCACCGCCAGCCAATTCGTCGACGCGGTAGACCTTGTTGGGGTCTGTCACGCCCATGCGCAGCGCTCGGTCACGCTTGTCTTTGGTGTCGAGGATCAACCGGCCCTGCATCTGGCCGCCGACACAGCGCAGCGCGGCAGCGGCCAAAACGCCTTCGGGCGCGCCGCCGATGCCCAGATAAATGTCGATGCCGGTCTCTTCAGGTGTCGTGCAATGGATGATGCCAGCGATGTCGCCGTCCGGAATGAGGCGCAGTGAGGCCCCGAGCTGGCGGATTTCGGCGATCAACGCAGCATGACGCGGGCGATCGAGCACGCAGGCCGACACTTGCTCTACGGGCACGCCCTTGGCGTCAGCCACGGCCTTGATATTGTCTGTCGGCGACTTGTCGAGGCTGACCAACTCATCAGGAAAGCCCGGGCCGATCGCGACCTTGTCCATGTAGACATCCGGGGCGTTGAGCAGGCTACCCTTCTCCGCCAGGGCCACAACGGCGAGCGAATTGGGTAGATTTTTTGCGCACACCGTCGTGCACTCAAGTGGATCGAGCGCGATGTCCACTTCTGGCCCATCGCCCGTGCCCACCTTCTCGCCGATATAGAGCATCGGCGCTTCGTCACGCTCGCCCTCGCCAATTACCACTTCGCCCGTGATCGGCAGCTTGTTGAGCTCGCGGCGCATCGCGTCTACCGCGGCCTGATCAGCTTCGGTTTCGTTGCCGCGTCCTCGCCATCTGGCTGCCGAGACAGCCGCACGCTCGGTCACACGAACCAATTCCAGGGTCAAAATGCGCTCAAGGACGAGTTCGCCCGGCGTCAGAATGGAATTGGTCATGAAAGTCGGCCCCCTTGCGGCATCAAGCTACCGCTCGATTCGAATGATTTGCGGCGCAGCATTCACATGCCCGTCCGCAACGATGGCGTCCATGGCCTCTCGCACCGATAGTTCCATCGTCTCATGGGTGATGATGATCACCGGCTGATGCGAATGCGGCCCTGTGTCGGTCGGTTTGCGGCGCTGAACGATGGATTGCAACGAGATGCCGTGCTCGGCCATGCGTTGGGCAATGGCAGCAAAGGCGCCGGGCTTATCGACAACGGAAAGGCGCACATAGTAGCCGCCTTCATGGGCGCGCATGCGGGCCCTTTGATAGGGACGCAGCGTGCCACGCGGCAAGCGCAAAGGCTTGGGTTCCAGGCCTCGGGCAAGATCCTGCAGGTCAGCAAGCACAGACGCTGCAGTGGCATCGCCCCCTGCCCCCGGGCCAGACAGGACGATCTCACCAAGCAAATCGGTATCTATGGCGACAGCGTTCAAAACACCGTTTATCTGCGCCAACGTTGAATCCAGCGGCAGCATGGTCGGATGAACGCGCTGCTCAATACCGCTATCGGTTACTTGCGCAACGCCAAGCAGCTTGATGCGGTAGCCAAGCTCTGCAGCGGCGGCCATGTCGTCCGGCGTGATGGCGCGGATACCTTCTACGTACATGTCGGAGGCTTCGATCTCGGTACCGAAGGCAAGCGAGGTCAGGATCGCCAGCTTGTGGGCAGTGTCGAAGCCATCAACGTCAAAGGTCGGATCGGCCTCCGCGTAGCCCAGGCGCTGGGCGTCGGCGAGCACCTCGTCAAAGGCGATGCCTTCGCGTTCCATGCGCGTGAGGATGTAATTGCAGGTGCCATTTAAGATGCCGGAGACACGGGTGACCTTTTGCCCGGGCACCGCGTCGCGCAACGCACGTATGGCCGGGATGCCGCCAGCGACGGCGGCTTCAAACAATAGCGGGACGGAGGATTTTTCGGCCAAGGCTGCAAGGTGAAGTCCATGCGCGGCCAACAACGCCTTATTCGCCGTGATGACCGGCTTGCCTGCCTCCAGCGCGGCTTCGACAACCGATTTGGCGGCGCCATCTTCGCCGCCGATCAGCTCTACGACTAGATCGACGTCAGGATCGTTGGCCAAGTCAGCAGCATTGGCGTGAAATGTCAGACCGGAGGCATCGAACCCTCGATCCTTGGACTGATCGCGCGCCGATACTGCGGTGAGCCGCAAGGGCCGCGCCCCTTCGGCGCTGAGTTCCTGAGCGCGGGTCAACAGAAGACGGGCGAGCGCGGCACCAACGGTGCCGAGCCCTGCAACGCCCACACGCAATGGGCTGTCGCTGGATGATGAGGTCATGCGCGGTACGTCCAAGCTGGCGGCCAATCCGCCTACAAAGGGGTGTGTCAGCGCATGCGACTGCCAGATGGACTAGCCGCGGGCGCTGAGGGCGACCACGTTATGCAAAGTCTCGTCGGCGGTTTCAAGGAACCGGCGCAAATTGCGCGCCGCCTGGCGAATGCGATCCTTGTTCTCCACAAGCGCGATGCGAACATAATCATCGCCATGCTCGCCAAAGCCGACGCCAGGGGCGACCGCGAAATCGGCCTTCTCGATAAGCAGCTTGGAAAACTCCAAGCTACCAAGATGCTTGAACTTGTCGGGGATCGGCGCCCAGACAAACATCGACGCTGCCGGCGTCGGGATATCCCAACCGGCGCGGGCAAAGCTGTCGACCAATACGTCGCGGCGGCCCTGATAGGTGGCGCGCATCTCGTCCACGCATTCCTGCGGCCCGTTGAGCGCAGCCGTCGCCGCCACCTGGATCGGCGTGAAGGCGCCATAATCCAAATAGGATTTCACGCGAGCAAGCGCCGCGATCAGGCGTTCATTGCCGACGGCAAAGCCCATGCGCCATCCGGCCATCGAATAGGTTTTCGACATGGAGGTGAATTCAACCGCCACGTCTTTTGCGCCGCGCACCTGAAGGATCGACGGTGGCGGGTTGCCGTCGAAATAGACCTCCGAATAGGCAAGGTCGGACAGGACGATCAGATCGTTTTGACGCGCGAACGAGACAACGTCCCGGTAAAAATCGAGATCGGCCACGTGCGCGGTCGGGTTGGACGGGTAGCACAGCACCAAGGCCAGCGGCTTGGGAATGGAATGCTGGACGGCACGTTCCAAGGCATGAAAGAATTCTGGGCCAGGCTCACAGGGAACCGAGCGGACAGCGGCACCGGCCATCAGGAACCCAAACGCGTGAATTGGGTAACTCGGATTGGGCACCAGAATCACATCACCGGGCGCGGTGATGGCTTGCGCCATATTGGCGAAGCCTTCCTTGGAGCCTAGTGTCGCAACCACTTCGGTGTCGGGGTTCAGCTTCACACCGAAACGACGCTCATAATAGCCGGCTTGGGCACGGCGCAGACCATTGATCCCACGCGAGGCCGAATATCTGTTCGTGCGCGGTTTGCCGACCGTCTCGATCAGTTTCTCGTTGATATGGTCCGGCGTTGGTAAATCAGGGTTGCCCATGCCAAGATCGACGATGTCCGCACCGTTCGCGCGCGCCTTGGCCTTGAGCTGATTGACCTGCTCAAATACATAGGGTGGCAGGCGGCGAACATGGTGAAATTCGTTCATCTCGACCTCTGGGGTTGGGCACCTTAAAGGTGCGGTGTAACGAGGCGCCCGTCTTGAGCGACCAATGAAGCGATCTGCGGTCAAAAGCGTGGCCGCTTTGCGGCGCATCAATTGCCAGTTGGGCGTTGTGTCTCACAAAGGGTCGGCCGGGGCAATTGATTGGAACGTCCAACGCTGCCTTAACAGGGCTTTGCCACCAAGGCGCATCACCTAGGCAAGATGCGATCTTGTCATAGGACAGGCTGGTGGAGCATGGTGAATGAAGCGTTAAGGGCACAAGGGAATAACCCCGATTGGCGGCAATCGCCTCCTTGATAGCTGGGATAATGAGGAAACGATCTGGCGATGGCGCAGACTGGCGACAGCACACCTTCCAAAGGCACAAGGGCAAAAACGTCGCGCAGCAAGCGCAGCGCAGGCGCCTCGGCGACCAAAACCGTCAGCAAGCCGACAAGCGCCAAAGCGGCAAGCAAGACCACCGCGACGACCAGCGCGACCAAAACTAGAACCGCCAAAGCCGCACAGGCCAAGACTGCGGGCGCCAAGACTGCGGGCGCCAAGACTGCGAGCGCCAAGGCGGTTACGGCCAATGGTGCAAACTCCAAGGCAGCAAAGTCGACAGCGACCAAAACAAAACCTGCGTCCAAAGGCGCAACGAAAGCGCCCACCAGAACCACCGCTGCTCGCAAGACAAGCGCAGCCAAAACGCCTTCTCGCTCGGCTGCCGCACGCGCTTCCAGCCGCGCGAAGACGGCCACCAAGGCCGCCTCAACAGTCCGTCAAAGGCGCAGCGTCTGCTTCCTCCAAACCGATGCAAGCTGTTGTGACGCCGGACAAACCGGCGACGCCACCGACTCCGAAACCGGCAGAGCATGTCAAACGCGCACCGGCAGAGCCAGATGCGCGGCCGCTTGAAGATTACACCATCAATGACCCTGAGGCGTTTGCAGAAAATCTCGGCAAGTTTGTCGAGCAATCAGGGCGCGTTTGGGCGGCCTATCTGAAGCCGCGCGAGGAGGGCGAGGCTCGCGCCGTTCAGGCTGACGAAATGGGCGAAGTCGTTAAGACATTGAGTCAGGTTTCAGAATATTGGCTTTCTGATCCAAAACGGCTTTTGGAAGCACAAACACGGCTTTGGAGCGGTTTTTTCGATCTTTGGACCGGCTCCATGGCGCGGGTTTCGGGGGAAAACCCGAAGCCTGTGATCGAACCCGATGCGCGCGACCGACGTTTCAAGGACCCTGAATGGTCGCGCAATCAATTCTTCGACACGCTGAAGCAGGCCTATCTGCTTCTTTCCAGTTGGGCCGACGAGCTTGTCGACGAGGCGAGCGACCTTGATCCGCATACGCGCCACAAGGCCCAGTTTTACGTCAAGCAAATCGCCAGCGCGCTTGCGCCGACGAACTTTGTCGGCACCAACCCAGAGCTGATCAAAGAAACGCTGTCGAGCAACGGCGAAAACCTCGTGCGCGGCCTGTCGATGTTGGCCGAGGACCTCCAAGAGGGTCAGGGCGACCTGAAAGTGCGCATGACCGACACGCGCAAATTCAAGGTCGGCGAGAACATGGCGATGACGCCCGGCAAGGTCGTCATGCGCAACGATGTTTGCGAGCTTATTCAATACACGCCGACCACCGACACGGTGTTGAAACGCCCGCTTTTGATGGTCCCGCCTTGGATCAATAAGTTCTACATTCTCGACCTCAATCCGCAGAAGAGCTTCATCAAATGGGCGGTCGCCCAAGGTCACAGCGTTTTCGTGATCTCTTGGATCAACCCCAACGAGAAGCAGGCGCAAAAGGGATTCGAGCACTATATGCGCGAGGGGATCATGGAGTCCCTCACCGCGATTGAAGACATCACCGGCGAACGGCAGGTCAATGCCGCCGGTTATTGCGTCGGTGGAACGCTGCTTTCGGTCACGCTCGCCTATATGGCGGCGACAGACGATGATCGCATTGCCTCCGCCACGCTCTTCACCACGCAGGTGGACTTCACCCACGCAGGCGACCTGAAAGTGTTCGTGGATGAAGAGCAGTTGAAGGTGATGGAAGAGCAGATGGCGCGCAAAGGCTATTTGGACGGCAAGAAGATGTCGTCAGCCTTCAACATGCTGCGCGCCAATGATCTTATCTGGCCTTACGTGATCAACAACTACCTGAAGGGTAAGGATCCCTTGCCTTTCGATCTGCTCTACTGGAATTCTGATTCGACGCGGATGCCAGCAGCCAACCATTTGTTTTATCTACGCAATTGCTATCTGGAGAACACGCTCTCGCGGGGCAAAATGGTGCTTGACGACGTGAAGCTCGATCTGGCTGAGGTGAAAGTTCCGATCTACAATCTGGCGACGCGCGAGGACCATATCGCGCCACCGCAATCGGTCTTTCTGGGCTCGCAGTTCTTTGGCGGCGACGTACGGTTCGTCCTTTCCGGCTCGGGCCATATTGCCGGCGTGATCAACCCACCCGACAAAAACAAATATCAGTATTGGACCGGCGATGAACCGCGCGGTCGCTATGAAGACTGGGTGGAAAAGGCCAAAGAGACGCCGGGCTCGTGGTGGCCTGATTGGCAAGCCTGGACGGAGAGCTTGGACGGCGAACGCGTGAAGCCGCCCAAAATGGGGTCCAAAACCTATGAGCCGATCATGGATGCGCCAGGATCCTATGTCCTGATCAAGGCCTAGTCTTTACGTCGTCAGATTGCTCAATGAGGGCCGGTTGGAGGCTGGCCCTTTTTGTGGCTTGGCCGTTACTTCGCGCCGGCTTGGCGCTCGACGGCGGTCTCGGCAGCCGATGCCTCGGCAGGCGAGGCGTCATCCTTCTTACCATCGTCAGCACCGTCATCAGATGAGGCAGCGCCATTTGTCCCCGTGGGGTTCCAAACCGGCAGGAGCGGCTTGGGCGTGCCGTTGGTGCCGCTACGCGCGCTGCTCTCCCGGTAGCGATCAAGCTCGCTAGAACGGGGGCGCGTCGGTGGTTTGGCCATGCTGGCTTTGGCAGGTTCGGAGTCCGATGAAGCCGCCAAAAGATCGTCATCAGCCGGCTCAGGCTTGTGGTGGCTACCACCGCCGTTGGACGCTTCGTGCTTGGCGTCCTGCTCCTCAGTCTTTGCGCCAGTTTGGGCTTCGCTCTTAGCCCCCGCCTTGTCCCTTGATGTCTTCGATGAGCGCACGGGAGGTTCGGCGGCGGGCTCATTGGCATCATGCTCAATAACAATAGCGTCTGCTTCACCCTCGTTCTTTGAGGGCTTCTTGGGGCGCAACGGCTCGGCTGGCTTGATCTCCGGTTTTTCCACCCGCACTGCCGACGGCGAGACGGTTTGATCGATCGGCAGCGCCGTTCGCCGTGGTTCCGGTCGCTGTTGCGCAGGTCTGCGCTCTGACCGACTCGGTGCAGGCGTAACCGGCGCAGCGCTCACTTGGCGATCCGTGCCAGTGGGCGGCAATGGCGGGACGACAGTTTGGGCCTTTGACGGCGCGGACTGGCCAATGGCTTTGGGCGCCGGTTGGTTTTCGGCCTGTTTCTGCAGGGCGATTTCCTGGCCAAAAGAGCGAAGGAACGTTGGTACACCAGACGCGGGGATCGGATGACCGAACTGGAAGCCCTGACCGTACTCGCAGCCCAGCTTGGCGAGTTCGACGGCCACCTCTTCGCTCTCGATCCCCTCAGCGACGATGTCCATTTCCAGATCGTGGCCAAGGGCAACAATGGCCGCGAGAACCACGGCGGGCTCGCCTGGCTCCATCTCAGCCACGAACGACTGGTCGATCTTGATCGTGTCGAAAGGGAACCGTTGCAGATAGGCGAGCGAGGAGTAGCCAGTGCCGAAATCATCGAGCGACAGGCCGATTCCGAGTTCGCGGCAACGCGCAAGAACCTGCGACGCGTATTCCGGATTCTCCATGACCAGGGATTCTGTGAGCTCAAGCTTGAGTGCCGAACCTGGAAGGTCAGCACGCGCCAGGATGGCGCGCAGATCGTTCAAAAGGTCATGGCGCAGCAGTTGGCGCGATGAAATGTTGACGCTGGTGAACAGGCCAGCCGCATTGGGGTCGTTGCGCATCCAGCGGTTCAAATCTCTTGCCGCGCGTTCCAACACGAACAAGCCAACCGGGATGATCAGGCCTGAGCGTTCGGCAATTGGCACAAACTCCGCCGGGGCCATGCGGCCATGGCGCGGATGGTCCCAGCGCAGCAGCGCCTCGAAGCCCGCAAGCCTGCGATCTTCTAGGCGGATGATGGGCTGGTAAAAAACTGTCAGCTCATCATTGTCGAGCGCCTTACGCAAATCAGCTTCCACGGCGGCGATCGAGCGTCCATGTTCGCGTAGGGACGGACGGAAAGCTTCGCAGCGATCGCCGCCCAGGCGCTTGGCATGTGCCATCGCGATCTCAGCATCGCGCAAACAATCTTCAGCGCCGTCAGAATTCGGGTCGTAGGTCGCAACGCCAATCGAGACGGTCAGATTAACTTCGTCTTCACCGAAAACCACGGGAGTTTTAAGTGCCCGCCGGATTTGTTCGGTGAGCCGCGCAACGGATGCCGGTTTCTGCTCCGACAGTAACAGAATGCCAAACTGGTCGCCGCTGAAGCGGGCAAGCGTGTCGTTGGGCTTCAGCAATCGGTCGATGCGTCGGGCGACCATTGTCAGCAGCGAATCGGCAGCACTGGTGCCAACCGCTTCATTGTGCTGCGAGAAATGGTCGATGTTGACCACAACCAGGGTTGGGCGGGCGACATCCTCGGCGCGCGCGCGCTCCAAGGCTGTCTGGGTGCGGTCCAGAAAGAGTTCGCGGTTGGGCAGGCCGGTCAGGCTGTCATGGATGGCATCACGCAGCAGACGTTCTTGCGTCGTCTTCATCTCGGTAACATCGAGCATGGTACCGATCAGACGGAAGACGCCTTCGTCGGCGACAACAGGACGGGCGCGTAGGCGAAACCATTTGAAATGTCCGTCTTCGGCGCGCATGCGCAGCGTTTGGTCGATGCGACCGCGACCGGTCTCAACGACCATCTCGACAACGTGACGGAAGTGATCGCGCTCGCCAGGGTGGATAGCGCTTATCCAATCCTGAAATGGACCGGCGAGCGAGCCGCGTTTCAGGCCAAGAATGTCTTCGGTCGCTGGGGACGAGTAAACGCGATCCTTGGCAAGATCCCAGTCCCACACCAGATCGCCGGAACCGCTCAGCGCCAGCACTTTGCGTTCAGAGTCTGACACCAAACCTTCGGCAAGTGTGCCGCCAGCAAAGGCATGCTGCATGACAGTAAAGCCCAACAGCAAGACGAGCAGAACCAAGCCGCCAGCCAGCGCCGGTGAGACCAAATCATTGACGATGTTGCCAGACACGGCCAGCCACGCCGCCAGCAACCAGGCCATGAACACCGTCCAGCTGGGGATCAAATGAACCGCGCGATCGTAGCCTTGAAGCGACATGGGAACGATGACCAACAGGCCGCCAATGCCGATGACGCCGAGACCCATGCGGGCTATGCCTGCAGCGATCTGCGGATCGAAAATCGCCAATCCGATAAGCGAGGAAAAGAAGGCCGCCCAAATAAGACCGATGCGGAAAAAGGCGCTGTGGACCGCGCCGAGGCTCAAATAGGCGTAGAGCAGCAGAACCAGTGAGGCAGCGAGCACCACTTCGGCGATCGCGCGGCTGACCTGCTCCTCGCCCGGTTGCAGATCAAAAATCTGGTTCCAAAAGCCGAACTCGATGGCCAAATAGGCAAGCACGGCCCAGGCGACACCAGCCACGGCAGGAAACATGGCCGAGCGTTTAACGATGAACAGGATCGTCAAGAACAGAGCCAGAAGCCCGGAGATACCGAGCACGATGCCCTTATAGAGCGTGGTCGCGTTGACGCTGTCGCGATAGGCATCATCGTCCCACAAAACGAGCTGGGGCAGACCTGGGGTGCGCAGTTCGACCACATAGGTGACCACGGCGCCTGGATCGAGCGTGATCCGAAAAACATCGGCTTCCTGGCTTTCCAAGCGCTCCGGTGCCAGGCCTTGGCTGGGCGAAATCGCAACAAGACGCGAGGCGCCAAGGTCAGGCCAAATGATCTTACTGTTGGCGAGGCGGAAATGCGGGGCCACCAACAGTCGGTCGATTTGCTCGTTCGAGGTGTTGGTGAGCGCGAATACCACCCAACTTCCGGTTCCATCAGCCTCGCGCGCGCGCACTTCGATGCGCCGAACGATGCCGTCCAGTCCAGGTGCCGTGGATACTTGGATACGGTCGCCAACTTCGACGAAACGGTCGACGGCGCGGGTCAAATCCAAGGCTTCGACGTCGAGCGGCACATTGATAGCGTCCAAGGCGGCGGCGGGGGCCGCAACCAAACACATCAAGCTCAATAAGAAGGCATGCAGCAGGCGCAAAGAGCGACGTCTCCAGGTGGCGGTCGGCTTGCCATGGGTGGGTGCGGACCGGCGCGAGTCATCATGGCGCGAAAAGGCGTCCGCACCAAGGCTTGGTTCCCTATCGTTTCAAGGCTTTGTGCACAAGTTGTGTGTGCTGCCGAGGAACTGGCCTTTCGCCGCAGGGTGAACGCTCAAAGCGGAGAGATTTTGGCAAACAGGCGATGGTCCTGCCAGCGACCATCGATCTTCAGATAGGCTTTGGCCAAGCCCTCTTCATGAAAACCGACGCTCCTGAGCAACCGGATGGAGGCCTGATTGTCGGGCAGGCAGGCCGCCTCGATGCGATGCATGCCAAGTTCCCCGAACAGAAACGGGAACATGGCCGGCAAAACCTCGCCCATATAACCCTTCCCCGCGTGCGGCTCGCCCATCCAGTAGCCAAGACTGCAAGACTGGCTGACGCCATAGCGGATGTTCGAAATCGTCAATCCGCCAAGCAGTTCCTCGCCATCATGATCGAAAATGAAAAACGCGTAGCCCTGCTTGTCGCGCGCATCTTGCGCATAGCGGCGCAGACGCCGACGAAAAGCCGGACGGGTGAGTTCGCCCACCGGCCAACGCGGTTCGAAGGGTTGCAGGAACGACTGGCTTTCCGATCGCAACGCCGCCCAGCGCGGAAAATCAGCATCTTCGGGCGCACGGACGAGGCAGCGTTCGCTCTCGAAGACTGGCGGCGAAGGATGCGACAAAGAGCGAAAGAAGGTCACGGGCAGTCGAGATGTTAGTGGATGAAAGCCAGGACTTAGACCATGGACGTTGCCGATACCATCGACCAATCGGACCAAAGGTCAAGAGCTTTGGCATCGCCAACAGCAGCTTTGGCGAAGGCGCCGCGCTGCAAGATGTCCTGCCAACAGCTTCGAACGTCCTCCAAGGTTGTGGCCTCGATCTCTCTTTCGAGCCGCGCCCGGGTTCGAATGTCACCGAGTATGCCGACCTGTCGGGCGTTCCGCGCGGCGATGGCAGGCAGGTTTTCCGTCGCCATTGCCAGTGAAGCACGAAACTGGCGTTTTGCAGCCTGAAGTTCGTCGGGGCGCATGGTGTCGGCGAACCGCAACAGCTCGCTTTCCAGACGCTCGATCATGGGAGCGACCGTTTCGGCGGAGGTTGCCGTTTGAATGACGCCCAGGCCCGTGTCGCTGTAGATCATCTGGTAGGCATCGGCGGCATAGGCGAGACCCGCCTCTTCGCGGATCGCCTGGAAGAGCCGAGAGGTCATCCCGCCGCCAAGCATTTGCACGGCAAAAGCATGGGGCATGGTACCGGGCGCAGCAAAGGGCGGTGCTTCCCAGGCCAGGGCCAGATGGGTGTCGAATGTCTGCCGCGCCTCGAAAAAGCGCCCTGCTCCAAACTGTGGGGCAGAACGATTGGCAGGTGCTGAGGAGGGCAGAGGCGGCTCGCCCTCTTCCAATGCTCGAACCAAATCATCGTGTTTGATTGCGCCAGCCGCTGAAACGACGATGCTTTGCGGAGCATAGGTGCGTGCACGAAAGGTTCGTAAGGCGTCTGCATCCAGAGAACGAACGGTGGAATCCGTTCCAAGAATAGGCTGGCCGATGGGATGGCTGTCAAAGGCCGCCAACCCAATGCCGTCCACGAGGCGATCATCGGGCACGTCCATTGCACCTGCGATTTCCTGGACGACAACATCTTTTTCCAGCGCGATGTCGGCATCGCGAAAGTTCGGGGCGCAGACGATGTCGAGAAGAACGTTAAGCCCTGCGCGCCAATCGTCGGCCAGCATGCGGACCGTGTAACTCGTCGTCTCAGGGCTGGTTTCGGCATTGATATCGCCGCCGAGCACTTCAATGTCGGCCACTGTTTGGTAAGCCGAGCGGCGCTTTGTCCCTTTGAAGGCCATATGCTCCAAAAAATGCGCCAGGCCATGCTCATTCGGCTGCTCATCGCGCGTTCCTGCATTGACGAACACGCCAAGCGCCACGGTTTCAACGTCGGTGCGCGTCTCGGTGACCACCGTCAGTCCTGACGGCAACCGTGAAATCTCAGTCAAACGGCCTCCGCGGCAATGCGGGCTTTGGACACAACGAACGCCTCAACTGCCTCTTGGTCGTTCGGCAGTTTGTCCATGTGCTCATCGCGTTCCATCAGATCGGCCAAATGCGGCGGCAAGGATGGTGTCACGCCGGTTGCGGCCTCAACGGCGGCTGGAAACTTGGCCGGATGGGCGGTCGCAAGCGTGACGATGGGGACGGCTGGATCTAAGTGCTCTTCATCGGCGACGTGATGTGCGACAGCGACACCAACTGCCGTGTGCGGATCAAGCAGATTGTTCTGCTCGCCGAGAACACGCTTCATAGTGGTCGCAACTGCGTCCTCTCCGGCGCGGGCTGCGGAAAAATCGGCCCGGATCATCGCAAGCGCATCGTCAGGGATGGTGAAGGAGCCGGACTGCTTCAGGCTGTTCATCAATCCACTCACGGCTTCGCTGTCTTTGCCCATCGCGGCAAAAAGCAATCGCTCGAAATTGGACGAAACCTGGATATCCATGGATGGCGAGGTCGTTTGAACAACACCGTCGGCCTCATAGCGACCAGTTTCCAACGTACGCGCCAGAATGTCATTGGTGTTGGTCGCGATGATCAAGCGATCGATCGGCAGCCCCATCTGCTTGGCAACCCAACCGGCCAAAATGTCACCGAAATTGCCCGTCGGCACACAGAAGGACACCTTGCGATCAGGCGCGCCCAGCGCGACGGCTGAGGTGAAAAAATAGACGATCTGCGCAACGATGCGCGCCCAGTTGATCGAGTTCACGCCCGAAAGCGCGACCTGCTCACGGAAAGCCTGATGCGTGAACATGGTTTTCACGATGCGCTGGCAATCATCAAACGTGCCATCGATGGCAAGTGCATGTACGTTGCCGTCGGCGCTGGTCGTCATTTGTCGACGCTGGACATCTGACACACGTCCATCGGGGAACAGGATGAACATGTCGGTGCGCTCGCGGCCCAAAAAGGCATCGATGGCCGCGCCGCCGGTATCGCCCGAGGTCGCACCAACGATCGTGGCGCGTTGATCGCGCTCGGCCAGTACATGGTCCATGGCGCGGGCCAGAAACTGCATCGCGACGTCTTTGAAGGCGAGCGTGCGGCCGTGGAAAAGCTCCAAGACCAGGTGCCGCTCATCAAGCTGCACCAGCGGGGTGACGGCAGAATGCCGGAAGGTCCCATAGGCGCCGTCGATGATCGTTTTGAGCGTATCATCATCGATTGTTCCGCCAACAAAGGGCTGGATAACCTCGAACGCGATCGTTGCATAGGGTTTGCCACGCATCGCACGGATTTGGTCCGCCGAGAGCGTTGGGAAGCTTTCTGGCACATAAAGGCCGCCATCAGGCGCAAGACCGGCCAGCAAGGCATCGGCAAAGGAAAGGCGCTGCGAACCGCCGCGCGTGGAATGGTACAGCAAAGCGTTGCTCTATCAGGCTGAAACGGAAGGGCTTCGTGAAGGTGCGCGCATCTGTTACGCCAGTGACAACCCATCGTCCAGCGGCAAGCCAAGGAGTGGCCGTTCATGAACGATTTCATCGACGCCTATTGCGAACGGCTCGGCGCTGGGTTCTGGGCCGAGCCGACCAACGCGCTGACCAATTTGGCGTTCTTGGTGGCGGCCTATCTGCTCTACCAGCGCCTGCGCGGAAGCGGCGATGTACCCGCTCTCTTGCTGACACTGTTGATTGGCTTGATCGGCATCGGGTCTTTCCTGTTTCACACCTATGCCACGGTCTGGGCATCCCTGGCCGATGTCTTGCCAATCGTCGCCTACATGATGGCCGCCATCGGCATTGGGCTGAAAAGGCGGTTCGGTCTACCGACCCAGGCCGCGGCTCTGGGCGCTGTCATCTTCGTCTTTGCGACAACGTTGATCATGTTCAGCCCGTTCATGGCGTTCCTGCCAAGTGGTTCCGTCGCCTACTTGCCTGCGCTCATCGTGCTGGCCCTGTTTGCCATTTCGCTCACGCTGAAGAGCAGTGAGTTCGCCGTTTTCTTTGTCATTGCGACACCGATCTTTGCGCTCTCGCTGTTTCTGCGCACCCTGGACGCGCCGCTGTGCGACCTCGTTCCCTCAGGCACACATTTCGCCTGGCACGTTCTCAACGCCGTCACACTCTATTTGGTGACCTGGGGGTTGGTGCGCGATGGCACTATCGCCGCGCGAACTGAAGAGCGCTCGTAAGCGGACCGCTGGACACGCCAAAGCGCTTCAGTAACCAGCCAACAAGTTTGCGTAGGCCAAGGCCCGATCGGATTTCAAAGGCTTCAAAGGCGAAGTAGCGCCGTTTCAGTCCTTTGGCGATCAACCCCTTGCGCAGCGCCTCTCGCAAGCCTTCCGGACCGCAATAGGCCACACGGGTTTGGCGCCAATCAACATCGACCCGGTCGGCAAGGCTATCGGCCGTCAAGCGCTCCCCCTTGCTGCTTTCAAACAGGTGCAGCGTGAAATTTGGATGGCGCGCTTCAGCCTCGCGCAATTCCTCAAGGTGCGCCGCATCGGAGGCCTCACGCACGCAATAGACCAGGTGCACCGGTCCTTTATGCTTTCCCAACTCACCGGCAAAAGCGGCAAACGGTGTTATCCCCACACCGGCAGCAATCCAGAGGGACGGCTTGTCGCCTTTGTAGGCGCGAAAGTGCCCAAAAGCCCGCGAAACTTTTGCGCTCTGGCCAACCGCAAGCCGCCGGGCGAAGTTGCGCGTGTCGTCGCCAAGTGCCTTCACGGTGAAGCGCAGCGCGCGACCCTTCGTCGGTGCCTTGGAGATCGTGAACGGGTGGGTCTCGGCCACGCCTTCATGGCCAAATCGGAAAAAGGCGAACTGGCCAGCCTGGTGGTCAATGCCTTTGCCTATTGGCTCGAGACTGATCGCTAGTGAGGCCCCCTCTTTGTCGATGTCGGTGATCGCGTAGCCCTGGCGGCCCTGCAACAACCCGTAGGGCAGCAATGTGTAGATCCAGGAGACGACACCAAGCAGGCAGAGGACCAAGATGCTGAAACCGAGGGGGTCGGTGTTGGCGATCGGCTTCATGATCAAGGCAAAGTGGGCCACCGACGCAACGAAGAAACCGCCCATCAATTTGTGCGTCCATCGCCACAGATTGTAGGGGATGAACGTCACGATGGTGATCACAACGAGCGCGACCAAACCGTAAAGGCTGATCTCGCCAAGGGTCTCGGCGAAATCGTGCAACCGTGTTTCTCGACCCAGCGCCGGTAGATCAGCGTCGATGGTGTCATGCACCAGAACCGCTGCCATGCCACCAATGCCCAACCATTTATGCAGGACATAGATCCGGTCGAGGCCTCCGAACAGCGTTTCCAACCCAGCAAGCCTGGTCGCCAGGATTTGCGCAAGCGCCATCGCGACCAGAGCAACGATGCCTATATATTGGCTGATGAGCGGAATCACGTCGTAGCGTGCAGCCAGCGGGAGATAGCCGATCAGCGGCGAAAGCAGTGCAAGGGCGATGATCACCAGGCCAAGAGGGCGCATCGGTTCGATCCTTCAAAAGATGTTTTGCTTGGGTGAGCCGGCTAGCTCGCTGCGGGTTGCGTGTTCAGTCCGTCGGCCATGAGCTCTTCGATGAAGACACTGAGCAGTTGCGGACGCCCGGTGACGCCGGCCTTGCGATAAATCGCGTTGCACTGCGCCTTGATGGTGCCGTCCTTGGTTTCACGCAGCCTTGCCATATCGGCGATCGAGAGACCCTTGATCGCCATCAGCGCGACATCACGCTCCGAAGGCGTCAGACCCCAGTCGTCGAAATGAGCGTCCAAAAGCTCGGCAAATGCGCCAGATGCGATCTGCATTTGCTGTTCCAATCGTTTTTGCCGGTCAAGCAGGGCCCAAAGCTGACGACCGGTGAAGAGGAGGCTGACGATCAAAACGCCCGTGATGACATATTCCATCAGGTCGGATTCGCCCCAATGAACCAGGCTCGCATTGCCGGTCAGGTCACCAAGGGCATCCAGCGCAAAGAAAAGTGTGCAGAACGCCTGGAGGAAAAACACCGTCGACAGCGCCGGTTTGAGGCGAATGAGCGTCGGCAGGCTTGTTGCGAGCGTGTCGGGCCTGGAGGGGTTGGGCATCTTGTTTTGTCCGTCAAAGCGAGAAAAACCGGCGGCGCAGCGATGCACAGCCGGTTCGTCAGGGGTTAATTCCCCATATCGTCCTCATCATCATCGTCATCGTCGTTCTCTTCGAGTTCGACGGACGTAATCATGCCGGCTTCCGGCGAAATATCCAACTCGAGTAGTTGGCCATCGGCCAAGACAACCGCCTCCAGTTGATTGTCGTCGGCTTCGATTTCGCGCACCTCATAACCAGCATCGGTGAGCCTGTTCATCACCTCGTCCAGAAGGGTGCCGACCGGGTCACCAACCGTTGGGGCTGCGAGCGCAATCGCGGGAGCGACAAGAAGGCCGGCAGAACCAGCCAGCAGGGCTTTTTTCAACAGGGTCATTTCGAGGGATCCTTTCATCAACACGCCGGGCCGGGATGCCCGTCGCTGTCGATGAGGTGGGGAAAGGCGAGCGCCGATCCCATTGCGCTGCGGTTGATCTGCGGCGCAATAAACTTGGGTTTATGCGCGGGATTACATGCCTCTTGGCGCCGAAGGCGCTGGGGCAAGGCTGTTTTTCCCTGCCTGCCCCCATGACGCGGCTGAAGAGTGTGCTACGCCTCGTTGCAAAATGATTTGGCATTGGGGAGCACGTGATGGACGAAGATACGCCGGTAAAGGCCGACAGCAACGCGAGCGACAAAGATCAGCTCAGCCAAGCGGCCCTGTTTTACCATGAGTATCCGCGCCCGGGTAAGTTGCAGATCACGGCCACCAAACCGCTGGGCAACCAGCGTGACTTGGCGCTGGCTTACTCGCCGGGCGTCGCCGCGCCCTGCTTGGAAATCGAAAAAGACCCGCTAGCCGCAGGGAAGTATACCGCGCGCTCGAACCTCGTCGGTGTGATCTCCAACGGAACGGCTGTCCTCGGTCTTGGCGCGATCGGGGCTTTGGCGTCCAAGCCGGTCATGGAAGGCAAGGCGGTTCTGTTCAAAAAGTTTGCCGGCATCGACGTCTTCGACATCGAAGTGGAAGAGCGCGACCCGCAAAAGTTCATCGACACCGTCGCCGCGCTGGAACCGACCTTCGGCGGCATCAACCTTGAAGACATCAAGGCGCCGGAATGCTTCATCATCGAAGAGGCGCTGAAAGAGCGTATGGACATTCCGGTGTTCCACGACGACCAGCATGGCACGGCGATTATCGTTTCGGCGGCCGTGCGCAACGCGCTGGAACTGACCGGCAAAGACATCAAGCAGATCAAATTGGTGACCGCTGGCGCAGGCGCCGCGGCCCTGGCCTGTCTTGGCCTGCTCGAAGAGGCTGGCCTGCCGCGCGAAAACATCTGGATTACCGACCTTGAGGGCTGTGTCTATGAGGGCCGGAAGGAACTGATGGACCCTTACAAGGACCGTTATGCCCAAGCGACCGATCTGCGCACGCTCGGTGAGGTCATCGAAGGCGCCGATGTCTTCCTTGGCCTTTCGGCAGGCGGCGTTTTGAAACCGCAAATGCTGGAAAAGATGGCCGACTCGCCACTCATCATGGCGCTCGCCAACCCGAACCCGGAAATCGATCCGGCGACCGCACGCGACGTGCGCCCCGATGCCATCATCTGCACCGGGCGCTCGGACTATCCCAACCAGGTCAACAATGTTCTCTGCTTCCCCTACATCTTCCGTGGCGCGCTCGATGTCGGTGCGCGCACGATCAATGCCGAAATGAAGCTCGCCGCCGTGGAAGCGATTGCGGCCCTCGCCCGCGAGGAACCGTCCGAGGTCGCGGCGCGGGCCTATGGCGGGCAATCCTCGACGTTTGGACCTGATTTTCTGATCCCCTCCCCGTTCGACAACCGGCTTATCCTGCGGATCGCACCAGCCGTCGCCAAAGCGGCGATGGACTCCGGTGTCGCCAACCAGCCGATTGAGGATTTGGACGCCTATATGGATCGGCTCAATCGGTTTGTGTTCCGCTCCGGCCTCATCATGAAGCCCGTGATCGCGCAGGCCAAAGCCAACCCCAAAAGGGTGATCTATGCCGAAGGTGAGGATGAGCGCTGTCTGCGTGCCGCGCAGATCGCAATGGAAGATGGCATCGCGGTTCCCATTCTCATCGGGCGCCCTGCGGTCATGCTCGACCGGGCCAAGCGCTTCGGCCTCAAGCTGCGGCCGGGCGAGGACTGCGAAATTATCAATCCGGAAGATGATCCACGCTACCGTGACTATGTGGACGCTTACTTTGAGTGTGTCGGGCGTTCCGGCGTAACGCCCGATGCCGCGCGAACCGTGGTGCGCACGAACACAACCGTGATCGGCGCCATTGCCGTGAAGCTCGGTGACGCCGATGCACTGCTTTGTGGTCTACAGGGCGGTTTCTCGGGCCATGTCGGCCATGTGCGCGATATTCTCGGAACGAGCTCGGACGTCGCCGACTATTCGACTTTGTCGCTGCTGATCATGGACAAGGGTGGGTACTTCATGACCGACACCTATGTCAGCTACGATCCACCCGCCCAAGAGATCGCAGAAACCACGATCCGTGCCGCCAACCATATTCGCCGGTTTGGGATCGAACCCAAAGCAGCTCTGGTTTCCCATTCCAATTTCGGCTCGCGCCCAACGCCGTCTGCGTTGAAGATGCGCAAAGCGTTCCAGATCTTGCAGGACCAGGGCATCGACTTCGAGTGCGATGGCGAAATGCATGCCGATGTGGCTTTGTCGCAGGTCCTGCGCGATCGCGTTATGCCCGAAAGCCATCTGACCGGCGAAGCCAACCTTTTGGTTCTTCCCAATCTCGACGCCGCCAACATCGCTCTCAACATGACCAAAGTGCTGGGCGAAGCTTTGCATGTTGGCCCAATCTTGATCGGTCCGTCGAAGCCTGCGCACGTCTTGACCCCGTCAGTCACAAGCCGCGGCGTGGTGAATATGACCGCGCTTGCCAGCGTTGATGCGCAGGCCGGAAGCGTCGTATCGACCTAAAGAAAGCGAGCAATTACCGGCACCAGCATCGCCGTTGCCAAGCCGTTAAAGGCCATGGCGATGCCGGCGAACAGACCGGCGACTGGGTTCACCTGGAAGGCCCGCGCCGCGCCGATGCCATGGGCGGCAACGCCGGCTGCAAACCCTCGGGCGGCCGGATCCTTGATGCGCAGCGCGTTCATGACGGGGGTGACCATGATCGCGCCAAGTATACCGGTCATGATGACGAAAACTGCCGTCAGCGACGCGATCCCACCGAACTCGACCGAAATGCCCATCGCGATCGGCGTGGTCACCGATTTGGGGACCAGAGACCAGAGAACCGCGCCTTCAATGCCAAACAGGACGGCCAACCCATAAACGCTGGCGACTGCCGTCACGGCGCCGGCTAGCAAGGCTGCGATGATTGCCACCACATGCCGTTTCACTTCCGGCCAGTTGGCAACCAAAGGCACGGCCAGGGAGACCGTCGCCGGCCCAAGCAGAAAATGCACGAACTGGGCGCCGGAAAAATACGTCGTGTAGCTCGTCGACGTGAGCAGCAGAACGGCAGCGACAAGACCGGCTGAAACCACAACCGGATTGGCCAGCGGATGGCGGTTGGCGCGTTTCGATAGGCCATCTCCAATGGCGTAGGCGACCACGGTCACCGTGAGCCATAACAAGGGCGTGGCTTCAAGAAAGACCCAGAGTTCCAGGAACTCATCGACCGGAAACCCTTCCATTTAGGATGCCTCGTCTGGCGGCGTTTGCGTGCCAGTCCAACGATCGACGAGGACGAACACTGTCGCGGTGACGACCAGGGTCAATAGCGTGGAAAGGCTGAGCGCGAGAATGAGCGGCCAGAAGTCATTGGCAAACACGCCAAGATGCTGGATGAGGCCAACCGCAGCGGGCACAAACAACAGGGACAAATGCCCTAGCAGTGTGTTGGCCAACGGCTCAACGATGGTCCGCAGGCTCGGAACGAGCCCTAGCAATGCCGCCAGGAGTATAAGGCCGATCACGGGGCCCGGGATGCCGAAGCCAGCAAGGCGCGCCACGCCCTCGCCCGCCAATTGCATGCTCAAAACAAGGGCAATGGCCTGAATCATGGGTTCCCGCTCAGGGTCAGGCTGGCAGATCGGCCAACGTAACGATCTTGATGCGAGCGGCCAGGCCCAGACAACTCGCTAAGCGGCATCGGCTTCAACCTCGGTCTTCGCCTCTTCGATCTGGCGGGCGGCGGCGCGGATCGTCGCCGCTTTGCGTTTGGCCTCGACTGAGCGGTCGCTTTTGCGTTTCTGCGTGTCGGCAACACCGAGCTTTTGGACCAGCGCGAGATATTGCTTGGCGGGAAGCGCTGGCGCGAACAGGTAACCCTGAGCCTGTCGGATGCCGAAGCGCTTGAGGTGCGCCACTTGCTCGATACGTTCCACGCCTTCGGCGACAACATCCATGTCCAACTGCTCGGCCAAATCAGTCAGCGTATGGGTGATCGACTCGCCGATCCGGCTTACACCCAACTGGTCGATGAACATTTTGTCGATTTTCACGATGTCGAGGCCAAGCTCTTGCAGGTAGGCAAGGCCGCCATGGCCGGTGCCTGCATCATCCAGGGCCAGGCGGCAGCCAAGCCGCTGAAGTTTGCGCATGATAACTTTGGCCTGCGACAGGCTTTCAAGTGGTGCGCGCTCTGTGATTTCCAACACCAACTGACTATAAGCGATGTTGGATGGACCAAAGATCGACTCCACGTCCTCGATGATATCGAGATTGGTGAAATGCTGGTTGAAGAGGTTGATCGCTACCTTCAAACCCGGGCGGCTTTTGTAATGGCCTTGCAAATCGCGAACAACGGCTTGCATCAGTTTGCGCGTCATCGGGATGGCCAGACCGGTCTGTTCGGCCAGACCGATGAAAGCGCCTGGTGATACGCTGCTTCCGTCCGGCTTGACCCAACGCACAAGTACTTCACAGCCAACCAGCTTGCCGGTCTCAACATCAATGACTGGCTGATAGAATGGGACAAACTCGTCGTGATTGATAGCGCGCTCGATCTCATTAACCTGCGATGGGGTGTAGTGGATGAGCCGCGTGACCAACAGCACGATGAGTGCACCGATCACAATTGAGCCAACCATCGCCCACAAGCGGATAGAGGCGAAATTGGCTTCGACCAGGTTGCGATCGATGGACACTTGGATGCGCATCGCGCCATCGGACAGAGGCAAGGATTTGACTTCGATCTGCGCACGCTCCTGACCGCCATAGGTGGTTGGATCGCGCGCGAACAACACCGCATCACCCAAAGACAGCGCAACGCCGGTGGTCGAATCGATCATGTCGAAGAAATGCGGAAGCATCTGGCGTGGAAGGAAGGCGGAATGGATCACATGCTCCGACGCATACTCCAGGATCAGACCGGTGATCCGCGTGTCCAGGATTCGCGCTTGCGCCAGACGGAAGTCGCCGTCGAATATGGGGGTTGGCTCGCGAAACAGTTGGAAGGCGTCTTCCGCCAGGTCTGGTTCCATGCACACCACGTCGCCATCGAGAGATTGCATGGTGAGAACCGAAATGCCGGGCGATTGAAGCGCCAGCGTCCGCATACGCTCGATGTCGGTCGTACCGCACCCAACACCGGCAGCATCGGCAAGCTCGGCCAACTCCTCGGTCAGTTGGCGAAATTGCGCTTCAACCCCTTCGCTCGCCAGGATCGCCTGATATTCAAGATGTTCATCTGCCTTGGTGGCAGCGTAGTTCCCGATGAGCCAATGCGCCCCGAAAACAGGCATGAGCGCAAGGAGGCACCCAAACGCAAAAAACCAAAGCTGCCGAACGTTGAATTTCACGGGGAACCTTGGGCCTTTTTCGCTCTGTCGCGCGGGGTTTGAAGAACTTAGTGCCGAAACGGCGCAGACCAACCTAAAGTCGCATCGCGGCACTTGCTATCTGGTAAACAGGCCAATGAGATTGCGATGCACGTGCCGCTCGTCCTGTTTGAAGCGATGAAAGCCGGCCACTGAACCCCGTCAACCCAGTTGCTCTGGGCGTTTTTAAGTGCGATGCAACGCGTCGATAAAAATCCTAGCTCTGGAGCCGTTCATGGAAGCGCTGTTCATCGGCCACGCCTATATCGACGTTACCTTTATTACGGATACGCTTCCGACGGGCGATGACAAGACGATTGCCGATGATTACGCGGTCTCTTATGGCGGCAACGCAGTGACCGCGGCGTTCGCAGCGGCCAAGCTTGGCGTGCGGCCTGATCTTCTGTGCACATCCGGTGACGATTGGCTGTCCTTGATGTTCCGTGAAATGGCGCGATCGGCAGGCGTGCGCATCCATGAGCGTAAAGTATCCGAAGCCTCGCTTTCCTTTATCATGCCCAAGGACGGCAAACGCGCCATCGTGCGTTGCCGTGATGATAACTATCTGCATCCTTTTCCGAACCTCAATCTTGATGGCTGCAAGGTTCTGCACGTTGACGGTCACCAGGGCGACGCAGCCCTGCACTACGCTAAGGCCTGTCGCGAACGTGGCATCGCAACCTCATTGGATGGCGGTGCGGTGCGCGAGAACACCGATGAACTGCTGAAATACATCGACGTTGCGGTGGTTTCGGAGCTCTTTTGCGAGACCTGGGGCCTTGAGCCGAAGGATGCGCTGGAAAAACTGAAAACCTATGGCTGCCGCGTCGGCGCCGTGACGATGGGCTCAGATGGCGTGATTTTCTACGCACAGGACGGCGAGCATCAGCACGTCAAAGCGCTGCCGGTGCCGATGAATCGGATTGTCGATACCAACGGCGCTGGTGATATTTTTCACGGCGCCTACATCGTCTCGATGCTGCAATTCCCAAGCCGAACCTGGACGGAACATTTCCGTTTTGCCCGTGCCGCGTCGGCTTACGCGATCCAGCATCTTGGCAATGAAGAAAGCGTGCCGACGCACGAGAACATCGAAGCCACGCGCAAAGAGTTCGAGCGGATTTCCGTTTAATCAGAAACGTTTAGCTCGTGGCCGGCGGTGGGTTGACGCGGATGTTCAGCTCGCGCAGCTGAGCCGCTGACGGTGCCGACGGTGAGCCCATCATCAAGTCCACGGCCTGCTGATTCATCGGGAACAGGGCCACTTCGCGCACCGACTTGGCACCGCAAAGCAGCATGACGATACGATCAACACCGGCAGCCATACCACCATGGGGTGGCGCGCCATATTGAAAAGCGCGGTAAAGGCCACCGAATTGTTCTTCGACTTCGTCGCGGGTTTTGCCAGTCACCTCGAAGGCCTTGACCATGAGGTCAGGAAGCTGGTTCCGGATGGAGCCTGATGCGATCTCGTAGCCGTTGCACACCAGATCATATTGGTAGGCTTTGAGGTTGATCAGCGCTTCATCGCCAGCGGCTTGAGCAGCTTCCAGCGCTTCCAGTCCACCCTGCGGCATGGAGAAGGGGTTGTGTGAGAAGTCGACACGCTTGTTCTCTTCGTCCCATTCGTAGAACGGGAAATCGACGATCCAGCACAGTTCAAACCGATCCTCATCCACCAGACCGAGTTCAGTGCCGACCTGCGTGCGGGCATTGCCGGCAAAGGTCGCGAAGGCTTTCGGGTTACCGGCAACGAAAAACGCAGCATCGCCTGCCTCAAGGCCGAGCTGCAGACGAATTGCCTCGGTGCGCTCGGGCCCAATGTTCTTGGCAAGCGGGCCGGCGCCGGCAACCACGCCCTCTTCCTCACGCCAGAAAATGTAGCCCAGCCCAGGCTGGCCCTCGCCCTGCGCCCAGCTGTTCATGCGGTCGCAAAACGCGCGGCTACCGCCGGTCTTGGCCGGAATGGCCCACACAGCGTTGGTGTCGTCTTCCAGCATACGGGCAAAGACCTTGAAGCCCGAACCTCGGAAATGTTCGGAGGCATCCTGCATCTCGATCGGGTTGCGCAGATCAGGCTTGTCCGTGCCGTAGAGACGGATGGCATCGGCGTAAGGGATGCGGCGGAAGCTCTGCGAGACCGGTTTGCCCTCAGCGAACGTCTCAAACACGTCACGCAGGATTGGCTCCATCGTGTCCCAGACTTCTTCCTGGGTGACGAAGCTCATCTCTAGGTCGAGCTGGTAGAACTCGCCCGGCAGACGATCGGCGCGCGGGTCTTCATCGCGAAAGCAGGGCGCGATCTGAAAGTAGCGATCAAACCCGGCTACCATGAGGAGCTGTTTGTACTGCTGCGGCGCCTGCGGCAGCGCGTAGAACTGGCCGTGGTGAATGCGGCTTGGCACGAGAAAATCGCGTGCGCCTTCCGGCGAAGACGCGGTCAGGATCGGCGTCTGGAACTCACTGAAGCCGGCGTCTTCCATGCGGCGACGCATGTCCCGGATGACTTTGGTGCGGGTCATGATGTTGGCGTGCAGCGTTTCGCGGCGCAGATCGAGGAAGCGGTAGCGCAGGCGCGTATCTTCAGGGAATTCCGGCTCGCCAAACACCTGCAAAGGCAGTTCGCCTGACGCGCCAAGCACTTCGATCTCGGTGGCAAACACTTCGATTTCGCCGGTTGGCAACGCTTCGTTGACGGTTTCAGGCGTGCGTTCTTTCACCTTGCCATCAATACGCAGGCACCATTCGGAGCGCACCGTTTCGGCCAGCGAAAAGGCCGGCGAGTCTGGATCGATGACGATCTGGGTCATGCCGTAGTGATCACGCAGATCAATGAACAGAACACCGCCATGGTCGCGCACGCGATGCACCCAGCCTGAAAGACGTGCGGTGTTGCCGACATCCTCGCGGCGCAGAGCGCCACAGGTGTGCGAGCGATAGCGATGCAGACCGGTGTCCGACATGGAAGGGTTCCTCAAGGCAAAAAGAAAAGCGCAAACGAGCCGTTTGCGCGGTTGCGCAGCGGCTTAACGCCCTTCGCGCAGGCACGTCAACCATGGCTGCGCTGGCGGATCGCCATCAGCGCGCAAAGCGTTTATGACGGCCATCATGAAACTGTTAAACGATACCGATTCCCTGGCGCAGCTTTGCGCCCGCCTTGCGAACGAACCCTACATCACCATCGACACGGAGTTTCTTCGTGAAACGACCTTCTGGCCACAGCTTTGCCTGGTCCAGGTGGCGGGCGCCGAAGAGTACGCGCTGATCGACCCGTTGGCCGATAGGCTCGACCTTGCGCCGCTGTTTGACCTGTTGGCTGACGATTCAGTCTTGAAGGTCTTCCATGCAGGCCGTCAGGACATTGAAATCTTTAATTTTTTAACCGGATCGATCCCGCAGAACGTGTTCGATACGCAGATCGCGGCGATGGTCTGCGGCTATGGCGATCAGGTGGGCTACGACCAGATCGTCCGCCAAACGGTCGGCGTGAGTATCGATAAAAGCCATCGCTTTACCGACTGGTCACGTCGCCCGCTGAACGATGCGCAATTGGCCTATGCGGCAGCCGATGTGACGCATTTGCGCGATGTTTATGAGCACCTTGCCGATATTCTGGAAACGAAGAACCGCGCAGGCTGGGTTGCTGAAGAAATGGCGACGCTGCTTGCGCCGGAAACCTATTCGGTCGATCCAGACAAGGCCTGGGAGCGGTTGAAGCTGCGGGCGCGCAAGCCAATCGAGTTCGCGGCCCTGAAAGCCGTTGCCAAATGGCGCGAGGAGGTTGCTCAAGAGCGCGATGTGCCACGGCGGCGTATCTTGAAGGACGACGCCATCTACGAACTGGCGCAGCAACGCCCCTTGTCGGTGGAAGCGCTTGGCCGGTTGCGCGCTGTGCCGCGCGGCTTTGAGAAACAGCCCTTCGCGCGCGGTCTGGTCGAAGCACTGCAGGCGGTGTCGGCCCTGTCGATCGACGAACTGCCAAAGTTGCCGAAATCCAAACGCAATCCTGAAAGCGCGCCGGCGATCGCTGAACTGCTCAAGGTGGCGCTGAAGCTGGTCGCCGAACGAGAGGGCGTCGCACCGCGCATCATCGCCAATGCCGATGATCTCGACACGATTGCCATTCACGGCGATGCCAAGGTCAAAGCTATGCAGGGCTGGCGGCGCGACTTGTTTGGCGACATGGCATTGAAAATTCGTTCCGGCGAAATGGCACTTGGTGTTCGCGGCAAACGCGCGGTTCTCGTTCCAATGCAGGACGACGAAGAGTAACGTTAGCGCACGGCCACGACCGCTTCCTGGCGACCGGTCAGCTTGGCAAGCGCATTCAGCCGTTTGCTCAACCGTTCACCCTGCAATCCGGACAAATGGTTGGGCAGATAGAGGCTGAGCCTACCTTCTTCGGAGGTATCCAGACGCGTTTCCGGCAGGACCCCGGCCATGGATGCCGTCAGCGCGTAGGCAACGCGGAACAAGGCACCCAGTAGGCGCGCGTTTTCGGCCAGTCGATCGGACAAGATCGCTGACACTTCGCCATTCAACCCATCATCGGACAGCCCTTGATGGCGGTAGTAGTTGGCCATCGCAAGGTAGAGCCGACCAGCATGATCGATGCCGCTGAACGCGGCATGGGCGATGATGTTGTGGCTCTGAATGCCGCGGTAGTCGGGATGGGCGCGCCACCCGATGTCGGCAAGCAGGCTAGCGGCCTTGCGCAGACGCGCCTCGTCCTCAGTTTCCTCGATGCCGAGTTCTTCAAAAGCCGCGCCGGTCCAATCGGCCAGTTCGCGCGCATGCTCCGGTGAACGCGAACGCAAGATCGCAAGCTCAAAAGCCGCGTCAAGAAGCGGGTCCTGTTGCTTTTCACTGTCAGGCAGTTCGTCAAACAACAGCCCTTCGCGCACGCCAAGTGCCGAGAGCACGACCTCAGCTGGCCGTCCAACTTCAAAAAGCGCGCGCAGCACGGCGGCGCCGTAGGGCAGAAGGGTTTTGCGGCTGCGCGAGACGGCACGCATAGCCTCATGATCTTCATATTTGCCGCGCGCCACGTCCTGGCAAAAGGTGGCAAACGCGTCCGCTTCAATCGCGTAGCCATGCATCACGGACAGCGGATAATCGGTGATTTCCATGTGGAGCTTGGCTAGGTTGCGCCAGGTTCCCCCAACCAGATAGAGCGTACGATCGGCCAGGCTCTTGGCTGTATCGTCGCCTTCTAATCGTCCAAGTGCGATTTTGTAGGCACGTTTGGCATCGCTCTCGGACTCTTCCTGCATACGAATGACGCCGAGCTTGTGGGAAACCCCCTCCCCGATAAAGCCAGGCCTCACCTCGATCAGTTCCAAGCTACCGCCGCCGAGATCGCCGACAATGCCATTGGGTTTGAAGAAACCTGACTGGACGCCAAGGGCAGCCGCGCGCGCCTCTTCATCGCCGGAAAGAATGGTGAGCGGCGCTGAGAGAATGCGTTCGGCGTTCTGGAGGAACGCGTCGCCATTGCTCGCCTCGCGCACAGCTGCCGTCGCAATCACGCGAAGTGTCTTGATGCGCATCTGGTCGACAAGGTGCCGGAACCGGGCAAGCGTTGCCAGTGTCAATTGGACGGAGTCGTCCGACAGTTGACCGGTTTTCGCCAGGCCGCGACCAAGGCCGCACAACACCTTCTCATTGTAGAGCGGCGTCAGCGCGCGCGAGAGGCGCTCATAGGCAACAAGGCGAACCGAGTTGGAGCCGATATCGATGACGGCAATCGGGCCATAGCCTTCAAGACGCCCTTGACCTGAATAGCGTTCAGGGGGCGCGGCGCGTGAAAAAACGCGGTTGGTTCGCTTGAAGAGATTTTCCACGGCCCGACAGACTTGGATTGGTCATAAAATAGCGGTGCGCGTTGAACGGTTCTTCGCCGGGCGCAGGTGTAACCCGCTTGTGACGTCCGTCGGCCAACAGCTCCCAGCTTTGCTGGTTGTCTTTCAAACTTGCAACCATGATTTGGTCGAGTATCTGCGCGTGGACGGTTTCATTGTGGATGGGCACCATCGCTTCGACGCGGCGGTCTAGATTGCGCGGCATCAAATCGGCGGACCCCATGTAGATGATCGCTTCTTCGCTCGGCAGGCCTGCGCCATTGCCGAAGCAAACGATACGAGAATGCTCAAGGAAACGTCCGACGATGGATTTTACCTCAATGTTATCCGAAAGGCCGGGCACACCAGGACGCAGGCAGCAGATGCCGCGAATGATGAGGTTCACTTTCACGCTGGCCTGACTGGCCTCGTAGAGCGCATCAATGAGTTGTGCATCGACCAGCGAGTTCATCTTCATCCAGATCGCGGCCGGACGCCCGTTGCGCGCATGGTCGATTTCAGCACGGATATGATCGAGCAGTCGCTGGCGCATGCGGGTCGGTGAAACCACCATCCGGTCGAGTTCCGCCGGCTCGACATAGCCGGTGATGAAGTTGAAGATACGCGCGACATCGCGGGCGATCACCTGGTCGGCGGTAAAGAAGGAGAGATCGGTATAAATCTTTGCGGTGATGGGATGATAGTTGCCGGTGCCGATATGGCAGAAGCTCATCAGATTGCCGGCCTCGCGGCGCACCACGAGCGACAGTTTGGCGTGCGTCTTGAGTTCCAGGAAGCCGAAGACGACTTGCACTCCGGCGCGTTCCAGATCTCGCGCCCAACGAATGTTCGCTTCTTCGTCGAATCGGGCCTTCAACTCCACCAGTGCGGTCACCGACTTGCCGGCTTCGGCCGCTTCGATCAGCGCGCGCACAATGGGTGAGTTGTTGGACGTGCGATAGAGCGTTTGCTTGATCGCCACGACATCGGGATCAGAGGCGGCCTGACGCAGGAACTGCACCACCGCATCGAAACTCTCATAGGGATGGTGAACCACCAGGTCCTTCTGGCGGATGGCGGCGAAACTGTCCCCACCATGCTCGCGGATCCGCTCTGGGAAGCGTGGTGTGTAGGGCACGAATTTCAGATCATCGCGGTCGATATCAACCAGTTCGGACAGGTCATTGAGCGCAAGGGCACCTTCGACCTTGAAGACCTCGCTGTCTTCAACATCCAGTTCACTGGCCACAAGATTGAGGAGCGCATCGGGCGTTGTCGCCTCAATCTCCAGCCGGATCACCGAGCCACGGCGGCGGCGCTTCAACGCGCTTTCAAAAAGCCGCACCAAATCTTCGGCTTCTTCCTCGATCTCCAGGTCTGAATCGCGGATCACGCGGAACGCGCCGGTGCCGGTCACTTTGTAACCCGGGAACAGCCGGGCGATGAACATACGCACCACCTGCTCCAGCATGATGGTGCGGTGACCAGACCCGGAATCCTCAAAGCGCGGCAAGGCTACAAAGCGGGCAATCTTCAAGGGCACGCGGATAAGCGCCGTCATAGAAACATTGGCGCTGGTGGTTTTGGTTTGGCTTTCGCGCTCCTTCTCCAACTGAAGCGCAATCGAGAACCCGAGGTTGGGGATAAATGGAAAGGGATGGGCTGGGTCGACCGCCAGCGGGGTCAACACAGGGAAGACGTGGCTCAAAAAGTAGCCATCGAGCCAATCGCGCTCGCGCGGGTCCAAATCGTCCGGATCGACGATGGTTATGCCGACGTCCGACAGTTCGGTGCGCAGACCGTTGAATGCGTTCTGCTGGTGACGCGCGAGATCAGCGACTTCTTCGCTGATGGCCTGCAACTGCTCCGCCGGCGTTAGCCCATCATCGGACCGTTTGGTGATGTGCTCATTCACCTGACCGACCAGGCCTGCCACGCGGACCATGAAAAACTCGTCGAGATTGTTCGCCGATATGGAGAGGAAGCGCAGGCGTTCCAGCAAAGGGTGATGCGTGTTGTCGGCCTCTTCGAGCACCCGTCGGTTGAAGCCAAGCCAGGACAGTTCGCGATTGATGAAACGCTCCGGCGAGGCCATCAGATGATCGTAGATCGGCGTGTCGTCATTCGCGCTCAAACCGTCCTCTGAAACGGGGCTCTCGGCTTCGGCAGTCTGCGGGTTGGCGGTGTCGGTCATGGGTCTCCTGGAAAAGAAGCGTCGCTGCGACGCATACTTCAGCTCTGTGACAGTTCGTAGGCAGCCAAAACCTCTCCTGCGAGAGGTTTGGTGATCGATCGCTCTGCGGCCAGTGATCGCTCGTCGATCAGGGCAATCAGTTTGGACAGATTGGCATAAGATCGTTCCATGCGCTGCAAAAGATAATCGGCAATCGCCGGATCGACCATCAATTGGCGGTCGGTGAAGAGTTTGATGGCGATCGCCTGAAACAGCGCATCGTCGGGCGGGCTGATCGCGGCACGGATACCGGAACGCAAACGCGACAGCGTATCGGGACGTTTCAGGCCAAGCTGTTCCGGCGCCTCTTGGCTGGTGATGAGCACCGGAACCTGAGCAGCGCGCGCCGCCTCCATCGTGTGGAATAAGACGTCTTCATTCCACTCGCCGATTGGCTGGGAAGCCCATGAGCCCAGCCCATCGATCAGGACGGCGCTTTCGGCGGTAAGCCCACGTGGCGGCGCCCCATCGAACCAGCGCGGGTCGGCAAACTTAAGGGCAAACACATGCGCCAGATGCGTTTTGCCGGACCCCGCCTGCCCGGTCAGCACGCCGACCGGTGTTGGCCAGGCCAGGGTGTCGATGAGGTCGCGCGCCTTTTCGTTGGCCGCGCCCGCAACAAAGTCTTCCGCCGCAAACGAGGGCGGCGGGACGATATCAAGAACGAGTTGACCGGCGTTGGACATCGCTAACTCTCGTCGGAGCCGGTCGATGTGGTCCCGGCCTTGCCGTTGGTGCCCTTATAGAAAATGCTTTTCTTGTAACGCGACACACCAAAACGGGTCAGTACGCCAATCGAAGCGGCGACCGGGACGGCGATGAGCAGACCCAAAAAGCCGTAGAGCGAGCCAAAGGCCAGCATGGCGAAAAACAGAACAACCGGGTGAAGCCCGACCGCATCACCGACGATCTTTGGCTGCAGGAAGTTGCCTTCGACAAACTGACCGAAGACGAAGATGCCGGCCACCGCGACAATCCACCAAGGCTCGGACCAGAACTGCACCAGCGCGACGCCAACCGATGTGCCGAAACCGACAAGCGAGCCGATATAGGGAATGAAGCTCAACAATCCGGCGCCTAGGCCTATCAACAGGCCGAAATTGAGCCCAACCAGCGTCAATGCCGTGGCGTAAAACGTGCCGAGAATGAGCGCCAAAATGAACTGACCGCGGATGAAACCGGCCATCACATGATCGATCTTTTTGGCAAGATCACGAATGGTATCAGCATGGTCACGCGGCAGAAGTGCGTCGATGCGGGCGACCAAATTGTCCCAATCATAAAGCATGTAGACAGCGACAATGGGCGTGATGACCAATGTTGACAGCACGCCGATGACCGCCGCACCCTGGTCAAGCACGCGGCTTGCCAACGCGGCCATCGTGCCCGCATTGGCCTCGATGAAGTCACGGATGAGATCAAGGTTGAGCGTGCCGAGCCAGGTGAGGATCGCGTCAAACGTCATCGCGGATGGGACCAAAGCCTGCCGGACCGCCAGGTCATCCTCGCTCGCTGGTGCCATAATCGCGTTGATGGCGCGGAAGTCCTCATCCGCAAGCCCAAAAATCGTTCGCAGTGTTTCTGGGATGTAGGGACGCAAGGCCTCCACGAGCCCGATCAGTTGCTCCACCAGCAGCGGCACGAGAAGCAAAAGGCCAATAACGACGATGATGATTGCAAGCGCAGTGATCGACAGTGTTGCCCAGAGCCTTGAAAAGCCCAGCCGCTCAAACCAGTCAGCCGCCGGATCGAGCAGATAGGCGATCGCCATGCCAGCGACGAATGGCAACAGCACGCTTGAGAAGACATAGATGAAAGCAATCAGCGCCGCTGCCGCGAGAGCCCAAAAAATCGCTTGCCGTTGAAGTGTCATGAAGGGTGCGCGCTCGCATCGTTGCTTGATTGAGTGAAGCCGGCCTCAGACATAAGGCCTCTGGCCCACAGGTTCCAGACGCGCTGTGCTTGTTTTGCGATCAGGAATCCGGCACGCAAAGCCGATGCGACACGAGGATGCAACATGAGCGGGTCAGAAGCGTACAAGCAAGCCGGCGTCGACACCGATGCGGGCGCGGCATTGGTGGAGCGGATCAAACCGGCTGTTCGCTCAACGCGGCGCTCGGGCGCTGATGCCGATCTGGGCGGCTTTGGCGGCCTGTTCGATCTGGCGGCCTGCGGTTTTCGCGACCCGGTGTTGGTCGCCGCCAATGACGGCGTCGGCACCAAGGTGAAGATCGCCATCGAGACCGGCATCCATCACACGGTTGGCATCGACCTGGTTGCCATGTGCGTCAATGATTTGGTCGTGCAAGGCGCCGAGCCACTGTTTTTCCTTGATTATTTTGCCTCCGGTGCGCTTGACGTCGATGTGGCGGCGAGCGTCGTGGAAGGCATCGCCGAAGGCTGTAAGCTCGCCGGATGCGCCTTGATCGGTGGGGAAACAGCGGAAATGCCCTCGCTCTATGCCGGCAAGGACTATGATCTGGCCGGGTTCAGCGTCGGTGCGGTGGAGCGTGACGCCATCCTTCCGAGCAAAAACCTTGCGGCAGGCGATGTTGTGCTTGGGCTGGCCTCTTCAGGGTTTCACTCCAACGGCTATTCTCTCATTCGCAAGGTGGTGGCGGAAGCCGATTTGGTTTTCGATTCTCCGGCGCCATTCGACATCAAGCGGACCATGGGTGAGGTTCTGCTCACACCAACCCGCATTTACGTGAAAAGCGTGCTGGCAGCCCAAAAGGCGACAGGCGCCATCAAAGGCTTGGCGCATATCACCGGCGGTGGACTTCTGGAGAATATACCCCGTGTGTTGCCTGATGATTTGGCTGTCTCGCTTGATCTTTCCGGCATTATCGTCCCGCCAGAAATGTCTTGGGCCGCCGACACGGCCAAGCTGTCAGCGCACGACCTGTTGGCAACGTTCAACTGCGGCGTCGGGATGGTTGTGATCGTGGCCACCGAGGACGCCAGCGCCGTTGCTGCGAAACTTTCCGAGATGGGCGAAAGCGTTCTAACCCTCGGCGCGGTGACGTCGCGGACCGGCGAGCCGGTGATCATCGAGAAGCCGCTGCCTCTATGAAACGGCGCGTGGCCATACTGATTTCCGGGCGCGGCTCGAACATGCAGGCCCTGGTACGGGCCGCGAATGAACCAGACTATCCTGCGGAAATCGTCTTGGTCGTTTCCAATCAACCCGAGGCGGCAGGCCTCGCGTGGGCCTCGGACCAGGGCATCGCCACGGCTGTCGTTGACCACAAAGCCTTCAAGAAAGACCGTGAAGCGTTTGAGCGGGCGATTCACGCTGAGCTTGAAAAAGCGAACGTTGAAGTCGTGTGTCTGGCCGGGTTCATGCGGCTGCTGACCCCTTGGTTTATTGATCAATGGCGCGACCGCCTGATCAACATCCACCCCTCGCTGCTGCCCTCTTTCAAGGGCCTCAACACGCACCAACGCGCGCTTGATGCCGGGGTGAAGCTTCATGGCTGCACCGTTCACTTTGTGCGTCCAGACATGGATGCCGGGCCCATCATCGCCCAGCAAGCCGTACCGGTTCTGGACGATGATGACCCCGACAGTTTGGCAGAACGCGTCCTGGCAGCGGAACACGCGCTCTACCCGCACGCGCTGACCGAGATGGTCCGGGGATTGGAGGGCGGTTGGACCATCCAAAACGAGCGCGTGATTGGCATCCGTCCTATCGAATAGGTGGATGGGCGCGCGGCGGACGGCGCAACCCACCCGCTTCCCCGCCAGGGCGACGACGCGGCTGCTGCGCCGAACCAGAGCGCGCGTTCTGCTTGGAGAAGCTATCGTCAGGCGTCCCGGCAAAGCAGCGCGGCACGAACGGAAACTCGTCGGTGATCACATAGTAGTAGGTGCCATCGGGATAGTCCGGCGTGACCCCAACGCGGCCATTGCAGGCATCCAAAGTGCCCGAACCTGGCACATACGCCCAGTCAGCCGTGAACGTGCCATCATACGTCCCACCAGGCCCTGATGAACGCGTGCCAGACCGAAGTTGATAGCTTGATGTCATCGGCTCGAGGTCTGACGAAGGGTCATCGGAGTCGGCGTAGCTGAGCGGTCCATAGATCGGGAAACCATCGGCGGCATAGCCAATCAATGTCGGCGCGCCGGCGCTAGCAAGTCGGTCATAAAGGCCATCGGGTATGCCGTGATAGTGGTAGGCGCCGTTGGGCTGCACATGCGCGTTGCTTGAGTCCAAGCCCAGCGAACGGGTCTGCGGTCCAAAGGCTTCGTAGTTCCAGCCCGACGAGCGATCATTGTTCCAAAACTCCGCCGTTGCTGGATCGAAGATCACGCCATTGAGCGCCACGCCAAAGACATAACGGTCGGCGCTGGTTGGCGAACCGCTGGTGCTTGGATCGGTTGGCATGTCAAAGCGGTAGCTCTGGATGGCTATGCTGTTGGGATTGTTGGCATTGGGGAACTGGCCAGGCGCATGGTCCGGCAAGCCGTCGGCAACAATGGTGCGCACAGCGCCATTGGTTGAGATCGAGATGTTGGCAGCCGCTTCGACGGAACCAAGCAGCAACTCTTCCAGCAGTTCGTCCAGCCAGCTCGCGTCTTCTTCCACAAGCGCTTGGCCGGTGGCTGCCACCTCTTCATCATGGGTGCCGTGGGCAAAAGCATCGCTTGGCAATGCCGTGGTCGCGAGCAGCACAGCAGCCATGGACGCCATTCCAAGGCGCTTCAGCAGGTCTTTTTTGGAGTGGGTATCGGTCATGGCATTCGCCCTTCCTCATTGGTTCGCTCAACGGTCAGTGAGCACGCGTTGAAGGTGGGCGAGGAGCAGGCTTTGCACCAGTTAAGGGTGCGTCATGTTCGCGGTCTGTCCGTTACAAGTGCGTCATGACAGTTTGGACAGATTGGCCTGTGGAATCAAAAAAGGCAGCCATATCTCGTTGCTCTGGGCCTTTAGGTTGGCTCTGTTCTTTCAGAACAATCGCCATTGGCCCAACCACGATCCGGCTGCCCTTTAAGTATTTGAAACAGTGTGGCTTTAGCCAACGATTTCCAGCTCAGAGAACCAGTAGGCGATTTCTTCAGCCGCGGTTTCTGGCGCATCGGAACCATGAACGGAATTCTCACCGATCGACTCAGCGAACTCTTTGCGAATGGTGCCGTCTTCGGCTTCGGCCGGGTTGGTGGCGCCCATCACTTCGCGGTTGCGGGCGATGGCGTCTTCGCCTTCAAGCACCTGAACGACAGTCGGTGCGGACGACATGAAGTCAACCAACTCGTCAAAGAAGGGACGTTCGCGGTGCACGGCGTAAAAGCCTTCAGCGTCCTTGCGGCTCATCCACACGCGCTTGGAGGCGACGACGCGCAATCCGGCAGCTTCGAGTTTGGCGGTGATCTGACCGGTCAGATTGCGGCGCGTTGCATCCGGCTTGATCATGGAAAAGGTGCGTTCGATGGCCATTGCGGCGATCCTATCGTTGAATGGGGAAACAGAATGGGAAGCAGGCGCGTCAGCCAATGTGCTGCGCGCCCGGTGTGGCGCGATATAGACCGGGGCCGCCGCCGCTTCAAGCAGCGAGTTTCAGCGCATCGGTTTGGTCGCAGGTGGCGAGCACGCGATCAAACCAGTCTTGCAGCAGGCCATCGCCGTTCATCGTGTCATAGGACGATGTTGCTTTGGCCCAGCAGAACGAGGCCGCCAACGCGATGTCGGCGTAAAGCAGACGCTCGCCGCCGAGGAACGGCGTTTCCGTCAAACGACGGCGATAGGGTTTCAGGAAGGTTGCAAACTTTTGTCGCTCCTTGTCCCGGCCGCGCTGCACGTCTTCCAACGACATGCCGAAGCGTTTTTCGCGGCTTTGGCGGAAATAGGCCGCATCCTCCGGCGCCAAGTGATTGTGAATGTCGAGGATGATCATCCGGCTGATCGTTGGATAGAGCCCGGTGACGATCAGATTGTCGATCAGCGCGGCGTTTTCCTTGCCGCCATCACCGCCAAAAATCGACGGCGTGTCGGGATAGGCGGCTTCAAGATGAGCGCAAATGGCGAAGCTTTCCGTGACAGTTGTCTGGCCATCGATCAGAACAGGTACGGTCTTGTGGATGCCGTCCAGAGTCTTGGGAATCTGCGTAAAAGGCGTTGGCCGGTTCTCAAAGTCCAGCCCTTTGAAACCAAGCGCAAGCCTCGCCCGCCAGGAATAGGCTGAAAACAGCCGGTCGGGTTCGGCGCCACAAAGCTCATAGAGTATCCGCATCGCATCCCCCGTTTGTGCGTGTGTGTGGTCGATATGCCGCTAGACCAGCCGACGGCGCAATGCTAGCCCGGCGCCATGCTAGAAATTTCCAATCTCACCTACCGGCTGGGCGACCGGCTTTTGTTCGATGACGCGTCTGCAACCATTCAGCGCGGGTCGAAGGTTGGCTTTGTTGGCCGCAACGGGTCAGGCAAAACCACGCTGTTCAAGCTGATCCGCGGGGAGATTGCGCCTGAAAGCGGTGAAATCCGCCTGCCATCGCGCATGCGCCTTGGTGGCGTCGATCAGGAAGTGCCTGCCGGGCCGCAAGCGCTGGTGGAGATTGTGCTTGCTGCTGACGAGGAACGGGCCAGCTTGTTGGCCGAAGCCGAAACTGCCACCGATCCCACTCGCATCAGCGATATCCAATTGCGACTTGCTGACATCGACGCGCATTCTGCCGAAGCGCGCGCAGCCCGCATTTTGCAAGGTCTTGGCTTCGATCATGAAGCGCAACAACGCCCGGCTTCGGATTTCTCCGGTGGCTGGCGCATGCGCGTTGCATTGGCTGCCGTGCTCTTTTCGGCCCCCGACTTGCTGCTGCTTGATGAGCCGACCAACTATCTCGACCTTGAAGGAGCGCTGTGGCTGGAAAGCTATCTGGCGCGCTATCCGCACACGCTCATGGTGATTTCTCACGACCGCGACCTGCTCAACAGCGCGGTCAGCCAAACGCTTCACCTCGATCAACGGCGGCTCCAGCTTTATGGCGGCCCGTTCGACACTTTCGACAAGCAGCGGCGCATCCAGCTGGCGGTTGAAGAAAAAGCGCAGGCCAAGCAAGCGGCGCGGCGCGCGCACATGCAGTCGTTTGTCGATCGGTTCCGCGCCAAGGCCACCAAGGCAAAACAGGCACAGTCGCGGCTGAAAATGCTGGAGAAAATGGAACCGATGGCGCTGCGCATGGAAGAGCGCGTGGCACCGTTTCATTTCAAAGGACCTGAAAAACCGAAATCGCCACCGCTGATCAACGGGCGCGATTTGGCGGTTGGCTATGAACCAGACAAGGCCATCCTGTCGCGGATGACGTTCCGCATCGATCCTGATGATCGCATCGCGCTGCTTGGCCAAAACGGCAATGGCAAATCGACCTTTGCGAAGATGATCGCAGGGCGACTAACGCGGCAGGCGGGCGACCTGACCTTTCCGGGCAAGATGAAGGTGGCGTTCTTCACCCAGCATCAGCTTGACGACTTGAACCCCAAGGAATCACCGGTCGACGCTGTTCGTAAACGCATACCCGAGGCCGGTGAGGCGAAGATTCGTGGCCGCGCGGCGCAAATGGGATTTGATCGTTTGCGCATGGATACGCCTGCCGGACAGCTCTCCGGCGGCGAGCGAGCCAGGCTGCTGCTCGGGCTGATCACCTTTGATGGCTCGGACATTCTGATCCTCGATGAGCCGACCAACCATTTGGACATGGAAAGCCGCGAGGCGCTGGTTGAGGCGCTGTCAGATTATGATGGCGCGGTCATCATCATCAGCCATGATCGCCACCTCATCGAGGCCACCGCCGACCGGCTTTGGGTGGTGGGCGATGGTACCGTGAAACCGTACGAGGATGATCTGTCCGCCTATCGTCAGGCGATTCTGCGCGGAGTCGATGGCGGCAGGCAGAAGGGCGGCAAACCTGCCAAGCCCAAGAAAGGCGCGGTGAAGACGGAGCCTGCAGAATCGCAAGCGACCGCCAAGCCTGCAAGGCCCGGTAATGTCTCACTGCTAAAGAAACAGGTGGCCGAGGCAGAATCGCGGCTGAAAACCATTCGGGCTGAGTTGGCAAAGATCGACAAGGATCTCGCCAATCCGAAGCTTTATGCGATGAACCCGCAAAAAGGCGCCAAACTCGCCGCTCGGCGTGCCAAGGGCGCAGAAGCGCTCGACAGCTGGGAAGCCCGATGGCTGGACCTCAACGCGGCGCTCGAAGAGGCCGGCGAACAAGTTTAGCCGTTTCGGCGGCCGTCCTTCTGTTCTCGCCTGACGACCGAGTGACAGATACCGTTAGCGAAAGCCGATGAAATCGACATAGTCATCGAGCACCGTCTCCCACCAGACCAGATCATCGCGGAACGTTTCCAGCGAAATCCCGTGTCTTGTGTTGATCGCAATCTGGATGACCGCATCACCGTCGTCACGAATGTAAGCCTTGCCGAACCGACGGCTGGAGTTCCATTCGTTCATCTGATCGACGGTCAGGCCATCCATCTCGAAAGACGCCGTAAACGACAAGTCCGCGCAGTCGGGCTCACAATTGTAGACGTCGACGGCGAAGTTGATGTTGTTGACTGTCGCTGCGATGTAGCGCTCGCCATTGCTGTCGCGTTCAAGCCGAGCGGTTCCAATTTCAGCAACGACGGGGCAAAGTTCGTCGAGAACGGCAAACACCATGCCCGAAGGGCCAGGTCCCGTGCAGGCGGCGGCGGGTTGCGGGCCCTTTTGAGCCAGGGCCGTTGACGGCAATCCTGCAGCCGCCACAATCGCCATCGCTGTGGCGGCGGTCACCGCCGAGAAATCAAGTCTTCGCGCTTGCGTTGCCATGGCCATTCTCCCTCTGCCAAGCCCGTCTGCGTTCTCTGACGCTGTTCTGGAAAATCTGCATGGCAAAGGGCGCAACGTCAAACCTCTGCTGCCCATTGTCCTCAGTTCAGGTCTTTATTGGTCGGCCCGCTGCCAAGCTCCCGTCTCCGACTGGCGCCAGTATGAGAGCGTATGACCGTCACCGCGAAGGGCTTTCCAAACGCCGCGCGCGGCCTGAACGGCATCTGGTTGTGCACCATCAAACATGAGGATCGCGCGTTGATAGGCGCTGAGATCATGATCTTCGTTCGGCAAAGCGCCCTCGACAAAAAACCGAACCGTAGCGTCGTTGGGATTGTCGGATGTCGCCGACAACCAAATCGGCTGGCGTTCCCGATCCGATGCGCCCTCGCCTGCGTGCGGCAAGAAGCTGGACTCGCTAAATGTCCAAAGATGGTCGTCCAGCTCCTTGAGGCGCGACGGTTCTCCGACTTCCACGACCACCCGCCAGTCGCGCTCCAGGCATTTGGCCAGAAGCTGCGGCAATGCGGTTTCCAGGCTGACCGTTTGCAGATGATAGAACGCAACATCAGCCATGGATTGCCATCAGGTCTCTTCGTGGACGGCGCGGATATAGTCGTTGAGCAACCGCACACCAAAACCCGATCCAAAGGACTGATTGATTGCTGATTTCGGCGCCGACATGGCCGTTCCGGCAACATCCAAATGCGCCCAAGGCGTATCACCGACGAAACGGGCGAGGAACTGCGCTGCGGTAATGGAACCGGCAAACCGCCCGCCGGTGTTCTTCATGTCTGCAAAACGCGAGTTGATCATCTTGTCGTAGGCTGGTCCAATCGGCAGCCGCCAGACTTTCTCCCCGGTGCGCTGACCGGCTTCGTGAAGATCGGTCGCCAGGTCATCATCGTTGGAGAAGAGCCCCGCATGCTCTTGGCCAAGCGCAACGAGGATTGCGCCGGTGAGCGTAGCCAGGTTGATCATCACCTTTGGCTCGTACGTCGTGCGCGTGTAATGCAGCGCGTCGGCCAAGACCAAGCGCCCTTCGGCATCGGTGTTGATGATCTCGATGGTTTTGCCCGCCATCGACGTCACGATGTCGCCCGGACGCTGCGCCTTCCCGTCCGGCATGTTTTCCACCAGCCCGATAACACCGACCACGTTCACTTTGGCCTTGCGGGCGGCCAACGTGTGCATCAGGCCGACGACGCAGGCGGCGCCGCCCATATCGCCCTTCATGTCCTCCATGCCGGCCGATGGTTTGATGGAAATCCCGCCGGTATCGAAGACAACACCCTTGCCGACAATGGCAACAGGCTTGTCGTTGGACCCGCCTTTCCATTCCATGATGGAAAGGCGGGCTGGTTTCTCCGAGCCTTGGGCAACGCCGAGCAGCGCGCCCATGCCGAGCTCTTCCATCGCGGCATCGTCGAGCACGGTCACTTCAACGCCAAGTTCATCAAGCGCTTCTGCCACGCCAGCGAACTCGACCGGACCCAGGACATTTGGCGGCTCATTGACCAAGTCGCGCGCAAGAATGGTGCCTGAAGCGATCGCATCGGCCTGTTGGAAGGCTGCTTCCAGCGCTGATGAGTCGGCGGCGAACACGGTGACGGCGAGCGATTGCGGCGGCGTTTCCTCTTCGCCGTTCTCTTCATCCTTTTCTGGACGGCTCTTATAGCGATCGAAGCGATAAGCCCCGAGTTTCAATCCAGCCAGGATCGATGCAGCTTCATCCACCGCCATTTCATCGAACACGATCGTTGCTACGCTCGCCTTGGACAAGGCGGATGCAAGTTTGCCACCGAGCATCAGATTTGGTTCGGGATCTTTGGCTTTGTCGGGGTTCGCACCAACCAGGATCACTTGATCAACAGGCGCCTTTGGCAGCGCGTAGAGGCTGACGGTTTCGCCCCAACCGGCCTTAAACCCTGCCGCCTTCGCTCCGGCCGACAACGCGCCATCACCGGCTGTATCAAGTTGCTCGGCAGAACCGGCAAAGGAATCAGCGCTTGGTGAAAAAACAACCAGAGGACCTTTGGGAAGGTCGGGAAAATCCGATTTGGCGGCATGCGCGGCAAAGGTGAAAGAAAGCTCAGGCATTTAATCCTCATAAGACGTCGGGGTGCTGCGCCCGACCGGACGCACAATCGTTGGGTTCTGAGGTGGCGCATGGCGCACGATTTGGCAAGCGCCGCTGCCGCGTTTGCGTGCTGCCCACGCGGATGAGCACGTGGTGGCTGGGCATCGCCGACGATCTTGTTTACAAAAGCTTAACCCATTTTCTTGGTCGAACTTTAGCCAATGTGGGTGGCAATGAAGGTTGGGGATTGATGCAGCTGTCAGACGGATCGGTTTGACAGCTGGGCGCATGGCCAGGCGGCAGGTAGAGATCTGTTGTCAGCTTGGGCGCAGGGAGTGATCAACGTTTGACGTTCAATCGTGTCAGCTTGTTTGACCGCTATCTGTTTCGTCAGGTGGTGCTGACCTTTGTCGGCATGCTCATCGCTATGACGGCGGTGATCGTATGTGTGGTCGCACTGCAGGAGCTGGACGTCGTCACCAATCAGGGTGCGGCGCTGGTGACTTTTGCCGTGCTCACGGTTTTGAACATGCCGCAGATGCTTAGCGTCGTGGCACCGATCGCGTTTTTCTTGGCGCTTTTGATGACGCTTAATCGGTTGAGCGCCGAGAGCGAAATCGTCGTGGTCAATGCATCCGGCGGAAGCCCGATGAGCTTGCTGCGCCCTGTTATGGCTGCCGCGTTGGTTGTCAGCCTCTTGGTTGCGGTGCTTGGGCATTTGATTGCGCCGCCTGCGCAAAAGGCTTGGCGGTTTTTAATCAGCGACGTACGCGCCGATCTGCTAGCTACGGTGGTGCGTGAAGGCGCGTTTTCGTCACTCCAGGAAGGCCTGACCTTTCACATGCGGGCGCGCGAACCTGGCGGCATTCTGACTGACATCATGATCGCGGACACGCGCGACTATCCACACGAAACCATCTACTTCGCCCAAAGAGGCACCGTTGTGCGGGGCGAGCAGGGAGCCTTTCTCTCCGTTGACGACGGTGTGATCCAGCGAAGGACCGTGTCAGCATCGGGTCGGGTCAACACCGCCTTCCTCTACTTCGACAGCTATTCCATCGATCTCAGTTTCACAGATCGAGCGACCGCTCCCGGTTATCTAAAGCCATCGGAGCGGTCTACGGCTTATCTCCTGAATCCAGACGAGGACGATGCGTTTTTTGTCAGCCAACGCGGGCGGTTTTTGGCCGAGCTGCATAACCGTATCGCTCTGCCGCTTTACCCTTTTGCCTTTGCGATGATCATAGCCCTAGCACTTGGCACACCCCACTCGGGACGGGCCGGACGGGCCAAACGGGTTTTGGCTGCGATTGGTGGCGGTGCTGTGGTCCTTGGCGCGCAATTTGGTGCTTCAAGCATCATTCCATCGGCGCATTTCTCCTGGCCCCTTCTTTATCTGATCCCTCTTGTCGTGGTGGTTCTGGGATGGCTGGCGATTTCTCGGCGCATTGATTTTGCGGCGATGGCTAAGCGATCTCCTCTGATTGGGAAGGCGAAGGCACTTCCCCAGGCGGCAGAGTAGCCCATGCGATTGTCTGCCTCCCTCAGCCGCTATCTTGCATTGGCCTTCTCCAAGCATGTTGGCTTTGTGTTTCTGGGCGCATTTGCCTTGATGCTAATGGTCGACGTCATGGAGCTCACAAGGCGTGGCGCCGATCTGGAGATTCCGATCCAGGTGATTTTCGCCATATCCGCCATGCGCCTGCCTTCGCTGGCTGAGCAGTTGGTGCCTTTTGCTGTGCTGATCGGGGCGTTGATGACGCTGGTCGCCCTCTCCCGCCGATCGGAGCTGATCATCGCCCGCGCCTCGGGGCTCTCGGCCTGGCAATTCCTGATTCCTCTGATCGTGGTTGCAGCGCTCGTCGGGATCGCGGCGTCTTGGCTCTACAATCCGTTCTCAGCCAGCCTCAAGGTGCAGTCAGACGCCATTTTGGCTGAGCGTTTTGCAGGCAGCACAACAAATGTCGATCCGGAGCGGGAAATCTGGTTTCGCCAATCCACCGGCGAAATCATGACTCTGGTTCGAGCCGCGTCGGCCACCGACGCCGGTCAGACGCTGAACCAAGTCAGTGCCATGCTGTTTGACGAAAATGGCGACTTCAATCAGCGGGTGGATGCCGACCGCGCGGTGCTGCGCGACGGCGCGTGGAACATGAGCGACGTCACGATGACCAACACACTGGGAGAATCGCGTGCCATCGAGGTTTTTTCGCTGGCCACACCTCTGACGGCAGATGATGTCCTAGGACGGTTCACACCGCCCAGTTCTGTTCCAATTTGGCACCTGCCAGACCTTGCAAATAAGGCACAGCAGGCGGGCATCGCGTCCGATCGCTATAGATTCCAATTTCAGGCCTTGCTCGCGCGCCCCATGCTGCTTATGGCCATGGTGTTGGTGGCCGCGACCGTGTCTTTGCGGTTCTCTCGGCATGGGGGAACAACAAAGCTCGTGGTGGCTGGATTGAGTGCTGGATTTATCGTGTTTGTGGTCAACGAAATTGCTGGTGACCTGGGCGGTGCTGGATTGGTCAATCCGGTGCTCGCTGCATGGGTGCCACCAATCGCCGCTGGCCTTTTCGGCATAACGGCCTTGCTGCATCTGGAGGATGGCTAGGCTTGGCTGTGTTGCGCTTTTCTTCTCGTGTTCTGCGCTTAGGCTCGATGCTATCGGTTGCCGGGTCACTTGTGCTCACTGGCGTGGGCACCGGGCTTAATGTGAGTGGTGTTGCACACGCGCAGACTGTGCCGGGGTTTGATCAACCCAATCCTGATGCGCAGATGTTCCTTGAAGCGGACGAACTCCTCTACAATGAAGGCGTAAACACTGTCACCGCGCTCGGCAATGTGACGATCTTCTACGATGGCTACACGGTTGACGCCGACGAGGTTGTCTACGATCGCGCCCAAGGGCGTGTGCTGGCGCGCGGAAACGTGATCTTGGTCGAACCAAGCGGCAACATCATCCGCGCAACGTCCGCTGACCTCAGTGATACGCTGGCTGATGGCTTTGTCGATGCGCTGAGTGTGGAGACGCCCGAACGTGGCTTTTTCACCGCCCGCAACGCCACCCGCCGCGAGGGTTCTGAGACTGAGTTCGACCAAGGTACCTACACAGCCTGTGAGGCCTGCCCAGAAAACCCGGACCGGCCGCGCGCTTGGATGTTCCATGCCGACACGATCACATATGATGAAGAAGACCAAATGGTCTATTATCGCAATGTGCGGCTGGACTTCTTCGGCATTCCGATCGTTTGGCTACCCTTCTTTGCGCACACCGACCCTACTGTCGAACGCAAGAGCGGCTTCCTTCGCCCCGACTACGTGCTAGATGGCGATTTGGGTTTCGGCATTTCGACGCCGTACTATTTTGCCCTCGACCCGAGCTATGACCTCACCGTCACGCCAACTGCCTACACCGGTCAAGCCTTTCATATCGAAGCGGAATGGCGTCAGCGGCTTGAAAACGGGGCCTACAGCGTCCGCGTCTCTGGAGCTGCTCAGCTTGATGATGACGTTTTCAACAATCAGCCTGGCGATCAGGATTGGCGCGGCGGTATTGCGAGCAATGGCGCATTTTCGTTGAACGAACGCTGGGATTTCGGCTGGAATCTCTACCTGCAGTCAGACCGGCGCTACTTTCGCGATTATTCGATTGAGTCAGAAGGCGCGAGTCAGGTGATCTCCGACATCTACCTGACTGGGCTTCACGACCGGAGCTATTTCGATGCACGCGTTGAGCGCATTCAGGTTGCAACGATTACGGAGGGCGACCAGAATCAGCCCTGGACCTTGCCCGTTGTCGATTATGATCGCCGCTTTACACCCGATCATGTCGGCGGCGAGTTGCAGGTCCTGGCCAACTTGACGACGACAGTGCGCGAAGACGCTTTCGTTGATCCTATAACGCGGCCAACCGGTGCAACCAACGTGTACGAGGGCCTTGATGGCCAAATGAGCCGCGCGACACTCGATGTATCTTGGCGCCGCGAGTTCATCGGGCCGCTCGGTCAGGTTTTCACACCGCAAGTCGGGTTCCGTGGCGACGTCATTGGCTACAATCTTGGTAGCGAAGCCAATGTTGTTTTTGTCGACGGTGAAAATTCCTTTGCGCGCGGCATGGCGTCGGCCGGATTGGAATGGCGCTGGCCTTTCCTGATTACAGCTCCGGGCAGCAGTCATGTTGTTGAGCCAGTTGCGCAGCTCATCGTGCGCCCAGACGCTGGCCATGTTGGCGAAGTGCCGATCGAAGATTCGCAAAGCCTCGTCTTTGACGCGTCGAACCTGTTTGATTGGGATAAATATTCCGGTTTTGATCAGATGGAAGGCGGAACCCGCGCCAATGTTGGCGTGCGGTACACAGGGACGTTCGATAACGGATTGTCCCTGAGTGCGATCGTCGGACAATCCTTCCATCTGGCTGGCGAAAATCCCTATGCATGGTCGCAAACCGGCGCCAACATCCTCACCCCCAATGGTGAGGATAGCGGGCTTGAAACCGATCAGTCCGATTACGTTGCCATGCTGACGGCCCGCCTTCAGAATCGTCTTTCTCTGACCGCGTCAGGGCGATTTGACGAAGACGACTTTGACCTGGAACGCGGTGAACTGTTGGCTTCGGCCTCGCACGGTCGCGTCGCCGGCGCCGCCACGTACGCCTATTTGGCAGCACAACCCAATCGCGGCATCAATGACGATCAACATCAGATTTCCGGCTCGGCTTCATTGCAGGTCAATAGCAGTTGGCGCGTTGCCGGCAGTGTCCAGTACGATCTGGAGCAGAGCCACATCCTTGGTTACGGCGCGGGCATTCAATATGTCTGCGACTGTTTGGGCATCGGTTTGAACTATACCTATACCTCGCCGGACGGGAATGACGGTGTTTCGGACAGTCGGGTCATGTTGAACGTTTCGCTGCGCACCATTGGCGCTTTCGAAACACAGGTGCTCAATAACGATCAGTTCAACAGCGTGTTCGGAACGCAGTAAGCCGCCACGGGCTGATTTTTGGCACAATTTGCAGGCACGCGCAGCTCGGTCGAGATCATTGTCTTAATGCGGCAACTTGAACATGGCCAACTCTGACGGCTTTTGCGCAAAAGAGGACCTTGGAATGATGGGTGCGAGTTCACGACAAAAACCAACCAAACCGCATAAGCTGCAGAGACGTGGATTTCGCGCACTCTTGGTTGGTTGCGCGATTGGTCTGGCATTCCCAGCCTTAGTAGACGTAGCAAGCGCTCCGGCTACAGCGCAGTCTGTCTACACAGCCATCCTGGTTAATGACGTGCCAATCAGCAATTACGACATTAACGCCAGGGCTGCCCTGCTCCGTCTCCAAGGCGGTCCGAGTTCACAGGCTGAAGAAGAATTGATCGACGAAGCCTTGCAGCGCGCGGAAGCACGACGCCTTGGCATTTCCGTCACTCAAGCCGAGCTCGACCAAGCCCTCCAGACCATCGCCTCACGATCCGGTTTGTCTGTTTCTCAACTCGGTCAAGCGCTCGGCCAACGCGGCGTTGATTTGGCAACCCTTCGCGACAGCATTGAGGCGCAAATGCTTTGGGATCAAGTTATCCGCGCACGCTTTCAGGCAACCGTGCGAGTCGATGAACAAGATGTGCTTGCCGCGCTTGACGACCGCTCTGGAGATGACAGCGAATCCGAGCTGACGACGACGGAATACACATTGCGGGAAGTTGTGTTCGTCGTTCCGGAAGGCGCTGGATCGAACACGCGCGAGCAGCGCCGCCGCGAGGCGGCGGCCTTCCGTTCTCGCTTTGAATCTTGTGCATCCGGCATATCGTCCGCTCGCCAACTCAACGGCGTCGTCATCCAGAATGAAGTGCGACGCTTTTCAGCCGATTTGGCACCGGAACTTAATGAGCTCCTTCAAGAAACGGCGGTAGGTCGTCTCACACCACCAGAAGACGCGGCTGAAGGTGTGGTGATGTTCGCCGTCTGTAACAAACGGAACGTGCGTTCAGACGCTGAGGCACGTCGTGATGTCGAGAGCGAGCTGCGCAACGAAGAAGGGTTGCTGCTTTCGCGTGGCTATCTGCGTGATTTGCGCGCTTCGGCGACCATTCTGCGTCCCAACAACTGATCGTGTCCGCTGATGCCTGATTCACCTGTGGGCGGGCGCCCGCTTGCCATATCCATGGGCGAACCAGCAGGGGTAGGCCCAGATATCATTCTTCAGGCGCATGCATCCCTTAAGGCCGATCCTGAAGCGCCGCCGGTCATCGTATTTGGCGATCCGTCTCTGCTGGAAAGCCGGGCGGAGCGGCTTGGGCTTGACGTTGCATTCTCCAGCCTGGCCCGTGCCGATGACCTTCAAGCAGGCCAACAGGACGCGCTAGCCGTTGTCGATGTCGGCAGGATCGACGACACGCCGGGTATCCTGGATGAGAGCACCGGAACGGTCACTGTTTCCGCCCTTAGCGCGGCGCTCGATGCCGTCCGCCTTGGACATTGCTCTGGGCTTGTCACCGCGCCGATCCACAAAGCCAATCTCTATGCCACCGGTTTTGCGTATCCTGGCCACACCGAGTTTCTTGAAGCCTATGCGCAAGAGCACTGGCCGCAGAGCAAACCCTTGGCCGTCATGATGCTGGCCGGACCGGAACTGCGCACGGTTCCGGTAACGGTGCATATCCCGTTGAGCCAGGTCACTGGTTCCTTGACGACGCAACGCATCGTTGAAGTCGGCCAGGTCGTGGCGCGGGACCTGAAACACCGCTTTGGCATCGATACGCCGCGTCTGGCCATTGCGGGGCTCAACCCCCATGCAGGCGAACAGGGGTCCCTGGGCAAGGAAGACGATGCGATCATCGCTCCAGCTGTCACGCAGCTTCGCCAACAAGGCATCAAGGCCGTCGGGCCCTTGCCAGCAGACACGATGTTCCATCCCGAAGCACGTCAGGCGTTCGATGCGGCTCTCTGCATGTATCACGATCAAGCGCTGATCCCGGTCAAGGCTCTCGACTTCCACAACACCGTCAATGTCACGCTTGGTTTGCCGTTCGTGCGCACATCGCCCGACCATGGCACCGCACTTTCTTTGGCAGGCACTGGGAGAGCCTCGCCGGCCAGCATGATCGCTGCGATCAAACTGGCAGCGAAGATGGCCAAACGCGCCCGAGAAACCGCGTGAACCTCGAAAAGCTTCCCAGCGTCCGTGCCGAGGTGGAGAGCCTCGGACCCGGCGGCTCTCGCCTTGGCGCCAAGAAGTCGCTGGGGCAAAACTTTCTCTTCGACCTCAATCTGACGCGCAAGATCGCACGATCCGGCTTGCCGCTTGGCGAAGGCACGGTGGTAGAAGTCGGCCCGGGTCCAGGCGGCCTGACACGGGCTTTGCTGATAGAAGGCGCGCGCAAGGTGATCGCGGTGGAGCGCGATGAACGGTTCCGGCCGATCCTTGATCGTCTGACAGATGCCAGCGATGGCCGTTTGCAGGTTATCTTTGGCGATGCCATGAAAATCGATGTCGCAAGCCACATCGATCCTTCGGATGGCCCGGTGCAGATCATTGCCAACCTGCCCTACAATGTCGGGACGCCGCTGCTGGTCGGCTGGTTGCTCAGCGACCGATGGCCACCCTGGTTTGCCGGCCTGACGCTGATGTTTCAGCGTGAAGTGGCCGAACGCATCGTGGCACAAGCGAACGATAAGCACTATGGCCGCCTGGGCGTGCTCGCCAACTGGCGCTGTCAGACGGATCTCATGTTCGATGTGCCGCCTTCGGCCTTTGTGCCGCCGCCCAAGGTGACGTCCAGCGTGGTGCATCTTCGCCCGCGCGCCGAACCCCTGCCCTGCCTTGGCTCTGATCTGGAGCGTGTGGCGGCGGCAGCCTTCGGACAGAGACGCAAGATGGTCCGGCAGTCGCTGAAGAGCCTAGGCCTGAGCCCGGAGGGCCTGGCCGAGCTGATGACATCGGTCGGCGTCGAAGGCACCGAACGCGCGGAAACCTTGTCGATTGAGACGTTCGCCGCTCTGGCGCGGTCCTATCGCGCGTTAGTCGGCCGAGATCAGCCCGTCAACAAAGTTATCTAACCCGGGCTGGCGGGTGCGGCGCACCGTTTCAGCCAGATAGATCGCCCGCAGCTGCTCATAGGCTTCACCAAGATCGGTGTTGGTGATGACGTAATCATAGTCGCGCCAATGGGTCATTTCATCACGCGCATTTTCTAGCCGCTTCTCGATGACGTCGGGCTTGTCTTCGGCGCGGCGCGTGATGCGTGCCCGTAGCTCCTCAAAGCTCGGCGGTAGGACAAAAACCGTCACGGTGTCGTCCGGCATCGCCGCGCGCACCTGCTCGGTCCCCTGCCAGTCAATGTCAAAGAGCATAATGTGCCCTTGGCTCAAGGCCCGCTCGACCGGCTCACGAGGGGTGCCATAGAAGTTTCCATGGACCTCCGCCCATTCCAACAGCGCACCCTGGTCGCGGCGCTGCAGAAACGACACTTCGTCGATGAAATGGTAATGCGTGCCATCGATCTCTGATGGTCGTCTTTGTCGCGTTGTCACCGACACTGAGAGCTTCGGAGTTGCAAGTTTATCGTCCCGAAGTAGTTCTCGCGCCAGCGTCGATTTTCCGGCGCCCGAGGGGGAAGAAAGAACCAGAATGTATCCGCGCTTGCTGCTCATGCTTGCCTCTTACGGTCAGCCGTCTCAACGTTCGCTAGCAGATTCTCGCGCCAATCACTCAACGTTCTGAACCTGCTCCTTGACCTGATCGATCAGCGCTTTCAACGCCAGCCCATGCTGGGTGACGGTGATCGATGAGGCCTTGGAACAGATTGTATTGGCTTCCCGGTTAAATTCCTGTGCAAGGAAATCAAGCTTGCGGCCCACCGGCTCCTTGGCGGCAAGAAGTGAGCGCGCCGCATCGATATGCGCGCGCAACCTTGCAAGTTCTTCTTCGATGTCGGCTTTTGTGGCCAGCAACGCAACCTCTTGGTGGAGGCGTTGAGGGTCCAACTGGCTTGTATCGGAAAGCAGACGCTCGATCTGGGACCTCAGGCGGATCATCAAATGGTCGCCGCGCGCATCAGGGTGCTCGGCGAGCGCTTGGACTTCCTGGTCGATCTCGCCAACGAGTTGGTCCAACGCAGTGAGCATCGCCGCGCCCTCTGTCTCCCGCGCCTTGCCCAAGCTTGCGGCGCAATCCGCAGCGGCGCCCAGAATGGCATCGTCTCTGGCCTGATCGTCATCGTCAGACGCTGCGGGATCAACCATTTCGACAACGCCCGGGAGCGTCAGCAAATCGGTTAGCTTCGGTGGCGGATCGCCCCAAGCAGAGGCGCGTTCGACCAACGTCGCGCGCAGGCCATCGAGGGTTTCGGCATTGATACGCGGGCGCCGATCTCCCTCGCGCTGCAGATTGATCGTGACATTCGCGTTGCCGCGCCGAATGACGTTTTGGAACAGCGAACGGATCGGCTTGTCGAGATGATCAAAGCCGTTGGGCAATCTTAGCTTGATGTCGCTAGAACGCCCGTTGACGCAGCGCGCTTCGATCAGGACCGATAGCGCGCCATGGCTCGCTTCAGAGCGCGCGAATCCCGTCATGGAGGTGAGTGGCATGGCGAGCGTTACTGCTCTGTCGCCGGCGTTTCGGCGCCGTCGCTTGCGGCGTCACGTTCCGCTTCGTCAGCCGTCGCAGCGGCTGCCTCCGCTTCAGCTGCTTCACGGGCAGCTTCGCGCTCACGCTCGATCTCCCGCCACCGAGCAACGTTTCGATTGTGCTCTTCATAGGTCTCGGCAAAAGCGTGCCCGCCCGTGCCATCGGCAACAAAGAACAAGTCATTGGTGCGAGACGGATTGGCAACCGCTTCCAACGAAGCCCGCCCCGGATTGGCGATTGGCCCCGGCGGCAGCGCGGGAATGGTGTAGGTGTTGTAGGGATTGCTGTCGTCGCGCAGCTGACTGCGATAGATCGGACGCGGCTCCATCCAAGCTTCGCCACCATAAATGCCGTAAAGGATCGTGGGATCGGACTGGATTCGCATGCCCTGTTCCAAACGATTGATGAAAACGCCGGCGACCCGGGTGCGTTCGTCAGCGCGGGCAGTTTCCTTTTCAACGATCGACGCCAGCGTCACGAGTTCTTCGGGCGATTCGATCGGCAAGTCGCTGATGCGCCGTTCCCAGATGTCGGCGATGGCCGCTTCTTGGGCTGCGATCATGCGGTCAAGCACGCTTTGACGTGTCGCGTCGCGATTGAACGCATAGGTATTGGGAAGCAGTGAGCCTTCCGGTGGGATTTCTGTGATTTCGCCGGTCAGGAAGTCGGTGGCGTTCAAACGGTTGACCATCTGTAGGCTCGTCCACCCTTCTGGGAACGTCACCGAGTAAACGACCGTGCGACCTTCAACCATCATGTCGAGAATGCTGGCCATCGAAGCGTGGGCGTCGATGGCGTATTCGCCGGCCTGAAGACGCGCGCGGGCCTGGCGGGCAAGCACGCCTGCGGTAAAGATATGTTCGTTGGAAATCACGCCGCGCGCTTCCAGCATGCTGGCGATTTCACGGGTCGCCATGCCGCGTTCGACCGTGATGTTACGGTCGGTTGCGTGTGGACCGTCGGCGTTGAAACGCACATTGGCGAAATAGGCGAGCGCGCCGAGTACAACAACGCCGAGCAGTGCCAGCGAGAAAAGGCCGTTCAACAAAACCACGAAGGGTGATCGGGCACGCTTGGCGTGCTTGGCGCTCGGTGCGGCGACCTCTTCAGGTTTGATCGCCTGCGCTGCGCTGCGTGGGGTTTCGCCGAGCCGTGTCGCGTCAGACGCATTGTTGTTGGGCGTATCGTTCATGGCATTGCTCTTTGACTGGCTGTCATTTCCATCGTCATCTTCTGCCACCACACTTGATCCAACGAGCGTTTGCGAACACTCGCCGAGAAGCCGTCAAAAGCGGCATATTGTGGCGATTCCAAGGGAACCCGTTGGTGGGCAACCCAGCGAGCGATGGCGTCGTTTCCCATCAATTCGCCAATCAGTAGTCCACAGTTTATCCACACCCAATCCACAGGTGACCACAAGCCTTGGCTACCGGAGATTTAGGCCTAATCAAGCGCCCGCAGGACCAAGGAAGCGTTGGTGCCGCCAAATCCAAAGGAATTGGACAGCGCGGTCCGGATCGGTTTCTTCTTGGCTGTGTGCGGCACCAAATCGATCGGCGTTTCGACCGACGGATTATCAAGATTGAGTGTCGGCGGCGCGACACCGTTTTTGATCGCAAGTGTCGTGAAGATCGCCTCAACCGCGCCAGCAGCGCCAAGCAAATGGCCAATGGCGGACTTGGTCGACGACATTGTGAGCCCCGAGGCCGCGTCGCCCATCAACCGTTCCACAGCACCTAGCTCGATTTCGTCACCAAGCGGCGTCGATGTGCCGTGGGCGTTGACGTAATCGAGTTCAGAAGGGGCAATACCGGCGCGTTTCAAAGCCGCCGTCATACAACGGAAGGCTCCATCGCCGTCCATGGAAGGTGCGGTGATGTGGTAGGCATCGCCGGAGAGGCCGTAGCCAATCACTTCGGCATAGATCGTCGCGCCACGTGCCTTGGCATGCTCCAACTCTTCAAGCACAACAACACCGGCGCCCTCGCCCATGACAAAGCCATCGCGGTCCTTGTCGTAGGGGCGTGAGCCTTTTTCAGGCGTATCGTTGAAGGCCGTGGACAAGGCCTTGCAGGCGGCAAAGCCTGCCAGCGCGATGCGTCCAAGCGGAGACTCAGTGCCACCGGCGACCATCACATCAGCATCATCAAGCGCCACGAGACGTGCCGCGTCGCCGATGGCGTGGGCACCCGTGGAACAGGCGGTCACGACCGCATGGTTGGGACCCTTCAGGCCGTGCTTGATCGACACATAGCCGCCGGCAAGGTTGATCAGACGACCGGGAATGAAGAACGGGCTGAGACGACGCGGCCCCTTCTCATGCATGGTCATCGTGCCCTCGGCGATACCGTTCAGGCCGCCAATCCCCGAACCAATGAGGACGCCCGTGCGGGTTTGATCCTCATAGCTCTCGGGATGCCAATTGGCATCGGCGAGCGCCTCGTCGGATGCCGCCATCGCGTAGATGATGAAGTCATCGACCTTACGCTGCTCTTTGGGCACCATGACGTTGTCAGGATTGAACGTGCCGTTCGATCCGTCGCCACGCGGAATCTGACAGGCGATCTGGCATGCCAGATCGTCCACGTCGAACCCTTCCGGGCGTCCGGCGCCGGATTGGCTATCGATGAGGCGATCCCAGGTGGTCTTGGCATCCGCGCCTAAAGGCGTGACCATGCCAAGCCCGGTGATCACAACACGCCGAAGCTTGGTCATTGTCATGCGCGCAATCCTGCATCCATCATCAAAGGGTCCTGCGTCAGGCGCCGAAGCGACCGGCGCGGCAAGGCTGGCTTACTTCGAAGCGCCTTCCAGGAACTTCACGGCATCGCCAACGGTGAGGATAGTTTCGGCCATGTCGTCGGGGATTTCGACATTGAACTCTTCTTCAAACGCCATCACCAGTTCGACGGTGTCGAGGCTGTCTGCGCCAAGGTCATCGATGAACGATGCTTTTTCTTCAACCTTGTCGGCTTCGACGCCGAGGTGCTCGACAACAATTTTCTTCACGCGTTCAGCGACATCGCTCATGGGTACATCCTTTCATGATGTGGACTTTGACGCACCAGGCAGGAACGCCCAAGGCACGTAGGTTTTGGTGTTTTGCTCGCGGCGCTATGCGTTTCGCGGCAGAACGCTTGGCGGCCCCTTATCAACCTTGATGCGGTTCAGCAAGTCAGGGCGTGGGTATGCCGGTTTATGAGGTGAGATATTTGTGGGTTTGAATGACGTGGCCCTACGGCGCGTCAACCCCGTTAGATCATGGCCATGCCACCGTTCACATGGAGGGTCTGTCCGGTGATGTAGCCTGCCTCATTGCTTGCCAAATAAACAACAGCGCCTGCAACTTCAGCCGGCGTTCCGAGCCGACCGGCGGGAACCTTGGCCAATATGGATGTACGTTGCGCATCGTTCAGCACGTCCGTCATCGGCGTTTCGATGAAGCCAGGCGCGACGCAATTGACGGTGATGCCCCGCGTGGCGACTTCCTGCGCCAGGGCCTTGGACATGCCGGTGAGGCCGGCTTTGGCAGCCACATAGTTGCCCTGCCCCGGATTGCCCATGGTGCCGACCACCGAGGTGATCTGAACAATGCGACCGAAGCGGCGCTTCATCATGCCCTTGATGGCGGCGCGCGAAAGCTTGAAGGCAGCGGTGAGATTGACCTGAATGACGGCATCCCAGTCTTCATCCTTCATGCGCATGAAGAGCTGGTCACGGGTGATGCCGGCATTGTTGACCAAGACATCGATAGGGCCGGCAGCGTCTTCGGCGCGGGCGATCAAACCCTCGACATCCTCATTGTCGGACAGGTTGGCCGTCATCGGAACGGCCAGTTCACCAAGTTCGGCGGCCTTGTCGGCCAGCACCGCTTCGCGCGTGCCCGTGATGACGGTCTTGGCGCCCGAGGCGACTAGCGCCTTGGCGATTTCCCCGCCAATGCCGCCCGATGCGCCGGTGACCAGAGCTGTGCGCCCTTCCAATGAAAACATATTCTTCCCCATAGAGCTGCGGTTAGCGCGCCAAATGATCGGCGACGCGATCAACATCATCCGGTGTGGCGACATTCATGATGGTCGCGCCGTCGACCATACGCTTGATCATGCCTGAAAGCGCCTTGCCGGCACCAATCTCAATAAACGTATCCACGCCATTGGCCGCCATCCATTCCACGCTTTCGCGCCAGCGAACGCGACCGGTCACTTGCTCAACCAACCGGGCGCGGATCGCGTCAGGCTGCGTGATAGGGCTTGCCAGCACGTTGGCGATAACTGGTTTGGATGGTTCCTGGATGGAAGCGCTTGCCAGCGCACCACGCATCACGTCAGCAGCCGGCGCCATCAGCGCGCAATGAAAAGGCGCGGATACCGGCAGCAAGATCGCACGGCGGGCACCAGCTTCCTTGGCAAGTTCGATGGCACGCTCAACAGCAGCCTTGCTGCCGGAAATCACCACTTGACCTGGCGCATTGTCATTGGCGGCCTCGCAGACATCCCCCTCGGCGGCCATCGCGGCGATGTCTTCCACAGCGGCCAGATCAAGGTTGAGCACGGCCGCCATCGCGCCCTCGCCGACCGGAACGGCGGACTGCATGGCATCACCACGGGCGCGCAACAGTTTGGCAGCGGTAGGAATATCAAAGGCGCCACCAGCAGCCAGCGCTGAATACTCGCCGAGCGAGTGACCCGCCAGAAAATCGGCATGCTTGGCGACAGTCACACCCTTCGAGGCAAGCGCCTTGGTCGCGGCCAGCGAGACCGCCATCAGCGCCGGTTGGGTGTTGGCCGTCAGGGTCAACTGATCCTCTGGGCCATCGAACATCAGTGTGGAAAGATCCTGGCCGAGCGCCGCATCCACATCCTGAAAGACCGCCCTTGCTTCGGCAAACCCGTCGGCCAATGCCTTGCCCATGCCAACGGCTTGACTGCCTTGACCGGGGAAAAGAAAGGCTGTCGCCATGGGGGATGATCCTCGCACGATGGTGGTGTGATGGGTTGAGCCGCACGGTTTGGCCGCTTAGCGCCTGGAGGTCAAGATGTTGGCGGTAGATGTGGTGGCCCAAGTCTCTCCGCAGGGCCTTGTCTCGCCTTTCAAACTGGCGTATGTCCCGTCGGTCTTTCACGATGAAAGGCTCCGGCCGGGGGTTGAACGGAAGGCCAGCGCAGCTGGCAGATGGTGGAAGAGCCATCGGCTTCCCGTGTTCCCGCTCTCGAACTTTTCTTGCCAAGTTCCTCTCCCGATTGGGATGGATCACTGGTTTGAAGAGGCTTTGCGCCGGATGATCCTAAATGAGGAAAACGAATGGCACTGTATGAACATGTGTTCCTCGCCCGCCAGGATGTGTCGCAGCAACAAGTCGACGCTCTTGTGGAACAGTATTCCGGGCTGATTTCGGAAATGGGTGGCTCCGTCGCCAAAACCGAATATTGGGGCATGAAAAGCCTCTCTTTCCGCATCAAGAAGAACCGCAAGGCGCATTACACGCTGATGAACATCGACGCTCCGTCGGATGCCGTCAGCGAGATGGAACGCCAGATGGGCATCAACGAAGATGTTCTGCGCTTCATGACCATTCGCATCGACGAGTTCGAAGAAGGCCCGTCGGCGATGATGCGCAAATCCGACCGTGACGACCGTCGCGGCGGACGTGGCGGTGATCGCGGCGGCGACCGTGGTGGTGATCGTGGCGAGCGTCGCCCGCGCCGCGATGACGGTGACAAGCCTGCCGAAGCCAAACCTGCCGCAGAAGGAGACGAATAATGGCCGCAGCAGCTGGCGCTCGTCGCCCTTTTTTCCGCCGTCGCAAGACCTGCCCGTTCTCCGGCGATAATGCGCCGAAGATCGACTATAAGGATGTGCGCCTGATGCAGCGCTACATTTCCGAGCGCGGCAAAATCGTCCCTTCGCGTATCACCGCCGTTTCGGCGAAGAAGCAGCGTGAACTGGCCAAGGCCATCAAACGCGCGCGTTTCCTGGGCCTCCTGCCCTACGTCGTGAAGTAAGCGACAAAGACCAATGCTGGTTCGGCGAAGCAAGTTCTGCTTCGCCGTGCCTAACCGCCCCAACACTTTTGGATCGCGGGACAGCATGTCAGGGCGAAGACACCCTGCACCGGCGTAGGATGCGCCAAGGCTGTTCCATCACGGTCCGCAACAAAGGATCCTATCGATGGACGTTATTCTCCTGGAACGCGTCGCCAAGCTCGGCCAAATGGGCGAGACGGTGAAAGTCAAAGACGGCTACGCCCGCAACTTCCTGCTGCCGCAGGGCAAAGCGCTGCGCGCCAACAAAGCCAACCTTGCCAAATTCGAAGCCGAGCGTGCGCAGCTTGAAGCGCGCAACCTTGAGCGCAAGAGTGAAGCCGAAGGCGTGGCAAGCACGCTCGACGGCGCAACTTACATCATCATCCGCTCCGCCGGCGAAACCGGCCAGCTTTATGGCTCGGTTGCCGCCCGTGACATCGCCGAAGCGGCGACCGCTGATGGCGTCAGTGTTTCGCGTGCTCAGGTTCGCCTGGAGCGTCCGATCAAATCAATCGGTCTGCACCCGGTGATCGTTCAGTTGCACCCGGAAGTCGAAGTGACGGTGACGATGAACGTTGCGCGGTCTGAAGACGAAGCCGAGCGCCAGGCCGCTGGTGAAGATCTCACCGTGCAGGATTTTGACGGCTTTGAGTTTGAGGAAGAGGTCGACGAGGACGCACCGGACGCCGAAGACATCTTTGAAGTCGCACCCGATGATGAGGAGTTGGCACTCGGCGGTGACGATGACGCTGCTGACGGCGAAGAAAGCGCGGATGGCGAGGAGGAAACACCGACCGCAAGCTGATTCCCCGATCAACTTTAAACAAGCATATGAAAGAGCCGGGCGCGTTGCCCGGCTTTTTTGTTGTTTGGTATTACATCTTTAAGTTGTATTTAACTGTTTACCACAATCTTAAGCGTTATACGTCTTTTTCCTAGTCACCTCTTGCGAGAGGGACGGTTTGTCTTGAGGGCACTGATGCTGGGTAACATCTCCATTTCCACCAAACTGACCGCCGGGATCATCGGCGTTTCGGCGACCGGCCTCCTATCGGGCGTCGTCGGCTTGACGATGCTCTTGAACGTCGAGCGGCAAGTCAACGACATCACCGACTATGCTGCGCCGATGGTCGAGACGACCGACGATCTGATCTACGCCGTTGCCGAAGCTCACAAGGTGGCGGTGGAAATTCTGGCCGACGAGGAACTGGCCAACATCGCCCAACGGCAAACCGAGCTAACCGCCGCCAATGAGGCCTTTGACGCCAACTACCTAACGCTGGATGATTTGCTGGTCGATGAGCAGATGCAGTCGCTGCTGGAAACAGCACGGGAAACGCGCGGGCAGTTTTTGGCAGCCGTCGATGACATGATGAATGCTCACCGCTTGGAGCTGATGGAAGAGGCGGAGGCCGAACGGCTGGTGGCTGAGTTTGACGCAATTGGCGATACCTTGCTGAGCGATCTGGAATCGCTGGCGGCCATGAACGAAGAAGAGATGCAGCTGGCCGAGGATGAAGGCGATCGGTTGGCACAATCCGGCCAAGCCACCGCATCGCAAGTCAACGATCCTCAAACTATCCAGCGGTCGAAGCGTCAAGACATGCTGGTTGAGCAGGGTGTGGCTAACGCTGGCTGCTTTGTCATCAAGTGGAGGCCGCGCCAAATCCATTCGCCGCAGCGGCACAGCCCCATTTCGATACGCTTCTGACCTTGGCGGAAACGGCACAAGACACCGCACAAATTCAAGAAATTGAGGCGATGTTCGATGAGTGGGTCGCCACGGCCAAGGAACCGGAACGCGTTTTTGACACGCATGATGACAGGCTGGCTGCCGAACAGGAGGCGGACAACGCCGCTGAGTTGATGGACGATTATGCCGACGAACTTATTGGCGAGCTCAATGTGATTGCTGGGCGCGGCGATGCCCTTTCCTCTGCGACCGATGAACGCGCCGCCGAGCAGGTGCGCCTGGCCCTTCTGGGCGTCGGCGCGATCTCGCTCATCATTGTCGCTGTGTCCACCTTGATGTTCCTGATAATCCGCCAATCGATCACGATGCCGTTGAAACGCATGATCGGCGCAATGAATGCCTTGGCGGAAGGCAATCTCGATGTCGCCGTCGATCAGCGGCCACGCAAGGATGAGATTGGCCAACTGAACCATGCCTTCGTGGTGTTCCGTGATCAGGCGATCGCCAAGAGTGAGCTGGAACGCGACCAGGAGGCCGCCAAGGCGCGTGCCGAGGCTGAACGCAAGCAGGCTCTGAGCGCCTTCGTTGAACAGTTTGAAGGCGCCGTGGGCGCGGTGGTGGAGTCAGTTTCGACCGCCTCACAGGACCTGCAAACGTCGGCCCATGCCATGACGACCATAGCCGAGCAGACGAGCCAGCGATCGACCAAAGTTGCCCAAGCTTCCGAAGAAGCCTCAACCAATGTGCAAACGGTGGCCTCGGCGGCGGAGGAAATTTCTGCTTCGGTTGCCGAGATCGGGCGCCAGGCAGCGGAGTCATCGACCCGCGCCAGCGCCGCTGAACGCGAGGCGCACGAGACGGTGAGCAAGTTCAGCACGTTGTCCGAAGCCGCGCAGCGCATCGGCGATGTGGTGACCCTCATTCAGGACATTGCGGAACAGACCAATCTGCTGGCGCTTAATGCGACGATCGAAGCGGCGCGCGCCGGCGAAGCTGGCAAAGGCTTTGCCGTTGTGGCGAGTGAGGTGAAAAACCTTGCTGAACAAACCGCCAAGGCAACCGCGGATATTTCTGCGCAGGTGACGAGCATCCAGGACGCAACCGACACGTCAGCACAGGCGATTAACGGCATCAGCAACACCATTCAGCAGCTGAACGAGATCTCCTCTTCAATCGCCGCAGCAGTCGAAGAACAAGCCGCCGCGGCCCAAGAGATCGCCACCAATGTACACCATGCTGCAAAGGGCACGCAGGACGTTTCGAGTAACATCGCCACCGTCAGCGGCTCAGCCGAAGAATCGCGAACGGCAGCGTCGGCAGTCCTGGTTTCGGCCGAGGAACTGGCGGGTCAGGCCGAAGTTCTGCAGACCGAGGTCTCCACGTTCGTCGACAACGTGCGAGCCGCCTAGCAGCGGCCTATCCACACTATCCCCAGTCCCCACAGGACAATTCAAACGCCGGGCCGACGCCCGGCGTTTTTTTGTCCATTTGGGCAAGGCTTCCACACAAGCGCTCAAGACTCGGTTATGGTGCGCCTCTGACCATAACGAGGCCCCCATGAACGACCTTGCCCCTTTGGCAACAAAAGGCGCAGAAGCGCTGCGCTCGGCGCCGCATAACGCCGAAGCCGAGGCCGGTTTGCTGGGCGCCATTCTGGTGAACAATGAGGCGTTCTATCGCGTCGTCGACTTTCTAGAGCCGCACCATTTCTATCTGGCGCCTCACCAGAAAATCTTCGCAACGATCTCCGAGCTCATTCGCGGCGGCAAGGTGGCAACGCCGATCACGGTGAAGACCTATTTCACCGCTGAAGAAACCATCGGCGAGATGAGTGTGCCGGCCTATCTGCTGCGGCTCCGATGCTGACCAGCATCATCAATGTCGTCGATTACGCTGGCATGGTCTATGAGCTTGCCCTGCGGCGAATGTTGATCGGCATTGGCGAGGACATGGTTAATGTCGCCTATGATGCGACCGTCGACACGTCCGCCGGACAGCAGATCGAAACAGCGGAAAAACAGCTTTTCTCGCTGGCCGAAAAGGGTCGCGCTGAGCAAGGCTTTGTTGGCTTCGACAATGCGCTTGAGCAGGCGATCCATATGGCAACGGCCGCCTATCAGCGCGACGGGCAGCTATCGGGTCTGCCGAGCTATTTCCGCAATCTGGATGGCCGGATGGGCGGACTACAACGTTCTGACCTCATCATCCTTGCCGGACGACCGGCGATGGGTAAAACCTCGCTTGCCACCAACATTGCCTACAATGTCGCCAAGCATTGGCGCGGTGGCGTTGGACCCAACAACGAGATCGAAACCGAGGCCGGTGGGATTGTCGGGTTCTTCTCGTTGGAGATGTCGTCCGAACAGCTGGCGACTCGTATTCTCGCCGAGCAGTCGGGCGTCTCCTCTTCGCGCATTCGCCGTGGCGACATCAAAGCCAATGAGTTCGAACAGGTGGTGATGGCGAGCCAGGAGATGCATTCCATCCCACTTTACATCGACCAAACCGGTGGCCTTTCCGTGGGTCAATTGGCGGCCCGCGCACGCCGATTGAAGCGGCAAAAAGGACTTGATCTTCTGATTCTGGATTATCTGCAGCTGCTTCAAGGGTCCTCGCGTCGATCAAGCGAAAATCGGGTTCAAGAGATCACTGAAATTACCACTGGTCTCAAAGCTTTAGCCAAGGAACTGGATGTTCCGATTCTGGCTCTATCCCAGCTTTCACGTCAGGTTGAAGCGCGCGAAGACAAGCGCCCGCAATTGTCCGACCTTCGCGAATCCGGATCGATCGAGCAGGACGCCGACGTGGTGCTCTTCGTCTATCGCGAGGAGTATTATCTGCAGAACAAAGAACCCAAGCCGAACACCGAAGAGCACCTAACCTGGCAAGAGGAAATGGACCGCGTGCACGGTTTGGCCGAGGTGATCATCGGCAAGCAGCGGCACGGCCCGACGGGCACCGCCAAGCTGACCTTCGAGGCCGAGCTCACCCGCTTTGGCGACTATGTCGAAGACGACCATGTCCCCGATCACTACTGATTTCACTCAGACGGACCATAGCGGCGGACGGCTGACGATCAATCTCGGCGCACTGGTTCACAACTGGCAGACGCTGGCGCAACTTGCCGCGCCAGGGGAATGCGCCGGCGTCGTGAAGGCCAATGCCTATGGGTTGGGTTTGGAGCCGGTCTCACGAGCGCTTTGGAAGGCGGGGTGCCAAACCTTTTTCGTGGCGCTACCGCAGGAAGCGTTCGAGCTGCGTACCTATCTTTCCGAGGCTTCAATCTATTGCTTGGGCGGCCTGACGCCCACCGGTGCCAGCGACTTCGCCGTTCATGCGATCCGGCCCGTGCTCAACACGCCGGATGAAGTGCGAGAGTGGGCGGACCATGATGGTGCGCACGAAGCTGCGCTGCACGTCGATACGGGTATGACACGGCTTGGTCTGACCTTGGAAGACGCTGCCAACCTGGCTGCCGATGCCGACCTGCGGCGGCGCCTCAACCTGACCCATGTGATGAGCCACCTCGCCTGCGCGGATGAACCCGATCACGCGCTCAACGATGTTCAGATTGCCAATTTCAACAAGGTGCGGTCCCTCTTCCCTGGCCTTGCCGCATCGCTTGCCAACTCCGCCGGCACCCTCCAAGGCGCGCGCTTTCGCCATGACCTCGCCCGGCCTGGCATCGCGCTCTATGGCGGCCAATCGGTGATCCCCTGCCCAGTCGACCTCCACCCTGTTGTCACGCTGGAAGCACGCATCATGCAGGTGCGCGAGGCCAAGGCTGGTGAGGCGGTGGGTTACGGTGCGACAAAGACACTGACACGCGATAGCCGGATTGCCATTCTCGGCATCGGTTACGCCGACGGCTATCACAGGCTTGTTGCCAGCCATCCCGACGCACACGTCATGGCCAACGACCAGCCTGCCCCCCTTCTCGGTCGGGTATCGATGGACCTCATTGCCGCTGACATCACCGAATCGCACTTTGACGGCGTTCGTGCCGGCATGTTCGTCGACGTGATCAACAGCCAGATCACCGTGGATCGCGTCGCGGGGTGGGCAAACACCATCGGCTATGAAGTGCTAACGGGGCTCGGCCCGCGCTACGCTCGCACCTATTTCGGTGGCTGAGCCTCACTTGTTTGATCTTGTTTTGTTCTCACCGTTCGGGTAAGAGCGAGAGACTGCAACAGCTGCAAAAGAGCCCGCATGGCCAAGCGTCGATCGTCCTTCATCTGCCAGAACTGCGGCACAGAGCATCCCCGTTGGATCGGCAAGTGCGATGGCTGTGGCGCCTGGAACTCGTTGGTGGAAGAAAGCGCCTCGGGTGGCGGCGGTGCGCTCGGCGGTCCCGCGAAGGGTTCAGCCGTCAAAGGCCGTGTCGTCGGACTTTCCTCGCTCGATCATGTCGAAGAGCCATTGCCGCGCCTGGCCTCCGGGATCACGGAGCTGGACCGTGTGACTGGTGGCGGATTCGTGCGCGGTTCGGCGCTTCTGGTGGGCGGCGATCCTGGTATCGGCAAATCGACGCTGCTGATGCAAGTCACGGCGGCACTGGCGCAGAAAAACGCCAGGGTGATCTACATCTCCGGCGAGGAAGCGCTCGGGCAGGTGCGCTTGCGGGCTGAGCGCCTCGGCGTTTCCCAGGCGCCGGTCGCTATCGCTTCTGAAACCAATCTGGAAGACATTCTGGCAACGCTTGAAGACGGACCACAGCCTGATCTGGTGGTGCTTGATTCGATTCAGACCCTTTGGAGCGCGGGCGTCGACAGCGCGCCAGGCACGGTGACCCAGGTTCGCGCCTGCGCTCAGCAAGTGATCCGTTATGCCAAACGCACCGGCGCCAGCGTTATTCTGGTTGGTCATGTCACCAAGGACGGCCAGATCGCGGGGCCGCGCGTGGTTGAGCACATGGTCGATGCGGTGCTCTATTTTGAAGGTGACCGCACCCACCATTTCCGGGTGTTGCGCGGGGTGAAAAACCGCTTCGGCGCCACCGAAGAAATTGGTGTCTTTGAGATGACCGGTCGTGGGCTGCAGGAAGTGCAGAACCCGTCGGAGCTTTTTCTCGGCGACCGGCTGGTGGAAACGCCAGGCTCGGTTGTGTTTGCCGGGCTAGAAGGCACACGACCGATTTTGGTAGAAATCCAGGCGCTGGTTGCGCCCTCCTCGCTCGGCACGCCACGGCGCGCCGTTGTCGGATGGGACTCCAACAGGCTTGCCATGGTTTTGGCCGTGCTGGAGGCGCGGTGCGGCGTGCGCTTCTCCGGTCATGACGTTTATTTGGCTGTGGCTGGCGGCCTGAGGCTCAGCGAGCCTGCCGCTGACCTTGCTGTGGCTGCCGCCCTTGTTGCCTCGCTCACCGGACTTTCGCTCCCAGCCAAGCAGGTCTATTTCGGCGAAATCGGCCTGTCAGGCGCAGTTCGCTCCGCTCCGCAGGCTGTTCTGCGGATGAAGGAAGCGGCAAGGCTGGGTTTTGAAGAGGCGATCACAGCACCGCTTGCCAAAGAGCGCGATGCAAAAACCGGCCTGCGGCTCAACGCCCACACGCGGCTTGAATCGCTGGTTGCTGAGTTGGCCGCCGCTGCGGCGAGCACGGGCCAGGCACATCAACAGGCTGCGGAATAGCAGCAGCGCTGTCGGCAAGGACCTTCGTGTTCGTCAAAGTGCCCAAAAAGCATGCGCCTGAGCCTGCGTCATCGAATGTGACAGGTCTGTGTCGCTCTTGCACTTGAACCCGGGGCCTGATCGTGAAAAAGACGGTTCGGCTGCTTGCCAGCGCATTGGCTCATCGGACCACCGACGATGTTCGTGCGCCGGGTTGCGCCCCCCGAATTGCCGCGACCATCGTTCAAGAGGCCCTTGTTTATGACGCTCACCATTCTTGATGGGATCGTTTTGGCGGTCGTATTGCTGTCCGCCGTCCTGGCGATGATGCGCGGTTTTCTTCGCGAGATTCTGTCGATCGGTTCCTGGGTGGCTGCTGCAGCCGGTGCTTATTTCCTTTATCCGAGCCTGCTGCCCTTCGCCAAACAGTACATCACCGAAGATGTGTTCGCGACGGCTGCCGTCATCGGCATCATCTTCTTCCTCATTCTGATCATCGTTTCCTATCTGACGATGAAGCTTTCCGATGCGGTGGCCGATTCTGCCATCGGCCCGCTCGACCGCACGCTTGGATTTCTTTACGGCGCGGCCCGCGCGGTGCTTCTGTTCGTGATCGCGGCACTGTTCTTCAACTTTTTCATTCCCGAAAACGCCCCGCAATGGGTGGCCGACTCGCGCTCCAAGCCGTTCCTGGATGAGCTGGGGGCGGAACTGCTGGCCATCTTGCCAGATGACCCCGAAGGGCAGATCATCGACCGCATTCGCGGCAATGACGACGAAGACGAAACGGCCGTTCCAAGCACCGGGACTTAAGGCAGATAGAGGTGCTTCGGCGCCAACCTTCCCACGTTTCTTCCTGCCGCACCGATTGCGACGCCTTCGCTGAAAGGTCCTGACCCATGGTCGCCTACACTGCGCATGACGATCACTTTCATGATGAGTGCGGCATCTTCGGCGTGTTCGGGCATACCGACGCGGCGGCCCTGACCGCTCTCGGCCTGCATGCCCTTCAGCATCGCGGGCAGGAAGCGGCCGGCATTGTTTCCTTTGATGGGCGGCAGTTCTTCTCCGAACGCCATATCGGCCTGGTCGGCGATCGCTTCTCGAAACCCGATGTTTTGGGCCGTTTGAAAGGCGATCGAACGATTGGCCATGTGCGATACTCGACAGCCGGCGGCGCGGGTTTGCGCAACGTGCAGCCACTGTTTGCCGAGTTTGCTGGCGGCGGCTTTGCCGTTGCGCACAATGGCAATCTAACCAACGCGCACAAGCTGCAAATCCAACTGCGCCAAGGCGGATCGATCTTTCAATCGACGTCGGACACCGAGCCGATCATTCATCTGATCGCGACGAGCAAAGACACCAACATCGTTGCGCGGCTGACGGACGCGCTGCACCAGGTTGAAGGCGCCTACTCGCTGATCGCGCTGACCGAAAAGAAGCTCATCGGCGTGCGCGATCCTCTCGGGGTGCGCCCATTGGTGCTCGGCATGATCGACGGTGCGCCTGTGTTGGCGTCGGAAACCTGTGCCCTTGATATCATTGGCGCCGATTTCGTGCGGGATATTGAGCCAGGCGAGATGGTGGTGATCACCAAGGACGGCGTGGAGAGCTATCGCCCTTTCGATCCGAAGCCTTCCAGGTTCTGCGTTTTTGAGTATGTCTACTTTGCCCGGCCCGACTCCATGGTCGAGGGGCGCAATGTCTACGCGGTGCGCAAGCAGATCGGCGCGGAGCTTTCCCGCGAGGCGCCCGCTGATGTGGATTTGGTGATCCCGGTTCCCGATTCGGGTACGCCAGCGGCCATCGGGTTTGCCGAAGCGTCGGGCATTCCGTTCGATCTGGGGATCGTGCGCAACCATTATGTTGGTCGCACCTTCATCGAGCCGACCGACGCCATCCGCCATATGGGCGTCAAGTTGAAGCTCAACCCCAACCGGCTGCTCATGGAAGGCAAGCGGGTCGTTCTGGTGGATGATTCCATCGTGCGCGGAACCACGTCGAAAAAGATCGTCCAGATGGTCCGCGAGGCCGGTGCGCGCGAAGTGCATATGCGCGTGGCGAGCCCGCCGACCCGCGATGCCTGTTACTACGGCGTCGATACGCCCGAGCGCGACCAACTCATCGCCTCCAGCCAAACTGTGGATCAGATCGCCCAATCCATTGGCGTGGATAGCCTTGGGTTCCTCACCATCGATGGGCTTTACCGCGCGCTGGGCGAGGCCCGCCGCAACGGCGATGCGCCGCAATTCTGCGATGCCTGCTTCACTGGCGACTACCCGACGCCGCTCACCGACCGCACCGAAAAAACGGCGAACCGCCTGAGGCTTGTCGAAGCCGACTGACAACCAGGTCCTTTCATGAATCAACCTGCCAATGATGATGCTCAACCGGCGATCCAGCCCGGTTCCTCCGATGCGCGCGTGGTCGTTGTCACCGGCGCCTCGCGCGGCATTGGCTACGCTGCTGCCAAAGCCTTTGGGGCCACCGGCGCGCATGTCGTGGCCGTGGCGCGCACGACCGGCGGGCTGGAAGAATTGGACGATGAGATCAAGGCGGCTGGCGGCTCTGCGACGCTGGTGCCGCTGGATCTGAAGGATCAGGACGCCATCGACCGGATGGGGCTGGCGCTCTACGAACGGTTCGGCCGGGTCGATGTGCTCATCGGCAACGCCGCGGTCATCGGCGTCATCACACCGCTTGGTCATATGAAGCCGAAAGATTTTGAAACGCTGATGGCAGTCAATGTGACCGCCAATTATCGCCTCATCCGGTCCATGGATCCGCTGCTTCGCCAGTCGGATGCTGGGCGGGCCGTCTTCCTCACCTGCGCTGCCGGTCGTGCTGCCAAACCTTTTTGGGGCGGCTATGCGGCCAGCAAAGCGGCGCTGGAATCCATGGTGCGCACGTACGCGGCGGAGATGATCAACACCCCGGTGCGCGTAAACCTTTTCGATCCCGGGCCTGTGCGCACGGCACTGCGCGGCAAAGCCGTGCCCGGCGAGGACCAGACTGCCTTGCCGATGCCGGATGATGTGATTGCGCCACTTATGGAGCTGACCAGTCCAGATTTTGCTGAGACAGGCCAGCTGTTCGACGGCGTCACTGGCGGTTTGAAGAAAGCGATCGCGCCTGTTTAAGCGCTAGTGAATCTTGCGCTTTTTCGCTTTGGCCTCATAGGGATTGCTGCCTTTGCGCATCAAAACCCGCAACGGCACACCCGGCAAATCGAACGTGTCGCGCAGGCCATTGACCAGATAGCGCGTGTAGCTGCCCGGCAAGGCATCAGGCCGCGAGCAGAACACGGCAAAGGTCGGCGGGCGCGCCTTGGCTTGTGTCATATAGCGCAGTTTCAACCGTCGTCCGGCAACGGCCGGTGGCGGATGCTGTTGCAGCGCAGCGGTCAGCCAGCGATTGAGCGCGGCGGTGGAAATGCGCGTGTTCCACACATCGTCCATCTTCAGCACCGCCTGCATCAGAGCTTCGGTGCCCTTACCCGTCAGCCCCGACAGCGGGACCAAAGGCGCGCCGCGCACCTGCGGCAGCAGGCGGGCCAGCTCTTCCTCGCATTCCTTGAGGAAAGAGCCCTTGTTCTTGACGAGATCCCATTTGTTGAGCCCGAACACCAGGGCCCTGCCCTCGCGGGCGACAAGATCGGCAATCTGCAAATCCTGCTTTTCGAACGGGTGTTCGGCGTCCATCAGGATGACGACGCACTCTGCAAATTGAATGGCATGCAGCGCATCGGCCACGGATAGCTTTTCCAACTTTTCCTGCACCTTGGCCTTGCGACGCATGCCGGCGGTATCGAACAGTTTGAACGGTCGGCCCTGGAAAACCCAATCAACGGAAATGGTGTCGCGGGTGATACCCGCTTCCGGGCCAGTCAACAGGCGATCATCGCCCAGCAGATGGTTCACCAAGGTCGATTTGCCGGCATTGGGGCGACCGACAATGGCAACCTGTAGCGGGTGCGTGCGCGGAGCCGCCTCGATGATGTCGGGTGCGTCTTCGTCGTCTGGATCCCACTCGGGTTCAGCCAGTTCGTCCGTCGGTTGCGGGCTGACTGCTGCGTCTTCGGCGAGGCGGGTAAAATGCTCATCCAATGCTTGGAACAGATCGGCCATGCCTTCGCCATGCTCAGCAGAAATGGCCACCGGCTCGCCAAGCCCAAGCTCATAAGCCTCGTAAAGGCCGTCCATGCCCTTGCGGCCTTCCACCTTGTTGGCGACCAGGATGGTCTTGTCACCAAAGCGGCGCATCAGATTGGCGAACTCAGAGTCTGTCGGCGTCAGCCCGGCGCGCGCATCAATGATGAAGAGGCAGACATCGGCCTCATCAATCGCGCGTTCGGTTTGCGCGCGCATGCGGCCCTCAAGCGAACTGGCATCCGCTTCCTCTAGGCCGGCCGTGTCCACCAGGGTGAACGCCAGGTCGCCGAGCTTGGCATCGCCCTCGCGGCGATCGCGGGTCACGCCTGGCGTGTCGTCGACCAGTGCCAGGCGCTTGCCGACCAGCCGATTGAACAGCGTCGATTTGCCGACATTGGGCCGCCCGACAATCGCAACAACTGGCGGGTTGGGAAGGGCGGTGCTCATGCCTGCGGTCAGTTCAGGGCAAGCAGCGTGCCGTCGGCCGCCAACGCCAACAAGCGTCCACCAGCCGCGATCGGCCGCAGGAAGATGTCCTCATTCACGCTGGTCGAACCAAGTACCTCACCGGTCGATGGGTTGACGCGCAGCACATTGCCTTCGCTTGAAGCAAGGAAGAGCACATTGTCGGCAAGAGCGGGCCCGGCCCATTTTTCCTGGCCTTCGCCGGTGCCACCGGGCAGGCGCGTTGCCCACTGGATGTCGCCGGTCGACCGGGACAACGCCATCAGACGGCCTTCCAGATCGATGAGGAAGATGACATCGCCGGCCACAATCGGCGTGTGGACCGAACCGACATTGGTTTCCCACTGGCGATTGCCGGAATCCAAACCAACCGAAATCGTGCGTCCACCAACACCAGTGGCAATCACCGAGCCGCTTGAGATCACGGGGCTGGCCACCAAATCGCGCAGGCCCGACAGCGCCTGATAGCGCGCGCCGGTGACAACGGCGTCGGCCCAACGCGGCTCACCATCGCTGGCGTTCAGCGCGACAATCTCGCCGGACGAGTAAGGCACGATCACGGTATTGCCGGACACCGCGGGCGTACCGGAGCCGAGCAGGCCGGCAGTCGCAGGCACGCCGCGGAAACGCCAGCGCTCCGTGCCATCGCTCGCCGACAGCGCAAGAAGCGTGTTGGATTGGGTGATCACATAGACCTGGTCGCCAGCAAAGGTCGGTGCCGACAGCGCCGGGGTATCAAGATCGATGGCCCAGGCCGTCTGGCCGGAGTTGGCATCTAGGGCAAACAGTTGGCCAAAGCCAGTGGCGGCAAACACGCGTCCTGCACCAAATGCAACGCCGCCAGCACCAACCTGACCGTCTTCGCCTTCTGGGCGCAGATCACGGCGCCAGCTTTGGCCACCACCGGAAATGGCGACCGCTGTCACATTGCCGTTTGGATCGTAGACATAGGCCCGACCGCCAGCGACGATCCGGAAAGCGCGGCCATGCGCACCTGGCGACGACCGGACACAATGCCAGCTTGGCGTCCAGGTCTGGGCACAGAAGAGACACGTGACCTGGATTGTTGGCGGCGTGCCGCTGTGGCCAGTCGATGGCGCCGGAAGGCCCTGGGATCGAAACCGTGTGTCGTGACCGCCAGAACCGGGTCGGCCGCGCGCCCGACGGCGCGGCGCTCACCCGGGATCGGCGGGTCCTCACGGTTGAACGGGTTTAGGTCGTCGAACGTGTCGCCAATGCTACCGGCGCAGCCAGCCAGCAGAGGGCCGACGCAGAGGGCAAGCGTGAGAGGTTTGAGGAAGTGACGCATGAACTTTAATCCTCGTTAGCTTCCGAGCGCGCTGGTGCCATCGCTGGCCAGCACATCGAGCGCGACACGGGCGCGCGAGCGCACCGGTTCGGGGCTGGCGAAATCGCCAACCAATTCTAAGAAAAGCGCGAGCGCTTGCTCACGATTGCCAGCCTTCATCGCAGCAAAAGCGCGAATTTCACGGGCCGAATGGGAGAAGGGGTTGGTGTCTTCCGACAGCGGCAACAACAATCCCTCAATGTCCGCAGCCGCACCATGATCGAGCAGCAAATAGCCCAGACGTATGCGCGCGACATCGCGCACCAGCGGGTCGATGCCGCCATCGTCCACGAGTGCCTGGAAACCGGCGATGGCGCCTTGGTAATCCTCTTCCTGCGCCAAGGTGCTGGCAGCGCGAAAACGCGCCAGGGCTGCATAGCCACCAGGACCATCTGCGGCGATGGCATCAAAGGCCTCAAGGCCAGCTTGCGGGTCCTGTTCAACCAGGGCGATGGCATCCAGGAACTTATCGCCTGCCGCGGCAGCTTGCGACGTCGTATAGGCATCGTAACCGCGCCAGGCGGCAACGCCGAGCACCAAGACAACGGCGCCGCCAATGACGTATTTGCCGAAGCGGTCCCACATCCGCTTGGCGCGGTCCTTGCGGATGTCTTCTTCGATTTCACTGAAAATATCGGTCATGAAGTAGGCGTTCGACCTTCTGATAGGCTGGCGGCTGGATGTGTGCGCCGGACCATAATGTTCAAAGCGCAGCACTGCAATCTGGCTGGAGGGGGCGCAGCGCGCAGTGTGGCGACAGGGTTACGCTTTCAAGGCGTGGAGATGACTGGTGACGGCGCTATTTCTGCTTTCGGGCATAAACATGGTCAGGCCCGGGAAAAGATCGGTCGCGGACCGCATCGGCGTAATTGGTGACCGCTTCTTGGATGTGTTCGCGGATCGATCCGAATTTCTGGACGAATTTCGGCGTCCAATCATTGAGGCCGAGCATGTCCTCAAGCACCAGGATTTGCCCGTCACAGGCCGGCGATGCGCCGATGCCAATGGTGACGGTTGGGATTTCCTCGGTGATCTTGCGCGCCACCGGTTCCACAGTGCCTTCGATGACCATAGCAAACGCACCGGCATCGGAGATCGCCCTGGCGTCGCGCTCGGTCTGCGCCTGATTTTCATCGGACTTACCCTGAACGCGGAAGCCACCCATGGTGTTGATCGCCTGAGGCGTCAGGCCGATGTGTCCCATCACCGGGATGCCGCGGCGGACCAGAAACTCCACCGTCTCGGCCATATGCTCGCCGCCTTCCATTTTGATGGCGCCGGCGCCGGTTTCTTTCATCACACGGCTGGCTGAATGGAACGCCTCTTCTTTGCTCGCCTCATAAGAGCCGAACGGCATATCGACGACGACCAGCGCCTGCTTGGACCCGCGCATGACAGCCAGCCCCTGGACGATCATCATGTCGAGGGTCACCGGCACCGTCGATTCCATGCCGTGCATCACCATGCCCAGCGAATCGCCGACTAGGATGAAATCGACATGCTCATCGAGGATCGAGGCGGTATGGGCATGGTAAGCGGTCAGCGCGACGACCGGATCGCCGTTCTTGCGCTTGGCGATATCGACCGCCGTGATACGGCGCTTGGCAGACTGAACAGACATCAGGAAAGCTCGATTTGGGTAACGGGTCGCAGGCTCTTAGCCGATTGGGGCGACGCCGAACAGCCATTGATGGCCCCATAGAAGCAGGAAGACCCACGCGCCGGTGCCGACCAGCACGGCAATCACATCGCCGGTCCAACCAGCGGGCGCGACCGGATCGGGCTCGCCGCGACGTTTCACCGAGATGCGGTCAACAATCGCCCAGACGAGGAACGACCCGAACAGCACGAGGTGCACACCGAGGCCGTTGGCGAGCAAATGCGCCAACGCCCAGACTTTGATGGCGACCAGCATAGGATGTTTCAGCCGGGCCTTCAGCTTTGAAGGCACATAGGCGGCGACCAGAAAAATTAGCGCCGGAAGCATCAGCACGACCGCGATATGGCGTGTCCAAACGGGCGGCGCCCAAACGAAACCAAGCCCCGCTTTTGCGTCTTGGTAGCCATAAATGATGGCCACAAACGAAACGAGCGAGATCAGCGTGTAAACGCCCTTCCAGGCGCCCTCGCCATAGGAAGCAACAAGGCGGTTTCGCGTTTCTAAAGCAACTATGCGCGCCGAATGCATACCGAGAAAGACAATCAATCCGCCGAAAAACGCGACCATTCAGGCCTCTCCTTGTGACTTTCTGTTGCTCGCAGGCATCAACGCGCGCGATTGTGACAGCTATCACGGCGCTCAATGCAAAGCTCGGGTTTACCCAACGTCCACGCTTGTGTTGCATTATGCCTTGCAGGCGGCAAGAGTTCTGCGTGCGGCGATTGTGGAGATGTGTGTGATGTTCTCTCGAGTTCTTATGACTGTCATGGCCTTTGGTGTGGCCAGCTTATTTGCGCTCCCGCAGGCGCAAGCATCGGTGATCGCTAAGGTCGATCTGTCCGAACAGCGCATGCAAGTGATCGTCGATGGCGAAGTGCTGCACGAATGGAACATTTCCTCAGGTCGTCAGGGCTACTCCACGCCAACCGGTACATGGCGTCCGCTGCGCATGCACACGATGTGGCGCTCGCGCACCTACAACAACGCGCCGATGCCGCACGCGATCTTCTTCCAAGGCGGCTATGCGTTTCATGCAACCAGCGCCATTAGCCGCCTCGGCAGCCGCGCCTCGCATGGCTGCATCCGGCTGCATCCGGACAATGCCCGCGCGCTGTTTGCGCTGGTGCAGGATTACGGGCCGCACCGCACCCGCATTCAAATCACCAATTAAGTCTCAGACGCGCACGTTCTGTTCCTTCGGAGCGACCGCTTGGCGCGGGGTGATCCAACATGTCTGACATCGACCCAGAGATCGTCCGAGAACGCCTTGAAGCTCTGCGTGAAAGCCTTCGGGCTGAAAGCGAAGCGACTGCCGATGCTCGTGATCCAGTAACGCTGGACCAGCAATCAGTCGGACGCCTGTCGCGCATGGATGCCATGGCGGGCCAACACATGGCGGCGGCCAATGAACGCGCCCGCCAAGCGCAGATCGTGAAAATCGATGCTGCTCTGCGTCGCCTGAATGACGGCGATTACGGCTACTGCACCAACTGCGATGAGCCCATTGCCCCCAAACGGCTGGACGCCGACCCAACAGCCAGTCTTTGCATCGCCTGCCAAAGCGCCCGCGAAGCTTAGGGGCCTGACGCTAGGGTCGAACCAGCAAAACCGGCGCGTGGACTGTGCGGATCATGGCCGTGGTGGTGGAGCCGACAATCAGCGTGCGCAGCGGCGAGTGGCCGTAGGCGCCCATCACCAAAAAGCCTTCGGGGTTGGCTTTCATGGTCTCGCCGATCACTGTTTCTGGCGCGCCATCCTTGCGGATGACCTCGCCCTGACGGTCGTGGGAGGCCAGCAAGGCTTCGGCCTGCTCAACGAGCTTGCGGTGGCGAGCGTCATCGCCGCCTGCGATCACAACCTCCAACGGCAGGTCCGCGAAAAGCACTGACGTCGCTGCAAAGGTGAGCGCCGCCGTCGAGGCCCCGCCGCCATCAAACGCGACAACGATTTTGGTCGGGTCGCTTGTCGCCAGATCCGGCCCACGGCTTGATGCGACGACCACGGGCTTGTGACTGGCGCGCACGACACGCTCCACCTTGGAACCGATATGGCCTTTGGCAAAATCAGCCGATCCGCCGCGCTTGCCGATGACGATAAGGTCGGCATCGGCTTCCCGCTCAGTGATGGTCTCAACGATCCCGCCATGGCGGTGGGTGAGTTCGATGTCAGTGACGCCGAGGCCCTCAACATGGTCTTTCGCGCTGTCAAGCAGCACCCGTCCACGCTCGATGGCAAGCTTTCCTTCGGCTTCATCAAGCCGTGTCAGCTCTTCCAGAAGTGAGGATTTGACCCCCAGTCCAATGGCGCCCGACAAATCCTTGCGCGAGGCAGCAGCATTGGTGCGCTGGATCGCGTGCAGCAGTTCGACCTTCGCATCCAACCGTTTGGCCGACCAGGCGGCCAGATTGCAGACCCGCGCCGCATAAGGAGAAGCGTCGATGCACGCCAGAATATGTTTCATGAGTGGGATCCTTAGTGGCCGGGCGCGGCAGAGTCAGCGCCTTCTTTGTCGTGTTCGCCGAAGCGTTGGACCATCATCGCGCTCTTTTCATTGAGGCCGATCACATCAACGCTCGCGCCCTCGCGGCGGAACTTCAATATCGCCTTGTCGAGGATGCCGACCGCGGAGATGTCCCAGAAATGGGCCTTGGAGACATCGATCACGACACGATCAAGCACCTCTTTGAAGTCGAATGCGTCGGCAAAACGTTCGGTGGAAGCGAAGAATACCTCGCCAGAGACGTAATAGGTGCGGGTGCGTTCGTCGCTCGAAAGCGTCGAAGTGACGTTGAAGAGCCCCCTGACCTTCGAGGCGAAGAAGAGGCCCGACAGGATCACGCCAGCGGCCACACCCTGCGCCAGATCGTGCGTCCAGACCACGACCACCACCGTCACCACCATGACAACCGACGACTGCCAGGGGTGCGTGCGCAGATCGCGGATCGACTTCCAGGAAAACGTGCCGATCGAGACCATGATCATGACCGCGACCAGCGAGGGCATCGGGATTTGGCTGACGAACGGACCGAGGACAACAATCAAGAACAGCAGGAATGTGCCGGCCACGAAGGTGGAAAGGCGCGTCGAGCCTCCCGATTTCACGTTGATCACCGACTGGCCGATCATCGCGCAGCCGCCCATGCCGCCAAAGAAACCGGTGACGAAATTAGCGAGGCCCTGGGCCTTGGATTCCTGTGCTTTGTCCGACGGCGTGTCGGTGAGATCGTCAACGATCTGCGCCGTCATCATCGATTCCAAGAGGCCAACGGCCGCCATGGTCAGCGAAAACGGGAAGATGATCTGCAACGTTTCCAAGGTGAACGGCACGTTGGGGATGAAGAAATGCGGTGGCGCTGAGGGTAGCTGCCCCATGTCGCCGACCGTGTTCACCTCCCACCCGAGCGCCAGTGCCAAGGCCGTCAGTACGACGATGGCCACCAAGGGCGATGGGATCGCTTTGGTGAGATAGGGGAACAGATAGATGATCGCCAGACCGCCGGCGACCATCGGGTAGGTCAGCCAGGTCACGTCCACCAGTTGCGGGATCTGGGCGATGAAAATGAGGATAGCCAGCGCGTTGACGAAGCCCGTCACCACCGAGCGCGAGACGAACTGCATCAACAGATCGAGGCGCAGGAAACCGGCAATCACCTGCAAAATGCCCATCAGGATGGTGGCGGCAAACAGATATTCCACACCGTGGTCGCGCACCAAAGGCACCACCAGAACGGCAATGGCGGCGGTGGCCGCGGAGATCATACCGGGTCGGCCGCCGGTTAGCGCACAGATGACGGCGATCGAAAAGGAGGCGTAAAGGCCCACTTTCGGATCGACGCCAGCAATGATGGAAAAGCCGATCGCTTCGGGGATCAGCGCAAGGGCAACGACAATGCCCGCAAGAATATCGCCGCGCGGGTTGGACAGCCACTCGCGCCGCAGCGTTGTGAGGGAAAACATAAAGGTCCTGACCGGCGCCTGGACGCGCCGTCACGATTGGGGGGAGTTTGGATGACCGCCTGCTAACAGATCGAACCGGGCATGGCGAGGCCCAAGCACGCATAGGTGGCAGGACGAAAACGCAATTCGGCGCCGCGATGGCTCGCGGCGCCGAGGAAAGCGTTAAGGTAATTTGGTCGGCTAGGCTGCCTGGATCGTGCGCAGGAACGTATCGATGTTGGACTTTAGGTCTTCGGCTTCTTTGGCCAGTTCGGTCGATCCGCCGAGCACCTGCGTGGCCGCAGCACCGGTTTGCTGCGTCGCCTCGCTGACACCAGAGATCGTTGCCGAAACGCTTTGCGTCCCCATTGCAGCCTGTTGAACGTTGGAGGCGATCTCCTGCGTTGCCGCGCCCTGTTCATCCACCGACGAGGCAATGGCGGCGGCGATGGTGTCCATGGCCTTGATCTTCTCCGAGATCGCTTCGATTGAGGTCACCGAAGCCTCCGTCGAAGACTGAATATCCGTGATCAGACCGGAGATCTGATCGGTGGCACGGCTGGTCTGTTCGGCCAACCCTTTCACCTCGGAGGCTACGACCGCAAAGCCACGACCCGCCTCGCCGGCGCGGGCGGCCTCGATGGTCGCGTTCAGCGCCAACAGGTTGGTCTGCTCGGCAATGTCCTGGATCAGGCTGACGACTTCACCGATCTTCTGTGCGGCCTGCACCAGCGAATTCACCTGATCACCGGTATCCTTCGCCTGCTCGACCGCAGAGCGCGACATGTCTGCCGACTCGTTCACCTGGCGGCTGATCTCGGCAATGGACGCGGACAACTCTTCGGCGGCACTGGCAACCGTTTGCACATTGGAGGTTGCCTCTTCGGACGAGCTGGCGACGGTGGTGGATTTGCTCGACGTTTCCTCAGCAAGCGCCGAGAGCGACTGAGCCGATTGCTGCATCTGGCTTGCAGACTGGGTGACCCTCGCCACCGACTGGGTGGCCGCCGCCTCGAACTGCTCCACGGCTTGCAGCACCACCGCTTGGCGGCGTTCCTTGTCGGCCTGCTCCTCGGCCTGAGAGGCACGCAAGTTACGCCCTTCGATCATATTGTCTTTGAAGACCTGCACGGCCTGGCCCATGTCGCCGATCTCGTCGGACCTTTCGCGACCAGGAACCTCGACCTCCAGATTGTCGTCGGCCAACTGACGCATGGCGGACGTCATGGACGAGATTGCGCCCGATAGGCTGCGCGACATGAAGAAGGCGATGACTGCGCCGGCAAGCACGATGGCTGCACCGACAATGGCGGTCACCGTCATGTTGCGGCTGAAGCGCTCGGTGAGAACCGGTCCGAGATCGTTCTGGACGGAAACCTGCGCATGTTCAGCCTCAACTGCGGCATTGTCGATGCGCGGGCCGATAACATCAAGCTGCTCGGCATAAATGGCGTTGCGTGCCTGAATGATGCTGGAGATGCGAGCGAACGACTGTTCATAGGCATCAAGACCAGCTTGAGCCTCTTGAATGAGCGCGCGGCGGCGCGGGTTTTGCAGCTCACGCAACACCTCTTGCAACTGATCGCGCGTGGCCGCCAACTCCTGTCCCGCGCGTTGCTTGGCTTCCTCATGGTTGGAGAGCAGATATTCCTGCACGTAAAACCGTCCAAGCATGAGGCTTTGCTGCGCCCGGCCGGTGAAAAACGCGGCATCTGGGTCCTGATCGCGGTAGGCACTTTCCATCACGTCGGTGAGCGCTTGGCGAATGGCGATACCGGTCGGCGAAAGGTGGGTGCTGAACTCGTCATGGCGTTGCTGCTGCAGAGCGATGGCCTCCTCGAAGCCGGCGGCATAGTTTCGGCCATCGGCCATGATCTGATCGAGAATCTCTGCCTGTTCGCGCGTTACACCGATGTCCAAGAGACCTTGGCCATAATCATTCAGCTTGGCCATCTCTTCCTGCACGGTGACCAGGGTCTGCGGATCGTCCACGGTACGGAACTTCATGACAGCAAGACGCGCGTGCGTGATGGCCAAGGCTATTTCGGCAAAGCCAACAGAGGCCCGGCCATTGGTGCGGTATTGAAGAAAGGAATCGTTGGATGATTGGCTGTTGACGAAGCTGAAGCCTGCCAAACACGCGACGAGCGCAAGCACGGCACCGAAGCCCAAAAAGAGTTTGTTTTGAATGGATAAGCGCATGGTTTCCCCCTTGGAAAAATTCCCCCGAATTTGTTCCAAGAAGCGCCCGTTACCCTTAACGAAAACTGAAACCTGCACTGCGTAGGTGTTTGTACGGCGATCGTATTTTTCCGTATCAACCCTTTAAATTCTTATTTTATTGGAGCTTTTTTGGTGCTCTGCGGCCATGAACGAGGGCACGGATTTGACGGGCGACCGGACGGCGCACCGCCGTTAGGACCAACTGACTTGTGCCGACGAGGATCGCGAACCGGCGGCTCAAAGCGCCTAACCTAACGTCAATCAACGGCGGGCCGAGACTAGGACCACCACCACAATCGCGACCGGAAACGAAGGTTCTGGATGCTTGGGAGATAACAGCAAGAAGCAGCTCGTTAATGTGCTTCGACAACCTTACACACTTGTAAGCTTCAGCGCAGGTGTCCGCAAAGTGCGCCTTCCATCTTCTGGTCATCGAAAGACGCGGTGTCTTTCGCAAACCAAAGATGGAGTAATGACATGAACACGAAACTGATCACTGGCGGAATTTTGGCTGGCATGCTGGCAACCGCAGGAACGGCTGGCGTTGTGGCGGCGCAATCGGCCACCGAAGCGCCGGGACTGAGCACCGAACAAGCCATCGAGATTGCTCTTGCCGAAGTTCCCGGGGACGTTCAGGAAACCGAACTGGAACGCGAGGACGGCATGCAAGTGTACGAAATCGAAATCCTGACGGCCGATGGTGTCGAGATGGAGGTCGAAATCGATGCGCAGACCGGTGCGGTCCTGGAGATCGAAGTCGAAGATGACCTCGACGACGACTATGATGATGACGACGAGGACGACGACGCCTAACGGTGCACCATTGCCTCAAGATCGGGAGGGCAGCCAGGCCGGCGGCCCTCCCCAAACCCTATGATACCTAGTGAGCGAAATGCGCATCCTGCTTTTGGAAGATGATCGAGATCTTGGACCGTGGGTCACCAATGGCCTGCGCGAAGAAGGTCATGTCGTCGACCACTTCAGCGATGGCAAAGAGGCGCTGCTCGCCGCCATGGGGCAGGATTACGAGCTTCTGATCCTCGACCGCATGGTGCCGGGTCTTGATGGCCTGGCGGTCCTCAAATCCTTGCGCGCATCGAAGAACACGACCCCTGCCCTTTTTCTGACTGCGCTTGGCGAAGTGGATTCACGGGTTGAAGGTTTTGACGCCGGGGGTGATGATTATCTCACCAAGCCCTTTGCGTTTGCCGAGCTTTCGGCGCGCGTCAACGCTCTTGGACGCCGACGGGAAAGCGCCGGCGAAGGCAACGCGGAGCCGACCGTGTTGCGCTATGGCGATCTTAAGCTGGACCTTCTTGCCAGGCGCTGCGAACGCCAGGGCCAGGCGATTGAGCTGATGGCGAAAGAATTCAAGCTGCTGGAATACTTCATGCGGCGTCCTGGTCGCCTTGTGACGCGCACCATGCTCCTGGAACAGGTCTGGGATATGAGCTTTGACCCAACGACCAGCGTGGTTGAAACGCATATCAGCCGGCTGCGCGCGAAGATCGACAAGCCCTTTGACGAGGATCTCATTCGAACCAGACGGGGCGAAGGCTATGTCTTCGGTCGGTAGCGTGGCAACGGGGCTGCGATGGCTCTTGCGATCATCAACCTTGCGGCTCACTGGGCTGCTTTCGTTGGTCTTCGCTGTTGGCATGGTCATCGCGATTGCCTTGGCGATGTGGTTCGGGCGCGATGCGGTGCTTCGCCGAGTGGACACAACACTGGTCGAGTTGGCTGCATCGGTCTCCGATGATGATGTGCCCAGTGGCTCGTCGGTCCTTATCCGCCCGCTTGACGAGCTGCGTAGCCTGCCTGCGCCTTTCGCTGAAATCGCCGCGCGCGGCGGCGGCACGGTGACCCTCGACCAAGATTTTCGCCGATCGAAAACCTGGCGGGTGATGATCGCTGAGGACGACGATGACGAACCAATCCTGATCGCTCTGCCGCTGGATGATAGTGAGGATGCGCTGGATGTGCTCGGCGGCGCGCTTTGGACCACGGCGGCCGTGGTCCTGGTCTTCGTCCTTGTCATCGGGCTCGGCGCGGGGCTGTTGGTTCAGCGGCGTCTGGTGCGGATCAATGAGACGCTTCACCGCTTGGCCGCCGGCGATCTGCAAGCTCGCACCGATGTTGAACGCTCGTCCGACGATTTGGACGACCTGGCCCGGCAACTGGACAACACAGCAGGCGAGCTGGAACGGCTGGTTGCTCAGACACGTCACCTCAGCGCCAGCCTGGCTCATGATCTGCGAACACCGCTTGCACGCTTGCGGGCGCGGTTGGAGATGCTGCCTGAAGGGGAAGAGCGGGGCCTCGCGCTGGAAGAAGCAGAGCGCCTGGCCGGCATATTCGACACGATCATGCGGGTTGCGCGGATCGAGGCACAACACGGAACCGACGGGTTCGAACCGGTTGATCTTGCAACCCTTGTTGCGGAACTTGCCGACACGTTCGGGCCGGTGGTTGAAGACAGCGGCAAGCAGCTGAGCCTTTCATCAGACCTCGCCGCAACGGTAGACGCCGACCGCAAGATGCTGGTGCAAGCGCTGGCCAATCTTATCCAAAACGCGATCGTCCATGGCGGCACGGACATCACCCTGTTTGCCAGCGGGCGGGACATTGGCGTAGCCGACAATGGCGCAGGCGTAGACCCCGCCCTTTACGACGACATCACCAAGCCGATGGTGCAGCTCGACGCGGCGCGCCAGAGCGAAGGCACAGGCTTGGGCCTGGCTCTGGTGCGCGCTGTCGCCGACCGCCATGGCGCCGAGTTGGTTTTGTCGGAAAACAAGCCCCAAGGCCTGCGCGTCGCGCTGAAGTTTACAGAACTGTAAGGCGGCGGTCAGGCGGGCGTAAAACCCCGGTTCCATATCAAGGATGTCGAAACAAACCTGATATGGAGACCACCCCAATGAAATCCCTTCTTGCCAAAATCACATCTGCCACCGCCGGTGTCATCGTTCTCGTTGTTGGCTGCGCCATGGCTGGGCTTGGCCTGACCGCGCTGGCCTTTTTGGCCATGATCGCCCTGGCAGCAACAGCGTTGGCGTTTCTTGTCTCGCCCTTCCTTGCTTGGTCGCAGGAAAACGGCGTTGATCAAGAACCGGACATGTTCGGTGGAGATCGTTCGGTTGCATGATCTGCCGTTCAGGAACGCAGAGTGACGTGGTGGAACTCCCGGGGGTGCCTGCCCTCGGGAGTTTTGTTTTCAGCCAGCCCGGCCCATCGCACGTGGTGTGAAAGTGTCGATCATCAAGTTGTTTGTTAGCACCAAATTCCTCGAAAAACGCCCTCAGCGATAAGGCATAAAACACCATTCCAATGGCCGCGATAATCTCGCGAAACTGTTTCACGATTACGTGATTGCCCTGGGTTTGGCTGCCTCGCGCAGATCTGGCTGCCCCTCTATCTCTTTACGCCTCGACTGGCGCTTCGCGCCGAATGCCGCAAGGCGTTGACTGTAAAGGAATTGCCCAGTGAACCGTCTCTCCCTCACGCTCGCGGCGCTTGCCGCCACTGTTTCCCCTGCTCTGGCCATTGATGGCGCAGGCCCGTTGGTAACTGCCGATTGGGTGGTTGACCACGCAACGCTTGATGATGTCGTCATCATCGATATCCGCGCCAACGTGGAAGGCACCGACCTTGGCGACGCGCCTTACATCGCCCACGCGGTGTCCGCGCCCTACGGCACTGCTGGATGGCGCACCGAAGTTGAGGGCGTTCCTGGCGCCCTGCCGCCGCTCGAAGACATCACCGCTTTGATCGAAAGCCTTGGCGTCGACAATGATGATCACGTGGTGATCGTGCCTTGGGGCACCGATTCCACTGAGTTCGGATCGGCCACACGCGTCTATTGGACCTTCCGTTATCTCGGCCACGACCAGGTTTCGATCCTGGATGGCGGCTGGCGCCAGTATGACGCGATCGGCGGCGCGCGCGTTGCCGAACCGACAGTCGCTGAAACGGCATCGTTCGAGGTCAACCTCAACGAAGACTTGCTTGCCACGACCGACGAGGTTCTTGCCGCGATCGACAGCGACGTCATCCTCATCGATGGACGCCCCGAAGAGCAATTTCGTGGCGAAACCAAGAGCCGCGTGGCCGCCGCAGCTGGCACGATCCCTGGATCGGTGAATCTGCCGCACCACGAGTTCTACTCCAGCGATTTTGCAAGTTTCGCCGAACCGGAAACCGTTGAAGCGCTTGTCGCCGCCGTGGGTGTTGGGGCTGGTGATGCGAACATCACCTTCTGCAACACCGGGCACTGGGCCTCGGTTGCATGGTTTGGTCTTTCCGAAGTGCTCGGCAACGATCAAACGGCGATGTATGACGGCTCCATGGCGGAATACACCCAGGACCCGTCGCGCCCGCTCGATCCGCCGCGCATCAACTAGGCGCTTAATTTCACGCTCTCAGTTGGTACCGGGCCTGGCCGTCCGGCACCAACTTGCTGTTTGACCAAGACCTTCCGGTTGCATTGGATCGTAGCCCATGTTGCAGACTGTTCCCCCCGCGCAATCGAGCGCAACGTTTCTGCCTGAGGTGGCCATTGACCGCAGTCCGGCAACGATTGCCGGCGCGTTTCTTGCTGCCGGTTTTGTTGCCATCTGGTGGCTGGTCGATCTGCGCCAGGCAAGCCTGTTTCTGATCGGCGGCGGCCTCGGTGCAGCGCTCTACTTTGGGTCGTTCGGTTTCACCGGCGCCTGGCGGCGCATGGTCGTTGAACGGCGCGGGCGCGGTATACGCGCGCAAATGCTGATGATCGGGATTGCTGGCGTGGCGATGATGCCCCTGCTTTCAGCGGGCAGCATCGGCACGCAGCCGCTTGTCGGTGCCATTGCGCCCGTCGGTCTGTCAGTACTCGTTGGCGCGGCAATCTTCGGTTTCGGCATGCAACTTGGCGGCGGGTGCGGATCGGGCACGCTGTTCACGGTTGGCGGCGGGTCCTCGCGCATGCTCGTGACACTGATCTTCTTCATCGTCGGCGCCGTCATTGGGACAGCCCATCTGCCCTGGTGGCTCGGCCAAGCCGCTCTGCCACCGATCAGTCTTGGTGCATCGCTAGGACTGCCGCTTGCCATCCTCTTGTCACTGGCAGGGCTCGGCCTGGTCGCGCTCATCACGGTTGCCCTTGAACGCCGCGCCCACGGCACTTTGGAACACGACCCAGGTCCTCGCCGCCTTGGCTGGACATGGGTTCTCAAAGGTCCATGGCCCCTTGTTGGCGCAGGGTTGGTCTTGGCGGTTCTTAATGTTGCGACGCTGCTCATCGCCGGTCATCCCTGGTCGATCACGTACGGCTTTGGCTTGTGGGGCGCAAAGATCGCCGACACCGTTGGAGTTCCGGTGGCAAACTGGGAGTTTTGGACATGGCCAGCGCAAGCAGAAGCGCTGCAAAGCTCCGTGCTCGCCGACACCGTCTCGGTGATGAATTTCGGTCTAATTCTCGGCGCGGCGCTCGCCGCGGCCCTGGCAGGCAAGTTTGCCCCCAAAGCTGTCGTCCCGCTCGCCTCGTTTGCGGCTGCCGCTCTGGGCGGTCTGTTGATGGGCTATGGCGCGCGCCTTAGCTTCGGCTGTAACATCGGCGCGCTGTTTTCAGGCATTGCCTCGGGCAGCGTCCATGGCTGGTTGTGGTTCGCTGCGGCCTTTGCCGGATCGACACTGGGCGTCTTCGCCCGTCCCTTGTTCGGTCTTGATGGGTTCAAAAAATCATGAGCGGCACCCGCAACACAGCCCTTTTCGCTGCTGCCCTTGCCATGACCACCGGCGCGGTCGCGCTTGATCATGCAAACAACGGTGTGCCCGAACGCGCACCCCTGGCGGCGGCCACGCCGGCGCCTGCAGGCGCGGCGCCTTGCGCGGTGGGAGCAGCACCCTGCGCTGTCGGCGCTCCAGCTCCAGCGGCACCATGCACTGTTGGCGCGCCGCAGGCGCTGGCCGCGCCGCCCCCGCCACCTCTACGGAGAGAAGAAGAGCGGACTCTGGCGCCACCGCCTCCGCCGCCCTTGCAACGGCCATGACAGTCGATCCACACGCTATTGCCCGGCAAGAGATCGCGTTTTGCGAACAGGTTCTCGCCAAAGGCGGCGCATCGGTCCTGACCGAGACGCTAAGCGGCGTCGCGCAGCCAGAGAGCTGGGCGAAATATCCAATCGGCGAGGTCTATGACGCTGCCTCCGGCGCACAATGGTTTTACCACAGTCACAGCCCATCGGCGGACGCCAACGAGCACGGGCACTTCCACACGTTCGTGCGGCCCGATGGTCCGCAGGGGCCGAACCACCACCTCATCGCGGTTGGGGTCGATGCCCATGGCCGACTGCTGCGGCTTTTCACCGTCAATCAATGGGTGGTCGGCGATGACTGGCTGGACGCTGAACCCACGATCGCGCTGCTGTCGCGGTTCGATGTTCACATGCCGCAGCCCAACTATCTGGTGAATCGCTGGCTGACCGCAGTTGTCGCCGCCTACGAGCCCAAGATTGCCGAGCTCATCCGTGAGCGCGATGCGGTGATTGCGGCACATACGCCCGAGCAGGGCGACCCGCGCGAAGACCGCGCGCTGGAAGTGACCTCTGAATGGCGTTTTGAAGGCTGACGAAACGACGCTCACCAAGGCGTGAATTCAAATCACGGCGGCGGACCGATAGGGTGGCAACAAAATTATGCCCCATACCCGTTGATCGTCGAAGGCCATGTGCACAGCTAAAGCAAACCCCTGCACAATCGGAGCGTGATCTTGACCGAAGACCATCTTTCTCGACGCACACTTCTTACCGCTGGCGCGGCGCTTGCGACCGTGGGACTTTCCAGGATTGTGGTCCCGGCGCAGGCACAGGGCGTGGCGCCGACCTCGTCCATGCGCGGCGGATCGAACAATTACCGTCCTGGCGCGCCAATCGTCGATCGCATAGGAAATGGCGGGTTTTGGATGACGGGAACCGTGCGCCGCGCTGGCGACGGGGCACCGCTGGCAGGACAGCGCATCCAAATCTGGGCGCACACGACCGAAGGCCATGAACGCGATCCGCAAAGCCATGGCGCAACGCTCACAGATGCCAATGGTGAGTTCCGCTTGGAAATGCCGCAAATCGTGCCGGCCTTTGGTCAGCCACACGGGCACTTGGCCTATGATAGCGGTGAGTTTGAAACTGTGTTTCTTCGTCCGGTCATGCCAAGCGCCAGCGACACGAGCCTTCAGGCCCACTTTGTGCTGCAACCAGCCTAGTCGCGCGCGCCTTCGCTGAATGTCCGTCCGCTCCGTTCTCATCTGGTCGGGTTTGGCGCTCGCCATCGGAGCACCCATAACTGCCGCGGCGGTGAGCCCTTTGCTCGCCTGGCGCGAGCCAATCTACATTGCAGCTGGGTTCGCAGGGATCGCCGGACTTTGCATCCTTTTGCTGCAGCCGCTGCTGATCCAAGGCGCCTTGCCGGGATTGTCAGACCGACTCGGCCGGCGCATTCACCCCTTCGTAGGCGGCGTGCTTGTTGTCGCGGTCATCCTTCATGTTGGTGGGTTGTGGCTGACAAGCCCGCCGGACGTCGTCGACGCTCTGCTTCTGGTGTCACCGACGCCCTTCTCCCTTTGGGGCGTCATCGCCATGTGGGCTTTGTTTGCCGCGGCACTTCTCGCCCTCTTTCGCAGGCGATGGCGACTTCGATGGACAACATGGCGGCTGGGTCATTTGAGCCTAACGACCATGGTTGTTGCCGGAACTGTCGCCCACACGCTGCTGATCCAAGGCACGATGGAAAGCATCTCGAAAGTCGTTCTCTGCTGCCTTGTGGTCCTTTTCAGTCTTCGGGCCCTCGCCGCATCCATCGGCGGTGTCCGGCGATAAGGCTGGCCTCACGACCCCATTCGGATGGGAGCGGTTCGTCGCGCAAGAGCGGCAAGGATAGCGGCGGCCACCGGGTGCGGTTTTGACCTATCAAAGCGGACCTCGGTACGGATGGTCTGGCCGGGCATGTCAAACCGCGCGGCGATCCTGTGCGGGCCGCCATCTGGCGATGACACCAGGGTGACGCGCGTGGCGTCTATCCCAGGGCCGCTGCGGTCGCTGCGTTCAGAACGTCTGGAAAGAGCTGCGCGGCGTCGGCCAACGGCCCGCGAAAGATCTTGCCGGGTTGATCTGCCAGATTGGGCGCCGATTGTCGGATGAAGAGCCGGGCGGGAACATCAGGCGGGCAGAGGGACGGGCCAGCGATCCACGCGGTGAACAGGCGCAGTTTACGACCATGGTTCCGGGCCAGATCTTCAAGCTGCGCGCGCAAGACCGGATCGGTCAACGCCACGGCGCCTACCGTCCATAGATCACCATTTTGGAGAGCCTGCGCCCCATATTTCCGTAAGGCGGTAGGACCGGCGGCATCGATGGTGAGTTGCGCTGGCGGCAGATCATGATCATCGCGCCCGAGCACGGCAACCAACCGGTAATCCGGTAACGCCTTCAGCCCCTCAGCGACTTCGCTGCCGATACGGCCGCGCCCAATCAAGGTGACGGTGATGGGTGAGTTGGGCGACACGGTCGTTGTGGTGTTCCCGGCCCCATGGATGAGGCCGGGAACGGTTTGTTGTTAGTTCATCGCCGCCATGAACGAGGCGACCTCTTCCAGCGTGATGTAATCCTGCTCGGTCGGGCCGCTCTCAGCAAAGACCCAGGACACGGCAGGCGCCGACACATTGCCGTTGGCATCAAATGTTACGGCACCGGTCGCCCCTTGGTAGGACACGGTCCCACCCTCGGAGAGGACGTCCATCGCGCGGCTAAAACCATCCACTGTGGCAGGGATGACTTCGCCTTCCGGGTCGGTCACGCTTGCCACTTTGGCGGCGATTTCAGCGCCGGTCGCGTCCTGACCAGCGGCATGATAGGCGAGCAACGCGATGGCGGCCGCATCGAAGCTGTTGGCCAATCCTGGACCGCTGGGTGCACCGCCGAAATTGGCGGTGTAGGCCTCAACGAAGGCGTCGGCGCTGGGCACACGTGGGCTGGAGGTGTCCGTGCCGATGAACTCGCCCAGATTGTCGAGCCCAACGGCGCTGCGGAAATCATCGGACTTCAGCGAGTTGGCGCCGATCATCACGGACGTACCACCCAAACCAATCCATTCGCGCACGAACGAAATGCCTTCGGTTGGGTAGAGGGCCAGGTAAAGGGCTTCGGGTTGATCGCGCAGGGCTTGCGTTGCTTCGGCTCGGTAGCTCGGCTGCGCATCGTTGATGGCGATGGAGTCATGGACCGTAATGCCAACCGCTTCGAAGGCCTCGGCGGCAATGCGGCCAA
>JBKAGN010000006.1:0-103695 GCA_046290415.1 Hyphomicrobiales bacterium
GGTGGCACATCAACGGCCCTGGCCGAGCTCGGTGTCACGGCTGGTGAAGCGTCATCCCTGATCGATGGTACCAACATCGCAGCCGGTGACTCGATCTCGATCCAGATCGGCACAAACTCCGTCACGAACATCACGTTCGGCACGGGCACCAACCAGGTCAACACGCTGGAAGAGTTGGAAACAGCTCTCGGTAACCTGGCTGGCGGTACCGCGTCGATCGACGATCAGACGGGTGCCATCACCATCGAGGCGACAAACGGCGCAGACAGCATCACCGTCGGCGCAACCGACGCTAGTGCTGGCGGCGGTGAAGCCAACATCCTGGGTTCCTTCGGTCTGACCGCTGGTACCACGGCCTCTGTCACGACCGACTCGTCCACTCGTGCCGAGCTGGAATCGCAGTTCAACGAACTGCTACTCCAGATCGATGAGCTGGCTGAAGACGCAGGCTTCAACGGTGTGAACCTGCTCGATGGCGATGACCTTCAGGTTATCTTCAACGAGGACGGTTCTTCGGCTCTCGACATCGAAGGTGAAAACTTTGATGCCGCTGGCCTGGGCCTGTCGCGTGTTGCTTCCGGTGACTTCCAGTCCGACGCCAACATCAACTCGACGTTGGGCACGTTGGATACTGCGATCCAGACGCTTCGCTCTCAGGCTTCTAAGTTCGGTTCCAACCTGTCGATCGTGCAGACTCGTGAAGACTTCACGAACAACATGATCAACACCCTGGAAACCGGCGCTGCGAACCTGACGCTGGCCGACACCAACGAGGAAGGCGCAAACCTGACGGCTCTTCAGACCCGTCAGCAGCTATCCACCACCTCGCTGTCGTTCGCCACGCAGGCCGACCAGAACGTTCTGCGTCTCTTCTAAGACGCCGCAACCTTCTAATAACTCTTCGAGGGGGCGGCGCGAAAGCGCCGCCCTTTTGGCATCCACTTCCGACCAGAATTAGTGTAGAATTTTCAGAAGAATCAAAATCTTAGTGATAGCTGGCTAGTCATGACAACGTACGGCGATCTTTGGGCAGCACAGAACCTGGAAATTATGGACGCGCGGCGCACTCGGACGCTGCGTTCCTTGTTTACCCTGCCCCCTGTTGAGCCCTTCCCAACGCCAGCCGCCGAACCCAGCGAACAGCAACTTGCTCTTCAGCAGCGCAACGCGCCAGCAAGCCGCCCCGAACCCGACATATCGACCGTCAAGATTGACGGATCCATCGGCCGTCTCAACGCGCTCCAGTTTGATCTGACGGCATCAGACCGCATGCTGTCGTTCGATCTTGATCGAGCCTCGGACATTGCCGAAGCCTTGCAAACGCTGAAAACCAGCATCGAAGATCGGCTGAAAGAAGCTGATGAGTTTGTGGCACCTGAAAAGCCCAAGCTAGAACCACGCAACATCTCGATTGAAGACACGCGGAATGTCATCCAGAACGCACTTGTCAGCGCACAGCAATCGTTCATAACCGATGCGTTACCACCCTCGCAGATCAGCCTTGGCGACCTCAATGGTGGAGAGGGTATCAACCTAACAATCACCGCCGACAACACTGTCCACACCATCACTGCGGGTGCGGACGAAACGCTGGCGACCTTTGTCGATCGCTTTGATGCCTTGGCCGGTGTTTCGGCTAGCTTCAATGCCTTCGGCGCGCTGGAAATTTTAGGCGATGGCGTTGGTGTGCTCGAGATTCAGGAAAACACCAGCGGTTCTCTCAGCGCGCTGGGCATTATCGCAGACGACTTCAACACCCCAGAAGGTGGCGGAGACCCTTTGGGCTCAAGCACAGCCTTTGCCACCAGCATCAAAGAAACCACGATCCAGAAGAAAACCATCTTTCGGGTGGATGGCGACGCGCGAGAGCGGATCGAAGAGCGCAACAACGCCATACGCAAAAACATCGAAGACATCGAAAAAGATCTGCTCAACAGCTGGGTAAGGGCCGGAGGTCAGATCGAGGCCGAGCTTGAACGCTCATTCGACCGGGGCTCAGCCATGCTCAGTGGCCAGACAATGCGCTTGCCCAGCGTCAATGGAGGCGGCGGTGGTCGGTCAATTACAGTTGGCAATCTGACGCCGGCCGGTCTTGGATTGGAAAGCTTGGATCGTTGGCTGTCTGACCAGGACTATGACAAGGTTTTGGACGCCATTGACGGTGCGCTTGGCCGAGTTGAACGCGCAAAATCCAACCTCAGCTTTGGCCTTTCGCTGATTGAAAACGAAACCGGATTGGCGGAATCACGCATCGGCCGCCTCGCCGACCAGCGCGACGCCATAACGGACGCGTTCACAGCCGAGTTTGTTGCCCAACAGACCGGGCTGAGCCTTCAAGCCGTGCAACTGGCAACGGCATCCAACCGCAGCGATCAACTGCGTAGCTTCTAACAACCAGGCAGCACACGACGCGGGTCCTAAACCTGCTAAACTGTTCATAGAAAAACAGAATCAGGGGCCTCTGCCCGTAGCGTTAGCGGAGACAGAAAGTCATGGCGCTAAAAGTTGAACTGAAACCCGGCGAACGCATCATCATCGGCAACAGCGTCATCACCAACGACAATCAGCGTACGCGGTTGTTCATTGAAGGCGACGCACCGATTTTGCGGGAGAAAGACATTCTGACGGCCAAGACGGCCGATACCCCTGCCCGCCGCATCTATCTTGCGGTCCAATTGATGTATCTTGACGGCAGCATCGACAAGCATGCCGACAGTTATCTTGAGCTCACCCAAGACTTTTTGGCAGCCGCACCATCCAGCGCCAGCATCATCGAGCGGATAAATAAGAGATTGTTAACGACTGATCTCTACAAAGCGTTAAGAGAAGCTAAGGCTTTGATTTCGCACGAAGAGGAGCGATTGAAGAATGCAACAATCAGCAGCGGCGGCCTACGGGCGCACGACACAGGCGACAGTTCAGCCACGTGACCTGGAGGCGCACCTCTTGATGAAGTCTGCCGCTCAACTGCAAACCATCCATGACAATTGGGAAGACCTTCAAGACTCGCTCAACGATGCGCTGTTCTACAATCGTCGCCTGTGGGGGGTGTTCCTCGATGCAGTCACAGCTGAAGACAGCCCTCTGCCCAAGCCGATCGCGCAAAACGTCGCTAATCTCGGCTTTTTCGTGTTCAACCACACGCTCAAAATTCAGTTGAACCCTGAGCGGCAGAAGCTGCGCAGCTTGATTTCCATCAACAAAGAAATCGCAGCCGGATTGCGTACCGCTCCTGACGGCGACGCACCGGTGGAAAGCGCTGAAACGCAGGCGCCTTCAGCTGCCTAAACAAAGAACCCTCCTCTTCATACCAAAAAGCCCGGCGATCTCGCCGGGCTTTTTCGTTCAGGTTGAGGAAAAATCGTTCTAACGCAGATAGTTGACCAGCGAGAGTTCGCGCAGCATGGCGGTCACCGAGTAGGTCGCTTCCAAGCGCGTTTGGATGTTCAACAGTTTGGCCGCGACCTCCTCCTGCGTGATCCCGTCAGTGCCCTGCAAGATGTCGTTATAGACCGCCCGTGTCGCGATATGCCGGTCCTTGGTGGCTTGCATGAGCGTTGATGCCGTGCCGATTTCCAACGCAATCGAACGCGGCAAGGTACTGCCGGAGGTATCGTCGAGTGCCGCCCGGGTGCGGTTGGCGATTTGCGCGTAACGGTTGGCCGACGTGGGATCGTCAACGTCGAAATTCTGCACCGAGAACACCGCCAACTCCCGCAACGTCGTGCGCAGGGCATCTTCATTAGCCCGGGCCCCATACGCCACCTGCACGCCGTCATCGACCCGTGTGGTATTGGTCAACCGGGCATCCAGCGGGCCATCCTCGCCTCGATACCAGATCACCGTGTTGGTCGTGTCCGCGACAGTGGTCGTGGCGCCGGCAATCCCATTAACCGCATCAGGCACCACGCGGATCGGCGGGTTGTTATCGAAGAAATCTTGGCCTGCAACCGTCGCCGATGCGGCCGCGAGTTCGGTGCGCGCCAGTTCGTCGACCACCCGTTCAATGGTCGCGCCGAGGTTGGCTGCGGTGACCAGCGGATCAGCATCGACCACGAAAACCGGCTCGTCGTCGTTCGCCACATCAGACGCCGTCAGGATAAGGTCCTTGCGCGATCCGTCCGGCATGGTGACGGCAAAACGTACGGTCTCGCCCACATCGACCGGTCCGGTGACCTCAAAGCTCAACGCCTCCGGCGCTCCGGCTGGCCCGGTGGTCGTGATCGACGCGGACGACGAGGTTGCGCCTGCCGCGGTGTCCAGTTGGAAGCCGAACACGTCATTGCCAGCTTCGGTAATGGACGTGATCGCGCCGACAGTGGCCAGATCCAGTCGACCGGTCAAAAGCGGATCGGAAAGCTGGCCGCCAAGATCCGCCGTCTGACGTTCATTCAGAACCTGTTTGAAGCCGTCGCGAGCACCCGCCCCTTCCATGATCTCGTCAGCGGTTGCCACCGGCTCCGTATCGCTGGAAAGGCCAGAGAATAGATACTGACCCTCGATCTCGGTATTGAGCAGCGTCACCATTTCATAGAAGCGGTACTCACCCGACACCTGCGCCGTGGTGCGGTTATCGGCCTGGATGACGAACGATGTCGGGATTGCATCGCCTTTCATTTCACCGGCAATGTCTTCCATGCGCTCCAGCGTCTGCGAGAGAATGGAGAACGACACCTCCGTGCGCTGAATGGCCTCCTGGTAGCCATCAAGGGCGGCACGATCGGCGCGAAACTCCAACGACGTCGACCGCACCGATCCCAGATCGGCATAATTGTCGGCGCGCATGCCCGTTCCGAGCTGACGCTGCAGGTTATCAAGCTGCGCGCGCAGCGAGAGCATTCGATCGGTATTGATGGAGCTGGGCGTGACGGAATTGACGGTCATTCGATACGCTCCTCTATATGTTCAACAACAGGTCCATCATCTCGCGCGCGACACTCATCACCTGAGCGTTGGCGGCGTAGACGGACTGTAGTTCGGTCAGACGGGCCATTTCTTCGTCGATGTTGACGCCCGATTCGGTGTTCTGGCGCGCCAGAAGACCGTTGGTGACGATGTCTTGGCCTTCCAGGGCACGCTGAGCGGAGGCGGCGTCGAACCCTGTCTTGTTGACGATCTCACGGCCAAACGAGGCAAGATCGATGGATAACGGATTGGCAGAGGAGCCGATGCCCGTGTTGGCGTCGATACCAAACCGCGTCGATGTGAACTGTTCATACAGGAACGTCGCCCGCGTCGCATCTCCCGACGCTGTGCTTGCCGTCATTTTGGAAAGCACCGATGGATCGCTCAGGATTTGGTTGTTTAACTGAATGCGCGAAGAAAAGCCGACTTTTTGGTTCTGTCCGTTCTGGCTGTTGGTGTAAAAGCCATTGTTCTCAATGCCGTCATTGAACATTGGCAGTTCCGGCGAGCCGGACTGCAAGCCGGTCACCGACACCCGCGCCGACAGAGAGTTGATGTCATATTGTCCGGCGGCCCCGTCATCAATGAACTGCAGAGCACCACCGGTCCCGATAGCCGTCGTTAGATTGATGCCATTGGCGGCCAGCGCGGCCTCCACCGCAGCGGGATCGGTTAGATCGACACCGATCACCAAATCGTTCGGATCGACGGTCAGGTCGTTCTCTAGCGGCAAAGAGGCCGGGTCGGTGACATGAACCAGCGTGATTTGCTGGGTTGCCGGCGCAACAGTGTCGGTGACGTTGAGCGAGACTTCATTGCCTGGCTGGATACCGGTCAAATCGATCTGCAGGCCGTCAAAACCTGTGCCACCCGTGGCCGTGCCATCGGCAAGCGTGGTGACGCCCGTGAGGTTGGTTTCGGCGTAGGACGCTACTGAAACGTTCGATCCCGCACCGGTCGTACCCGACCGCAGATCGATCGCCGTGCCGTCGGTGGCGGCATAGGTCACGCCAACGGTGGCAAAGGCCGTGTTGGCCTCTTGGTTGATCAGTGCCACCAGTTCAGCCTGCGTCACGGCAGCGGGATTCACTGCGCCAGCCGCAGCTTCTGCGTAGGTGATGTCCACGGTCTGCGTAACGCCATCGACGGTCAGATCGAATGAGACCAAGCCATCATTGGCGCCGCCGTTGGTGAAATCGACGGGCGCATAGGTTCCGGTGCCACCAAGGTCAGCGCTGGTATCGCCAGGAATGGGATCGAGGGCTGCACTGGGTTCCGTGCGCGTCGACATGCTCAGCGCCAAATGGTGCGCAAACTCATCTAGCCGGTTTTGCATCTCGACCAGCGTGTCGTCACGCAGTTCCACGAACCCAGCCAGACGCCCGGACCGGATGTTGTTGCCGGCCAAGAGATCGATGGAGTCGCTGCCCAGCGTGCCGATCGTCACGGTCCCGACGGTACGCTCGCCAGGGATGCTGGAATATTGCGACAGCGGATTGAGTTTTGCCGCCTGATCGAACTTCAGCGGCTGAGCTTCGCCACTAAAGAGTGAGATGCCGGAGTTGGTGAAGATCGAAACCGAGCCACTCGGCTGTTCCAGCACTTGGATATCGATTTCCTTGGCCAGAAGGTCGATGTAGCGATCGCGCTCATCCAAAAGATCGGCTGGCACCTTGGCATCGCCTGCAACGCCGATGATCGTGTTGTTGACCTGCTCAATGCGCTGCAAGGCGTCATTGATGCTGCGCACGCTGTCGGCAATCCCCTGCTCCGCCTCGGTGCGCAGTTGCTGCACATCCTCACTCATAGAGTTGAGCGTCTGCGCCAGAACCTGGGCATCGCCGATCACCACTTGCTGCGCGGTAAACGAGGAGGGGTTGTCGCTCAGACTGGACAGGCTGGATGTGAAATTGCTGACCAGCGTATCGAAAGCGCTGGCCGAACCAGGCTCGCCCATCATCATGTTGAGGCGATCTTGATAACCCGCCACGGTCTGAACATAACCAGAGGCGCCCAGTTCAGAGCGGATCTGTTTCTGCAAAAGGGTGTCAAGCTGGCGGTCGAGCGACTCGGTGCGAACACCAATGACCTGGGTGCCGGCTATGGATGTCGATTGCGAGAGAGACTTGCGCGTGTAACCAGGCGTGTCGGCGTTGGCGATGTTGACCGCCAACACATCCAACTGCGCTTTGGTAACCGAAAGACCGGAAAGCGATGCGCCAAGCGCGCCGTAAACACCCATCGTTCTGCCCTTACTCTACACCCGAGGCCGCGTTGACAGGCCCTAGCGGACCATGCCCAGAACTTCCTGCATCATCTCATCGGAGACCGAGACGATGCGGGTCGACGCCGAATAGGCCTGCTGGGTGACGATCAGTTTGGTGAACTCGTTTGAGATATCGACGTTCGACATCTCCAAGGCGCTGCCGACGACGTCACTGGCATCGATAAGAATGGGATCGCCGGATTCACGGGTGGCGAGAAAACCTCCGCCTTCGGTTTTGCGCAGCTGCGAGTCGCCATTGAAGGTCGCGATAGCAACCTCGGCGATATCAACCACCTGACCGTTGGAATAGGCAGCCACAACACGCCCGGCTTCAGAGATCGAGACGCCAATCAACTCACCCGCACCATAGCCATTCTGGCTCAGGGTTGTGAGCTGCGCATTACCACTTGGATCAGAGAACTGCGTCACACCGTCGGTGTCATGGCGCATACGCACACCACTCAGCGTCGAGCCATTGATCTGGAAATTGACCACTGGATCAGTCGCTGGTGCCGTCATCGTGCCATCGGTGGCAAAGGTGTAATCGGTGCCGGTGTTGCGCCAAGCAGGATCGGTGCCTGACGCATTGGAATCGCTGAGATAATAGAGCTGCCATTGGTCAGCCGGATCGCCATTGCCGACGGAGGCTGTCTTCGCCCAACGGAACTGAATGTTCACCGGCGCACCGGATTCATCGAACACGGTTGTGGCGCCACCCGCCACCGTGTTCTGCAGGAACACCGGCACATCAGCGGCCTGAATGAAGCCATCGGTTGCCGTTGCCGGGATCACGGTCGGATCGTTGGCGAAATCAATCGGATCAAGCAACTCCGACCCCGCCACAGCCGGGTCGGAATCGGCAGTTAGAGGGAAACGGGCCAAGTTGACGCGGTAGTCGATCTGGCTCGTTGGCAGGGCCGCCAAGAAGTCGCTCTGAATTTGAACTGTTTCCGGCGCCGAACCTTGTGGGTTGCCAGTGGTGGGATCAATCGGCAGGCCCTGCAGGAAGTACCCTGCCCCGTTCACCAGATAGCCGGACCGATCAATCTCAAAATCACCGCGGCGGGTGTAAGCATCGGTGTCATCGAAGACCGGGCGATTATCGACCTCGCCGATCTGCTGGGCGACGACAAAGTAACCGTCACCCTGGATGGCCATGAAGGTTTCAACGTCGCTTCGCTGAACCGAGCCTTGAACATCGTTGGTCGCTCGCGTCGAAGCCGTCACCCCACCTGGCGCCTGCCGCGATGGCGCAGCATCGGCCACCATATCGGCAAAACTCGTTTCAGCGCGTTTGTAGCCGACGGTTTGCGAGTTCGCGATGTTGCCGGAAATCTGCTCCAAAGCGTAGGCCTGCGACTGCAAGCCGGAAACCGCGTTGTTGAGTGCGCCAAAGATACCCATAACTGTGCCCTAGCCTTTACCATTGGGTTGATCGTTGCCCGGTTGTCGCGGGCGTGTTCGTACTGCCAGGGCTTTTGCAGCTTCCGTGCCAAACGTTTTTCCTATTGTTTTTCAATTGGTTAAGGAAAGTCATGAGGCGCTTTCGCCCTACGCCGTCCGGCAAAACCCGCCGCGACCGGCAAGAATTACCGAGCAAGTGGCGGTATCACTTCAGCTTTCCAACGGCGTCAGGGTGGACTAGCGTTGGGTATGGACGAGATTGAAACACCCCCCGCCACAGGCCGCAAAACCTTGCTTTTGATGCGCCACGCCAAATCGTCGTGGCAGGACGCCGATTGTCCGGATATCGAGCGTCCCTTGAACAAGCGAGGGCATCAGGCCGCCGACGCCATGGCGCCGCTGGTCGCCGCCTGGCAGCCACAATGGATCGGCTGCTCCATTGCACAGCGCACGCGAGAGACGCTCATGCCGATCATCGGCAATCTCACCGCGCCCGCCGAGATCAACCTCACCGCAGCGCTCTATGACAGCAATGAAGCAGCCTATCTGCGCCTGCTGCGCGCCCTGCCCAACACGGTCAACCGCGCGCTTCTGATCGGCCACAATCCGGTGCTCGAGGATCTCTGCCAACTTCTCATTGGATCGGCGGAGCCAAAGGCCTTGGAACAGCTGATGGAGAAGCTACCGACCGGCACGCTGGTTGTGCTTGAATGCGCCATTGGGCGCTGGTCAGACCTGGCGCCCCAGACAGCCGATTTGCGCGATACCATTCGCCCTCGCGACGTGCTCGACCTGCGCTAGCTGCTTGCAATCGCAGGCTTGCGGGCAAATATGTGAGGTCCACACCCACGCATCATCTCCCTGTCCGGACCCTGCCCGCTTGCCCAACCTCACTGTCCTTGACGATGTCCGCCTCGGCGCCCAGAGCCTGCTCAGCACGGCTGGTGATTTGGCGACGCCGAGCCTGCGCATCGGTGTCACCGGCCTCTCGCGGGCCGGCAAAACCGTGTTTCTGACATCGTTGGTACATGCCCTGTTGCATGGCGGCCATTTGCCCGCCCTTCAAGCCTCCCGGTCAGGTCGTCTGATCGGCGCAAGCCTCACCCAACAGCCGGACGATGACGTCGCGCGGTTCGCACTGGAAGAGCATGTGCACGATCTGCTGCACAACCGGACATGGCCGAGCTCCACGCGCCAGATCTCAGAGCTTCGTCTGACCTTGCGCTTCGAGCCGACCTCGACTTTGGCCCGCGCGCTGGGCCGTACCAGCCTGCATCTCGATTTGGTCGATTATCCCGGCGAATGGCTGCTCGACCTGCCGCTGCTCGACCAGGACTACGAAACATTCTCCAAGGAGGCTTTGAGCCGCGCCCGCGACCCGGAGCGCAAGGCACTCGCACAGCCCTTTCTGGATGCCATGCGCCAGGCCGATGGTGCCGGCCCGCTCGATGAACCGACAGCAAGCCGCCTTGCGGACCTCTACACCCAGTATCTGCGCGCTTGCAAAGAGAGCGAAACCGCCCTTTCAATGCTCCCGCCTGGTCGTTTTTTGATGCCTGGTGAGCTTGAAGGCTCGCCCGCCCTCACCTTTGCACCGCTCGATGCGCCGGTGGATGGCAAAACGGGCAAATCGAGCCTTTACGGCGCCATGGAGCACAGGTTCGAGGCCTACAAGCGTGTGGTCGTCAAACCGTTCTTCATCGACCATTTCGCGCGCCTCGACCGGCAGATCGTGCTTGTCGATACACTTGCCGCGATCAATGCCGGCCCGAGCGCCATGCGCGATCTGCGTGATGCCCTCTCGGCGATCCTTGCCTGTTTCAAGGCCGGCGAAAATTCGATCCTTTCCAGGCTGTTCGGACCACGTATCGACAAGATTGTCTTCGCCGCCACCAAAGCCGACCACCTTCATCACAGCCAGCACGACCAGTTGGAGGCGATCCTCGATCACCTGGTCAACGACGCGCGCAAGAAAGCCCTGTTTTCCGGTGCCAAGGTCGAAACGCTCGCCATCGCGTCGGTACGCGCCACCCGCGAGGCGAGCGCCAAAACCGGCAGCGATACCATTGGTGCTGTCGCCGGCGTGCCGATCAAAGGGGAAACTATCAACGGCCAAACCTTCGACGGTGAGCGCGAAGTGGCCATCTTCCCCGGTGACCTGCCCACTGACCCCGCCAAGCTGATGGGACCCACCGCCAAAACCTATCCACTGCGTTTCGTTCGGTTCCGCCCGCCGAAGCTCGACACCCGTCCGACGGCAAAGCCGGGTCTGCCGCACATTCGGCTCGACCGGCTCCTGCAGTTTCTTCTCGGCGACAAGCTTGCCTAACCAGGCAGAGCCAAACCAACGCGTGACCCATCGATCATGAGCAAAACCCGCAAACCGCAAGTTCTTGAGCTCACCGCCGTGGAGGTGGAGAGCGAAGCCCCGCTTTTTGCCGAGCCTTTGGATGAGAGCCAGCCCCAGACCGCGCCTGCACCGCGCGGGTTTCGCTGGCTTGCTTTGTTTGGCTCGGCCTTTGCCGGTCTGATTATCCTTGGTCTAACTCTCTGGGCGGAAAATTTCGTCCGCACGCTTCTTGAACGCCAACCTGCCCTCGGTTGGGTCGCCCTTGGCCTTCTGGTGCTGGCGGCTCTGGGTCTGCTTGGCTTCATCGCCAAGGAAACGCGGGCCATCATGCGCTTGGAAAAGCTGGATGATCTGCGCGAAAGTTTCCAAAAGGCCTATGATGAAGACGATACACCAGCCGCGCGCAAGGCCCTTGATCAGGTAACAGCGATCTATCGCGGCCACCCCAACACCGCCCATGGCCGCGCAACATTCGAGCAGCAGCGTGTCGGCGTTTTGGATGCCCAAGACCTTATCGTGATCGCCGAAGAATCGCTGATTGCACCGCTTGATCGTGAGGCGGTGCGACTGGTTTCAACCTCGGCCAGACGCGTGTCGCTGGTCACTGCGCTGTCACCGCGCGCCCTGGTGGACATCGCGATGGTGGCGTTTCAGTGCGTCACGCTTACCCGCCAAATCGCCCAACTCTATGGCGCACGGCCCGGGTTCCTCGGCGCCCTGAAGCTCGGACGGCACATGATGGCCCATCTGGCGATCACCGGCGGCATTGCTGCAACCGAGGGGCTTGTATCCCAGGTGCTTGGTCACTCGCTCGCTGCGCGGCTTTCCACCCGTTTGGGCGAAGGGGTGATCAACGGCCTGCTGACGGCGCGTGTTGGCATTGCCGCCATCGCCGTGACACGCCCAATGCCGCACATCGCCGGCAATGGTCCAACACTGAGCGAGGTTACGCGGGGGATCGCCGGTCTTGGTGGGACAAACGCCCCAAAAAAAGAAGAGCCCTAACTGGTTCGCGCCAGCGGCAGATCGAACACGGTGATGTTCGCGCCATTGACGATCGTCGTGACCAACAAGCGCACCTGATTGCTTCCCTGCGCGACCAACAACAACCGCCCTTGCGACCCATCATCGGCTGACAGCCGCAGGAACAAGTCACCGCGCGACAGGCGTCCATTCAGCCCACCGCTGATGTAGTTCAGCGGGCTGGAGAGCTCGCCGTGAAATTGCTGCGTCATGTCGCTGAAATAAAGCGACATGTCGATCCGTCCGGATTGATTGGGTGTGCGGCAGTTCGCATTCAGCGAAATTCTTGCCGCGCTGTGCAACTCACCTTGGACATCGCAAAGCACGGCAATCTCACCCTGCGTCGTCGCGGCGCGCCCTTGGCCGGCCCATTGACCTTCCAGCAGCTGCAGAAAGACGACCTCATTGGTGCCGGCTATACCGGCACCACTGCCCCAAAGCCCAATGCACAACGCCGCAAGGATGGCGGCGCCACGACGAAAACCAAAAAGGAGATTGGAGCCGATCAAATCACACCCAGCTTCTTCTGCAGGTTCGAAGACGAGGTCGTATACTGAAACACGATCCGTTTGTCCGGGAACACAATGCGCCCAACCGCCTGCGCCATCAAGGCAGCCTCATGGAAACCCGACAGGATCAGTTTCAGCTTGCCGGGATACCAGTTGATATCGCCGATAGCGAAAATGCCTGGCTCCGACGTTTCGAATTTCTCAGTGTCCACGGTGATCAGGTTTTCGTGCAGGTTGAGACCCCATTCAGCGACGGGCCCTAGCTTCATGGTGAGGCCGAAAAACGGCAAAAGACGCGTACAGGCGACCTCGGTTTCGCTGTCCTTGTTTTTGATCACAACCGAGGCCAGTTGCCCCGCCTCGCCTTTCAACTCAGACACCTGTCCAAGCTCAAAGCGCATCGCCCCAGCTTCGACCAGAGCGCGCATCTTGTTGACACTATCGGGTGCGGCCCGAAACTCATCGCGCCGGTGCACAAGCGTCAAAGAGTTGGCGAGAGGCTGAAGGTTGAGCGTCCAGTCGAGCGCCGAGTCACCGCCGCCCACCACAACCAAGTCATGACCACGAAAGGCCTCCATTTGGCGCACAGCATAGGCCACTGACGTGCCCTCATAAGCTTCGATGCCGGCAATCGGTGGTCGCTTTGGCTGGAACGACCCGCCGCCGGCGGCCACCACGACGGCCTTGCAGAGAAAGCGCTGGCCAGTATCGGTGGCGATCGCAAAGCGCCCGTCATCCTGCTTGTGCAGTTCGGTGACCATCTGGCTGAAGTGAAACTCCGGCTCAAACGGCTTGATCTGCGCCATCAACTGGTCGACGAGCCCTTGGCCGGAAATCTCCGGCCATGCCGGAATGTCATAGATCGGCTTTTCCGGATAAAGCTCGGCGCACTGGCCGCCAGCGCGATCAAGAATGTCGATCAGATGCGCTTTGACGTCGAGTAGCCCCAATTCGAAAACCGCAAACAAGCCCACAGGCCCGGCGCCAATGATGACGACATCGGTTTCGATGGTCTGGGCTGCGCTGTCGCCAGTCACGGTGTCGAGCATTGATGTCTCCTCGCCTGGCGAAAGATAACGTGCCTGCGGCGCCTAAGCCTGGAATTCCGGCACGCGCACAATCAAACCGTTGAACGCCGGCGTAACGCGCAACTGGCAAGACAGGCGGCTTTCATCGCGCACATCATAGGCAAGGTCGAGCATGTCCTCTTCCATCACCTCTGGGCTTCCGGTCGTTTCTTTCCAGGCTGGCTCGACATAGACATGGCAGGTCGCGCAGGCGCAGGCGCCGCCGCAGCTTGCTTCAATGCCTGGCACACCGTTCATCACGGCAGCCTCCATCACCGTTGAGCCTTCCTGAGCCTCAACTTCGTGCTGCGTTCCATTGTGTTCGATGAATGTAATCTTGATCATAGACCTGCCTAACGGTGGACGCGTGCGCTTGCCACGGCAAAATAGCCGAGCCTGCCGAGCGCACAGTGATGGCGCGTCCTAGCAAAGCCCACCTTGCCTTGTGAAGCGCAACAATGCGCGCAGAAACGGCATTGTCTTTGTTGCGATGTCGCAGGATGCTCAAAGATGTGGCGCGTCAGACCGCTAAAAGCTCATCGACGCGGGACGAAACGGCCTCGATTGCACAGAGCGTCGCGGCAAGACGGGCGTCATCTTGCGGGTCGTCCTCGCCGTCCTCTGCCAGCGCCGCCAACTGAAACGCGCCAACGCCGCGAGCACTGCCTTTGACGAGATGATAGAGCCTTCCGCGTTCAACCGCGCTGGTTGTCGCGCGCAGAGCCCTGCCGGTGCTCTCAACTTGATCAAGAAACAGCCGCAAGACATCGCGTTCAAGGTCGGGATCGCCGAATGTCTGGCAACTCAGGTGAACCAGATCGAGCAGCTTGGGTGGATAGACCTTTTTGCTATCCACAACCTTTTGGCTGGTTTCGATCTGCGACGGCACTTGGTGTGCGCCCATCCTCTTGTCCCCTTGTCTGACACGAATTTCCGGCCAGCCCTTACCCATCTCCTTAACCACTCTGCGCCTCAGCCCTTTCATCGGCGTTAACAGCCAGCCGATTCTTCTGGCCTCCCGCGTGACGTTAACTATGATGAACAAATTGCTAACAAAGAGACGTAAGTGTCTTCAATTTGAACGGTCAAAGGAATAGTTTGTCCGTTGAAATGTGGGCAAGTGTGGCTGTTTGAACGCGCTGAATTTTCAGCCGGTCAAATGTGAGGATGCCCAAAAAGCGTGAGGCGTATCAATGGCGAAGAAACCATCCGAAGCAAACAAGGCGGCGCTTGACGCAGTCGAAGAGGCCCTGGCCATCGACTTCGCAGACGACGCCTTTGATGGCGCATCGGACGACGCGGACAACTCATCCGCTCAGCAATCGACCGCTCGCACCGCTGCACGCATGCCGCGCGCCGACGATGTGCTTGGCGATCCGCTGGCAACGCCGGTTGGTGAGGATGATACACCGACAGCCCGGCAGGCCGCCGACGATCAACGCCTTCGTGAACGCCGCTCTCCCGCCAATGATGATCGCCGCGCCACCAGCGCCTTGGTCTATGAACTGCAGCGCCGCCCTGCTAACACTCCTTATGTGCTGGCCGCCAGCGCCAGCGCCATTTGGGTTGCTGCGGCCGCGCTTCTCGCCCCGGCCCTGTTCAACACCAGCGCAGGCGCCCTGCTCAGCGACGGTACGACGCTGACATCGCCTGGCTTCATCGCCTACCTGGTCGGTGCCTTGGCGCCGGTCTTCCTGTTTTTCACCATCGCCTTCCTGGTCTACCGCGCAGCCGAACTGCGCATTGTCGCCAAGTCGATGGCCAACGTCACCATGCGCCTGGCGCAGCCCGATGAACTGGCCAAAGAGCAGGTTTTGTCGGTCAGCCAAGCGATCCGCCGCGAAGTTGCTGCCATGGGCGACGGCGTGGAACGTGCTCTGGCACGCGCCGGCGAGCTTGAATCCATGGTCCAAGGCGAAGTCGCCAACTTGGAGCGGGCTTATTCCGACAATGAAACCAAGCTGCGCACGCTGCTTGGCCAGTTGACCAGCGAACGTCAGGACATTCTTCTCAACGCGGAAAAGGTGCGCGAGGCCATTTCCTCCTCGCATGACCGTCTGAACGCCGATCTTCTGACGGCATCCGACGCTCTGACCCAATCGCTTGCTGAAACCGGCTCGACGGTTGCGCACAGCCTTGCCGACAAAGCCTCGCAGATCACCAACGCCCTCTCGCAGGCCGGCGAAACCATGAGCGATACCTTGCAGTCGCACGGCGATCGCTTGGTCGAACAGCTCTCCTCGACCGGCCTGGATGTGTCCGACAAGCTGGCCATCATCGGCGGCGATATTGTCCGCGAAATCACGGAAAAATCAGCAGAAGTTGACACGGTGCTGAAAGACCGCTCGGCAACGATCTCCGCCGATCTGGCCTCAACAACCAGTGCCATCGTCACCGAGTTCGAACAGCGCGGTAACAATGTGACCCGCGAGCTTGAAGAAACCAGCCACTCGGTCACCGAGAACTTCGCCGCACGCGCCGAAGATGTGACGACCACGCTGAAAACCACCGCCGATTCCTTGCTTATCGACATGGAACTGCGCGGCACGGCGATCACCGCCAAGCTGGACGAAGCCGGCACGCAAATCTCTGACAGCATCACCGAACAAGGTGGGGCTCTTGCGCAGCGCATGGAAGCGTCCGCTGAACGTCTTCACGATGCGGTTGTGGAGCGCGGCGTTGAGCTGCGAGACGGATTTGAGCTTTCTGCTCAATCACTTATCACGTCTGTCGATGCCAAGCTGGAAGAGCTGCGCAAGACCGCCGACGACACCAGCACCACCATCGAAACCAGCATCATGCGCGACCTTGATCTGGTTGATATGCGCCTTGCCCAAGGCCGCGATGCTGTTGAGGATCTGATCAAGACCGGGACCGGCGACCTCACCGATAAGGTGCAGGCGGTTGGCGAACGCGTTGTGCAGATCGTTCTGGAACAAGGCGAAAACCTCGGCCTCGCCTTCACGCAGCGCGCGGAAGAATATGCCAATATCCTGAAATCCGACAGCGACGCACTGGTTTCCGCGCTCGATGATCGCACGGCCGCGCTCGATGAGCAGATGATCACCCGCGCCGACGCGATCCGCGCCTTGCTCGACGATAAAGCACAGTCCATTGATCTGGCGCTGGCTGATCGTTCCGGCGCCATTGAAGCCTCATTCCTCAACCAGCGCACGGCGCTTGAGGAAAGCATCGACCGCGCTGCCGCCGAGGCAAGCGCTGTTCTCGGCGAGCGCTCCGCGGTTCTGGCCGAACACATCAACACGTCCACCCGCGAGTACCTGGAAACACTGAACGACCGCACCCAGCGCTTTATGAGCGTGCTGACCGATGCCAATTCCGGCGTTGAAAGCCGCATGAACGCTCTGTCCGACACGCTGGTGGATCGCATCACGACCGACACCAATGGCTATCTGGAAGCCATGGACAACCGCACGACCAACCTGATCGACGCGCTGAACGAGCGTTCCGATACCCTGATGCAGTCGCTCCAGGAGGTTACAGGCAGCACGGAAGAGCGCATTCTCGGCGTCGCCAGCGAGCTCAACAACCGCGTCGTCGACACGGCCGACGGCTTCGTCGACCAGTTGGAAAAAACCGCCACAGGGCTGGTCAACCGTGTCGATCAAACCGCGATTGGCCTCGTCATCCGTGTTGATGAAAGCACGACCAACCTCACCAATCAGGTTGAGGAGACATCCAGCAGCATCACCAGCCGGATCGATCAGGCCGCAACCAGCCTTGCCAGCCACGTCAACGAGACGACGACCAACCTCGTCAATCGCGTTGAAGGCACGACCTCCAATCTGGCCAGCCAGGTCGACCAAGCGACCTCGAACCTTGTCAGCACCATCGACAACCGCACCCAAGGCCTCACCGATGCCATGAGTGCCGTTGGCGGCGATCTGACGACCCGCGCCGAGGCCATCGACAACCAGCTGCGTGAGCAGATCGAAAGCCTGTCCAGCGCGCTGCAGATGCGTACCGTTCAGCTTGAAACCACGGTCGATGAACGCCTGTCGGCCTTTGATGTGAAGGTCAATCAGCGCATCGAAGACGCGACCACAACATTTGTGGAGCGCGCCGATCAGCTTGATGGTGCACTGTCCAACCGTGGCCGCGAAATTTCCGAGACGCTCATTGAGCGCACCCGCGAAGTGGCGCAAGCCTTTGTCAGCGGTCGCGACGATATCGAGCGCGCCATCACGGCACGTATCGAGGCCGTAGGGGAAACCGTCAACGAGCAGACCAACAATCTGACCGACTTGATGGCCAACCGCGTTTCGGACATCAACCAGTTGCTGGGCGACCGTGTGATGGAGGTTTCTGAAACCATTAGGGCACAGGGCGAAGCTCTTGAAGCGATGGTCAGCGACCGCGCCAGCAATTTCGGCGAAACGTTGACTTCTGAAGCCACCAACGCCTTGCAAGGCTTTGAGCTTCAGGTCGGCTCGGCAACCAACGCGCTTGTCGCAGCGGCTGCCAATGTCCGCTCGGCAGCACATGACGAGACGCTCGTGGCCAGCCAACAGCTTGCCGAACGCGCTGACGCCTTGCGCGAGGCTTTGTCCAACCAGGCAGGCGCCATGGAATCGATCCTCGATGATCGCGGCCAAGCCCTTGTTGGCTCGCTGGAAAGCCGCACAAGCGAGTTTGCGCGCTCCATCCACGCCGCTACGCAGGCCTTGCAAAGCAGCGTCGCTGAGCGTGAGCGCGAACTGGCTGAAACCCTCGCTGGCCAGACCGATCAACTCGCTCAAAGCCTGCAGTCGGCTACAAGCCAGCTCGGTACTGTCCTCGACAGCCGCACCAAAGAGCTGGCCGGCGCGCTTGAAGAACGCACATCGACACTGGAGCACAGCATCAACGCTGCGTCCGGCTCAGTCGCCAACGTGCTCGACACGCGCTCGCAAGAAGTTGCAGGCCTCATCGAAAGCCGGACTCAGGCGCTTGCCGAAACGCTGGACGCCCGCGGTCAGGCACTCTCCGACAAGCTGGAAGATCGCCGGTCGACGCTGGAAGCCAGCATCATGGCAGCCACCGAGTCCATCGAAACAGTGCTCAACAGTCGCGGCCATTCGCTGCTCGGCGCCCTCGACACCCGCACCAACGCCTTCAACCAGTCGGTGGAAGCGGCAACGCAACTCATGGACTCCACGCTGGAAGAACGCACACGCGATGCAACGGCCAATCTCGCCCGTGCCCGCAACCTGCTCAACCAGGATTTGCAGGAGCTCACCGGCCAGATTGGTTCGGTCAATTCTTCGATCGAAGAACTGCTCAGCAACTCCGCTGTGACGCTCGGCTCAATGGGCGAGGTCCTGCAGGAGAAGATCGCCCGCTTCAGCACCTCGGTACAGTCGATCAGCAATGACACGGCGACAACCTCTGAAGCGCTTGAGAAGCAGCTTGAAGCCCTCAGCGGCATCTCGACCGAAGTTCTCAGCTCCATCGTCGATCTGTCGGATCGGTTCGATGTGCATGGTCGCGCGCTTTCCGGCGCCTCTCAGGCGATCCTGCGCACCACCGAGAAGCTGGATGGCTCCGTCGGCACGCAGGTCACGCAGATGGACACGATCAGCGAATCCATCGCCGACCGCACCAACCGGGCAGAACAGGCGTTGCAATTGACGTCCGAACGCCTGGCTTCGACCTTGATCGACGCCGAGGAACGGGCGGCCTCCCTCGCCTCTGCCTTGTCTCTGGCTGCCGATGACGCGGCCAAAGGCGTGATCGCCCAGTTCAACTCCCTGCGCGAAACTGCCAGCGAAGAAAGCAGCAAGGCCAGCGATATCGTCCGCAAGACCCAGGAAGAGGTCGCGCGCGAACTGCAAAGTGGTCTGGAAACGGCTGTTTCGGCCTTCCACTCCTCCATTGAAGACATGCGCAAAATGACGAGCGAAATGAGCTCTGAGCTTGCGACCACCCGCGCGGACATCCGCCGTGGCGTGTTCGAACTGCCTGAAGAAGCGCGCGAAAGCGCAGCTGCTCTTCGCCAGGTGGTGAACGAGCAGGTCGCAGCGCTGAAAGAGCTGTCGAGCTTGGTATCAGATGAAGGCAATGCGCGCGATGCGTCCTCGCGCCAGCTTCAAGCGCCGGCGCCAGCTCCGGCACCTGCCATCGCATCCTCGCGCGGCGGCGCCCAGCTTGCAGAGGCCAGTGCGCTGAGCCTTGAGGATCAACGCGTCGACGATGACATCGCCCGCAGTATGGAAGATGTCCGTCAGGCTGTGGCCCCTGCGGTTACCCCCGCATCATCCGGCGGCAATGCCGATGCCCCATCAGGCGGTTGGATCAGCGACCTCTTGCGCCGCGCATCCTCCGATGACGGCAAAGGCGGTCCGCTGGAAGACATCCGCGAGCAGATCGGCGATGCGCTTGACGAACGCGCCTATGCGCAGCAGTGGGATAGCTATCTGGCCGGCAACAAGGCGAGCTTCTCACGCCGGATCTACACGCTGAGCGGTCAACAGATCTTCGACGACATTCGTCGCCAGATCGGCCGCGACAACGACCTGCGCACGGCTGCTCAGGAGCACTTGACGACGTTCGAGGGCACACTGCGCGAAATGGCCTCACGTCGGGCAAGCCGCGCGGAGACCCGCACCCTGCTGATGTCCGATCAGGGCCGTCTCTACACGGTTCTGGGTCAAGCTTTGGGTCGCTTCGGCAACTAAGCCACCGAAATCAAAAACAAAAAAGGCCGCCGGTCATGGTCTGACCGGCGGCTTTTTTGTTGCCAACCAGGTGACGTGCGCGTCTAAACGGCGTCGAGAACGAACTTCACCATCTCGCGCGACAAAGCATCGAACGCAGCGTTGAGCGCTTCAACGCCGTCCTCAGCGCTGTCACTGGCCGACGGCATCCTCGCCGCAAAGTTCTGGCTCGCCAGAATGCGGCCATTGGCGTCGTTCATCACTTTAAGAGCGATATCGATGACCGCTGTCGCCTGACCACCATCGGAAATTTCGATTTCAAAGGCGCGGATTTCTGGCACCAACCGAACATCGATCAATAGGCCCTGGCCCGGACGACCAACTGCCCTCGCCCGGCCCGTACGTTCCAACGCCTCAGCAAAGCGCGCCTGAAGCAGGTCCGGCAACGCATCAGACCAGGATGCGCCGGGAAAGTAGGCCAATGTCGCAGCGCTGTCGCGAACGACGATGCGATCGGTTGCGTAAAAGCGAACGGCCGCTTGCCGGCACCAGATTGGCATCTGGTGCGGCTTCCACCAACATCGATCGATTGCGGCGCACGCAGATCATAGATTCGTGGCGCCATCTCAAGGCCGATGGTCGAACAGCCGGCAAGCAAAAACGCCGCACACACACCGCCAATCAATGGCAGCGGCGCACGCTTGGCTCGACGCTTTCCTCGGCGCTTGGTACCGCCAAGGTCCTTGGTACCCCTAAGGTCCCTGGCACCCTCAAGGTCCATCATATCCTGGCCAACATCACTCATCGGACCCTACTCACACATTCCCACCCATCAAACCAGTTCGAGAGCGGATTGGCAAAAACGCCCATCACATCACCGCCGCTGAGGCGAGTATTCGGGTGCGCGATCGCCACCGAAAATGAACTGCTGCGGGTTGCGTTCAATCGACGTGACCACACGCTCAAGTCGGTTCAGCACCCGGCGGCCATCGCCAATCAAAGCCTCCGCATCGCGCAGGCCCGGGCCGGTGAAGCGCGCCAAACCATCCGCGATGTCGCCAGAGCGGCCTTCAAAGGCGACGGCAACATTGCGTATGGCGCGCGCCGCTTCGCGCGCATCGGCGATTAGCCCTTGCGTCTCGTCTTCTCCGAGCAACCCATCAACGGACTCCAACAGACCGTCGATACGGCGGGAAGCGACTTCCAAACGGTCAGCGATTACCACGGCGTCTTCGAAGATCGCATCAACCTGCTCAGCATTGTCCTCAAGGCTGGCCGTGAAGGCCGTCACATTGTCAGTCGCCTCCTGCGCGCCCGCAAGCACGGCATCGACCCGTTCGCCGGTTTCAGGAAGCCTGGATGTGAAGGCCCCAACATCATCGACAGCCTGGGCAACCACCGCAGGATCGACCGAGGCGACAACGACTTGGACGGCATCCAACGTTTCAACCAAAGCAGTCGATGATGTTTCCAAATTGTCGAACACTGTTCCGCCCCGCGTGATCAACGCACGGGCGTCTTCGCCAACGCCGCGAAACTCGGTCGAGGCGACGCGCACATTCTCAACCACTTCGCTGACGCTTTGCGGATCGACCGCCGCAATCAGCTCTTCCGAACCGGCAATAATGTTTTCTAGGCGTCCCGAAAGGCCCGAGATCTCACTGGCGATCGCGCCAACACCTTCCATCAAAAGCTCGATATTATCCGACTGTTCGGCAACTGTGCTAGTAATTTCATTAATATCAGCAATGGTTTGCGTCAGAAACGGCTCGTTGACGAGCAAGAAATTCTCAATCGTCTGCATCGCATCGTCCGCCCGACCGAGCACGTTGCGCGCGCCATCGATCAAGTCCTGAACAACGGAAACCTCCGCTTCGATGATCACCGGCGTGTTGGGATCAAGCACCGCCGGTTCGTCCATTGAACCACCGCGCAGCGCTACAAATGCAGTGCCGGTAATCCCGGTGATACCGAGCTCTGCGCTGGTGTCTCGGCGGATTGGCGTTGCGACATCGACGATCGCCAGTGCCAAAGCTTCCTGGGGGTTGTTCGGGTTGAGCGACAGCGTGCGCACCTCGCCAACCTGAATGCCATTGAACAGCACCGGGCTACCGGCACTTAAGCCGTTCACCGGGCCATTGAACTGAAAAATGACCTCCGCAGACTCATCCTGTCCGCCGATTTCTGCGACCCAATAAATAAACGCCATCCCGGCAGCGATGACCGCCAGGGCGAACAGTCCAATAACGATATGATTGGCGCGGGTTTCCATGCCTCACGGCCTTAGCGCGCAAGTGCCAGAGCGCAAAGCGCCGCGTGGCCTAACACGAACAAACAGCTGCACTTTTCGCCTAACCGTTGCATTTTGACTGCGCATTGGTGGCTCAACTCGATGGATTGCTTGATGCCAAGGGGCTCGGGCCGCGCCCAATGGCTCTCCCGGTGTTGAAATACTCTTGCACCCAGGGATGATCGAACCGTCGCACCTCATCGACCGTGCCGACCGTGAGGACCTTCTGATTGCCAAGCACGGCGACGCGATCACAGACTGAGAACAGGCTATCAAGATCGTGGGTCACCATGAACACGGTGAGCCCAAGCGCAGACCGCAAGTCAGCGATAAGCTCGTCAAAAGCTGCAGCACCCAGAGGATCAAGGCCTGACGTCGGCTCATCCAGGAACACAACATCCGGATCTAGCGCCAAAGCCCGCGCCAAGGCTGCGCGTTTGATCATGCCGCCGGAGAGTTCCGAGGGCGTTTTCAGCGCCGCATCTTCCGGCAAGCCGACCATGGAGAGTTTGACCGCCGCCAGCCGGTCCATCATCGGTTTATCCAGCCGCCAGTGTTCGCGCATCGGCACTTGCACGTTCTGGATCACATTGAGCGAGGAAAAGAGCGCGCCGTGCTGAAAAAGCACGCCCAGCCGCTCATCGACATGCACCCGCTCACGCTCATCCATCTGCGAATAAGGCTCGCCGAGCACGTCGATCGTGCCCGCACGTCGGCGGTTGAGGCCCAAAATCGCCCGCAAGAGCACCGACTTGCCCGTGCCCGAGGCTCCGACAAAGCCGAGAATCTCGCCACGATAAACCGTGAGATCAAGGTCTTTGAGGACCGTGACATCGCCAAAGCCGACCTCCAGGCCACGCACTTCGATGACCGGGGGCCGGGTCGTGACTGGACCGTCGAGTGCCTGTACCGCCACGCGCGCCTCCTAATAGTCCATCGCGGCGAAGAAGATCGCGAAAACACCGTCCATGACGATGACGGCAAAGATCGACTTCACAACGGCCGCCGTAACCCTCTGGCCAAGCGACTCGGTGCTCCCGCTCACGCGAAAGCCTTCCATGCAAGCGATGCAGCCGATCGCAATTGCCATGAAGGGCGCCTTGATCAGGCCAACCATCACTGTTTCCAGCAGAATGCCATCATGCATGCGATCAATGAACACGACGGGGCTGATGCCTGAATAGGCCCAAAGCGTGAGCATCCCGCCCAGAAGCGCCGACGCATTGGCAATGATGGTGAGCAGAGGCAGCGCGACCACCAGACCGAGGATGCGTGGCACGACAAGCACATCGACCGGATCAAGACCGATGACCCGCATGGCATCGACTTCTTCACGCATACGCATCGCGCCGATTTCAGCGGTGTAAGCCGAGCCAGTCCGGCCCGCGACCATGATCGCTGAGATCAGCACGCCAATTTCCCGCAGCACCAAAATGGCCACCAGGTTCACGGTGAAGATTTCCGCGCCAAAGAATCGCAACTGGTAAGCGCTTTGCTGCGCAACGATCCCGCCGATCACGAACTGGATCAGCACAATGATCGGCACGGCACGGAACGCGCTCTTGTCCAGCTGGGTCACGAAGGCGTTGAAACGCCAACGGGTCGGATTGGCCAAAGTCAGCGCAATCGAGCTGAGCACCACGCCGAACATGCCGACCACGCCGAGCAAATCATCCCACGTTGCAACAACACCGCGCCCAAAAGCTGCGATCAGGGCATCGAGCCCAAAGCGTGGGTTCTCTGGCCGCCGAACGTCGGCGCGGGCGCGAACCGCCTCATAAAGATCCCTTTTATCCTTGGGCAGATTGACCAGTTCCACCGATTTGCCGGAGGCCGCCAGCGCCTTCTCAAGATCAGCCAAGGCCAGACAGCCAAGCGTATCCAACTCGCGCAAACCCGAAGCATCAACGCGGATCGACGGCCCGGATGCCTCAGCCGACCAGTTTGGTGCTTCGACAAACCCGTCCTGCATGAGAACCATGCGCACGCAGGGCCGGATCCAATCGCCCTGAACCACAAGCCCGTCGCCGTCGCGCAGGATTTCAGCGGCGCGCGGCGCTGCGCCGCCTCGTTTGGCAAAGGGAACGTCTGTGGGTGGCCCCGACCAAAGGGCGTCAATCGCTGTCACGCGCAAACTGCCAGATCACTGTATACGTGGACCTATACCTGCCATGCGCGACCGCCATGCGCAAAGGCCATTTCGCAGCATCGGAAAATATGGCACGTGATGTGACCTTCTCCTCTTTTCCCACCCTTACGGATGCATTCTGATGGCTGAGCTGCGCAAACCCTATCTTCTTTTTCTGGGCGACGTTCCCGACGCACTTGCAGCCAAAACGGCGATCGGTGTCGTGGATTGGCGGCGTGACTGGTGCGTCGGGCAGGTTCGCCTGGAGGGTTGCATGGCCGATACCGGTCTGCCGGATATGGGCATCACGGAGGGTGTCGACAAAGGTGCGAAAACCATGGTCATCGGGGCTGTCAACGCCGGTGGCGTCTTGCCGGACCATTGGATTGCAAGCATCGTCGAGGCGATCCACGCCGGCCTTGATATTGCCAGCGGTCTTCATGCCCGCCTGCAAGACGTGCCGGAGATTGCCGAAGCTGCCAGCGCCAAGGGAGTGGCACTTCACAATGTCCGCCACGTGGAACAGAAACTCGCGACCGGCAAAGGCGACAAACGCCCGGGCATGCGTGTTTTGGCCGTCGGCACCGACTGCTCGGTTGGCAAGAAGTACACGGCCCTCGCCTTGGAGCAGGGCATGACGGCCCACGGCATGAAAGCGAGCTTTCGGGCGACGGGTCAAACGGGTGTGCTCATCTCAGGCCGTGGCCTGGCCATCGATTCGGTGGTCGCCGACTTTATTTCCGGCGCCGCCGAATGGATTGCACCGGCCAATGATCCCGATCATTGGGACGTTATTGAGGGCCAGGGGTCGCTGTTTCATCCCTCTTTTGCGGGCGTGACGCTTGGTCTCCTCCACGGATCGCAGCCGGACGCGTTGGTCGTTTGCCACGAGCCGACGCGCACCACGATGCGTGGGGTCAAAACGCCGCTGCCCTCGATCCAACAGGTCATCGACACGACGGTCGCCATGGGACGACTCACCAACCCGGCGATCCGTTGCACCGGCTTGGCGGTCAACACCGCCGCGCTGGACGAAACCGAAGCCCGATCGCTCCTGAAAAAACTCGAAGACGAGCACGCCCTACCGGCCACCGACCCAGTGCGCTTCGGTGTCGACAATCTTGTTAAACCACTTCAATATATGACTTCAACATCATGATTTTGATGAATATTCGCGATGATGCCTTTCGCATTCGCGGTGGCTTCTCTATCTCTCGTGGAACCCGCACCCACGCGCATGTGGTGACGGTGGCTTTGCGCGAAGGCGATCATATCGGCCGCGGTGAATGCACGCCCTATGCGCGTTATGATGAAACCGTCGATAGCGTCACCGCCGAGATTGAAACGGTGCGAAAAGCCCTCGAGTCAGGAATTGATCGCGAGGCTCTCCAGACCTTGTTGCCAGCAGGCGCGGCCCGCAATGCCGTTGATTGCGCCCTCTGGGACCTTGAAGCCAAACGCAGCGGTAAACCTGCCCATCTTCTTGCCGGCGTGCCGGAAGGCCGGCCCGTTGAGACGGCCTATACGCTAAGCCTTGATACACCCGATGCAATGGCCCGCGCCGCCTATGATCACCGCGACCGCCCGCTCCTAAAGGCGAAACTCGGCGGTGACGGTGATCTTGAGCGTATGCGCGCCATTTGCGGCCATGCAGGCGAAGCCAAAGTGATCGTCGATGCCAACGAAGCCTGGTCGCCGGACAATCTCTGGGACTGGCTGGATGTTGCCGCCGAGCTTGGCATTGCGCTGGTCGAACAGCCTTTGCCCGCAGGCCAGGATACGGTTCTAGCCGATCGTCCGCACGCGGTGCCTGTGTGTGCCGACGAAAGCGCCCATGATCGCGCCGGGCTTCAGGAACTGCTCGGTCGCTATGACGTGATCAACATCAAACTCGACAAAACCGGTGGATTGACCGAAGCGCTAGCGCTCAAACATGCCGCCCAAGCCGAAGGCCTCGGGATTTTCGTAGGCTGTATGATGGGGTCCTCGCTCGCCATGGCGCCAGGAACGCTGTTGGTGCACGACGCTGACTATGTCGATCTGGATGCGCCGCTACTCCTGGACGAAGACCGCGACCCGCCCCTTCACTTCGAAGGCAGTATCCTCTACCCGCCAACGCCGGAGCTCTGGGGCTAACTATCGCAGGTCGGCTGGACGCGCGCGCCGCCGGGTATGCGCACGCGGTTGACGAAGATGATCACCACACCAAGCGCAGTCATCGCACCCATGCCGAGATAGGCCATCGCGCCAAAGGCTGCGTAGAGCGGGCCGGCAGCCAGCGTCGCAACTGCCATTAAGCCACCTGACACAACCCCGTAGACACCTTGCGCCGCACGAAGCTCACGAGGCCGTGCCCGTCGCTGAACATAGGTAATCAGCGCCAGATGGGTCATGCCAAACGAGAAGCCGTGCAAGATTTGTAGCAGGCCCGTGAACGCCAGATCCGGTGAAAACGCAAAAATCGCCCACCGGATCGTCGCCCCGATGCCGCCTAGGATCAGAAGCCCGCGCGCGCCGAGCCGGGCAATAATCGGCGCAGAAACGGCAAAAAGAACGATCTCGCAGAACACACCAAAAGCCCAAAGCATGCCGATCGCGGTCTCGGAGAACCCCTGCGCCGCCCAGGACAGGCTGCCGAAGCCGTAAAGAAACGCATGGCTTGCCTGCATCAGGCCGGCACCGATGAACACGCTCATCGCGCCTTTGCGGCGCAGGAAAAACATCCAGCCGGAACGCAGTTTAGGCTTTCTCGTCACCTCGCCTGGCACCGCCACCACTTTGGGTTGCACAAAGCTGCGCGGCAACGCGGCACAAACCAAGACCAGCGCCCCAAACGTCGCGAGCACCAGCCAGGGAACGGTTTGGACGCCATAGTGATCGACAACCGCACCGGCAGCAAAGCTCGACGCGACAAACGCAATCGATCCCCAGACCCGAACGCGGCCATAATCCGCGCCCGACTGGCGAGAAAGCTGAATGCCAAGCGCATCGCTGAGCGGCAGCAAGGCGTTCCAGCCGACTGCCATAAGACCGATCACAACGAGCAGCACCCACGGTGTCGCAATTAGCTCTGGCCCACCGGCAAACAGCGAAGCCACCGGGACGATCGCAAAAGCAACCGTCGCCAGCAGGGCCAGCGCCAAAAGCGGCTTGCGGGGATCATCGAATCGCTCAGCGGCATCGGAAACCACCGACGTCGTCATCACCCGAACGATCAAAGGCGCGGAGACCAAAACCGCGATCCACGCCGCCGAAAGCCCAATCCAATCGAGCCAAACGGGAAAAAACGGCAAAAAGACCCCAAAGCCCGCGAAATAAGCTGCGAACAACGCGGCCACGGTAACTCTTTGGTGACCAGCTTGGGTTGCAATGGAGGCAAGTGGCTGCACGAAGTGAAACCTTACACGTGAAGGGCACGGCATTGATTCGCTAAATTTGGCGAGTATCCGTGATCGGTTTGGGCAGGCAGAAGGAAAGCAAACCGCCGAAACGAGCGATCGTATCGGCGATTGAATGGGGTTAGAGCCTGCGACGCTGCCGCCTCGGGAGCACCACAGGGTCTATTGGGCCACGGGACAGACCATGAGCGAAACGCCTCTGGCGACCATGAGTCAAGACGGTGAAGACGGCGACATGCGTCCCGCTTCCGGTGACCACGCTTCTGACACGACCGATCTGGCACCTGCCGCACAATCCGGCTCGCCCATCAGCGATGCGGACTATGAAGCCATAGCCGCGGCGGTCATGGAAACCGAACGCGGTCGCTGGTTCCTGAAAGAATATGCGCGCCGCAACCGCAACAGCGATACGCAAACCGTGCTCAACGCGTTGGAGCGCTTGGAAGACCGCATCAGCGTGGCCGCCGACAGCAATGGCGACACGTCGGTTGCCCTGATCAGCCACAATGTGATCGATCTTGCCGAAGCCATCACGCAGGTGAAGCGTGAAGTGCAGGAGCTCGGCGGCAACGGTGACGAAAAAGATCACTTCAACTCCGCCACCGTCGAACTGGAAGCCATCGTTACCCAGACGGAGACCGCGACGGGCGAGATCCTAGAAGCCGCGGAAAAAATCCAAGAAGTGCTCTGGATCCTTCGCGAAGAAGGCGCCAACGAGACCCAGTGCGACATCATCGAGAGCAAGATCATCGATGTTTACACAGCTTGCTCGTTCCAGGATCTGACCGGCCAACGCTCTAGTAAGGTGGTGCGCCTGGTCGGTTACGTTGAAAAACGTGTTTCGGCGATGATGGAAATCCTTGGGCTGGCCTCCAACGAAGAGGACGGCCAAAGGGAACGCGCCAAGCCTGTTGCAAGCGAAACACCGAACGAAACCAATGCGGGCGAAGCCTATCAGGAAGGCGATTCCCGCAGCGATGCCCACCTGTTGCATGGTCCGGCGCTGGAAGGTGAGGCGATTGAGCAGGACGATGTCGACGCTCTGTTCGGTGGCACGGACGCCACCGATGATGGCTTCGACGCAATTGAACTGGAAGGGCCGGAAGCCGACACGGCATCCGCCGAAGCCGAAACATTTGAGGCAGCCGACGATGCGGCAAGCGAAGAGGCCGCAGATGGCACCTCGGTCCTAACAGCAGAACCGACCGAACCCGAAACCTCAGACGAATTATCTCCTGCAGAGGAAGACCAAGCCGACGAAGCGATCGAACTAACTGACATCGAGCGCGATCTTGCTCGTCTTGAAGAAGAAGCCAAATCCATCGCGGCCGAAGCCGATGAGTCCGGCGATGACAGCGGTCCAATCGATATCATCACCGACGACATGGTGGTGGAAATCCACGATGCTGAAATTCTCCGCCGCCCGGCTGAGGATGCGCTGATCGGCGACGCGCTCGCCAAACCCTCGCAGGCGCCCGATATCTTCGATGTGGATGCACTCGACTTCGATGGCCCGGATATGTCCGAGCGCGCTTTGGATCAACTTGATAGCCAAATCGAACTGCATCAACGCTCCCCGCGTGACGATCGCAAGATGATGGTCGATATGCCCGACGACTTTGCGGTCGATGAGGGCGCGGCGGACATGTTCGTTGACACCGTCGCCAAGGATCAAGGGAATGCGGCGAAAAAGAACGGCACGTCCGGTACAGCTGCTTCCCCGGCACAAGACATTTTCGATGTGGACGAACTTGGAGTCGATGACTTTGACGTCGCCGACGAGGCCAGCATCGAAGAAGACTCCGAGGTCACCATCGTGGCAAAGGAGCCGGAAGAAAAGATGCTCGATGAGGCTCTGGAAGCATTGGCACCAGTCGATGCTGAGGAGTCGGCACCGAACGATCAGGACACGGCCGGCATAGGACTGTCCGAAACTGGCGATGAACCACCTCACGCCGACAACAGCGATGAGGATGTGCCCTATACCGACGAAGAGCGCATCGCCCTCTTCTCCTAAGGTTCTGTGCCCAGAAAACGGGCAAAAACGGTACTCAGTTCAGCGCGCGGGCGATCATGGATGGATCAGCGTTGCCGCCCGACAGAACCGCAAGCGCGACCTGGCCGCTGACATCCACTTTGCCGGCCAACAGAGCTGCCAAACACACCGCGCCGCCGGGCTCAACCACAAGTTTCAGTTCGCGAAAAGCGAAGGCCACGGCAGCCAAGACCTCCTCGTCGCTCACCGAAAGTCCGCGAACTTGGTTCGCCATGTTGATCGGAAACGTCAATTCACCAGGCGACTGCGTCAAGATCGCATCGCAGATGGAAATGGCATCGGGGTCGTTCGTCTCACGCTGTCCACTGGCAAGCGATCGCACCGTGTCATCAAAGGCGTCCGGCTCCACCGCATAGAGCGTGCTCTTGGGATAGGCATCACGCCAGACGGTCGAAACCCCGGCGCAAAGTCCCCCGCCACCGCAACAGACCAGACCGATATCGGCGTCCAGACCCAGAGCGTTCAATTGATCGACAGCTTCCAGTCCGAGCGTGCCCTGCCCGGCCATGACACGCACATCATCATAGGGGTGAACGAAGGCGGCGCCTGTTTTCTCCACGATTTCCTGGGCGAGTATATTGCGGTCGTACCGCACACGGTCATAGGGCGCGATCGTCGCACCAAGCCGCTCCACCCGCTCGCGTTTGATGGCCGGCGCACTTGACGGCATCACGATGGTCGCCGGGACGCCAAACAAATGAGCGGCTTGCGCAATTCCTTGGGCATGGTTGCCGGACGAAACCGCAACAACGCCGTGGCGACGTTCTTCCTTGCTCATTGCCGCCAGCGCGTTGAACGCCCCACGAAACTTGAATGAACCTGTCCGCTGAAGGGTTTCGCATTTCAGAAAAACCCGCCCACCGACCAGTTCGTCCAAAACGCTATTGGAAATCAGCGGCGTAACAACCGTTTCGCCTGCAATGCGACCTCTCGCCTCTTCAATGTCGGCAAGGCCAAAGGATTGGGTTTCAATGGTCATAATCCGGCACGCTCCAATCGGCCTTCAACGGGTAGAGGTGCTTGAAGAACGCCTTGGCGCTTTCATGCCAGCTGTAGTTCTGTGCGAACGCCGCACAGTCCTCGCGTTTCAGTGTCAGCGCCGCCAATGCCGCATCCCGCAGGTCATTCGAAAGCACGCCAACCTTGGGGTCGGTGACGACATCCTTGGGTCCTGTGACAGGAAAGGCTGCCACCGGCAATCCAGAGGCCAAAGCTTCCAGCAAGACGATCCCAAATGTATCGGTGAGGCTTGGGAAGACGAACACATCGCTGCCAGCATAGTACTGCGCCAGGTCCTCGCCAAATTGCGGCCCGACAAACACCGCGTCGGTGTATTGCGCCTTCAAGGTCTCAAGCGCTGGCCCGCCGCCGACGATCAGTTTGGTGCCGGGAAGATCAAGGTCCAGAAACGCTTCAAGGTTCTTCTCAACAGCAACCCGGCCGACATAGACGAAGATCGGACCGGGATAGGGCAGCTTCACTGCAGGCCGCGGATAAAACCGCTCCAGATCAACACCGCGCGACCACCGCACCAGATTGTTGAAACCGCGCCCGCGCAGCTCCTCTTCCAGGCTCGGCGTTGCCACCATCACGCCGGTCGCCGCGTTATGAAACCGCCGCATGAACGCGTAGCTCCAGCTTTCCGGGATCGGCGCGCGCGCCGCCACATATTCTGGAAACCGCGTGTGGTAGCTGGTGGTGAACCCCAGCCCATGCTTGATGCAGAAGCGCCGCGCGACGGTCCCCAGCGGCCCTTCGGTGGCAATATGGATGGCGCGCGGTTCTTCAGCGCGGATCGCCCGGCGAATGGAGCGCGGATGGGCCAAGGCAAGCCGGATTTCCGGGTAACTCGGCATCGCCATGGTGCGAAAGCGCGCCGGCCCCAACACTTGCAGGTCAACGCCGAACTTCGGTGCCTCCTTCACCATCCACTCGATGGTGCGCACAACCCCATTGATCTGCGGATGCCAGGCATCCGACACGATCAATGCCCGTGCGGGATTGGAAGCGTTGAACTCAAACATCGGTGTGCAAATTGATCGCCTGCGGCTCAGGCAGCTTCTGATTGGTCGTCAGACTTACGCGAAGCGGCGGCCTGCGGATCGAAGGCGAGCACCTGTGCTGGGTCATCGGCGACATTTTCGGCCACCGCCTTGGCGGCGCGCAGTTCCTCTTGGCCATAGGCGCTCAAACGGGTCCATTTGATCAACTCAAACGATCCATCGTCGTTTTCCGCAACCGCCGTGCAGCTTTCAACCCAGTCGCCCGTGTTGACGTAATGCACATCGCCGACATCCTGCATGGTTGCATGGTGGATATGGCCGCAGATCACGCCATCAACGTCCGCCTTGCTGGCTTCGTGGCTCAAGGTTTCCTCATACCGACCGATGAAGGACACGGCGTTTTTCACCTTGTTCTTCGCCCAGGCTGACAGCGACCAATAGTCGAAGCCCATGCGCCGACGCACAAGATTCACGTAGATGTTCGTCCAGAGCGCAAAATTGTAGGCCCAGTCACCGAGGAAGGCGAGCCACTTGGCATGGCGCACCACCACATCGTACTGGTCGCCATGAACGACCAAAAAGCGTCGACCATCGGCGGCCTCATGGATGGCAGAGTCAACGATCTCAATGCCCCCCATCTGCATGCCGAGATAATCACGCAGGAACTCATCGTGATTGCCCGGAAGATAGACGATACGCGAGCCCTTGCGGCCCTTGCGCAACAGCTTCTGCACGACGTCATTGTGCGCCTGCGGCCAATGCCAGCGCTTCTTTAGTCGCCAACCATCGACGATATCGCCGACCAGATAGATCGTTTCAGCGTCGTGAAAGCGCATGAAATCAAGCAGCAAATGCGCCTGGCAACCGCGTGAACCAAGATGAACATCGGAAACAAAAAGCGTACGGAACGTTTTTGGCTCCGGCACGCTAGCGGACTCCTTGAAGCGCGAATCCTTGGAGGACGACTGCGAAGCAGCGCTGAATTCCGACGTTCCAGGTCGATTGCTCATCCTGCAATCCCTTCTTGCGCTCCGCGTCACAAACACGATCACGAAGGCGGTCACAGCGAGGCGCCCCAACGCATTCAGGGCATCGCTGGCAGGTACATAGGACGTTCCCATGACCAAAGCCAGTAGGCACTCTACCTGCGGGGACATACGGGGATTCTGTTGTCACTTTTGTGACACGCAAGCCACCACCGACCTTGACCAATGGACGTAAAAGTCGCCATCAACGCCGACCAAATCAACAGAAAGACTGAGTTTTATGGACCTTCAGATCGCTGGAAAATGGGCCATCGTCGGCGCCTCTAGTCGCGGCTTGGGCCTTGGATGCGCCAAGGCACTGGCCGAAGCCGGATGCAACCTCGTCATCAATGGCCGCGACAAAGAAACGCTCCAAGCTGCGGCGCAGGAGCTAAAAGACCTCGGGGCGCCAAAGGTTGTCATTATTGCCGAGGATATCGGCACGACGGCGGGGCAGGATGCGCTGTTTGCCGCCTGCCCCAACCCCGACATTCTGGTTACCAACAATGCCGGCCCGCCCATGAAACCCTTCAAGGAAATCGACAGGCAGGCCATTCTGGCAGGCGTTGAGCAGAACATGATCACCCCCATTCTGCTCATCCAGCGCGCCCTGCCCGGCATGATGGAGCGCGGCTTCGGGCGCATCGTCAACATCACATCCTCCTCGGTGCTCGCCGCCATTCCCGGTCTGGATGTGTCCTCCGGCGCGCGTGCCGGGCTGACAGCCTTCATGGCCGGTGTGGCCAAGACAGCCATCTCGCACAATGTGACGATCAACAACGTGCTGCCAGGCAAGATCGACACCGACCGACAGACCAGCATTCTCACGGCGCAGGCCGAGCGTACCGGCAAGACGGTCGATGAAACACGGGCCTCGGTTGCCGCCTCCATTCCCGCTGGACGACTTGGCAGCCCGGAGGAATTCGGCGCGATGTGCGCGTTCCTATGCTCAGGTCAAGCGGGATATGTGACCGGGCAGAACCTTTTGGTCGATGGCGGCCTGCTGGGCCGGGCGTTCTAATCCGGTTCCTTGAGAGCGCGGCCTATTCCATCACCGCGGCCTTGAGGATGCACACCATGGTGGCGCGGCCTTTCTGGCCGCCCACGGCTTCCAGGCATCGCACCGTGTGGGGGCGGTCGCATCGATAGCGCACCGTGCCGCCGGCTTCGACGCGACGCGTCTCTTGCCCGGCGGTGACTTCAAAGGTGCCGGAAAGCACCGAAAGGCACTCGATGGACCCGCGCTGATGGCCTTCGGATTCAAGCACTGCGCCAGTTTCAGCGGCAACGTCATACCATTGCAGCCATTCCACCGTTTTAGACCAGCCTATGATGGTCAGCTGCATCTTGCCGTCTTCTGACGTCAGCACCGGCATATCGTTGGGTGGAATATCTTCTACGAAATCAGCGTCGTGGGCAGCCGACAAAACCCGGTCGATGGAGACATCCAGCGCCTGAGACAGGCGCCAGATGGTCGCCAACGTCGGGTTGGTTTCGTTGCGTTCGATTTGGCTAATAATGGATTTGGCGACGCCCGATTGCTCGGAAAGCTCCGACAGCGACAGATTGTAAGCCTTGCGCAGTCGCTGGATCGTTTTGCCGAGCTGACCGGAAAACGCCAGCGCCTCGGCTTCGCTTTGCGCGTTTCGCGGGGATTTATCGGCCATGGTGAAACTCACTGAATCGGAACCGGCGATCAGCTTGGCGTGCGCGCTTTCAAGGCAGCTTCACGCGAAATGCCGATCTGATGTTCGCGGTAGATCACAAACAGCCCCGCCCCGACAACCAGCACCGATCCGGCAAGCACGGCAAGACCAGGGACCTCGTCGAACAGGAAGTAGCCAACGATGAGCGCGAAAATCATAGCCGTGTAGTCGAACGGCGCGACCACGGAGGCAGGCGCCAAGCGGAAACTATGGGTCAACAGGATCTGACCGATACCGCCCAAAAGGCCGATGCCGATGAGCAGAGCCCAAGTCGTGGCATCGGGCATCACCCAGCCAAAGGGGAGTGTGCCCAAGGCGAAAACGCTGGTGAGTGCGGAAAAATAGAAGACAACCGCCGTCGTTGATTCCGACTTGATGAGCTGGCGCACATAGACTTGCGCCAGCGCCATGAACCCAGCGGAAGCCAACGCCAACATGGCACCGAGTGAGCGCGTTTCGTCGTCCAAGGCGCCGACAAGCCCAAGATTGGGCGAGAGAATGATTAGAACACCGATAAAACCGACAATAACCGCTGACCAACGGTACAGCCGGACCACCTCGCCCAAAATTACGACCGCGAGCGCCGTTGTAATCAGCGGTTGGGCAAAACTGATCGCCGTGGCATCGGGCAGAGGCAGCCGGGAGAGCGCCATAAACCAGAGTGTCATCGCACTCGCCCCGATGATTGCGCGCCCGACATGGCCCAGCGGCCGTTTCGTCGCCAAAGCCGACGACCAGGTGTGCTGGTACTGGATCATGATCGCCAAAGGGATCAGTCCGAAAAAAGCCCGCGCAAACACGATCTGACCCACGGGCACGCTGTCGCCGAGCACTTTCACGCCCGTCACCATGAAGGTGAAGGCAAGAACAGAAAGCAGTTTGAAACCGATACCGGCGAGAGGCACGAGGAAGTCCAGTCTTCGAAGAGTGGTTTCTTCTGGCAGGATTCCTTAGCCGACACCACCACCGCGACCGCATGCCTCCCATGCGCAGCCCATGTTCACCGCATTCTCATCACCGCATCCTCGACCAGTTGAACTTTCCACTGGCAGGCCGCGTTGAGCCTCTCTAACCTAGGGTTCGGTTGCGATGCCTCGTAAGCGCGCCCCTCGCCCCCTTTTGCCCACACGGGCGCCTGCCAAAGGTTCTTCATGTCCCTGCTCGCTTCGCTCACGCACACGACACGCTACACCTACGACCGTCCGGTCACCCTCGGCCCGCAACTCATACGCTTGCGCCCGGCCCCGCATGCCCGCTCGCGCATCCCCTCCTACGCGCTCACGATCAAACCCGAGGGCCACTTCATCAACTGGCAACAGGACCCGCATGGCAACTGGGCCGCGCGCGTCGTGTTTCCCGAGCCAGTGATGGAGTTCTCTATCGAGGTCGATTTGCTCGCCGATATGGCGATCATCAACCCGTTCGACTTCTTCATTGAGCCGGAAAGTGAAGAGCTGCCAGTCGTCTACAGTGATCGCCTCAAACGCGACCTGATGGCCTACACGCAGGTCGAACCGCAGGGCGATCTGTTTGATTCATTTTTGCAGGGCATCGACGCAAGCCCCCAAAACACATCGACTTTTCTCGTTGGCCTGAATCAAAAAGTGAGCGACGCCGTCGAATACATCATCCGTATGGAACCTGGCGTTCAGACACCGGAAGAAACGCTTCAAAAAGGCCGCGGCTCCTGCCGGGACAGCGCGTGGCTGATGGTCCATCTGCTGCGCCATCTCGGCTTTGCGGCACGTTTCACGTCCGGCTATCTGATCCAGTTGAAACCTGACGAAAAGGCCTTGGAAGGTCCGGCCGGCACCGACCATGATTTCACTGATCTGCACGCCTGGACCGAGGTCTACATCCCGGGCGCTGGCTGGATCGGCCTCGACCCGACATCCGGCCTGCTGTGCGGCGAAAGCCATATCCCGCTCGCCGGAACGCCACATTTTGAGGGTGCAGCGCCGATCGAAGGCGCAGCCAGCGCAGCCAACGTTGAATTTCACTTTGACATGCAGATCGGCCGCGTCAATGAGCGCCCGCGCGTCACCGCCCCGATTGCCGATGAAGCCTGGGAAACGCTGCTCACCGTCGGCGATCAGGTCGATGAAGGCCTGGTTGCCGACGATGTGCGCCTCACCATGGGCGGCGAACCCACTTTCATCTCCATCGATGATCTGGAGGGCGAGGAGTGGAACACGTCCGCTGTTGGCCCGACCAAGCGCAAGCTCGCCGATGAACTCACCCACCGGCTCGCCGACAAATTCGCACCAGGCGGCTTCCTGCATTTCGGTCAGGGCAAATGGTATCCGGGCGAGAGCCTGCCGCGCTGGAACTTTGCCATCTATTGGCGCACCGACGACAAGCCGATCTGGGACGACCGCTCGCTGTTCGCCCGCGAACCGTTGGAAGGCGAGACACCGGACACCGCCATCGCAAAAGAGGATGGCCCAAAGGCCGCCGAAGAGCTGGCCTTGGCGATCGCCGAGCGCCTTGGGGCCGACCCATCCCACCTCATGGCCGCCTATGAGGACACTGCTGCCTGGCTCTCCAAGGAAGCGGCCTTGCCGGACAATGTCACACCGGAAAACGCCAAGCTCGCGAGCACCGAAGACCGCGCCCGAATCGCCCGCGTTTTTGATCGCGGTCTGACAGTGCCAACCGGATACGTCCTTCCAATCGCGCGCCACGATGATCTGGAGTCCGATCAACGCTGGGTCTCGGAGGCCTGGACCCTGCGCCGCGATCATTTGTTCCTGGTGCCTGGCGATTCCCCGGTCGGCTACCGCCTGCCTCTGGATTCCCTACCGCACTTGGAACCGGATGAGTTCCCGTACATCGAGCCGGAAGACCCGCTCGACGACAAGCCACCCTTGTCCGAACCGCAAGCAATCCGCGCTCGGGTCACCGATCCCAAAACCAACGCCCCCGAACCACACAAACAGCATGTGCGCACCGCGCTGACCATCGAACCGCGTGAGGGCAAACTCTGCGCCTTCATGCCACCCACCAAGACGGTTGAAGACTATCTGGAGCTGGTCACCGCGATCGAAGAGGCGGCCAAAGCAACCGGCCACCCGATCCAGATCGAGGGCTATCACCCGCCCGCCGATCCGCGCATCAGCGGCATCAAGGTTGCTCCCGATCCTGGCGTCATCGAGGTGAACGTGCATCCGGCTTCGTCCTGGCGCGACAGCGTCGCGATCACCGAAACGGTGTATGAGGAAGCACGTCAAACGCGCCTCGGCACCAACAAATACATGGTCGATGGCCGCCACACCGGCTCGGGCGGCGGCAATCATGTGGTCGTTGGCGCGTCCAAAGCGCCCGATAGCCCGTTCTTGCGCCGCCCGGACCTCCTCAAAAGCATCATCACCTACTGGCAGCGCCACCCCTCGCTTTCCTACCTGTTCTCCGGGCTTTTCCTCGGCCCGACCAGCCAAGCCCCGCGCGTCGATGAAGCGCGCCACGACACACTCTATGAGCTTGAAATCGCGATGGCGCAGGTTCCCCTTCCCGGCGAAGGCGAAGCGCCGCCCCCCTGGTTGGTCGACCGCCTTTTTCGCGATCTGCTGACCGACGTCACCGGCAACACCCACAGGGCGGAGATCTGCATCGACAAGCTCTATTCGCCCGATGGCCCGACCGGCCGTCTCGGCCTGGTGGAGTTTCGTTCTTTTGAGATGCCACCCTCGGCGCGCATGAGCCTAGCGCAACAACTTCTCATTCGGGCGATCATCCTGATGGTCTGGCGCGATCCGCAAACGCCACCGCTGGCCCGCTGGGGCACGGCGCTGCACGATCGGTTCATGCTCGGCGCTTTCCTCTGGGAGGACTTCCTGTCGGTTATCGGCGACCTGCAACAGGCAGGATTTGCTTTCGATCCCGACTGGTACCGCGCGCAGTATGAGTTCCGTTTCCCGCATTTTGGCGCCATCGACCACAATGGCGTCTCGCTGGCCATTCGCGGGGCGTTGGAGCCCTGGCACGTGCTCGGTGAGGACGGTGTTGCCGGCGGCATGTCGCGCTACGTCGATAGCTCCGTCGAGCGCATTCAGGTCGAAGTCACCGGCTACAACCCGGCCCGCCACGCGATCACCTGCAACGGTCGCCAGGTGCCGATGCACGCCACCGGCTCAGGAACCCACGCGGGCGGTGTGCGCTACAAAGCCTGGCAGCCTTGGCGCGGCCTGCATCCGACGATCCCCGTCCACGCACCGCTGACCTTCGACATCATCGATCGCTGGAATGGCCGCGCACTGGGCGGTTGCCGCTACCATGTTGGCCATCCTGGCGGGCGCAACTATGAAACGCCACCGGTCAACGCCTATGAGGCCGAGGCCCGCCGCCTGGCGCGCTTTGAAGCCATGGGCCACACGCCTGGCGCGGTCAAAGTGAAAGAGGAAAAGGCAAACCCCTATTTCCCCTACACGCTCGATCTGCGCACCCCAGCGCCGGATGAAACCCGATAGGTACGATGGAGAGACCTGCGTCAGCACTGCCAACGCCCGACCAGAACGGCGCGGCCTGCCAATACAGCCTGCTAGATGGCTACGCGCCGTTGCCGGAGGCCTTTGACGAATGCGTGGATGAAACTGGCGCGGTCCGCCCAGCCTGGCGCGAAGCGATTGATCTCTGGGACCGCCAATCGGACGCCGAGAAAAGCGCACGACGGCAAGCCTCCGACCGCTATCTGCGCGATAATGGCGTTGCCCACCGCGTCTACGGCGATGATCGCAGCGTGGAACGCCCCTGGCCGTTGAGCCATATGCCGCTGGTGATTGGCGCGGACGAGTGGCAGGCCCTGGAACGCGGGCTCATCCAGCGCGCCAATCTTCTGGAACGCGTGCTCGCCGATCTCTATGGCCCGCAGACCCTCATTCGAGACGGCCACCTCCCTGCTTCGCTCGTTGCCGGCGCACCGGGCTTCCTGCGCCCACTTGTCGGTGCAACGCCCAAGGGCGGGCACCATTTGCATTACATCGCTGTAGAGCTCGGTCGTGGCCCTTATGGCCGGTGGTGGGTGCTAGGCGACCGCACCCAAGCCCCATCGGGCGCTGGCTACGCCCTGGAAAACCGGCTGGCGACCAGCCGCGCCAATGGCCGGGACCTTAGCCGCCTGCACGTGGTTCGGCTGGCCCGTTTCTTCCAGCGCTTTCGTGAGGCATTGGGAAACATGAAAGGCACCGATGCCTCGCGAGTCGGCCTGCTGACGCCCGGACCCTACAACGAAACCTATTACGAACAGGCATTCCTGGCGCGCTATCTGGGGTTCTTGCTGCTTGAAGGTGGCGATCTCATCATGCGCGATGACAAGCTGTTCGTGCGCACCGTGCGCGGCCTCAAACAAATTGATGTGCTTTGGCGCCGCGTCGATGCTGATTTCTGCGACCCTCTGGAACTGCGCGCCGACTCCCGCCTCGGCGTGCCCGGTCTTGTCGACGTGGTGCGGACCGGCGGGCTTACCTGCATCAACTCGCTGGGTGCGGGCCTTTTGGAAAGCCGGGCGTTTATGGCGTTCCTGCCAAAACTGGCAAACCATCTGCTCGGCGAAGGATTGCACCTGCCCAACATCGCCACCTGGTGGCGCGGTGATCCGGCGATGCGGGCCAAGGCGGAACAGGCCCATGGTGACACGGTTCGTTTGAACGCTTTTGGTACCAGCCTTCCGATGGACGGCGCACTGTTTGCCGGCCAAGGCGACGTGCCGCTGCGCGAGGAAGAAAGCGTCAGCCAGGAAAGCGTGCGCCTTTCCACCATGCCGACCCTCCCAGAATCCGGTGAGGGACCGCTCGTGCCCCGCCCCTTCAGCCTGCGCGTTTTTTTGGCGCGCACCGCCGATGGCTGGACGGTCATGCCCGGTGGGTTCTGCCGGGTCGCCGAAAGCGACGACACGCGCGCCCTTTCCATGCAGGACGGCAGCCGTTCATGCGACGTCTGGGTTCAATCGGAGGCGCCGGTCAGGCCCGTCACGCTGTTGCCAAAACCCGGCAAGCGATCGGTCCGCCGGGTCCCAGGCACCCTGCCCGCCCGCGCCGCTGACAATCTGTTCTGGCTTGGCCGCTACACCGAACGCGCGCAGCTTGCCTTGCGTCTGACGCGCGCTTGCCTGGAACGCCGCGCCGACAGCACCACCGATGAGGATGCACTGCTGCACGCCATCGAGCAGCAACTCAGCCACTGGGGCGTGCAGGCCGAAACCGCGCCGACACTTTTTGCCGATCAGCTTTTGCCCATTTTGCAAGCCGCTCACCGTACAGCCTCAGCCATCCGCGACAGGTTTTCACCCGACGCCTGGCAGACGCTCAACCGTTTCATGGTGCGGGCACGGACCGACGGCTTTGGTCAGTTGAGCACGCCGGAACAGATTGACGAGGCACTTTCCATGCTTGCCGCCTTTGCCGGCCTTGTCGGTGAAAACATGATCCGCCTGTCGGGGTGGCGGTTCCTGGAAATTGGCCGAAGGCTGGAGCGAGCGATGGGCACCTGCCAACTGACCCAGCACTTTGCCTATGCACCAATGTCAGCCGATCAACCCCTGCCGGGCGCCTTCGATTTGCTGCTGGAAATCGCCGACAGCGTGATGAGCTATCGCCAACGCTATTCGATCACCACCGACCGCTACACGGTTGTCGATCTGGTGGTGCTTGATCCCAACAATCCGCGATCAGTCGGCTTTCAGCTCGACAAGATCAACCTCCACATCAACGAGATCACCGATCATCACGCCTTCGATGCCCAGACTGACCTGCAACGTTTGGCCTTTTCCATGTGGAGCACCATCCACACACTGCGCGTGGAGCAATTGGATGGGGCCTACCTCGTGACACTGCAAAACAGCCTTGCGACATTGTCCGAGGCCATCAGCCAGACGTTTATCGCGCCAGGCGAAGTTGGCCGATCCATCTCGGCATGAAGCGTTACGCGATCTCATCGGTGAGCGCTTATCGCTACACGGCGCCAGCAAGCCACAGCTATCACCTAACCCGGTTGATGCCAGCGCAAAGCCAGGACCAAAAAGTGTTGCAATCGGGCGTCGAGGTCACCCCCTCACCGGCGCACAAAGGCACGCAGAGCGACTTTTTCGGCAACACAGTCCAGTGGTTCAGCCTCGATCAGGCGCATAAGACAATCAGTTTCACCATGCGGGCGACCGTCGAGGTTGAAAGATCAACGCCTCTCCTGGCACCGACGATCAGTTGGGAAGATACTGCCGCCAGCGCACTGAAAGTCGCAAGCTTGGACCCACAGAGCCCGGCACACTTTCTGCGGGCAACGTCCCACACCGTGGCCGATGCGGCGTTGCGGATCTTTGCAACACGCTTTCTTCATGCTGGCGCGCCGCTGGATACGGCAATGCTTGCGATGAGCGAAGCCATCCAAACTGAGATGCGCTACGACGCCAAAGCCACCACCGTAGACACGACCGCAGGCGCGGCGTTCGCCGCCGGCGCAGGCGTCTGTCAGGATTTCGCGCACATCATGATCGCCACGTGCCGCAGCGCAGGCCTACCGGTGCGCTATGTCAGCGGCTACATCCGCACCGATCCGCCTCCTGGCCAACCCCGATTGGAAGGTGCTGACGCCATGCACGCCTGGGTGTCGGTCTGGATGGGTCCGAACACAGGGTGGATGGATTTCGACCCGACCAATGGTTGCCGGGTCGGCGAGGACCACATTGTTGTGGCGGTCGGGCGCGACTATCAGGACACGCCACCGGTGCGCGGTGAAGTTGTCGGTGGCGGCGAGCAAAGCCACACCGTGTCCGTCGATGTGGTTGCGTGCAGCTAGGCAGGTTCAGGCGCATCGCCGATCACGACATCGGCGCGCGTCCCGCATAGCGCCAAATGGACCATCAGCCGCGTTTTTGTTGGCTCCTCTGAACCAGGTTTTTGGCGAGCCTCAAACACCGATTCAACGACGCTCATCGGCAAAGGGTCCTTCGACTTCAGAAGAGCGGATTCGCGCTCATCGGCAAGTCTTGCGACGATCCGCGTGCGTCGCGTTACCTGATCGGCAAAGCCGTAAGCCTTCAGCGTGCCTTCTATCGAACCTGCCTTGCGCAATGCGTCGTTGAGATGCGGGAAAAACTGCGTCGGCATCCAAATCGTCGCCAAGGCGAGCGGCGAGCCATCGGATCCGAGGATGAGCTCGACCTCATGCACCCGGTCGATTGGCGCAAGGCCAAGCTCTTGGCCCATCCGCGTTCCCGCCTCGATCTTGCGATGGCGCAGGAAAGCGCTGGTGAGACCTTCAACGTTGAGCCAATTGGCATCGGACAACGGGTTGTCGGTGTCCACGCGATACTGGGCCTTGATACCGGCGGTAATGAAGGTGCCGCGCCCCTGCGTCGTCGTCACAAGTCCGTCGCGGGCAAGTTCGGCAAGCGCACGGCGCACCGTGTGCCGGTTGACCCGAAAATGCGCTGCTAGTTCCAACTCAATGGGCAGTTTCGCACCGGCTGGCCACTCGCCGCGTTCAATCGGCTCGCGCAGTGTTTGGACGATGGACCGCCAAACGGCCCCTTGCTTGAGGGCGTCGTGCCGAGGTTGCGCCGGAAGCCGTGGCAGCGGAACCGTTAGGATGACGGGTGGCGGCGCGGGCGGACTGACGGCTTTGATCGGCGAGCGTGACATAGAGAGCCGCGGCTGGAAACGGGTGGCGTGAAGCGCAGCCTAATCGGCGCCGCGCCAAAAGAAAACGGACCGAGCGGCATTCGCCACCCGGTCCGCCTTTTCAAGATACGGCCGAAACAGACGTGCGACCAGAATCCTTAGTGACCGCGTGCGTCCGGGATCAGCACCGAGTCGATGACATGGATCACGCCATTGTCGGCATGGATGTCAGCGGACACGACATTGGCACCGTCGACGGTCACAGCGCCGTGAGACTTGGTGACGCGCAGCATGTCAGCGGTATTGAGCGTGCGCACTGGAATTGTGCGGCCCGGCAGGTCGGTCGAACGCAGTTCACGCGGCAGCACATGATAGGTCAGGATCGCGACCAGCTGGTCACGGTTTTCTTCCAACAGGAGCGAGTCGACCGTGCCTTCCGGCAGCGCGGCGAAAGCTTCGTCGGTCGGTGCAAACACGGTGATGTTGTCGGTCGTCGCCAGCGCATCGGCGAGGCCGGCAGCTGTGGCAGCGGCAAGCAATGTGTTGAAAATGCCAGCTTCAGAGGCGGTTTCAACGACGTTGGCGGCCTGGGCACCGGAAGCGATCATGGTGGTGCCGGCAAGGGCGAGGATCAGTTTACGCATGGATTGTGTCTCCCTGGACATCGATTGTTGGTGAGCTCGGCATGACGGTCATGGTGAGCGGGTCATGTCGTCAGCACCCCGATTGTCCCGCGCCTTTTGGAAAGCTCGACCCTGCTGTTGACGAGAAGCCTACGCCACCAACTGGCATTCGGTTTGCGACATCACGCGCCTGTGAACGCGCGTGATCGACCGCTGACAATTGTCAGTTCCAGGACGCACGCCCGCGCTAGGTTCTGAGCCACGCATCAAAAGCTAACAGAAGGACCAGAGCGATGGACAATGTTGAGACGCTGCTGAAGGGAACTGTCGAGGAGCTGGACAAGCTGCTCAATGCCAAGAACGTTCTCGGCGATCCGATTGAGCGCAATGGCGCCACCGTCATCCCCATCGTCAGCTACGGCTTCGGATTTGGCGCCGGCGGCAACACCGGTGGTAAAACGGGAACCGGTGGCGGCACCGGTGGTGGCGGTGGCATCAAACCGCTTGGCGCGATCATCTTCGATAAGGAAGGCGCCCGCGTGGAGTCCGTGCGAGGTGCCGTCTCCAACGTTGCCGAACTGGTTGCCGACACGGCAGCGCGCGCCATCCGACTTCAGGAAGAACGCAAATCCGACTCAGGCGCCAAGAGCTAGGCGTTGGACTATGATCGCGGTCGCACTCTGGGTCCTCGTCGCGCTGGTGGCGGCAAGCCTTATTGTTGTGTCGCTGCCGGTGCGCCTTATTGCCCACGCTGAGAGCGAGCCGCATTTTCTACTGACCGTGACGGCATCGCTTGGGGCCGGGCTGGTTCCAGCGTTTTGCGTGTACCGAAGCGATGCCAAGTCCGACAAAATGAAAACGAAAAAACCCAAAAAGAAGCAGGCCGAAGCGAAAAAACGCACAGGTAAATCAGGTCGCAGACTGCATTGGATGCAGGCCATCCCGCGGTTGCTATCGGCCTTAAAGAAGGAAATCGCGATCGAGCACTTTCAGGCGCACGCGATTGTCGGGCTGGGCGATCCGGCTGACACAGGCGCTCTGTTTGGACAACTGGCGCCCTGGCGCTATGGGCTCGGCAATTGGATTGGCTGTCATCTGGAACTGCAGCCCGATTTTGATCAGGCCCGGTTGGCCGGTCAGCTCGACCTGACGGTGAAGGTCACGCCGATCCGTCTGCTTCCGCCGTTGGTCCAGTTCGGCCTTGATCTTTGGAGACCGCGAGGCGCCCGTGATGACAATCAGCTTGCAGTTCGGACCCACGCTTGAAGGGCGGCGCGTCGCCGTTTTGGTGGAAACCAAACGCGCGACCACCAATTGCTTCAAGGGACTGGGCGTCTGGCTATCGAAGAAACCGCTGGCGATCCTGATCGATGACGCCGGGAGCCTGTCCGTAATCGATATGTCCGGCGAACCAATGGACACCGACGCAGTTGAAAACCTTTGCCCTGGCGCCTTGGCGCAGTTCCAAGGTGGCGCCACAACCGACGCCACCGCGACTGGACCCTAGAGCCCCCAGCCGATATTCAATAGGACAATGATGAAGCCGTTTCCTGTCGCAAACCTGCGTCGTGGAAAAAGCGGTGATGGCGAGGGGAACCAGACACGTGCTCCATGACGATCGACTCTTTCCCGTGGAGCCAAAGACCCGCGCCATCGCCCGTCAACTTTACGGCTCGGTCAAGGACCTGCCGCTGATATCGCCGCATGGCCACACTGACCCGGCCTGGTTCGCGCAGAACGACCCCTTTCCTGATCCCGCACAGCTCTTCGTGGTGCCCGATCACTACGTTTTCCGGATGCTGTATTCGCAAGGGGTGCCGCTGGAGAAGCTCGGCGTTGCAACTGTCGACGGATCGCCGGTGGAAACCGACGGACGCGCCATTTGGCGCACCTTCGCTGAGCATTACCATCTGTTTCGAGGCACCCCGACCCGGCTCTGGCTCGACCACGCGTTTTCCGACCTGTTTGGCATCAAGGAACGTCTAAGCCCGACGAATGCCGATCAAATTTACGATCAGATCGCCGACTGTCTGGCTGAGGACGCCTATCGCCCCCGCGCGCTCTACGAACGCTTTAACCTGGAGTTGATCGCGACCACCGAGAGCGCGCTTGACGACCTTGCGCATCACAAGGCCGTCCAAGCGTCCGACTGGTCAGGCAGGGTGATATCGGCTTACCGCCCTGATGCCGTGATCGATCCGGAGTTTGAAGGTTTCCAAGGCAACCTCAAGGCGCTTTCAAGCCTCACAGGCGAGGATTGTTTGACCTGGGACGGTTATCTGGAAGCGCATCGCAAACGCCGGGCGTTCTTCAAGCAAGTTGGAACCACCTCGACCGATCATGGCCACCCCACGGCCAGAACCGCTGACCTGTCAGACGCCGACAAACGCGCGCTTTTTGATCGTGTCACCAACGGTCCGGCCAGTGCCGCGGACGCTGAGCTTTTCCGCGCGCAGATGCTGACCGAGATGGCCTTGATGAGTCTCGATGACGGTCTTGTCATGCAAATCCACGCCGGCTCGCACCGCAATCATAACGGCCCGCTGTTTCAGCGCTTTGGTCGCGACAAAGGGGCCGACATTCCCTCGCCCACCAACTATGTCGATGCGCTCAAGCCACTGCTGTCGAAAGTCGGCAACGAACCAGATCTGAAAGTCATTGTCTTCACGCTGGATGAGACGGTCTATTCGCGCGAGCTAGCGCCTCTCGCCGGACACTATCCCTGCCTGTTCCTTGGCCCGGCCTGGTGGTTCTTCGACGCCCCGGACGGCATGAAGCGCTACCGCGAACTGGTGACGGAGACAGCCGGCTTCTACAACACGGTTGGCTTCAACGACGATACCCGAGCCTTCCCGTCCATTCCGGCGCGCCACGACGTCGCCCGCCGCATCGATTGCGGATTTTTGGCCGAGCGTGTCGCCGACCACAGGCTCGATGAAGACGAAGCCTTGGAGATTGCCCACGACCTTGCTTATGGCCTGGCCAAACAGGCCTACAAGCTGTGACCCGCCTGTCGTCCAAAACGCTGGACGCGCTGCCCGCGACGGTCGAAACACCCGCTTATGATCGCGATGCGGTGTCGCTTGGCGCTGTGCATCTGGGCATTGGCGCCTTCCACCGCGCCCATATGGCAAGCTATATCGATGCCTGCCTGGTCCATGACCCGCGCTGGGGCATTTGCGGGGTCAGCCTGCGATCATCGGCAACCAGGGATGCGCTTGGCCCGCAGGACGGTCTTTACACGCTCGGCGTCCAATCCTCGCAAGGACTCGCGCCACGGATCATCGGCGCCGTGAAGGACCTCATCGTCGCGCCCGAATGCCCTGAAATCCTGGCTATGCGTCTTAGCGATCCTGCCATCCGCATCGTCTCGCTAACGATCACCGAAAAAGGCTACTGCCACGATCCGGCAACCGGACGTCTGAACGCCGACCATCCCGACATCGTGCACGATCTTGCCACGACCGGCTTGCCAAGGACGGCCATCGGATGGCTGGCGCACGGCCTCCTTGCTCGCAAGGCGGCGGGCATCGCACCGTTCACAATCCTCTCCTGCGACAACTTGCCGTCGAACGGGCAAACCGTACGGCAGGTCCTTGCGGACTTCATCGACCGCAAAGCACCGGCGGAAGCAGGCTGGTTCGCTGCGGAGGTCGCCTGCCCGTCAACCATGGTGGACCGTATCGTACCGGCCACCACCGACGAGGATCGCGCCGCCATCGATCGTGCCCTAGGTCTGCAGGACGCCTGGCCGGTCATGGCAGAGCCGTTCACGCAGTTTGTCATCGAGGACCATTTCACCCTTGGCCGGCCCGACTGGGAAGTGCATGGCGTGACGATGGCAGAGGAGGTTGAGCCTTTCGAAAAAATGAAGCTGCGCATGCTCAATGGCAGCCATTCAACGCTGGCCTATCTCGGCTATCTTGCCGGCGATGAAACGGTTGCTGATACCATGGCCGACCCCGCCTTCAAGCGCCTGATCGCCGACCTCATGGCCAAGGAAATCAAGCCGACGCTGTCCATGCCGCCGGACGTCGATTTGGTTGCCTATCGCGACGCGCTGCTGGAGCGATTTTCCAACACGGCGCTGAAACATCGCACTTGGCAGATCGCCATGGATGGCTCGCAGAAGCTGCCGCAACGCTTGCTTGGCACCATTCGTGATCGCCTTGAAGCAGGCCAACCGTTCGACCGATTGGCGCTCGGTGTCGCCGCCTGGATGCGCTACGCCCTTGGCACGGACGAGCAGGGCAAGGCCATCGACGTCCGCGATCCGATGGCCGATACATTTGCCGAAATACCCGTGACCAATGCGATTGAAACCGTGCAAGCCTTTTTGGGCCTGCATTCGATTTTTGGGGCCGATCTGCCAAACCAGCCGGCCTTTGTGCGCACCGTGACTGACAAATTTGCACAGCTGCAACAGGACGGCGCGCGGGCGACGATCGCCGCGCATGCTTCGGTTGATTGAAAATTGGTGGGTGGCCAGGTGTTCGAACCCTGGACCGTTCGACTAAGAGTCGAGATAGAGTAACTTCAACCCATTGTTATATAAACCTTTTTCAAAATATTTCAGCGTTATGTGTAAGTTTTTGTGTAAGGATTACAGCAGTTTTTTCCGCTCACATGAGCGATCTCATTCAACTGGTTGAATATCGGTTACCGACTGGCCCATAACCCCAATCTAGCGTCGGCCAATCGAGCGTGTGAAGGCGGGATTAGGCTGCCAGTTAGCCGACGCTTAGTTGGTTCACCTGAGGTACGAAATCGGCCCAGAGCCGACCTTTGCTGACTACCACGGCCATGTCCGCTTGTGGTGGCAAGACGTACATTAACAAGCAGTCCGCTTACGGCGAAATGCGGATGCTCAGTCAATGCAAGTTACGACCGCTATAGAAGACCTGACCTGCTCCCCTAAAATCACACTTCTAGAACGCAGTGACCAATTGTATCTCGGCGGCTGAATAAAAATATGTACTGGCTAGGAAAAACTCACATCTATAATGAATTCAGATTTTTGACTTTGAAATTCGTACAAACACGGTCGTTTTTTTTAAATTGCGCAGTACTCTGAGACATCGCAGTAATCTTGGGATCTTGGAGGGGCAAAATGGCAATCATCGATTCGAAATTGTCGAGCTTAGTTGATCGAAAACCCAACGTTCAAAGCACACTAGACTTCCTCTGGTTGGAAGTTACCAATGCCTGCAACCTTACCTGCAGTCATTGTTATGCAGGGTCCGGTCCCAACGGTGGAGTCGACGATAAGCTATCTCAAGAGCAATATATTTCAGTGATCAATGCAGCCGCAGACATTGGCTGCCGGAAGGTGCAATTTATAGGTGGTGAAGCCACACTCCACCCTGGGCTTCCAAAAATGATTGAGGTGGCACGCTCACGCAAGTTCACCTCTATCGAAGTATTCACGAACTTAGTGCGACTCAACGAACAATTGCTTGATTGCTTTGTTCAAAACGGGGTTTCGGTAGCCTCCTCATTTTATTCCTTCAACGCCGCAACCCACGACAGCATAACAGGTCGTCCGGGCAGTTGGCAGCGCACCGTTGTAAATCTCAAATCGATTTTGGCTGCTGGATTGGACTGTAGAGTTGGTATCATCACGATGGACCAAAACCGTGCAGACCTCCAAAAAACAGAGGCCTTTTTGCATTCTCTAGGTGTACTTGACATCGGGCGAGATGAAGTACGCGCTTTCGGACGTGCGGCGAGCGACGACGGCTCACCCGAAATGTCTGAGTTGTGCGGTTCGTGTGCTGGCGACGTAATCTGCGTTGGTTATGATGGCAAAGTATCTCCCTGCATCATGTCCAAGCACTGGTCGGTCGGTGACTTGGCCGAGTCCTCATTTGCTGACATACTTTCAAGTCGAAAGCTCGGTGTTACCCGTGAGCAAATTCACGCAGAAACCTGGCATTCGGATCAAGACAAGGCAAGAATGGGTAGTTGTAATCCGGACTGCACTCCCTGCTCACCCAAAACGGACCAAAACTGCACGCCGAAGACCTACTGCTATCCGAAACATTCACCAGGTTGCTCACCTAAGTTCTAGGAGGTTCGCCCTGACTGGGACTGAGATCTCCTTCGGCGATGTCTAAACGAGTCATGGCGCCGACTCTTCTTGCGTGGTTGAGGGTGTCCTTATTGTTGTTCATGGCCTGAAAATGTGCGTGTTTGAATCCAGCGTTGTGCATAGAAAAAAATAGAGCTTGTTTTAAGACAACCGTTGCCCACGACCGGCGCCAATTCCGTTTGATTGCGATTCCATAGATGTATGCGTCGGATGAACTGAGCGGATAGCCATAAGTCGCTCCGAGTAATTCGTCTTGTAGGGTCAGGCCAAGCGTCAAGCGTCGGTCGTACCTTACCGTTTGTGATGAGCCTTCGAGCCGCCTTGCCACCTCATCACTCGACGGTGGAAACTCTTGAGTATGCAGCCTTACAAAAGATGAGACCAATGGCGGCGAAAGCCCGATGATCGCAGTAGCGGCTGGTATTCGAGATCTTTGCAACAACTTTTGCCATGTTCTATCCACGTCAATAAGTAACGCTTTAACTGAAACAGTGTACGTTTGTATCGTCATGCATTGTTTGTGATGTTTAACATTCGAGTCTAATGACCTTTCTTGAATTCAATTTTTTGATTCAATTTCGAACGGCGAACGACGCTAATTTATCGATACAGACCTTCATTTAACATCAATGATACATTAATCTGACCTCCAATACATATTTTCTGATTGATCGGCCTGCTCCAGAAACACACCTCAAGATTAATTGGCGTCAATATCTCGGGGGTATGGATTGTATGTGCTGATCATTCGATAGAGCATCTCAGTTGCTGGAAGTTAAGCCTCAATCAACCTACATGTCCTCGAAGGCTCAATACGATGCAAAAACGCAGTGCCGCCCTTCTAATTGGATCGACCGTTAGTGTTATTTGGCTCGCAGCAATATCCTTTTTTCTATTTTCGAACAATGATAGCGTTGACCTTTATTCAACAGTAACGAATATGCGATGGAATGAGCTTGGAGATTTTTTAGCAGGAATTTTCGCGCCACTAGCCTTCTTTTGGCTTGTTATTGCCGTATTTGTTCAATCATCGCAGTTAAATTCTCAGAAAGAAGAACTATCGCTCACGCGACAAGAAATGGCACTTGCGCGAGAAATTAAAGAGGAAGAAGTCAACGAGGCAAGACAGAGCGTAAAATTCATTGGAGAACAAACAAGTATACTAAAGTCTGAACGGATCCAAAGATCGTCCGAATTTTATGACAATCAATTATCGGAACTAACAAGCCTTATTCATATTCATATTGTGAGATTGAAATACATAAGAGCGATAATTAGAAGCACAGATCTAACAAATGAAAAAATGAGTAATTATGAAAATAATGAATCGGATAATTCAATTTTCTCTTACTCAAAATTATCTAACGAAGAACAAAACATCCATCAATTGCTTGATGTTCCCGAGCGTCTAGCGCTGTATTTATTGTCACATGAATGGAGAATCGATAATAAATTTGATCTAGAATGCAAGGATGTGAATTCCTTTTTTGAGATTCGAAAAATATTCAGCACAATAAGTGGTTTAGAACCTTCACTTTCGCCAGCAGGAAAGCTTTTATTTCAACGGTATCTCTTCAGCAAAATTGATCCTTTTATCTATTTTTCAGATAATATAGAAAGTTTGTCTATTGTTGACTATGAGGATTATGCTCGTCAGGCAAAGAATAATGATCGGAAAAGTGAATTACTATATATGCACCAACCAATTTAATCAAACCACAGTAGCCGAGCTGCAACCAGCAAGAGTTGCTGCATCGAAACTAGGTCACCAACTCATCAATCCGCAACTAGATTCGGACTGAAGCAAGCTTGATAAATGCAAGATAGTTTTCCGATTCCTTGTCATATCAGGTTGCGACAGCACGGAAGTGTTTGATCGGATTGAAGAACCGTTCAACGAGGCCCCGCACCTTGTAGAGATGCGTCGAGAAAACATATTTGAGCCGTCGATATGGCATCAGCGGGATGTTGGCCCAGGCGTTCTAATCTGAGACGAGGCTGCGGACGGCTTCAGCGTCGTAGGCCCGGTTTGCAAACTCCATGCCCTTGGCCAGAGATCACCGAGCAGCACCGTTGATCCTCCCCGAGTGAAGGTCCATCCTAGATGTGAGTAACACGAGGACCAGATATGGGAACCAAACGTCATAAACCGGAAGAGATCGTGACCAGCCCGACCTGATTGGTCCGGTTTGAATGTTAATGCATGGCTATTGTGTCGCGCAACGTGATGAACGTTTCCAGTGCTGGCAACCCATATCAAGAGCGCTGTAAGGCCGCTTGGTGTTGTAGTGGCGTCGCCAGTTTTCGATGATGACCTGGGATTCACGGAGCGAGTAGAAGATCTCACCATCGAGCAGTTATCCCGTAACCGTGCATTCAAGCTCTCGCGATTGAGCGCTTTGGCCCAACTGGGCGCGCGCGCCCGTTGGGCGGAGTTTCCAGTACATCAACACAGAACGCATTCAGGTGCGCGTGATTGACGTCGGGAACCGGAAGATGCGCGAGCCGCGGCACGATATGGTAGTTGACCAAAGCGACCTTAGTTTGAAAGTGGGACGGGATTGCCACCAACCGTTTCCACTGAATGTAAGCACTGAACGCGTGGCCAATCGTTAAAACATCGTCGCTTGGGACAATGCTCAATTGGCCCTTGTAGCGTCGGTTTAGGTGGGGTTTGGCAAGCTTCAAGCGCATCGCACTCTGCGAACCACTCTTAAGCTCTGGCAAGCGCCTGAGTGTAAGAAATCCCGCCAACATAAGGCTCAGCAGAGCCGATAATCTTTCTCTCGCACTTGTTCTTCGGGGTCCGGCATCGCACTACCCAAATCCGCGTTTTCCACACTATGAGCCCCAGGTGGCGATTGGGTATGAAAAGTCCCGGTAGGTCTTGTCATAGGGTCCCAGCAAGTCTCTTGCTTCCGTCACTTACAAATCAAAGTGTGGCATGGTTCAGCTCCTGAAAGAGCCTCGGCATATCCGATTGCCTGCACTGTTTTGTGAGTAAATGATACCGGCTAAGTCCGCCGACAGTTATGCTTAGCTGTTCCCAAGCTCCAGCTGTCGGCGGCACACCGCGTCAAGGCCATCAACATTTTGTTCTTGCTGCCAACGATAAAGCCGCCTTGAGGCGGAGGACGGGCGATAGCACCTAAGGCCCTGTTACATGAGATTTACTGGAAAGCGCTCGGAGATAAGAAAGTGCGTCTAGGTTGTTGTTTTTAATCGTGCTGACGAGAGGAGTCGAACCTCTAACCTACGCGTTACGATTCAGGATTTATGCAAGGCGTTTGCCCAATATAGTGTTCCTTAAGGCGAGAAAACCTCGGTTTCAGACCCGTCACTCCTGAAATGATCCACTGCTTGAAACACCCAAAGGCCTCGCTTTTCTGTCGCTCCTCAGGACCGGCGAATATCGAGGGCGAGCGGCTTGCCCAAAGTAGCGAGTTTCCCAGCGTGTTTTGCAAAATTCGAGCGCGGCCAAGCAGGTGCATCTGGGTCAACGTATTGGGTCGCTGCTTGGCGCAAATGCGCCACCTTTGACCGTGCCGCAACAATGTCTGCTTCGCTTGCTGCCCCCATATTCATAAAGCACCGGTCGAGCTCTTGCAGCGTATTGCTGCCGGTCAGGTGGCCGTAAATTTGATAAACGGTGTTGATGTTCGCGTGCCCCAACTGGCGGGCCAGTGTAGCCAACGTTCCGCCGTTTTGGAGAAGCTGGCTGGCGTAGGTGTGCCTGAGCGAATGAAAGACGAGCTCGCGATCAAGCCCGGCCCCAAGCACGGCCCGCTTGAATAAAGTTTTGTAGTGATCGCCCCATCGACGGCCCTGGCGGTTAGTGAAAACCTGCGCGTCGTCAGACTTCCCAGCACATTGAGCTAAGAAAAACGCCATCCCTTCATCGGGGAGAATGACGTGGCGCGATTGATAGTTCTTGGCGCGGCGGATGTGGATACCGTGGCACTGCTGAGCAACATCACCGACTAACAAATCGCGCAACTCGGTGACGCGACACCCGGTGTAAAGTGCGCCAAGGATGAGAAGCTTCAGGCTGTCCTCTGCTAGCGCGAGCAGGCGATGAACTTGCTCACTATTCAAGAACAATAATCGAGGCCGGTCGTAATTAGGTAGCGATTTGAGGCAGCGACGCGGGCGATCAGAGGCAATGCGGCCGTTATCGAGCGCAAGTTCAAAGGCCAGCCGCAATATGCCAATCAACGCATTGAGCGTTTTCTTCCGCTTGCGCAGTTCTTCCGGTGTGAGGCTGCTAATCGGGCGTTTGGGCCCGCACGCCCGAACCCCTCGTTTTGGTGGCGTTTCCAGCACGTCGATGCAAAAGGCGTTCAAATTGTCGTGGTTGAAGGACTCGACTGGAACATGCGCCAGGCGTGGAACGATGTGATAATTCACTAGGACGAGATTGGTTCGAAAATGCGTGGGTGCAGCCACCATCTTTTTCCAGGCAACGTAATCGCGCAGAGCATGCCCAATGGTGAACACATCACCGGTAGGGACAATACTTAACTTGCCGCGATACCTAGGAAATTGGGGCGGCTTGGAAATTTCATGCGCGTCGCACTCTGCGAACCATTCTTGCGCGCGCGACATCGCTTCGGCATAGGAGATGCCACCGGGATACGGTTCCGCTGATGCAAGCGTTTTTCGGAGATAACAGTTGCCCGGGTGGCGACACCGCGCCACCCAAACATGGGCGCTACGGACCACCAGGCCCAAGTGCCGGTTATCAGTCGATAGGTCCCAATAGGCTTTGTCACGCGCGGCCAGGGCAGCTCTGGCATCAATGGTTGAAAGATCAAAGTGTGGCATGCGACACCTCCAAAAAGGGTCACATTGACCAAACACGCCCAATCCAACCTTGGGGTGGATCACTGCGGCGCTGATATCTATAGGAAAGTACGAACAGTGCCCCCAACCAAGCCGTTAGCGTGTAGAAAAATTTAAAGCGATCCCCCACGGACAGGATTTGAAATGCGTCTTAAGACAGTGCGGCGAGGTTGAACCGGTAGATCGCATTGGGCGACGGTAAGAAATACTGATTGCATCGAACCTCGAAAATTCTGGCAAGCAAATAGACACATGAAAAAACCACGAGCAGTGATACAGCGTCGCCTACCAAGCCGCTGGGGAGAATTGAAATCCCGGCCTCGTCAATATCACCAAACTGGTTGAATCGTGCTCTTGGCAGGCCCACAGCCCAAAAATCGCGTTGGTCTGCAGAGTGTCTGAATACAAGATAAGGCGCTCCTTGGTGGACACTTGGCGAGCATGTATGATGTTCAAAATCGGCCCGAAGCCGACATCAGAAGTTGAATGACGAGCTGCAGTGCAGCTTCCCGAAAACGGACCTAGGTCTCGCGTGTACTAGCTTTCCAGTTTTACCGGTAGGGCTTTCGCCGTAGCTGCCAATGCTTCGTGAACCCGACTGGCCAGATCTGTAAAGTGTCCCCGTAGGGTATCGTGGTCTGTTCTGGCCTTGCGAACAATTTCCGCCTTCTCTCTGGGGCTTCCATGAGCACCGACAGGGTTCCTCAATCGGTGAAGCTCTCGCAAAGGAGCGACGATCTTCACCGCCTCAGTTGCTTTCCAGCCGAGAGAAACGAGGCAAACCTCAATCATTTTTAGTGATGCCCAGTCGTTATCGTAGGCTCCACTGTTGGCGTCTGCTACCTTACGAAGCTCACGACTTCGAAAGCCTTCAACAACCATCTGATCCAAACCAATTATCTCATTCCCCCATTCAGACACAGAGTCCGTTGCTGGGTACAAAACGGAGTCTATCAGCTCTTTGCCCCGTCGTTTCCACCAGAGTGGTGCTTTTTCATCCAATTGCCTCACGGCTTCCTTAATATCAAAGAGCGGATCGTCATCATCCGAGAATTGGCCCATTATGTCGGTCTGGAAAGCTCGTCGAGATATGTTTGCTTTTGGCTCTTCGTTGAATGATTTCCAATAGAGCTGCTCTTCGTACGGAAGGTCAGCAAGATAGCAGATATAGGTGTGTACCTGCCCCGCCTCATTGATGTCGTAAGTTTTCAAGTACCAAGAGTTTCGACAAGAAATTGATCGGTCCTCAATGCGATATTTTTCCGGATCAGACTTGTACTTTTGCAGCACTTCGGGTCGAAAAAACGCAGGTGAGACCTCCCACGGTAGGTCTGAGTCTTCTTCAAAATAGCTGACGATATGGCCAGGGGCGCATGATGTTTCAACGATTTTATTGTTCTTGCGGTCGAAGATGATGAAGGTAACGTGCTGCCTGTCTTCGTTTAGTTCGGCCTTCCAGTCCTCAACCATTTTTTCGACAGTGAGACTGGTGCGCAACAGAAGCCAACCGTTCGCGAAGCTCGCATGATCTGTGACCACCTTGCTGCGGAACCGCATATCAGGAGCATCATGGAATTGCTCTTTAGCGCCGGCCCACGAGTCAAAACGACCAGGCACAAACCGAGTTGCATCAAAACGACAAAACAGCGCCTGTCCGGTGACCGCCATATATTTGGCTAGTTCCAGTCCTGATATTGAAACCGCATGTAAGTCCTTCCAGTGATCTACTGCGACGTCTCGATGAACCTTGATAATGTCCTCAATGTCACCACGCTCGTCCAGTCGGCAGTAGGCATCTCTTTCTTCGAGATAATGAAGCGACAGGGCGTGAACGATTCTTTGATTTAGTTCGATTGGGAGCTTTGGCCTATCCAAACCTACCATTGAACGAACAAATACTAGCTTCTCGCTTTCGACTAGAGACTGGCAAGAGGGGTGACTCATCGGCGGATCAAGGTAGATGCGATGCCCCTCTCCACCACCATATGCCCGCTCAATAACCCAGCTGTCGTCACTCCGGATTTCAGATCGATCCAGATCTCCCCGATCGGGCGGGTTCACTTTGGCCGTGTCTACCAAAACTGTTTGAGCATGGAAGTGAGGCCCACTGGCGTACAATAAGATTTCACCAGACTTGAAGTTCTCAGCCAAGAAGTCGGCGCTACCTCGAGCACCATTAAGCCAACTCCGCCGATCTGTATCGGGCACTCGCGCTATCTCAATGAGTTCGTTTAGAATACGTCTCTTCATGGGTTACTCTTGTCGAAAGCGATATCTTACATTGCTTTCACAAATGGCACCACGAAACTGCAGCATGATCTAACCGCATATCAAGGTCTGCTTTAGTGGTCTGGCTGCTTGCTCATCGCACTCTCTGTGGATGGCCTTTCTCCGCCCTAATTAGCAGCTTAGAAGTAACCTAGGGATGGCTAGGTCTTGCAGGCTATTGGCAAAGTTCGCCACGCCGTTCCACCGACCAATCTGACCTGCTCCCCTGGTGATTGCGCAATCCGGCTAAGCTAGCCGACAGCTAGGCTTAGCTGCTCCCAAGCCCCGGCTAGCGTCAGCACATTGGGTCAAGGCCATCAGCGTTATATTGTTGTCCGCAACGAAAAAACCGCCTTGAGGCGGAGGGCCGACGATAGCACTCAAATCCTGTTACATGGGATTTACATGACGGAACTTGTGAAGATTGGTAGTTCATTAAGTTGTTGATTTTATTGGTGGTCGATACAAGGTTCGAACTTGTGACCCCTACCATGTCAACGGATTCTTGTGACATTTTTCAAATATCTAAAATCAATACAAGTTGTTGTATTTATTGGTAATAGTTACCACATAGTGCAATTTTAACTTGCATAAATACACAAAAAATGTATATTATTTTGTTACATATGTAACAAACTTATAATGCCAAATCTATACTTAACCGACACCTTTGTAAAACAATCACTCTGCCCACCGAATAAGCAGCAGGAACTGTTCTGGGATCATCCCCGTGGCCTGGATGGCAAAATCCGCAATGGCGCGGTCAAAGGTCTGGGCCTGCGGGTCACTGCCTTAGGCGATAAAGCCTTCGTACATACCTACGAGTGGGGTGGCCGTCGTAAACGGATCAAAATTGGCCGCCCCGATCTCATGAGCGTCGGCTCCGCCCGATTGCTTGTCACGCAACGCGAAACCCATCTGCTCAATGGCGACAATCCCGACCTGATTAGTCCTGACACCGGCGCGTCCACCGTCACCGTCTACAGTGCGCTGGAGCAATACTGGCAGGCGAAGTCTGCGTCCTGGAGTCGCCCCTATCGCCAGTTTGCTGCGCGCCTACTTTGTCCCCGCTTTAGCGAGCAGCCTGCTGAAACCACCCGGCGCGGCCAGAACAGCCGCCGTGCCTACCGCGATTTGGTCGCGATGTTTGGCGATCGCAAGCTTTCAAGCATCACCCCCAGCGATATCACCCGCTATCTCAACCAGTTCGATAAAACGGGCACCTACAATCGCGCCTACTCCCATACCAAGGCGCTCTTTACCTGGGCCATCCGCATGCAACTGGTCGACATGCGTAATCCCTGCGATCCGCTCTCGCTGCGTAAGTCGATCCGCCAGCGCCGTGACTACAGCCCAGCGGATATCAAAGCGATCACCCGCCACATCTTTGACCCTGCACCCACGACCCTCCCGGTCGTGACCGGCACGGGCAAAGACAAGCGCCTCAGCGCCCTCGCCTTAGGACGTGAAGTGCAAGCCCAGCAGAACTTGCAGGAACTGCGTCATTTCATGGGGATTTTGTTTCTGACGATGGCCCGCCCTAAGGAACTGATCGAAGCCGAGTTCAGCCATATCGACTTGGAGCGGCTGATCTGGCACAAGCACAATACCAAAGGCATCAAACTCTCTAAACGGACCTATGAGTATGCCTTCCGCTCGATACCGATCCACCAGCGGGTCGCTGACCTCGTGCGAGCGCAGCGGCAACTCTATCCCGGCTCACACTTGGTGTTCCCGTCGCACAAGGACGCCACCCAACCACGAGACAATTTCAAGCGCCAACTGCATAAATTCAAACAGCTCGATGGCGTGCCCGAGCACTTCCAATTGTATGATCTTAAGCGGATTGCGATTTCATTGATGCTGGTCGGCCAAGGCGTCCGCCGCGAGGACGTTTCCCACTACGTCGATCATCGCGGAAACCTAACCACCACCATGATTTATGACCTGGGTTTTGTGGACCCGATGCGCCCCGTCACTGACCGCCTCGGTGAACTGTTAGGTGTCTAATTTGCTTGACAGTTTACACTGTACCCCGGCAAAATCCCAATATCGAGAGAACTGAACTCTCATGATCACCGCGCCACCTCGGCGCTTTTTTTATGCCTACAATCAAAAATGAAAGCCCAAACCATGGAAGGACAACCCGCGCTCATACTTGCGCCTGACCAACTCAAAGACCTGCTAACCAAAACCGCCGAACAAGCTGCTGCCCAAGCAGTCGCCGCTCTACGCGAAGACCTCGCACGCGATCCGCAAGACCAAATCGTCGAAGACCTCCGCCGCTACATTCTCGATGACACGACTGAGCCCAACCCAGAAACCCGCTGGGCCAGCGGCCATCACATCCGCGCCATTGAGCTCAACCGGAGCGGCAAGCCCAAGTCAGTGGGGTGGTTTCATAAGTTCAAAAAAGAGTCCGGTCTCAACCAATGCCCACACCGCTCCAGTCCCCAGCATGGCCGACTACAGGAATGGAGCTTCCGGGATATCGCGCTGGCTTGGAACGCCTACTATGCGTTTCGATGAATCAAGCAATCTAAAGTCGTAGTTTTTGAACTAGGGGCCTCAGACCGCACCTGATATTCTCTGAAGCCGTCATACGCTCACTAGAAACAGCGCCGACTCCGAGCGATATTGAGGACGTCTGTTTTATATGTGAATGTCACACTTTAGATTGGCGCATTTAGTACAGAGGCTTAAGCGCTTAAATCAATTAGCACATGAATTCAGGGGGTTTCGATGCGACTTCTCGCAATCTGTCTCGTTGCGTGTCTCAGTTCTACGGTTAGTGTTTCGGCCCAGTCAGCGGGTGAACGCGTAGCTCAAATGCAGCGTGTAATGGATGGCCTTAGCTCGGCCGATCCGATCGTAAGAATTGTCACTCTCGAAGAGGCGATGAACAGCACAGACACAAATTTAAGACGACTGGCTCTAAATACGGCGCTTGGAAGTGGTGATACTTTGCTTCGTTCAGCTGCTTTGGACTTAGTTTTTGCGGTTAAGCCATCATATATAATTCAAATAACAGCGTCCTCTGAAACGAATAGCGCGCAAACTGTTTTAGAAAATTCTGGGGGGAATATTGATATGAATATCACGGAATACGTTGCGGAAACCGGGGATTTCAACGTATACAGCTCCAGAAGCAGAGTTAGAAATGGTGAATATGTTAAATACGCGGGCAACTTTTCGGGGGACCGCGTCAGTTTTTCGATTAATCTTGGGCAAATCGTATCCTCAGGGGTGACCGACTGCAGAATCACAAGCTATTTGGCGGAAGGGTCTACTGTATTAAGTGGCGATATGATGTGTGGTGACCGGGAAGGCTATTCAGTTGAGATAGATGTGGTCCGATAATGAGACTTGCGACTCTGGCAGGAGCAATAGCTTTCATCCAAGTTAGTGCGGTGCCCGCCCAGACTGTGGTAGAGGCTAGAGTGGATGAGGAGTTCAGAGCTTCAACACCTGTAGCTGGAACCATGGTCGCCGGAGCATTGCTGGGCCCTCTTGTAGCCGTCTCTGATCCCGCAACCATCCTCATCCCCAATCCAGAACCAAATACGGCGCTCTGTTTCGTCGCCCGCACGAGGGACGGACAGTACTGGGCTCAGAGTAGCTTCTCTACGCCTCAGCAATCAGAATTCCTGACGCTTGAACGCCACGGTGGGTGGCAACACAAGGAAGAACTCTCCCAGTATGATGGCGGGGATTTCGCCGTTTCAGTGCGGGCGGGACAGGACTGTGCGATTAACCCGGACGCGCCCTTGTTGCCGGTGTCCTACTCTCCAGACCCAGCGTCCTCGACGTTGCATGTTGCTATCAATTCACAACGAGCAATTGCGTTGTCGGCGAGCTTGAGACTGGATGAAAACACGGTAGAAGGCCGGTGCAATCGTGCGGGAGCGCCTGGCGAGCGATCAACCGCGTTTCAATACTGGTGCAGCTTCAGTTTACCGGACTCGCAATTCCAACAAATTGCGACACTTATCGTTGAACGACGGCTGCGCACGGGACCGCGCGTTGACGAGGTAACGTTGATCATCACCCACTAGGGCACAATGGCTCATGAAGCCTGAAAACGATCATCTCAGGAAATCACGAATAGCAAACACCGTCCGGCAAGGAACTGCGATGGATGGCTCGTCAAAAAGACGTCGAGTCTCCCTGATCATAGTGGCGATCCTTCTGGCCCTTATGATTATCAATATCGTGACTTTGCCAGAACAGCGCGTTTTGATCGCCGGTGAGATGAGGGTAGACACGCTAGCAACGACTATCCAAAACGCCAGTGAAAGCGAATACTTGTTGCCGGTTGCGTTAGTCTCGACGGGCTACGGTCAGCGATCGATGTGCACCGAGGAGATCGTAATTCGTCCGGAGTCTGGGACGACAGTATTCGTAACACAAGAGCTGTCAGGACGATTAAGCATAGCGTTCGATGGACCAATTCATTGGAGCACGCTTGGCCAGCCAGCAACCGGAAATGATGTTCCGCCAACGTTTGTTCTGAGCCCGACGGCGGCTACTTGCCTGTGGAGCGAAGCCATCCGCTTGCCCATAGCAGGAACGCTTGACGTTGGTCTTGAAGTTTCCGGCTTGCAGGAGCCAGGTACGCAAGTCTTGGCGCTGCATTCGGCCAAACTATCGATATTTGGGCGGGCGATTGATCGAATTTTCGGCTTCGTTCCCGTTGAGCAGATCGCCAGGTTTGTTCCGCTTCCGCTTGCCGCGAACCGACTTTATCCGTCTGGCACTTTTGACGTTCCGGCCGGGTCACGCCTGTCGGCGGGCGATGAAAGGTGGTGGGGATATCTAGACGCCCGCCCGGAAAGCGAACGGGGCGTAACATTGATGGTGAATACCGCTGCAAACTCAGTCGATGTATTCGTACCAGTGCCGTCTAATGCTGGAGAAACCGCTTTTGAGCCTGAACAGGTGTCCCTCACGTTGGCGGCTCGTTTGGCCGGCGATCCAAATATTGTTTGGTTGTTCGGTACTTTTACGGCGTTTGCTTTTTTTGTGGGACTTATCTTGCAGTTTGTGCCTCTGTTTTTGCGCGGGGGAACAACGGGCGAACACCCCACGCAACCATCAATCTCTGACGCAACAACCGTCACGCATGATCCAGCAGCGCGGCCTCACAAACCCATCCCTAAGAGAAGGAAAGCCCTACTTGGCCTAACAGTTGCCTGCTTGACCGCACTTGGCGGTCAAATCCAGCCGACGCGCGCTGAGACAGTGTATGTGCAAAGCGGACTCAACGAGGGTCAGGGCTGGGTTTACGGGCATTTGGGATCGTGCTGGCTGGCGACAGTAAAGCATGTCGTCCAGCCAGAGGCCGGTGTGGTCGTCAGCGGCTCCCAAGACCGTCGCGGCGCGGGCAACGCGATCCACATTCATGCTGATTTGGACTTGGCCATTGTTGAGCTAGTGGGTGCGTTGGGCGGCCAATGCCCCGCTTCGTCTCGCGGCGACCGTAACGCCGCACCTTTCATCCAACGGTTGATTCAAGAAGGTCGTACGGTTGGCTATGAGCGGCGTGCCGCCGGTCAGGCTACTGGATTGGACAATGTCCCTGTTGAGATCATTGCGTTGTCCGACGCGGCACCGCTATTCACGATCAGAACCCTACGCCCGCAACAAGATGCTGTGGTGCAGAGCGATAGTGGCAGCCCAGTTCGAGCAAGAGGTGGCGGGATTGGCGAAGCGGGCCTTCCTCTTGGTTTGGTAGTAGCTGACACCGGCGCCATTGAAACAGGTTTCATATCGGTGCTGCGTATGGATGCAGTCCGAGCTTTTCACGACCAGATTGCCGCTCGAAGCGGCGATCAGTTGCCCCACTCCAAGCCATTCGAGATCGCATCGTTTTTTGGCGACACCCCGAATTCGAATTGTAGTCCCAGCAACTTGTTGTCTACCGGATCACCATGCGGCTGGCAGGTGCGGCGCTCAATTGGTGAACCACGCGCGCAGATTTCGCTCAACTTGCTAGAAACACGGGAAGTGACTGGTATTCAGGCAACGTTCGCCGAAGGCGCCGAGGCCGAAGGCGTCGCCATTCGAACCCGACTGAATGAGCGACCGTGGGGAGCACCACGCTATTGTCCGACGGGAGGCATAACAGTGAACTGCAATATCGTTGGTACCATGGCCGACGAAGTCGAAATTACGTTCGAAGGCATGACGATCGAGATCGGCGAGATTAGTGTTTACTAACCCATGCCAGTTGCTGCCCATTCAGATTGAGGGCAAACAGATCGTAGGTCTGATACTCTTCACGTCCGTCGCCAGGGTGTTTAACAGCGGCTATGCTTTTGCCTCTTGCTCGCTCGCTGCTTCGGCAAATCCAGGTATCTGGCGCACCTTGACGTGACCAATAAGCTGCGGTGGACGGTACGGTACCATCATCCCTTCGATCGGCGCCGCCTCCGCTTGCAAGCGGGTAATCACGGACGGGTGAAGATCACCGCCATCTGGCACTGCTCGAATCTTCCGTTTCCACTTGATACCTAGCCATTCCAACCCAGGCATGTAGGTTTGGTCGTGCTGCAACCCGCGCGGATCTGGCCAACGATTCAGCAGCGCTTCATTGATCTGCACCTCCGGCACGCATTCACGTACTTCGTCGACCATCCAATCGAGCGCGATGTCGCTCAGTCGCGATTCATGTTCAGGATAGCTGCCACCGATATCGCTGTGACAACCGGCAAACCAAACCTGTTTAAGCCAAGTTGGCTGGCGACCGACTGTCTTTTCAGCTTCGGTCGAAGAGCCCCAAATGACACGGGGAAACTTGGCCCGGTGCTCATCGATCGCCAGCGCATGGCGGGCGTGCTGAACGTCAGAATCTAGATAAGCATCAAAGTGTCGGCTGTTCCAAACAGCGCGGTGACCATTCTGCCAAATTTGCCACCAATCACCGGGATTTTTGAACTTGAGGGTACGTCCTTCGGGCGAGAAGTATTTGAACTGAGACAACAGCAGCTTGCCGTAGAAAAATCCAACAACACCCGTCGCTAGCCACAATAGGGCGACGAGCCACCATGCAGCCCCCATCGACGTTGCCACAATCGCTGCCACGGCAATCGCATAGATCAGGAACAGCAGCACGCGGCCAACGACTGCGCTATCCAGTGCGGCTACCGTATCAAAAACGCCGACAAAGGTTGGTTGCACGTTGCCTTGGACGTTTTCTCCCTTGAGCGGCGCGCTGCCGTACTTGTTGCGAAAGCGTCGGCCCTTTTCTTCGCGCTGGCTGTAGTAGGGTTCGTCGCCACGTTTTTTCCCAGCGCCGTGGTTGTACACGTAGAGTACCGCATCGCTGGCGATCTTGCGCAAAGCTTCGCCTGTTTGCGGCACCGGCGACCCATCTGACATTTTCGTCGGCACCCCGCACAGATTCATGACGTTGGCCACGGCACGAACCGTATAGGCGCCGCGCGAAAAGCCGAACAACAACACACGGTCGCCGGGTCGATAGTTGCCGATGATGAACTCGTAGCAGTCGATTACGTTCTCATCGATGCCCGCGCCTAGCGCGGACGCCAAAAAGCTACGAACACGCTTGAAGAACGGCTCTCTAATCTCGCCGACCCCAAGGCCGGCGTCGTAGAACGCAACCTGTTTGGCGGGATCAATCGGCGACTGCGGATCAGGCCGCATCGCCCGAAACAGCTTGTACACATTGGAGAGGCGTTGATCGGGTTGCAGACCACCAATCTGGCCGGTGCCATCCGAAAACACCAAAATGTTACGTCCCATAGGAACAGGCTCCTGCCGATCTTGGTTCAGTTGAATCGGCAGGAACTATACCTTTCTTTATTATGATTGATAATCCGAGACGTTGTATTGCGCATTCTGAACCGTTGCAGGGACGGAGCATAGAAGGACTATGCAAACAACAGTCCTTAGCTGAGAAGCATTATGTCTTGACCGCGGTGCCAATGGCGCTCATCTGAAACTGCACATAACCAGCGATCTTTGGCATCATCAGCTGGTAGGACACGCCAACCACGGCGTTGGCTCCCTTGGCTTTCGCCGCTTGTTCGAGTTTCTGATTGAGTTCGTCGAGGATTGCTTGATCGAACTGAAAATCGCGATTGCGTAGGCAGCTCACTTCAGCGGTGACGACTCCAAAGGTGTCATGCGCAGGGACGGTTGGTGTGGTGTAGATGGTCATGATTAGTCCTTTATGCAGAAAAGAGATTGAATCGCGTTCGGCGTCGCCTAGAGAATTTCCTCGTCGTAACCGCGCACTTGGCAGTGATCGATGAGGAAGCTGTCATAGGACCAGGTGACGGTGCGCAGACCGCCCAGTTGGCCGAAGCGTAGATTGCCGTTGCGATAGCGCCCGTACCGCCGCTGCTCTGGCCGCAGCAGGGTTAGGGTGCCTTCCACGTGCAGGCTGTCCCAGTTGCGATGATCAGCCTCACGATTACGCCAGTTCGCCAACAGGCGGCCACCGGTGGCCTGATTGAGCGCAGGCCAGTCATGCACCAGACAAGTGACCGTGGTGAATGACCGCGTGGCCTGTTCGCGGCAACCGTAACGCCGCCGCAGGTCAGCGACTTCACACTCGCGTTTGGCGATCGATGTGGTGATGGGCAGGAGTTCCAGCTCCGCGCGATTCCCCTGAATGCGGATATCTTCGACGATGCCAAAATAGTTGACGGTGCTGCCACGGTGATCACCGAAGAAGGCGCTGGCCTGTTCGATTGACATGCCGCGATTGCCACTGGTGTTCAGCGACGTGCCCGCCAGTTGCAGTGTGTTGGTCTCTGGCAGTGGCCCTACATCGTAGTTGAGCGCTTCCAACAGAAAGGCATCAGACTGACAGGCACTCAGCGTGATGGCAGCGGCCAACAGAAGGAGGGGATTTCTCATGCCCGCGGCCCTTGCGCGGCTGATCTGATCATCTGCAACGCGCCGAAGAACAACAAACCGATGCTGACCACCCAGCCGCCGAGATAGAGTTCGCGGTGCAGGCACACCGTATTCATGGAGACATCGCCCAGGTGGTAGCAGGTCTCACCGAAGACGGACGTTTGCTGCACGCCAAACAAAAGAAACACCACGCCGCACCCGCCGAACAAGAGTGCTAACAGGCCAAAATTGTCGGCGTGATTGGTGGACGCACCGGGTTGATCTGATGAAGGCGGTTTGGTCATCGCGTACCTCGCTCGAAGAAAGCTGCGACAGAATTGGGAAAAGTGTTACCGCGTTGATTCTAATTTGATTTTTCCTTGCCTTGCGGAGTCCGTTCGGCTTAGCATGACGTTGAGCAAGCCGCTGGCCCTGACTAGCCGTGGCTTTTTTCCCAACGCGACACTTTTCCCAATTTTGTCGCGTACTTGAGGCTGACAGGGAGGCCAAAAAGAGCAACAAACAGAAAGCATTGCGCATGACGCAGCACGTTTTTCCCGCGTATCAGGCGCTGTATGCGCAGAATGCGGACCGCAAGTATCTCAATGCGGAAGAACGGCAGCGATTTTTGGTGGCAGCCCGTCAGGCTGCACCTGATGTGCGTACCCTTTGCGAAACGTTGCTCTTTACTGGCTGTCGCGTCACCGAAGCGCTGAACCTGTCGCCGGCAACGATCCAGACGCGTGAAGGGGTGATTGCGATCCGCTCGCTCAAAAAACGGGAGCGGACAGTGATCCGCGAAGTTCCCATACCTATTACGCTGGTTGATCTCTTGGTGACCACTCATCAGTTGGATCGGCAGAGGTCGTCGGCGGATTGCACTTACCTATGGCCGTGGCATCGTGGCCATGCATGGCGACAGGTGAAGCAGGTCATGGCGGCGGCGGAGATTGCCGGCACCCATGCCTGCCCACGCGGGTTGCGGCATGGCTTTGGTGTCCATGCGATCCGCTCAGGTGTGCCGCTCACACTAGTGCAACGTTGGCTCGGTCATGCCGCCCTCTCCACCACCGCCATTTATCTGCATGCGATTGGGCCGGAAGAGCGGCTGTTTGCTGAGCGGATGTGGGCGGGGTTGTAAGGTTCGCTCTATGCCAATGCTGGGGGCGCTGCCCCCAACGCCGCCACCAAGGCGCGGTCTTCCCAGGCTCACAGATTGTTCGCTCCGCGAGGATCTGTTGCGCCCGCTGCGCTTCTCCTCGTGGCTTTGCCACCCGTTCGCCAATTGGAAAAGGTGCATGGGAAGCAACTTGCTTTTGAAAAAGCGCAAAAAGTGCGGCTTCCTGCCTCACAGGAACTGTCTCGCAGTCTATGTTACAAAGGTGACTCCAACGTTTGCTTGTAAGGACACTGAAAAGCTCGGCAATCGAAACTATGTGCGGCGCTTTTCTGGAATCGAACGGCAGGCGCGGCGGAAGCTGGTAATGCTTGCGGCCGCTGGGACACTTGATACTGGCGTGCCCCCATTCTGGCAAGCATCACCAAAAGGGATATATCAAGCAGCTCGTAAGTACCGTCATCAGCTTTGCGACTGTTTCACTGTGTATTTTAAAACATTCAATCACCACAGAATGGCCAGACCCACGTCACGCTATCAAAAAAGGGTAGACCATCTGACTCCGAGACTTCGCTCTGGTTGGCCTGTGTGTACAGAATTGTGAACAGCGCCTGGCTAGAAATCAAATCTAAGAATAGCGGACTACCTGGAATGATACCAATCTCTTCACACCAAGCGCTAAAGGCATCTCGTTGCTCATTCAATTTCTGTTCCATTTGACGAGCTGTGAAGAAGCCGAACTCTGTATTGATAAAGTCGAAGTATCGGGATCTAGCTAGCTCAAACCCGTTGGCGTTTTCACCGAAGCCATCAAATGCGAAGCGCAGTGCGTCAAAAGCCCCATTTGCCCATTCAGCGTTTTCGTATCCAAACGGCCCATTATACGTGGATCGTATATCGATCAGCGAAGCAGACAGCCGTCGGCTTGATCGATAAAAGTCTGGGCTAAATTCTATACTACCATCTAAAATATCTGAGGTTTCCTCCAAGATTTGCGCTTCGGCTCGACGATTGCTCATCAACAAAGAGCTGCCGGTTGCGCCCGTGATTGCAAACCAAAGGATTTCGCGTCGATTGGGCATATAGCTCCCTCAAATTACTTTCGGTTGGAAAACACAAAGATCGTTCCGGCGATTACTGACAAACAAAAACAGACGAATTGCGCGAAAGATAGCGTCATCATCGTCGATACGGGCGCGTTTCCGAAATCCTGACTTGAGAACGCCTTTGTGCTGTCAAACACTGCCGAAAATATCTGAGGAGACATTTGAACCAGCATTCCGGACACAAGGTAGCTCAGCCCAATCGAAACCGCAGCCAACCCCATCGCAATCCACATCACCCAGACACATCTCAAATCAATCACGCTAGCTGGGTTGGATGAATTGTGAATTCGGACTCTGAGAATAACAGCCAAGAGCCCACCGATCACCGCGAGTGACAGCGTTGTTAGAAGCTCGCCCTGGCTAGTGATGCTGCGCTCCGCAGCGGCAGCGATGTCTGTGCTCATGCCAATTTCGTTCCTTTGGTTTCGCTGGAGGCGAGACACTCGATTTCATTCAGACTACTCGGAACTTCACGGCGTTGCGGCCACCACAATTCAAACTGATCTCGGCCACCAACAACGTCATCAAAACCCGGCACATACGCGTACTTGAAGTCGATCTCCGGCATCACGCGCTCGAGGTAATCATGCCATTCGGCAGCAGCGTTCTCTTTCTCCCGATCAAAGTAGCGCACCACCACGTTTTCAGTATCAAAACCGTCTATGTGTTCTGGTGCTGTGATCTCAAATGGCCGACCGGTTGCAAAAGACTGTAATTGGCGTCCAAAATCCATGTGCTCGACTGATCCGAACTGCGTAAAAACTCGGCCTGAAGGGCAGCTAACGGCCTCTCCAGTTTCAACCACACTGTCCGATTGTTCAACTAGGCCGACTGGTGTCGTGTAAGAGGCGGTTAGGTTGCACTCGGGATTGACGAAGAGCTCCGAGCGGGCTTCAGCCGGAAAGGTGGAAGCCAGACTTCTAAAAACAGCAACGCGGTCTTCGGTACTCAGCGCATAAGCCACCAAACTGCAGGCGGTGGATGGCGGAACCATTCCACTCTGCACGAGTACCCCCGTGAAGACAGCTTTTTCGCCAACAGTTCCATCCGCGTTCCAAACCTCAATGATACGTTCAATGTTGGCGTGTTGGCGCTCAATGGTCGCTTGTTGCTGACTTTGCACCCGGTCATAGAGCCCAAAACTGAGCTCAATGACCTGATCCGCACTTACGCCAAGAAGGACACCGATGATTGTAAATAGACTGGGGGAGTTCGGGAGTTTCATGTGTCACCCCGTCTGTGAGCTGATGACGACCTTCTCTGGCTCGACAATCATTTGTACCCGGTCTTCAGTCACTTCGATCAGATTATCAAATCCGGTGAACAATCCCTGTGACGGCACACTAACTCTCTCCGGTTTCATCATTTCGATCCACGCTTTCAAACCGGCCATTGGTCGGTTCTCGTCGAAGAACGTCTCATCTCCAATGAAGTCATCTATGCGCCGCCAGAGCTTGGGAAAGACTGGCGGTAAAGTAGAAACGTCTCCCGTCCATTCGAAACCTGAGTTTGTCTGATCTGCGCTCCATACATTCTGGCGTCTACCGCGGGCGTTCAAGGCAAGCTCGGAAAGAGCCTCGCGGATATCGTCATACAGCGTGTCATAAAAAAGCGGGTATGCGTGCCCTTCAGCAAGCAACGCGGCATTTACGCTATTGAGCATCGTCTCGGCGGGTACGAAGATCTCACTGCCATCTGCTTGGTCTGTATCTCCGGCGAAAACGAAGGCGATCGGGCGGCCACGTGGGCCGAGTTGGTTGGTGTAGATATAGCCCCTTGAACTAGTTGTACCACCACTAGTGTTAGTAAGCTCGAGGTTTGCTGCGGTCGCATTGGACGAGTAGGGAGTCAAAGCCCGTTTCTCCATTGCGTCGATGCCTTCATAACGCAACTGAATGCTCTTATTGCTTGGGTTCAATCTCGCCCCCCAACCGCGGCGCCTTAGCCGGTAAAATGGCGTCGGATCATCTGCGACAAACCGAATAGAATCGCCATCTGGCCGACCGAAGGTTGGTTCAAACGTTCCTTTTATCAGCCGAAATGGCATAGCAGTCCCCAGTGCTTAAAAAGCTTTCAATGCTAGACAAATATTAGCAGAGAATGACAATAGTACGTCAATACTCATACGCGCCGGAGGTGTGTTGTAAGCCATGGCGAACGCTGAAAACTTGACGAACATTTCTGGGCTGATCCAAAATATGATTGCATCAGTCGGGAAATACCAATTTCTCATAGGTTGGTTGGTGGCCATTTTCGCGGCCTGGTTAGCGGCTCGTCCGGTGTGGAGGCAACTCACACTGTTGAACGAACAGAGTGAGTTTCAGGCGCGAGATTTAATGCTGCTAAAGCTCGCAGATGCTGAGCGCTTTGACCGCAAGCTAAGCGACGAGCTTCAGGATATTACTAGCCATTTCTGGGCTACTCAATTCGATGGCGAAGACCCGGCTTTGTTCGAGGATCGGCCCCTGCCGCTTTTCAATCCGCATGCGGCCCACACCCTAGAACAAAACACCAACGGGTTTGAGCGGCTTCTAAAGCGTGCTCAAAGTCTGCAGCAGCTTCCTTCAGAGCTGGACGGTTTTCTGGAGGCTTCTGCAAGAGATGCAGACAAGCTGAGCCTCACGTTTCAGGCCATTCATGTCCCACATAGCATAGATTTCGACGATCCAGAGTTTCTTGAACACAATCCGAGCGCCAGCAAAGCAGATGCACAGAGGCAAGCTGAAGATGCACGTATTCAGGTCGCCGAACGAGTAAGCGAGCTCGAAAAGAGTGTGTCGTGTATACGGAAAGAACTTCGGTCCTACTCGCAGCGTCTTCGCTCGAAAATTCGAGTGATCGAGACCAGAGCGCTTAGCTAGCACCAGTCTATTTGCACGCGTCCGTCAAGACGCTCGTTAGCTGGTCGTGTTCTTGCGAGCTTTCAGACGTGCAACGAGACCCTTCAACTGGTACAGGGATTTCAGAATTTCTTTAGCGAGTTCAATCGAGTCCGCGGCTTCGTCTGCACCTATGTTGTCGTACGCTTTTGCCTCTATGTGAGCTGCATCGTTACCAAGTGCTTTGAGCTCCAACATCGCATCGAATAGTTCTTGAGGAAGCGTGACTTTGCTTTTGAGCGCCTCAAGTCGATGGTGTAGACTTTGTCCTTCAGCCCCTTCTTGCTCGCAGATTTCTTCAAGCAGGCGCCTAACCATCATGGCAGCAGCGCGATGTGCACCTGCCGCATGACACTTCACGGCTTCGCCCAGGACGCTTAGATAATTTTCGCCAAGCCCATCAGCGTTGAAATCAATTACTTCTGGAGGCAGACAAACCTCTATCTGCCTATCGTTTTCGGTCTGGCCGTCCTTTTCGACAACAAATACGAGCCCTTTACAGTTTGGATTTGGGCACGTGCGCATAGCAGCCGTAAACTGCATCACGAGATTGCTTGAGCGCAGATTGTAGGCGCCTTTGCTGAAGGTCACCTGTCTACCAATCGTTTCAAAGGTGCCAACATGCCGGCAATGCGGGCATCTTATGCTGATCGCGCGTCCCCGTTCCTTGAAGCCAACATTCGACTCCATCTGCAGAACATTCGCGGATTTTAGCTTGATTTCATCAGCTGAAGCCATTTGGCTGCGTTGCCCTATCGCCAGCGAACTTATTAGCCCAACGACATCAGCTGGTGAGATGTCGGTACGCATGACAAACGTGGCACTGAAGCAAGCGAAAAGAGAAGTTCCTCTTGCAAAGTGTAAGACCATGTAATTTACACATAACATACTTTATGTATAGACTAAAAGCATGTGATAAAGGAGGCAAACTCAATGTGGGGCTTTTTTCAATTAGCCGTAGCCGCAATCGCTGGTAGCATTTTTGGGGTGCTTATGGCGGCTTGGTTTATGCCCGCTACCGCCGACAAAAGACACTACAGTAGCGGCATCGTAACAAAAGATGGTTCTCAGCTTGAACCAGCCATCGCGTTCCTAATCGGTAGATATGTCATGACGTTGGTGATTGGGATCGCTGCCTTTTTTGGAGCGGCGGGTTACTTCGTTGTCGAGAGTGTTGCCACTCAAACAGCCCGGGATACAGCAACAGTCCTCACGGCGGAGCGGGTCGTCGACGAACTTCTTGAGGATCAAGCTTTTACCGAAGCCACATTACAGGCCCTGCTTGCACGCTTTCGAACGTCGGTCGTTGCCTTCCATTCCGAAGATTGCCCCGATGGTTGGGTTGAGTTCGACGCTGGCGAGGGCCGTTTTCTTGTCGGAGCCGGGCCCAATCTTGAAGTGGGAACAACCGGGGGACGCGCGGATATGCCGCTTGATGGTGCCCACCAGCATGAGCGCGAACTGGTCACAGAGGGCACATTTTTCGGCGACGACAACCCAGATAATCAGTTCCGCACTGCACCTGTCCCTGGCCACACTCACGGCGGAGAAAACCGCCCGCCGTTTGTAGCTCTTCGCTTCTGCGAGTTTGAAGGGCCGCGGCGGTGAGCCGTTCCCTTGCCATACTCGGGAAGGTGACGCCGGCGACGCCACAAGAGCTCTGGGCCGCCCTCCCCGAGGAGAACATCTGGCTGGCCAATTTCACGTCGCCGCAAACGCGCGCCGCCTACAAGGACGCGGTGAGCGACTTCATCGGGTTCCATGGCGTGCAGTCCTCGCAGGAGCTCTACAATCTCACGCGTGCCCACGTCATTGCCTGGCGGGACGCCATGATGGCGAACGGCGCAAGCCCCCGCACGATCGCCACGCGTTTGTCGGCCGTCTCGTCGCTCTATGCCCATCTGTGCGAGCAACAACTTGCTCCGCTGAACCCCACCACGGGCGTCAAGCGGCCGAAGGTGGCCTCTCAGACCGTTGAGACCCCAGCCCTATCCCGCGAGCAGGTGCGCGCCATGCTCGACGCACCGGATCTGGAAACGCTCCAAGGTTTGCGCGATCGGGCGTTGCTCAGTGTGTATTTCTACACGGGCTGCCGGGTGAGCGAGCCCTGTCGGTTGCGCGTCAAAGACCTGCATCAGGACCAGGCCTATTGGGTGCTGGATTTTACCATCAAAGGTGGCCACCGGCATCGCGTAGCCATCAACCCGGCCTGTGTTGAGGACCTCCAAACCTATATCGGCGCCATGAGTGTTGAACGCGAAGACAGCTATGGGCCGGATGCGTGGCTGTTTCAGGCGATGTTCAACGGCACCAATGGACCAATGACCCGCGATGCGTTCTACAAGCTGTTCAAACGCTATGCGCAGATGGCGGGGCTACCTGCGAGCGTCACCCCTCACTCCGCGCGGGCTACCTTGGTGACGGAAGCGCTGGAGCGCGAGCATCCCGTGGAGGCGGTACAGAAGACCGTCGGCCATGCCTCGGTCACCACCACCCTCGCCTATGACAAGCGCCGGCAGAAGATGAAGGATTCGGCGAGCTTGGCAGTGCGGTACTAAAGCTGTTGAGGTGCCGCTTTCCAATGTCACAATAGTAAAGTAATCACTGCGTTGGACCATGCCCGAATCATGATATTCGTGAGAACCCTTCGACATGCAAATCGACTATTTGACTTCCTGCCTCGCCATTTACGATGGCGTGACCATGACGGAGGAACTACAAGAACTATGTAATAGGTGGCTCAATTCTCGACGGTCTGTACTCAAAATGAGCATCGAACCTAAGCCAGTTATATTTACAGATTATCGATCTGAGAAGCAAACCTATATTCAGTCGCTTACACCTGCGATCTCAGAATTGGGACCTGTTTGCGCACTAAACATGAATAGGGTCAACAAGCTCTTCTTGCCATGTTTCAGGCCTACAGAGCTCTTCACCCGCGAGGCCATGGCAGCGCTCTGCCTTGGTATCGAGGCCTATATAATCGTAGTGGAAAACGAACCCTTGCCGCCTTTCCCATCCTGGGCGGACCCCACCAATTCCCTTATCACCGCTGATAAACTGCGAGATGCTCTGGAACGTACGGTCAACGCTGAGCTTGAACTAGGGATCGATCGAGCGCAGGCGTAAGATCTTAAGTGGTAACCATCTTATATCAGCTGATGGGCAACAGCGGGTCGCGGCAATATGAGCCGCGACCCTACATTTCAAATTATGAAAACGTCGTAAGTGGGAGACTAGCGCCGCGATAACCGATAAACCCGCTTACGGCTATGCGCACCCCTTCTGTAATCTTGCTCACCGCGTGGATGCGTTGTGCATCGAAGATTATGAGATCTCCGGTCTTCGGCTTGACTTTAGCGGACGAGGGCCCGATCTTGCTACGGCTCAACCCATAGTCGCCCGGCTCCTTCGTGGCATCATACTGAGCTTTGTTGCTGAGGCCATAATTCCACAGCTCCAGATCTCCACCTCCCTCAGCGCTCGACAGATATATGTTCATAGCAAACTGAGTTTTCAGTGTGTGTGCCGGAATCGATTCTGGAACATCCCAATGTGCCATGTCCTGGTGTGGTCGCGCCTCGGACCCCTCTCCAAAGACCCGCACTAGCCCGCAAAACATTGTCTGACCATGAAGCCGTTCGAGGAGAGAACCGCCTGGCCAAATCTCTTGCAACTCAAGGCGAACTTTATCCATTGGCGCCAGATATGGCGCAAAGAACTGCCTCAACCTCTTGAGATCAACCGGAGCACGCCGGTAGTACTCGAACATCTTCGCACGATCAGAGGATACGTCGAAAATAGCCATCCCAAATTTACCGATGTCAGGGGCCACTTCATAGGCTTCCAGATCAAGTTGGTTGATCACGTTCGTTGCGGCCTCTTGGGAAAGCTTTTTGTCGTAGTAACCAGGAATCCTGATCCCCACGATATTGCCTAGTTCGAGGTCGATGATGTCATCCTGCCGAAGTTCTTCGACGACTCGGATGTCGGGGTTAAATTCGGTAGTCTTACAAGACATGGTACAAGCACCCATTTTACTTTCCTTTCGGGTAAGGGCGCCACAACGAAGTGGATCGCCCCGTTTAACTGGAGTTCATGAAGTTGCTCATTTCGCTGTTATTGTTATTTTCGGCTTGCCCTTTTTCTGCGTGTAGGAAATCGCAAGCGGGCCAACCTCGCGGATATCCTTCAGATGCGTGCCACCGCACGGGATCGAGTGCCCGTTACAATGCCACCAACGGAAACCGTCACGTTCCGCATCATCTTCCATCGTGACCGGGGCACCGTTCGCGATGATCTCTGCAAGACGTTCTGACGCCTTCACGGCCAGCTCTTCGTTGACGAGATCAGTGTCATAACGATTGAAGGCCGTCCCATCTTCCATCAGGTCAGAGGTGCGAGGGTTCGGAATCTTCTGCCCCGAAATATCCTCCATCGCACAATGGTGCATGTGGACAGCACCATGGAGACGCATTTGTTTCTCCCGGAAGTCCCAATCCAACTTCGCCTGGGCGCTCTGACCAGAAGAGACCGCATCAATATCGCCTTCGACGATCATGATCGGCGCACCGTCATCGGCGTATGGGTCTTTTACGGTATCGACGACTTTCAACTCGACACCATCGATTGAGATGACGCCACGATCACCCTTTTGACCCCCGCCTTGCGGATGGAACAGGCAGTCCTTGAGAGCGACAATTTTTTTGCCATCCTCCTCAAACGCGCTCTTGATTTCAGTATTGACCTCGCGCGCATAAGGGTTTGTATGGTAGAGGAATTTTGACATTCTATGCCTCCGTTTATTATGGTTCGTACTCATCTCGCGGCGAGATGATTACACTTGCAAAGAAAGGCTTTGCCCCTTCGTCGCCTAGCTGGAGCTCGTCAGCATCCAAGCGGGCTACTAGTTTTGTAGCCTGTTGCTGCACTAAGGCTCTCATCTTCTCAGCAGTCGAAATACAGATGGTTGAGTATGACCATCCCTCGGTGCCAGGATCACCGGAAGAGTCTCGGTTCATCGCCGCGCTCTTCTTATGCTCCTCAAGCAAAAATCTACCCTTAAACTCCTGACCAACCTTCGTCTTCGGTATCTGAAACGACATAGTGAACCGTGAAAAACAGCGCTTCTCCCAATCAATGTTGGCCAATTTGTTTCGCTCGAAGAACTTGGCAACTTCATCAACAGCCCGAGTAATCTGGTTCTTATTCAGGACACTCTCGACATCGGAAAAACTGATCTGGTCGCGCATGTAAACGGCGTGAATTACCGGAAGCAGGTCAATGTTGTCGTCCAACACCGTTACGGTTTCATCGGACACTTCCGTGCGCCTAGTCCCCAAAATCTTCGCAAAAGCCGCTTGAATTAGCTCAGCATCTTCCTTTGCCTTCTCAAGCTCTTCGGTAAGCGTTTCCATTTCCTCTACTACGGTGGGTTTAATCACCTTCTCGAAAACGTCCTCGTCCAAGACGTCTTTGAGCAAATGAGAGAAGAAAGACTGCGCATCGAGGTCCAATTTCTCCGCTAGTTCTTTCGCGGTTTCTATCCGAACTTTCTTACGACCTGCCTCGAGGTCGCGGTAATAAGTTTCACTGAGATCTACGCGCCGCGCCTTCAGGTATTCGCTAACTGAAATACCGCCTCGCTCTATTCGCACTGCCCTCAGGTACATTCCTTGATACGTCGCCATAGTTTTCTATTGGTCTGTTGTTCCGTACCTCCACAATCACCCACTTGTCGGCGATTGTCAACAAAAAAAATTGTCACGATTTTAAAAGTGTTGTTTGAAGTGCGGCGCCGACACACGCTCAGCCCATTGCGTTGGGACCCAGCAGGTGGATAGAATCAGGAGTGATGATCGAGCAGCCCAGAAAGGCAACGTATGCGCCGAGTTCATGGCTTACTTTTTGTCCCAGTGACCCGGTCACAGAGAATGAGATGGAGAAAACTTGTGCGGGATCGCTATCGCGATTCCATCGCGCTGAGAGGTTTTTTGATCGAAGTATACGATCGACTGATGGCCAAGAACGCGTTACTTAGGACTTTTGCTGCCACAATACTCGCCGTATGCGTTCTTAATGACAATTTCTATTCAAAGATTGAAGCGGTAATAATACTAATATAGAATGTAATATTGCTGCCTCTCGTCATTATATATTTTGGTGGTCCCGATATATATCATGACGAAGATAGCGAAATAGAACATCTAATTTTGCGATTAATAATTAATTCGTTTCTCCACAATTGTAGCGTAATATTGATATATATTGCATTGGTAATGGCCATTATTGGATATATATTTGAAAAGTGAGTTATTTATAAATACGAACATTGTTTGAAATGTCTCATACCGCTGCCCAAGCTAAGCGCAGCATCACTTGGTTACTTACGTTTGTCCCGGATTTCATTGTCGGAAACATCGATGCCGATTTCCTTCAGCCCTCGCAGGACCAAGCTGCGCACTGTCACTTCTTCCTGTGCGGCCATCACGTTGAGTGCCTTGGCCACTGAAAAGGGCACATAGACGTTGATTGATTTTTGAGGTTCAGCCGACGGTTTGAGCGCCGGCTTCAAGGTCGTAACTTTTGCAGGTGCAGTATCGGATTTGCTGTCAGGTACCGGCGTCTGTTTGCGCGGCGTAGTCGTGGTCGCCCGGCTGAGGATGCTATCAAGCTGCTTGGACACGAGCGTCACCTTCAAACCTGAAACCAATCTCACGGGCAACCCGCGCCACATCCCGCGCGGCCGCACCTTCGGGATCTATCACACTAGGGGCCAAGCCCCGCATCGAAAGCTCTGGGTAAGCCACGCGCTGGGTGATCTGGGCCTTGAGCAGAGTGAACCCCCCTCCTCCAGCTCCTTGCGCACATGGCGGCCAATCACGGTGCCTGGCACCGTCATCGTCAGCGCCATTGCGCCTGCGGCGGATCGTTCTCGCGTTCCGGCGTATCGTTCAGCTCGGCGATATACACCCGACAAACCGCCTGCTGACTGAATGTCAGTGGACGGTTTTTCGTCGTGTCTGCGTTTGGGTCGCCAAGGAAAATGGGTAGTGACGGCGACGGCCAACGACAGCGCGTTGGCGTCCGAGCGATACGACGATGTCTCGCGTCACGCCCTTCCTTTGTCAAATGAATTTCCCCACAGTCGCCCTGACGACTAGGAATAAATGCCCGGCAAATGCCAGCAACCTGCCAAACGAAAAATACAACTTTTGCTTGCATAACTTTCCATTTTATGCCATGATTCCAATAGCGTGGCAGAAATGATTCCCCACGCCATCTCCCGACAACTTGACCAATAAGGAGCACGTCATGCCGTACCAGGTATTCGTGAACGCATTCCCATAGCGGGTTCGATGACCGCTGAACTCATGCCTCTTGAAAGGAGCTGAACATGCCACCTTGATTTGATCCACTGACTTGTCGCGTTCTGCTAGGCAGATCCGCGACCGCCCATCTGGGCTCCATGACCGCGCCGCCCCGCTAGGGGCTTTTTTTGTGCGCGCTGGCCACCGGTGACACTGTGCATCGCTGCGCCCATGAGGTCTTCATCGCTGCGTGCAGCGAACCGTTCCGGTGCTACGGCCCGGCGGTGACCAACAACACTTAGCACTTCAAGAACAACCAACAGAAAGCCATTGTCATGAATAATCTGGCCATGGCGCTGGTGCAATTGACCAAACACAATCGCGACGGCGCGTTTGCTACACAAGCAAACCGGCGCCGTGGTTTGGTCGCGATTGCGAATGAGCTCTACGCGTACGGGTTCAAGCTGCCCAGCGCTCATTCAATCAAACCCAAACATATTCAGAAACTGGTGACCGGCTGGCAGGCCGCTGGCCTCAGCACCGGCACCATCAAAAATCGTCTCGGCTGGCTGCGGTGGTGGACGGCCAAGGTCAACAAATCCTCGGTCATCCCGCGCACGAACGCTGAACTCGGATTACCCTTACGCCAGAGGGAGGGAACCAATCGTGCACATACCCTGACCAAGGCCAAAACAATGGCTGATCCGCGCATGCAAGCGTCACTGGAACTGATGCAGCACTTTGGCTTGCGCTTGGAAGAAGCGCTTAAGCTGCGCGTGTCGGTGGCTGATCAGGGTAGTACACTGGTTCTCAAGCCATCCTGGACCAAAGGCGGGCGTGGCCGCGTTGTTCCAATCCGCACGGCTGAACAACGGGCACTGGTTGATTGCATCGCTGAACTGGTGGGTAGCGGTTCGCTGATCCCGTCAGATTATTCCTACATCCAGTGGCGCAAAGCGATTGAAGCACAGCTAGCCAAACACGGCATCAAGAACGTGCATGGCTTGCGTCATCACTATGCGCAGGAGCGCTATCTCGAATTGGTCGGTCAGCCCTGCCCTTTAGCTGGCGGCAAGTGTCACACCGAGTTGAACCGCGCCGACCAAGCGCGGGCGCTAGCGGCCCGGCGCTTGATCTCGGCGGAACTGGGTCACGCGCGGTTGAGTATCACCAACATCTATCTCGGAAAGTAAGGAGGACACCATGATGCATCCGCTTTCGCGTTGGCTCTGGCAGTGGCTGCGTGAAATCCTGAGCTGGCTGATAACTATCGGCGGCGGACTCCTAGCTTATTGGTTATGGCACCTACCGTTCTGGATTGGTTAAGTCTCCGACTGGCCAAGCTCAGCTATCCATGATGTCTTTACTGAAAAGATCAGGGGCAGGTGGACACGATGCGCAGCATATTGTTGGCAGGCATTTGCGTCGTAGGTTTAACCGGGTGCATGACGGTGACCCAACCAGCCGCCGTACGCACCTCTGACGGCACATTGCTCTTCGGTACCGCCTCTGCATCATTGGTAAGCAACGGCAGTTTCACGGTCAGTGGCAGCGATGGCCTCAGCTGTGCCGGGACGTATGATGCGTTTGATCCAGCAACGACCATTACTGTCCCGCTCAGTTGTTCTGATGGTCGCACGGGAATTGCGACCGTGACCCGCACACCGGATGGACAGGCGGGCAGCGGACAAGTGTTATTGAATGACGGGATGACGGCACAGGTCGCATTCGGCGCGCTAGCGGGAGAATTGATCGCGCCAAGGCCCGACGTGGCACTTGATCAAACCAGTGAAGCCGAGATGCTCGGGCTGACCGGTCACAACTTGCCCGTCAACAACGCAACAGTAACCACCGGGCCACCGCCCACGACAACACGACGGCCAGCGATCTCGCAGCCAACAAGCGGTGGATTCACGCCGATCCGCGCAGCTTACACAGGACGTTGTGACTGTCCTTACGATCGCATGCGCAATGGCCGCCGTTGTGGCGGCAACAGTGCGTATTCTCGTCCAGGTGGGCGCTCTCCCATCTGTTATCAGTAAAAGTGTCAAGTTGAACGGCAGTACAGTCATCACCGAAGATCAGCATTGAATGCGCTCATGTTTGTTCAAACAAGCCAGCGCGATGTGTTTATTTGACTTCGAGTCTGTCACTTGACCAGCGGTTACGAAAAATCAACTGACTACGGTGGGCGCCCAGTCACCAAGTTGCGCTTGTTTGTCGTCTTTGCAGTGATCGTGCTGCTAGCACTGTTAGGTCTGTGGCTGAACGCGAGCAGCGGCGAAGCCAATCAAATCTGGACGGTCACCGGCGCCGCCGAGATTGTCGACGGGGACACCGTAACGATAGGGGCGCAGACCGTGCGCCTGCATGGCATCGACGCCCCTGAAGCTGGGCAAAGGTGCCAGCGGGCAAACGGCACCGACTGGCGCTGTGGTCGTGAAGCGATCAATCACTTGGCCGGGCTGGTGGCGGGTCGGGAATTGACCTGCATCGGCGATGCCTTTGATGAGTTTGATCGACTGATTGCCGTGTGCACCGCTGGCGGTGCTGATATTGGCGCGCGGATGGCGCGTGACGGCATGGCGTGGGCCTTTGTCCGTTTCTCGCAAGACTATGTTGCCGAAGAAGCCGAAGCGCGTACCGCTCGGCGTGGCATTTGGCGCGGCCCGGCGCAACCCGCTTGGGAGTTTCGGGCGGAGCGCTGGCAACTCGCGACCCAACAGTCACCGACCGGTTGTCCCATCAAGGGCAACATCTCGGACAATGGGCGGATTTATCATGCGCCTTGGAGCCCCTGGTATAGCCGCACGCGGATCAACGAAGCCAATGGTGAGCGATGGTTTTGCTCGGAACGCGAGGCACTTGATGCCGGGTGGCGCGCGCCTTACTGGCGCTGAAGGAGCAACGTGAATGAGTTACGATGACGGCAAAAAACCTTGGTTTCAAAGACGCTTGCAAGCTTTTCATGAGCGGACAGATGAACTGAAGCGCGAACGAGAAATCGCTGAATCCTTTCAGGAACACCCGCAAGATCGGAGTGCGCGCGAGCAAGCCGAGCGCTATAACGCTGACCTCTACCACCGGGCGACCAGTCGCTGGTGGGCCAACCGCGAAGAGCGTCAGTACGTCAAAGACATCAAGCAGTTTTCGCCAGAAATCCGTGATCAATTGATCGGCGAATTGATCAGGGAAAGGATGGCGCTTCTCGAAGAGAAGGATCGGCAAGCCGACCTAAAGCGCAGCATGCCAAACCCCAACCGCAGACTGCGTGAGCGATTGGGGCAGATGGTGCGTGGTGAGCGTGAGCACTAGCTGCCGCCTACTTGACGACAACCGTGCAATGGACAGCTATCTTCGCTTGCCCAGACCGAGACGCTTGGCGATCGTCGCCCTTTGTGCAGCATAGCTCGGTGCAACCATCGGATAATCCGACGCTAAGCCCCAGCGCTCGCGGTATGCATCCGGCGTGAGGTTGTGCGCTGTGCTTAGATGCCGTTTCAGCGATTTCATTGGCTTGCCGCATTCCAAACAGAAGAGCGTATCTTCGGTTAATGCCTGGCGAATGGGCAGCGCGGGCGCGCGATCCGGCTCTACTGACGCCTCGGTTGCACCATCAAGACCACTGAGCGCGTCAAAAACCGCCTGCATGAGCCCAGCTAGTTCGGTGGCGGGCAAGGCGTGATTACCGACATAGGCGGCCACAATCCGCACACTTGGCTCGAGCTGGCTCGTTGATGAAGGCTGTTTTGTCATGAGAATCACCTCTGCCATCATGCCCCGTGGCCAAAATACTTAAACGTCAAACCAAAGGAATGCCAGCGGCTCTCGAAGGTCACATGTGAACAAGAGTCCAGCAGCACTTCATATCAGTAATGCCCGCTCACTTGCTTGATCGCCGTCGCATTTTACGGCCACGTGCAGACTGCGTGCTGCTCGCCGTCGCGGCGGTCGATGATGAACTGCGCTGGATGGCTCGCGCATCGCCGTTCGAGCGGAGACGACGGCGCCGGTAGTCAGCATAGGGTGGCGGCGGATAGGCATATTGAACCCGCGTGAATCGTGCGCGGGCAAAGGCTGACGCCTTCACGCGTTGTTTCAATCGTTGATGAAGCGCTGTTTCAAAACGTTGCAGACTGCGCTGCGATGCACGGGCGAGCGCCTGATAAACCGCATCACCAAAATAGGCCCGTCCCAACCGATCAGAGGTGTAAAGGATGGATGGCAGCGAATAATCGTAAATCCGGCCATGACTTTTGATATCCCAATGGCCAGCTTGCCCGGTCTGCTGCACCGCCAGCAAAATTGAAGCGCAATAGAAGCAACACAGCTTGTTTGGTCCAAACTGAGCCTGCTCGAAATTCGGCATGCTCATCCATTGCTGAATTTCAGCGTGGAGGTGCTTCAGGGTGCGCTTACGGGTCGGTCGCCCGAGGCGATAGCAGTCGCTTTCCTGCGAGGAAATCGTTAGGGCAACGACCCAACCGGCGGCCTCATGGCGTGTCTTATAGGCGTCAAACTCTCGATCATCGTAACCGCTGTTGCTGTTCGCGGTGAAGGTAAGTTGGTTGCCATCAATAGCCACTGACACGCAGTTGAACGGGTGATCGGTGAAGCAGGTTCGCATGAAGTCTTCGGCGATCGATTCACCAATCGTCGGCAGATAACTCGCGTCTGGCACCCGCACGGCGGGGTGTACACGATTGAAGATACCTTCGCTGGCCTGATCGGCCATGCGCTTGATGGAATCGCCGGAGTAGACGCGGCGCCTGCGCCGGGTGCTGCGCGTCCTTGAGGTTGACGCATAGGCGGGATCATCCTCCGCGCTCGTAGACGCGGTGCCTGAAGACGACTCGTACTGACCGGACAGACTTAAAGGACCTTCATTGCTGAAGGAGCTGGATGAATCATCTTCACTCAGCCCTGACGAGGAGTCTAATGCCCCAGATTGGCTGGCCGACTGCGATGAACTGCTGAGGTCCTCAGATTCGCTGGATGATTGTGATGATAAGGTATCGTCATCATCATTGTCGTTGCTGATGGGCGGGACGAATTTGCGTTTGCGCCGAGCCTTCTTCATGGCGCGGTTACTTCTTCTTTTCGATCTTGATCGGCTCAACCGTGCTGGCGAGCAGGTCCATCAGCTTGGCCATCCCTTCGGTCGGCGGCTGTTGCGAGGCGTGGACTGTGACATCGTATTTGGCACTTTTATCGGTCGATCGGGTGTTTTCTCGTTGGGTCGACATCTTGCCAGTCGCTTCGACACTGGCGCTATAGAACAGAGAGTTCACACCGCCTTTAGCGGTGACCGAAGCTGATTGATCTGACGTTTCCTTGCTGCCGGTCACCATATGGATTTCCATCGAGAAATTGATATCGACGGTGTCGATGAGCAGGGCGGGGACTGGCACGAGCCCCAGTACCGGCGGCGCGACGGACACGACCTGGGTGGTGATGTTGCCATCACCGTCGATTACAGGACGCTCGAGATCCATTGCGATCTTGACGATCTCCTTCGAACTGGCGCCGGTTTTCCCCTCACCTTCACCAAAGGCCAGCATGTTGACGAAATTGATCATCTCTTTGCCCAGCTGATGCTGGGCTTTGATCGACGCGGTCAACGGCGCGGCGATGAGATACTCCATCGGCAAGCTCTTGAGGTCATCAGAGATCGGTGAGCTGCTGGCATTTTCCGTCGGTGACTTCGCCATTGGGTATCCCTTCGCTTAGGTTCGTATGTAATCCAACATCTGTTCCTGCAGGAGACTGGCGCCTTCGGGCGGGTCAGTCATTTTGAAGACGATCTTGATTTTGGCTGGAGAAGCCCCGGAGTCGAAGGAGTCGCCCTTCGGCATGATCTTGATTTCACTGGCGGTGCCGAAGAGGTCGTTGATGGTGCGCTTGATGATCCCCTCGTCTTCATCTGACGCGTCGTCAGTCTCGCCATCATCTTCGTCCTCGCGGGACACGACCTCCAAGTCGGTCAGTTTCGCTTCGAACTCGATTTCGAGCGTGTCGATCGACAGCGTCGTGAGGGGAACCAAGGTAAGCACGGGGGCTTCGACCACATCGAAGGTTTCTTGGTCGCCGACGCCTTGGCTGGTGGCGACCGCCAGCAGCCGGGGGGTGTAAACCTCTATCTTGTCACCGGTATCGGGATCGTCGATCACCTTCGGCTCAAAGTAAGATTGGAACAGCTGGAGGTGTTGGGCATTCACAAACCGCCGTGCTTCCAGCACTGACGAATAGATGCCCTCCAGCAAGGATTGGAATGACTGCGACAATTAGATGACCTTGCTGGTTTGGTCTGATCAGCGCGCATCGTTCACGATTGAGGGCACGAAGGACTGCGAACGACCCGATGGCGGCACCACGGCAAATGAAAGAATGAGCAATCGGAGCAATCGCGCGACAAATGCAGTAGTCATCAACGAGAGTGACGATTATATTGCGTCACGTCAATGTGGCGGCCTTACAGCGCGGCGGTCAGATGCACCGCATCGTGACTGCGAATTCGATGCATCAACCAATGACCAACAACTCCGGTGCTAGTTCGGTGATATCACCGCCCAGCACCATGTCGCGACCAAGCCGGTCAAAATCCAGATAGCGGATCATCCATTCCGGTCGATCGAAACAGTCATCGTACATCTCACGGGCATACTGCTCGGCTGTGCCCCGATAGACTTTGTAGCCGTTCCAGTGGCAACTGAGTTCGTCGATCCGGTAACCTTCATGGGCTAGGTATAAAGCGACAGCGTAACGATCTTCGTCGTGGTCAAAGGCATCCAGCAGGTCAAACCAGTCAGCGATTGTGGCTTGGTTAGTACCCAATGCTTCAAATAGAGCCCAACGTGGACCGTGGATCGCTTCGAGCTCGTATTCTTCGATGGGCTGACCAAAGGCGTCGCGATTGGCCGCCACGCGGTTTTCGTATTCCGCTAGGGTGGTGAAGTAGAACCCGATGGCCTCAGGTCGGTAAGGTTGGGCGAAGTACAGTGACTTCGCCCGATTGGTGGTGGGAGACTGGCTCATTACGCCGTCTCCTGCTTTGGCTTGACCTTGCGCACCACGGTGCGGCCAGCAATCAGCGGTGAGTAACTGATGATGAGGTTGAGCCCGGAGCCGTCGTGATGGGTCCAGCCCACGCCGATTTTCGTCCAGCGGGCTTTATCGCCATCGCCAACCACATGGAAGACTTCATGGGTGGGTTTGGCGCCTGGTGCGGTTTCAGTTTTGTTGGTCATGGTATTGATCCTTTCCTTGTTTGGGCCGGTCACCCGATGTGACCGGTTGGGAAAGGGCCGACCCCAGCCTTAAAGACCACGGGCAAGGGATTTCTCGGTCGGTGCGGAAACGCCCTTGACCGGGGGCTGGCTGGGGTCAGGTTCTCCCACACCGCGTCACCGGGAAACGGACCTTGGGAAGGATCCCTTGACCTGCTTAACTACCGCTCCGGCTCCTCGCGCTCATGCTCTGCTTGCATGGCTTGGCGGGCACGATCCAAGTCGCTCGGTGACATGGGCTGACCGTCTGGCCCTGGCTCCGGCAACGGGTAATCGCGGTCATACTGCCGCTGTTTGTTGAGATACCGTTCCAGCAACACGCGTTGCTCAGGGTCGAGCCGCTCATGCAAAAAGTCTAAGCGCTGGGCGCGGTCTTCGGCCAATTCTGCCAACCGGCGCTGATAGGCGATTTCATCAATGAGAGCTTGGCCGGTGGGTTCCGGTGCTTCGACAATCAGTTGGCGCAGCTCAGCCTCTTCGCGATTGAGAGGTGCCATGTCGTCATCAGGCAATGGTTGTTGTACGGGAGGTTCTTCAGGCCTCGCTGAGGACTGTTCATTCCGCTGCTCAAACCACCGCCGCTCAGCTGCTGGTGGGACTGACTTCTCTTGGCTCATGGCTACGGCTCCGGGTTCAAGTGTAGGAAAAGCTTGGACATGCGCACGCCGGGCCCGCCGTTCGGCGGGATTCGGGCCGCGATGCTGGGTTGGCTGCGCCGCAATGCCTCGGGCTTTGTAGCTGCGCGCGTCCACGCGTACGCTGTGCCCGTTGGCTTTGAGATACGCATTCGTGAGGTCAGCCCAGCGCGTCCGCGCGGTCTTGACGAACGCTTTGTGATCTACATTCGGCAGTTTACGCCCAAAGCCGTTCGGCTGAAGGGCGTGAACTGACAGCAGAACGTGCAGGTGCGGATTATGCAGCGAGCCATCTTCATGGATCGCCAAATCCGCAATCTGCCCGTCTTCGACCCAGGACTTAACGTAGTCGGCAGCAAGCTGCGGCCATTGTTCGGGGGGTATCCCCCGCGTGATGGCCACCACCACTTCTTTGGCGAGGCGACCATCTTTGCGCTTCACCGCATTTTCAACGGCATTCCACAGCGAGGCGCGGGCGGTCACCCACGGCGGCGCGCCCTTCGGCGTGATCACCGCCGTGTGCAGCACGTCGCGTCTAACTGGCAACGTGGTGGTGCGATCTTCCCGCTCAATCCGCAAGGATTGGCCGCTGTTGTAAGCTGCTTTCGCCACCACTGACCGAACCCGTCCATCCTTACCCCGACGCGTAATATTCTTCACATGACAGTGGAGATTTCCGTCCTGCATCAGGGGTGCACCCCAACCAGCGGATTGGTGGCCTGAGGGGTCTTGGGGCCAGGCCGAACAAGGGCCCCAAGCGCAGTTCCGTTGCCAGACCGCGCGCCGTGCGCGCTCGTCTGGCCACGGCAATGTTGCCAACCTGTAATACAGGTCCGGCAACATGTAAGTGCGCTGTTACTTGATAAGCACATGTCCCAACTAGCACGCGTCATGATGTTCTGGCGTTAATTCGTAGAGCGTAACTGTATCGCGTACGGCTGATGACTGACGATCCGTGGAAAAACCTAAGCAAGATGAGTTTACCGTCAGTGTTTGATGGTGGGCGTGGCGCATCTGGTGGTGGATTTAATCCGCAAGCCATCATTACCACTGCTAAAACGAGCCTCGCGGTCAGTCGTACGATTGAAGCTAACTTCATCAAAGGGCGTTTGCGCGCTGCTGGCTACGATCCGATTACGATTGATGCCGTGGTCGCCGCAATTAAAGAGGGTCGGAGCTACGAAGGAATTTTAGCGGCAGCGGATCAAGCCACCGCCGTCCGCGCCAAGGCTGATACGCTCCGCACCAATCCCCCACCCATTCATGGTAGTGCCCGCTGGGCGGAAGCAGAGGAGCTCAGCACCGCCAATTTCTTACAGTCAGCTGTTCCCGCCACCGGTCTCGGTCTTTGGCTGGGTCAAACTCCCGACGATCAGTCACTTTACTGGCAAGGTGAAAGCCACCTGCTAACGGTGGCCCCAACCCGCACTGGCAAGGGGACGATGCAGATCATTCCTAATCTGCTGCGGTATCAGGGCAGCGCGGTGGTGTTGGACCCTAAAGGCGAACTGGCCAGCGCCACTGCCGCGTGGCGGGCGCAGCATGTGGGGCCAGTGTATATTCTCAATCCGTTCGCTGTCGCGCCGTTTGGCACGGACACAGCGGCGTTCAACCCACTTGATCAGGTGACCGACACCCGCTCGGCGCTCAAACTGGCGGAGATGCTGTTTCCACGCACCGACGATGAGCGCCAACGGTTTTTTGACAACGAAGCGATTGGGTTTTTAGCAGGGGCATTGGAGTTCATGGCCTGCCATATCGCGCCAGCGCACCGCTCCCTCGGCAATCTGCGAGATACCGTCTCGACCCTTAGCCAAGACTTTTACGGCTTGCTGAACGCCATGCAGGCCGCCGACTTGCCCCCGTCAATCCGTAATGCGGCTCAAAACGTCCTGACCAAAACCACCGATGTGGGCCAACCACGGCTCATAGACAGCCTGAGCCAGCATTTGCGGATGTGGGACACACCGGGCTTGCGGAAAGCCACTGCGCAATCGGACTTTGCCTTTCAGCAACTCAAGGATGCGCCAACCACCGTTTATCTAGTGCTCCCATTCGACGAACTGCACACCTATGGCACCTATGTGCGGATGGTGTTTGCCAGCGCGCTGGATGCCATGCTGGCCAATCCACGCCAGCCTGACGCGCCGGTATTGTTCGTCCTAGATGAGTTCCTGGGGTTGGATGCGGATGACCGCTTCGTCAGTGCGCTACGCACCCATGCCAGCGCAGGCGTGCGGTTGTGGTTCTTTTTGCAAGACCTGCCGACACTGGAGCAGAAATACCCCACGACGTGGAAGTCGTTCCTCCAAGCAGAGGTGAAGACCTTCTTTGGCACCGATGATCCGCATACCGCTAAGTTGATCTCTGAGTATTTGGGCGACACCACCATTTCGTACGATCAGCCGAGCTTTAGCCCCTCGATTAGCGGCAATGCCGCTTCGTACTCCCTTTCGGAAAATTTGCAGCTCACCGGACGTCCATTGCTCAAGCCCGATGAAGTGGTGCGGCACTTGGCGGCCACCGATCTCAGCCGACCCCGGTCTGCCATCCACTTCTTGCGCGGGGTGCCACCGGTGCGCGCCAACTTGATCCCTTGGTTTACCGATCCGCTGAGCCAAAGCCGCCACAGCCCGTTGCCGTAAAGCGTGGAGTAATCTCATGACCCTCAATCCCAAACGACTGCCCAATTACCTTCCCCTCACCGTCCTACTTCTCATGGTGTTGGCGACGCTCGGTGCTTTGTGGGGCGCTGCTGTTGTAACCGGTAGCTTGGTCAGTAGCGCTTTTCTGTTGGGCCCACTCGCGCTGGTCACAACCGTACCCGTCGCCATGGCGGTAGCCTCACTTGGCAATCTGATCGCCTTGTTTGTTACGCCGGTGTGGGCGGTGGTTGGTGGCTGGCTGTTTGGTGCCAAGAAAACAAACGCAGCGGCCACCAACGGTAATCATCCTCTTGGCGTGACCCTGTTCTCCGACACCCATCCCATTCATCAGCACCTCAACCACTTTGGCCAGCAACTTGGCCTCCCCCGCATCAAATGGGTGGGGTGGTTTGAGGATGAGCGGATCAACGCTTTCGCGATGGGGATGAAGCAAGACGAAGCGCTGATCGCCTTCTCGAGTGGCGCGGTGCGCACCCTCTCCAAAGAAGAGCTGCAAGCGGTGATGGTGCATGAGCTAGCGCATGTCGCCAATCACGACATGGCACGGATGACGTATGGGATCAGCGTTCAAGAGGCGCTGACATGGTTCTTGGGCTTGCGGGGGCTCAAGCTCTTCGCCCGTTGTGTCTTTACCCCGCTCTCAGAACTTGAACTGCTGCGGATGTCGCGCAGCCGAGAATATTGGGCGGACGCGATCGGGGCGTACTTGGTTGGCCCTGACGCAATGGCTGGAGCCTTGCGGAAAATTGAAAACCAACCATCACGCGGCAAACAATATAAAGGTTTTAGCCACTTCATGTTTCAGGCCAATGCTGACGGCTTGCTCTCGACCCATCCGCCGCTAGCCAAACGTATCGCTGCGATTGAACAGAGCACTTATGTCAAACGCTTGCCGGAGCTAACACCGCGCGATTCAATACCAGCCTTGGCAGAATAGCCAGCTGAAAAACCTGTCAGAAAAAAGTAGGAACAATTCTCCCTTTGTGCTATAAGATTGGTAACAAAGGAGAAATTGTCGCATGGCAAATGTGAAAAAGTCATATGTCGTGGGTGAGCGTTACGAAGAATTCGTCGCCCGTCAGATTGAAGCTGGACGCTATAACAATGCCAGTGAGGTCGTTCGGGCAGGCCTGCGCATGCTTGAAGATTACGAGACCCGCTTGAGCAGTTTGAGGGACGAAATTGCCAAGGGTGAAGCCGATATCGAGGCTGGGCGGATGACCAGCTACGACAACGCCCAAGAGCTGTTTGACGACGTGATGCGAGATACTGACCGTTGACGTGAAAAAAGAGCTCAAGCTAACCGATCAGGCCAAAGCTGATCTGCGCAACATCCGTGACTACATCGCTGAGGATAGCCCACATAACGCGCAGATCTTTATTGCTGAGTTGACGGCGAAAATCCTGTTCATCGCCGAGGCAGATTTCAGCGGATCATCTCGGGATCATCTAAGCGAGGGCTTGCGCGCCCTACCGTTCAAACGGCGCTGTATCTATTTTCGATCTTACCCCGATAGCATCGTGATCGTCCGGGTACTACACGGCTCACAGGATGTCGCGGCTCGGCACTTCAGTATCGAAGAGAGCTCTACGTGAAGCGTCCTGTGCCAAATGAAGCGTATTGATCTCAGCAACCAAGTGCTCACCGCCATTAAACTGAATCTTGCTGATGAGATCACGTTCGTTGACCGTCACCAACAACGGAGTATCTTCCAACTGCCAGCGGCACGCCATGATCTGGAACTGAGCCTGTTCGACTGTAAATCTCTAGCCTTGGTGCGCTTGGGATTCAGGCAAGTGCACAGATTACGGTATCAATGTGTTGGACAGCATGAGCACTCAACTGAAAGACACTGGACCCATCTTATCGCCACCGACGTATTTGAGATTTTGATTGAGGGTAGCGAACCCGAAACACTGACTTTTTAGTCAGATTTTCCAGCGCGTCAGCTCGGCGCCAAGTGAGCATTCAACTCTCGCCACCGCGCCTCACTGTCTTTTGAACTTTTGCTTTGACGTCGGTTCACCGCTCCAGCATCAATCGCGTTTTTGAGATGCACCGCATAGTGCTGCTCAATCATGTCGACACTGGTACGGCAATTTTTGGCGATCTGGTAAATATCTGCTCCTTCTAGCAGCCGAAACGAGATGTAGCTGTGCCGAAGAGAGTAGAAGGTGCGTTGGTTACCCTGGCGATCGGTTTTCAAGCCCAGCTCCTCCAAAATGCGATTGAACGCCTTCTTGTGATTATGCGGAAAGACTCGGTCTGATGGCTGCGGCTGATTCCGTTTCACCAGCCGCTGAAAGGGGAACACTGCACCGGTAGTGGATTTGCAGTAGCCGACGCCGCGCTTGCCGCGCACTTGGATGACCAAGATGATTTCACTGCTATCCTCGTCCTCGACAATCTCCACATCTCGGTATTCTAGGACATTGATTTCGTCGGGGCGCAGGCCCGTATTCGCCATGAACAGCACCTTGTCGTGTAGCTGTTCGGCCAGATAGCGATGTTTGGTGTTTGTCGTTTGCTTAACGTTCGCCCGCGTCGCCTCGTACAGGCGTTTGTATTCCTCTGGCGAGAACCAGCCCCGGTGGGTGATCTTGCCTGACGATTTATAGGGCGTCGATAAATCGGGTAGGTGTTCAATCCAGCCCTGCCGCAGCGCAGTTTTCAGCACCAAACGCAGTGTGACGATGTCATGATGAAGGGTGCTGCGCGATGGCGGTTTCCAGCTATCAGTTGGCACTTCAGGTGCTTGCAGGCGCTGAAGCCGGTAGTCTTGCACCAAGCCAGCAGTAACTTGTGAAATCCCATACTTGCCGAAGAACGGCAGCAAGTGCAGGCGCAGGCGGATAGAGTGGCTGCGCACATAGCTGGGGCTACGTTGCCCCGCTGTCAGAGCAAGGTATTCGGTTTCAAAACGTGCCGCAGCGTCAGCGAAAGTTGGTTCGCTCAAAACCTCCCCACTCCGCTCCTTATCGCGCAGGGCGAAATACCAGTCCTCAGCAAATGCCTTCGCAGCCGTGAGGTTGGTTTCTTTGGTGCTGACCCGACGGTTCTTGCTGGCCATATAGGCGGAGCACTGCCAAGTGGGTCCGTCATTCCGTCGATACAAGTGGACCTTGCCGTCGAGAATTGTGACCTTTTCCATCGCCCGCCTCGCTCATTTGAATTCATGTGCATGTTTGTGAAAGAGCTGTGTAAGGCGATAGTATGGCATCGGCAAGCAAAGCCAATCCGTTAAAACACTGTTTTTCTTTAGATTTTTGGTGGGTGGCCAGGGGTTCGAACCCTGGACCGTTCGATTAAGAGTCGAATGCTCTACCAGCTGAGCTAGCCACCCAAGGGGGCGTGCAATACGCTTCGCCGCAGGCAAGATCAAGGGCCCCCAACACCAAAGAGGTGGGGCGCTCGCCCTGTCCCCGTTTTCACTCCGTCTGCCGATTAGCCGCCGAAAAGCATTGCGCCGCTGACGATCATGAAAATGAACCAAAAACAGATCTCTAGAAAGTGCTCGGGTTCCATCTGACTGGCCCTGCCTTGCTCTATCTGCCGGTCCTTTGCATTCGCCGTTCGGTATCGTCGGTATCGACGGGTCGGGGGCCTAGGACCGCACAAGGCCCGACTGTCATGCGTTAAACGCGATCTACTGGTAGAACTGACGGACATGCATGGTCCCGCCGATCCTGCGAACTGGCAAGATGGCGGTGGACACAACCACGTGAACGGCACGCCGGTTAGGAAGCTAAGCGATGCTCGTGCTGAGAATAGGGCAAAAGAAAGGGCGCCAAAGAGGCGCCCTAATGTCTCAGCTTGCCTGGAGCACGTCCATCGGCGGGCGCTCGCGGCGCATGGCCAGCTTGTTAAGCGCCGACACATACGCCTTGGCCGAGGCCACCAGCGTGTCGGCATCGGCGGAACGACCGGTAACGATGCTACCATTTTCTTCAAGCCGCACCGACACTTCGGCCTGCGCATCTGTACCTTCGGTAACCGCGTGCACTTGGTAGAGCGACAGGCTCGCCGCATGCGGCATGAGCAGTTTGACGGCGTTGAAGACCGCATCGACAGGGCCCGTCCCTGTGGCCTCGCGGGTGTCGTGCACCCCATCGATGTCCATGGTCAAAATAGCTTTCTGCGGCCCGCCGGTCCCAGCGATCACCGTCAGCGCCAACACATGATTGCGCTCGCGGCTCTCGGTGATCTCGGTTTCGACCAGCGCCTCAATGTCCTCGTCATAGACATGCTTCTTGCGATCAGCGAGGTCCTTGAAGCGATTGAAGGCGTCCTCAAAAGCATTGCCGCCCAGCTCAAAGCCCAGCGACACCAGCTTTTCTTTGAACGCGTGACGACCCGAATGCTTGCCCATGACCAGGCTCGTCTCGCGCACACCAACATCTTCCGGCCGCATGATTTCGTAGGTTTCGGCGTTCTTCAGCATGCCGTCCTGGTGGATGCCGGACTCATGGGCGAAAGCATTCTTGCCAACGATGGCCTTGTTATACTGGACCGGAAAACCGGACACCGCCGCCACCAGTTTCGAGGCCCGCGTCAGGAACGTAGGATCGACCGCCGAGGCATAGGGCAGCGCATCGCCGCGGGTGCGGATCGCCATGACGATCTCTTCCAACGCCGCGTTGCCTGCGCGCTCGCCCAGGCCATTGATGGTGCACTCTACCTGGCGGGCACCTCCCGCAACACCGGCCAATGAGTTGGCCACCGCCATGCCCAGATCATCATGGCAATGGACGGAAAAGATCGCTTTGTCGGCATCAGGCACGCGGGCGCGGATATCCTCAAACATCTTCTTGTACTCTTCCGGCGTCGCATACCCTACCGTGTCGGGCAGGTTGATCGTGGTAGCGCCGTTCTTGATGGCCTCATCCACGCACTTGGCCAAAAATTCAATCGGTGTGCGGGTGGCGTCCATCGCCGACCATTCCACATCATCGATCAGGTTGCGCGCCCGCGCCACGGTGAATTGAACAATCTCCAAAACCTGATCTTCGTCCTTGCGCATCTGGTGGGCCAGATGGATCGGCGAGGTAGACACGAAGGTGTGGATACGGCCACGCTTGGCCAGCTTCACAGCTTCCCCTGCTCGGTCGATATCCGCGTTGATGGCGCGCGCCAGACCGGCAATAATCGCTCCATCAGAGCGTTTGGCAATCTCGCTGACCGCCTCGAAATCACCGTTGGAGGCAATCGGAAAACCGGCCTCGATGATGTCCACACCCATTTCTTCGAGCAACTCTGCAACTTGCAGCTTCTCTTCCAGCGTCATGGACGCGCCGGGCGATTGCTCGCCATCGCGCAGCGTCGTGTCGAAGATGCGCACATAATCGCGGTGCGATGGGTCGACGGGTGAAGTGTCTGATGTGGCCGGTGCCGATTGGGGTGCCATGGGAAATCTCCTTGTGCGCTTGCATTGAGCGCAATCTCAAAATGCGGGTTAGCAGCTTTTGAAATCCCCTAGAAGCCCGGCTCTCAAAGAAGAACCGACGGCGCCTAGGGGCAAATAAGGAGGAGGCCAGCCCCGTTGAGGCTATTCGCGCAGAGGCGTGCGTCTAGGCGCAGGCCGGTGGCCAGCGTCTCTAGTATCTGCAAAGAGGATGTGCGTTCACGCATCCAAAGGGTCGCCATGTCTCGTTCGTTGCGCATCAAAGTGCGCTCTGTTGGTTACCCAGTCGTTAACGGTGACGCAAGAGCCTCCAACGACCAAGCCACGATCAAAGCGAAAGCGTGCCCTTGGCGACACACACCGCGTTGCCGCCAAGACGCGCCGCCGAAAGGTCGCCGGCAGCGTCCATCTCAAGCTCCAATTCGATCAGCGACGGCCGACCCATGGCAAAGCCCTGCTCGATAACCAACCGATGACGCCCTTCCATCGGCGCATCGAACTTGACGATGGCGCCGGCAAGCGAGGCGGCACCCGACCCGGTTGCCGGGTCCTCGCGGACCGCCCCACCGACCGGCCACATCATCCGAGCCGCAAAGGCACTGTCAGCGTTCACCGTATCGCGCGTGTACATATAGACGCTGTCGTGACCCCGCCCGCCGGCGAAAAGCTCGGCAAACAGGGGCGCGTTGGGCTGGACACTGTTGAGCGCCTCAAGATCGTGCAGAGGTACGCAAAAATATGGCATACCCCCGTCAAAATCAGTTGGAACGTGGTTTTCAAAGCCGATCTGATGCGGAGCCAGCCCAAGCGCCAACGCCACATCATCCTTGTTCGGCGTCCATTCCTTTTCCTTCGGTTCGGTCACCAGATCGAACTCGGCAAAACCACCAACCCGGTCCGATTGCTCGCCGTCAACGCGGACAGCCGCGCGGATGAGCCCAATCTTTTCCTCCATCAGCACCAACCCGGTCGAAAGCCCATCGGCGATGCTTTCGCGCGCCAAGGCAACCGCGGCACCAATGGTCGGGTGGCCCGCAAAGGGCAGTTCCCTGGCCGGCGTATAGATGCGCAGCTGCGCCGTGTGGACCGGATTGGAGGGGGGCAGCAAAAACACCGTCTCCGACAGGTTGAACTCCTTGGCGAGTTTTTGCTGGTCGCCGTCGGGCAGGTCATTCCCGCGCAGATCAACCACCGCCAGCGGGTTACCCTCCAGCGGGGTGTCGGTGAACACATCGTAGATGCGGTAGGGCAGCGGCATGGCCGGGCTCCTCAAATGAGACAGGAACCCTGCCCTACGCGTCGGGTCAAGCTTCGGTCAACCGATCTCGTTGGCCAACCCTGACAAGGCGTTACTGGATGTAGGGCGAGCGGCAATGATGGTAGCCGCCGCTATAGGCCAGAAAGAGGTTGGTGTGCGGGTTGTAGGAGCGAAAGCGGTGCGTGCAGTACTGCAAATGGTGCGACCACAAGGGGCCGGAACCGAACGCAAAACGATGTCCGCGATAGGCATAGTGCATTAACTGCACCGCCTGAACCTCATGCTGGATGATGATGGTTGTGCGGCTTTGCACGACCACGCCGCCGGCCAATTGGCCATGGGCTGGGTAATGGCGCGTGCCATGAGCCTGCGCGCTGGTTGTTGCCAATCCGGCGCCAATAACGAACGCCAGTGCGGCAAGACCTGCTTTGGCAAACTGTTTCATAGGAAGATGTCCATAGCTTGAGTGTTGCCGCACTGCTTGTTGTCTGCTGTACCGACCTGCGTGATCAGCGGATCCAGGGCGACCGGCAATGCCGGTAATTGCCTGAATAGGCCAGGAACAGGTTGGTGTGGTGGTTGTAGGAGCGATACCGCCCGTAGCAATATTGCACGTGCTGGTTCCACATTTGGCCGTGACCAAAACGCACCTGCCGACCCTGGTAGCGATAGTATTGCGGCTGATGATATTGCCTATGAACTTGGCTCGACAAAATCGTTGCCGTCACGCCGCCAATGATAAGGCCGGCGATCAAGGCACCGCGCCGTCCATTGTGCGCATCAGCTGTGTCCACCGACACCGCAAACATCGAACCGGCCAGCAGCGTTACGGCCGCCAGTGAAAGAAATCGTTTCATTGCAAAGCTCTCCTCCAAGCTTGATGAACGTGCCCTCCAAGCAAAGCCTAACACATCGTTAACCACTTGGCGCCCGTGAAACGCCTTAGGGCCAGGCACCTAGGATTCCCAGAGCAGCGTGGCGCCGTTGCGCACCACCAGAGAAACGCCAAGGATCGCAATCCCGGCGAGGAAGAGCTTGCGGAACATTTCTTCTGACAGCCGCGAGCGCAGCCGCTCCCCAATCGCCAAGCCAATCAGCCCCGGCGGAACACACAAAGCCGACAGAAGCACCAGATCAGGCGTCATGATCGCCTTGATGCCAAAGATCAGCCCGATGGCGGCGGTGGACAGCATGAACAGCAGACCAAGCGCCTGCACCATTTCATCGCGTTTCAGACCCAAAGACTGAAGATACAGCCCGCCAGGGATGATGAAGATGCCCGTGATGCCGGTCATCAGCCCGTTGACGATGCCCAGCAAAAATCCAAATGGTTTTTCGACCCCCGGACGTATGGTGATCTGGTAGTGCAGAGCGCTGATCGCCGCGAAAGCTATGGCCAACAGGCCAAGCACCAGACCGGGGTAAGCCTCGTTCACCCGCAGCTGGATCGCGATGCCGAACCAGATCAGCCCAATGGCCGGAATGAGAAACGGCCAAAGACGTTTGATCAGGACCATCAAATAGGGGCCGCGAAAAGCCTGGCGCACATTGGTCACCAGAGACGGGCCCACATTGGCGGCAATCGCGGTGGTCAGCGGCATCGTCAGCGCCAGCAAGGAAATAGCAAACAGCGGCATGCCGAAGCCGACAACGCCTTTGATGATGCCCGCCAGGAAAAAGATCATCATCGCCAGCGCAACAGTTTCTGGCGCAAGCGCAGCAAAAGCGGACGCAATTTGGTCAAACATGCCCGACCCTTACGCCTGAGCTTTTGCCAGCGCCAGCCAAACCCTTGACCAATGATAAGCACCGGCGCATCACTCGCCCGCCTTGTGAACGGAGCTCTGCCATGACCACGCACCTATCGGTCAACGTCAACGCCATCGCCTATCTGCGCAACCGACGCGATCTGCCCTGGCCATCGGTCACGGACCTCGCCCGTATCTGCTTGGATGCAGGTGCGGTGGGCATTACGGTTCATCCCCGTCCGGACGAGCGCCACATCCGCGCCACCGACGTACACGAGTTGAAGGCTCTGCTCCAGGAGCCGGCCTATCAACGCGCTGAGTTTAATATGGAAGGCTACCCTGAAGAACGGTTCCTGAGCCTTTGCGAAGCCATTCGTCCCGACCAGGTGACGCTGGTCCCCGACGACCCCGCGCAACCGACATCCGATCATGGCTGGGACGTCCCTGCCCATGCTGATCTGCTGAAACAGGTCTGCGAGCGCATGCACATATTCGGTACGCGCGTTTCACTGTTCGTCGATTCCGATCCGGCCATGGCCGAGCCGACCAAAGCTGTGGGCGCGGATCGGGTCGAACTCTACACCGGTCCTTATGGGCACACGTTCGAGCCGACGGCCAAGGCCGAAGAACTTGCCAAACTCAAGGCGACGGCCGAAGCCGCCCACGCGGCAGGTCTCGGGATCAATGCTGGCCATGACCTCACCCTCGACAATCTGCCGCCGCTGATTGAAGCCGCACCGATGATCGATGAGGTCTCCATCGGTCATGCGCTGACCGCCGATGCCCTCACCCACGGCTATGCAGAGGCTGTGCGGCTTTATCGTGCGGCGTGCGGGCAACAAGCGTAGCGGTCGGGACGCCGATTCTAAGCGAGTGCCAACAAACCTAAACCCCACCGTCGTCATTCCTGTGCCTGTCACAGGAATCCATTCCAACGGGCTCTCCGTGTCATTGCGATAGCCGAGGATTCATTGGAATCGATCCCCGCCACAAGGGCGAGGATGACGCAATGGTGTGGTCCGCACCATCTTATACCCTCTTGACGCCTTCCGACTTTTCCTGTTCAAGGCCGTACCGAACCGTACAGTACGGAACGCTCAGGAAACCCCGTGTCCATCGCCAACGACAATCAATCAGCCGACAAAACGGCCGCCACGCACGAGAGCAACGAGTTCTCGCCGCGCCAGAATGCCGTGCTCGCTGTCGCGCTGGAGATGCTGGTCGATGGCGGCGAAAAGGCGCTGACCACGGCGGGCCTCGCCAAAGCGGCCAACTGCTCCAAGGAAAGCCTCTACAAGTGGTTTGGCGATCGCGACGGGATCCTGGCCGCCATCGTAAGCTACCAGGCCTCAAAAGTCGGCGGCGCAGATGACCGGGCCTCTCCTTCCTCACCGGAAGCCTTCAAGGCCGCACTAACAACCTTTGCCGAAGACCTGTTGGCCGTCCTTCTTTCCGACACCTCGCTTGCTCTCAATCGGCTCTCGATTGGCCAGGTGCGCGGCGAACAGGCGCGCGGGGAAAAGGCAGGTCTCGGCGGCGTCCTCGTCGAGAAAGGCAAGCGCCGCATCGAAGCCCGGGCCATCCATCTGCTCGCCCACGGCAAACATCAGCGCTTCATCAGCTTCGATGATCCCGTCACCACCTATTCCACGCTCTACGGCCTCATTATCGGCGATGCGCACATTCGCGCCCTGCTCGGTGATGATCCGCAGATCCCAGAAGATGGCCGCAAGGCGCGAGCCGCCCGGGCCGTCGATCAGTTCCTAACGCTTCACACGAACCAACCTCTCTAAGACCTCCAAGGAGTGCACACGATGCGCGTTTATTACGACCGCGATGCGGACATCAATCTGATCAAGGACAAGGGCGTCCTGATCGTTGGCTACGGTTCACAGGGCCATGCCCATGCCCTCAATCTGCGCGACAGCGGCGTCAAAGACGTGCGTATCGCCCTGCGCGAAGGCTCAGCAACGGCCAAGAAAGCCGAAGGCGCGGGCTTCACCGTCATGACCCCTGCCGAAGGCGCCAAATGGGCTGACGTGGTGATGATGCTGACGCCAGATGAGCTGCAGGGCGACATTTACGCCGACAGCCTGGCTGGCAACATGAAGGACGGCGCTTCGCTGGTTTTCGCCCACGGTCTCAACGTGCATTTCAACCTGATCGAGCCACGCGCTGATCTGGATGTCTTCATGGTCGCGCCAAAAGGCCCAGGCCACACGGTGCGCTCAGAATACCTGCGCGGGGGCGGCGTTCCGACCCTGATCGCCATCCATCAGGACGCGACAGGCAACGCCCACGACATCGCCCTCTCCTACGCCTCAGCCAATGGCGGTGGCCGCGCCGGCATCATCGAGACGACCTTCCAGGAAGAGTGCGAAACTGACCTTTTCGGCGAGCAGGTTGTGCTCTGCGGCGGCATGGTGGAACTGATCCGCGCCGGTTTTGAAACGCTTGTGGAAGCCGGCTACGCACCGGAAATGGCCTATTTCGAGTGCCTGCACGAAACCAAGCTGATCGTCGACCTGATCTATGAAGGCGGCATTGCCAACATGAACTACTCGATCTCCAACACAGCTGAGTATGGCGAGTACGTCACCGGCCCACGCATCATCCCGCCGGAAACCAAGGCGGAAATGAAGCGCGTTCTGGAAGACATTCAGTCGGGCAAATTCACCCGCGACTGGATGCTGGAAAACAAGGTTTCGCAGACCTCGTTCAAGGCAACCCGCGCCCGCAACGCCGCTCACCCGATTGAAGAAGTCGGCGAAAAACTGCGCGGCATGATGCCGTGGATCAGCGAAAAAGCGCTGGTCGACAAAGAGAAAAACTAGTTAAGCGGCGCGGTCGGGCGGAACGCCCGGAGCGGAGCGCAAGAACGCCAAGCCCCGGATCGCTCCTAGCGTCCGGGGCTTTTTTTTGAGTCTGCCAATAGGCAGTGATGTGAACACCCGTTCACCTCACGATGCCTCGTGCCGGAACCTCTTGTTTCTTATCAACGCCGATAGCGCGGGTTGCGATAACGTCAAAAAAAAGCGCTTCTGCCCCATCAAAACCAGACATGCGGTGCAGGTGAGATGAAAAGCGCAAGACCGGAGTTTGCAGCATGAATGCGTCAGATCATCGGTGCCAACGTTCCCGCCAAAGTCCTGCCCACCTTCTGCTTGCCGGTGCCGCTGGACTGGCTGCTGCTTGGCTGCTCCCAGCTTCAGGCATGGCGCAGGAGACGGCCGCCGAACGCGGCCTGGCCATTACACAGCAATGGTGCAGCATCTGTCATGCTGAGATAGCCGTGGAGACCGGCCCGAATATGGAGCTTTCCTTTGAAGAGCTCGTGGTGCGGCCCGGACGCGATGGCACACGCCTGCGCGCATTGATGGACGAAGATCATTTCCCAATGACAACGTTCCGGCTCTTTGCCGACGAGAAGGACGATGTGGTTGCCTACCTGGTGCGCTTGAGACGCCAGCATTTGACGCCGGAGAATCCTGATTTCCTGGTGGAAACTGGCAGTGCGTTGCTGGAGCAGAACTGTGCCCAGTGCCATGCCGTGGGCGTAGACGCGGACAGTCCCCTGCAGACAGCACCTCCTTTCCAGACGGTTGCCCGTGCCTACGATCCTGAAGTGTTGGCAGAAGGGCTGGCCGAAGGCATCGTGACCGGACATGCCGACATGCCCGAGCATGCCTTTGAGCCAGACGAAATCGACGCGATCCTTGCCTATCTCTACCACCTGCGGGGCCAGTAGCAGCCAGCTCGGCCAAATGCCCTCCCCTCCACCCGGAGAACGAGCCTGGGCCGCGCTGTCGTGCGCGCTCGCGCCGATCCGCCCAACGGCAAAGCTATCCACTGCCTGACATACCAAAGAGACCCCGGATGGCGTGAGCCGTCCGGGGTCTTGCTTAATCATCCGTCAGAGCACCGGCCAGCCATCGGCCTGCCGGACGTCTGGTAGGGAACGGGCGCGGTTAGGCGGCCCGGATTTCCTTCAGGAAGGCATTGATCTGCTCATCCAGTTGCGCCGATTGCTCAGACAATGCATTGGCCCGCGTCAGGACCTGTTCGGCCGCCGCGCCAGTTTCAACCACCGCATCTTGGACCGATGTAATGGTCTTGGACACCGATTGTGTGCCGATGGAAGCCTCCTGCGCACCGCGGGAGATTTCTTGGGTCGCTTCCTCCTGCTGTGAAACGGCATTGGCAATGCTGTTCGCGGAGTCGCGAAGCTCCTGGATGGCGGCGTTGATCTCGCCGATCGCACCGACCGATTGCCCGGTGGCATCTTGGATCGCCGTCATCTGCTCGGAGATTTCATCGGTCGCTTTGGCGGTCTGGCTGGCAAGGCTCTTCACCTCGCTTGCGACCACGGCAAAACCTTTGCCCGCCTCGCCGGCACGCGCTGCTTCGATGGTGGCATTGAGCGCCAGCAGATTGGTCTGCTCGGCGATATCGTTGATCATGCTCACAACGCTGCCGACCGACTGCGCCATCTCTGACAGTTTCTCGATGGAAACGGTCGCATTGGACGTCGTCTGTTGAGCGCTTTCGGTCATATCACGTGAGTGATTGATCGAACGGCTGATCTCGCCGATGGAGCTGTTCAGCTCTTCGGACGATGCCGCCACGGTCTGAACGTTGGTCGATGCTTCTTCCGACGAAGCGGCAACCGAGACCGATTGCTCGCGTGCCGTTTCAGCGACGGACGCCATGCTGCGCGCCGTATCTTGCAACTCGGTCGATGCACCCGCCATGGCCTCGACGATTGATTTCACTTTCGATTCAAGGTCGTCCGCCAGTTGCAACTGAGCCAGCCGCTTCTGTTCAGCAGCCTGAGCCTCGGTCTCGGCCTGCTCGGACTGCAGACGCTCGTTCTCGATGGCGTTGACCTTGAAGATCTCAACCGCGCCTGCCATTTCGCCGATCTCGTCTTTTCGGCCCTGGCCAGGAATATCGACGGTATGATCACCATCGGCCAGACGACCCATCGCTCGCGACATGGCAACCAATGGATTGGCGATCCCGCGACCGGTGATCCAGGCCACAAGGAGGGCAATCAACGAACCGATGCCAACCCCGCCCCACACCACAGTATACGTTGTTGATGCCACTTGCTGCTTATGTTCGGCCCGCACATCCAGCAACGCGGCTTCTTCGGCAACGAAATCCGCCATTAATCCGCGGAAACGGTCAAAATAGACCTTGCCGCGCGCCTCTGCGACCAGGGCGGCAATGCCGTCCATGGAGGCCGTGGTACCAACCTGGCGCCGCAGCGCGATCATCGGTTCGGTGACGTTCGCCTGCCATTCGCGCAACACCGCCTCGACTTCGTCGAGCCGTGACACCTGCCCCGGATTGTCGCTCACCGTCTCCTGGAGACCGGCAATGGCTTGATAGACCCTCTCTTCACCACCGCGATAGGGATCAAGGAACTCGTCCTCGCCTGCCAGAAGAAAGCCGCGCATACCGGTCTCCATATCGACAGCCGCGGCCACAATAGATTCGCCCTCTGCCATAACTTTGTAGGTGTGGCTCACCCAATCGCCGGTCTGAACGAGGTCGCGAACGGAGTTCGTGGCCAGCAGACCCAACGCCACAAGAAGAACGATCGGCAAGGAACTGCCCAAAAGAATCTTCGGCTTGGTCTTCAGGTCGTTAAAAAAAGAAAACGGATTGACGGTTCTCATCGCAGTTCGATCCCCCATGGGCCTGTCGGTCGCCGGAGGAAGTATTTCCCCCATTCGGCCTGAATACCTATTCAGCGTAAATGAGGGGTAAAAATCTCGCGCGAAGGTTGCAAAGGGCGGCGGGTGTCATCCACACCCATCGACGTCCAAACGCCCGTGAGAAGGGGGGCCTAAAAGTATTGCCTGTACAGATTTCAGCCGAAATCTCGATGGCGCAAAATACACCTAATACTTGTATATAGGTGTCTGTGTTTTCCTCCATCGCTTTTCGGCACGCCATCATTCGCCCGTTCTGCGAACAGATTGACTTTATGGCACAAGTCGCCCGAGGCTTTCCCTCAATGGCGCCAAATGGACGAGCAAAATCCGGTCACGAACGGGCCAAGGCGCCTCATTGATTGCTTTGCCAGAAAGGGCCGGCGGCACTGGTTCGGCATTCAGCGCACCACCGTCAGCCGTTCCGCCGCCCTTGTGATCGCCGTGTAAAGCCAGCGCTCGCGATAATCCTTGAACGCCCAGC
>JBKAGN010000007.1:0-93873 GCA_046290415.1 Hyphomicrobiales bacterium
GGTTCGAACGCCGACGCCGCACCAGCGGGCAACCGCGAAGTGTCCAAGCTCGTGGAAAAACACCACGATGGTCAGCACAAACAAGAATGGCACGATCGTTCCGATAAGAAACGATCCGCTGCCTGCGATGAGTTCCATTCCCGCTATCCCTTTTTCCCAAGCACCACTTAGCTTGGCGCGCCTATCCGGTGCAATTGGTCCTCGACGATAGCGTTAGCAAGGTCTTGTCCATGCTGATCGGCCGACAGCACATCATCGAGCGAGGTAAAAGACGTCGCCGAAAGGTCGCCCAACGCCTTATCCATCGTCATTGCAACAATGGTGGCGATGTCATGGAAAGCGCAGCGGCCGTCAACAAACGCCTTCACCGCCACCTCATTGGCTGCGTTGAACAATGCCGGGCCGGCGCCACCTTCACGCATAGCGTCGAAGGCGAGACCTAACATTGGAAAACGATCCAGGTCGGGCGGCTCGAAATCCAGTTGACCAAGCATGGCCAAATCAAGCCGATCGACCTGAGGCGCTGCATACCGATTGGGCCAAGCCAGAGCTGCGGCGATCGGAGTGCGCATATCAGGCATACCAAGCTGCGCGAGAACCGATCCATCGGTGTAATGGACCATACCATGGACGATCGACTGCGGGTGAACGACCACCTTGATGGCATCTGGACCGATGGCGAAAAGGTGATGCGCCTCAATCACTTCCAGGCCTTTGTTGGCCAAGGTGGCCGAATCGATGGTCACCTTCTGACCCATAGTCCAATTGGGGTGGTTCAGCGCATCGGTCAGTGTCGCCGAGCGGATGCGCTTCTTGTCCCATGTGCGAAATGGCCCGCCAGACGCGGTAACGGTGATTGCCTCGATCTGTGCATGGTTTTTGTCTTCAAAGACCTGAAACAGCGCGCTGTGCTCGGAGTCGAGCGGCAGGATCCTCACGCCTTTGTCGGCTGCCAGCTTCATCATCACGGGCCCAGCACACACCAGTGCCTCTTTGTTGGCCAATGCCACCGTGTTACCCGCCTGGATGGCGGCCATTGCAGGTTCAATGCCGGGTGAACCCACCATGGCGCAGACGACCAAGTCAGCCGACTCAGCGGCGGCTGCGATAACTGCATCCCGCCCAGCCGCGACATCGACTGGCGTGCCAGCCAAGCGCTCTTTCAATGCCTGATACTGTTGCTCGTCGGCGACGACAGCGCGTTCAGCGCCAAGCTGTCTGGCGCGTTCGGCCAGTTTCTCAATATTGGAATGGCCCACCAACGTCGTCACACGAAAGCGGTCGCGATTGGCCAAGATGATGTCAGTTGTGCTGTCACCGATCGAGCCGGTGGCGCCAAGAATGGCGATCGAGCGGGTCGAGTTGCTGTTGGGCATGGTCAACCTGATCCCAGAGTGAGCAGGCCTTCGGCCACTGTTCCCTGCCCTTTCAGGGAAAGCCCGATCAAAAACGCAGCAGCGCTCGCAAACACCAGACCATCAACGCGATCCATGAATCCGCCATGCCCTGGGAGCAACGTGCCGGAATCCTTCGCGCCAAAACGACGTTTCAGCCCGGACTCAAACAGATCACCCGCCTGCGATGCAATGCTTAAGACCAGTGCCATAAGCCCAATGTAGGCGACAGAGACCCAGGTCATCGCGTGGCCAGCAGAACGGGCTGAAACATGCACATCAGCCCAGGCAATGTAGCCGATGCAGATGACCATGGCCGCAAGCGTGCCGGAGATGGCGCCCGACCACGTTTTATTGGGTGAGACGGAGGGCATCAGCTTTGGGCCGCCAAGGGTGCGTCCGCCGAAATAGGCGGCGATATCGGTTGCCCAAACAGCGGCAAACACGAACAGAATGGCCGACAGGCCGACGCTGTCATGGCCACGCAGGCTGACTAGGCTGACGACCAGCCATGTGGCGTAAGCCACTCCCGTCAGCGACCAACGTTTCGGGCTTTCCAAAAGCGCTGCGCCCAGGGCGATGAACAGCGAACCGATACCGACGGCCATTGCCGCGACGGGGCCGAAGAAGAAGGCGATCGAGGCGGCGCTAGCGACAACGAGCATGCCAAGAACCAGCCGGCGCTGGGAGTTCGGCCCGGTCAATCGCTCCCATTCGCTCAAGACGAAAAAGCTGAGCACCGAAAAGGCAACAACCAGAATCAAGCCGCCGGTCCATGTCGTCACCAAGGCAACTGCCATCAAGACAATGCCGGAGAGCACACGCTTTGTCAGTTCAGACAGTGGGCGACTGGCAGTCGGTTTGTCAGGTGCTGGGGAATTGGGTGCGGTCATGCGCCTTGGCATAGGGCCTCTGGCCGCATTTGGCCAGATCGCCAATGGCGGCGGTTTGCCGCCTATTCGGCAGCCACTTGGACGGCGCGGGCCCGGCCGCCAAAACGCCGGTCTCGACGACGAAATTCATCCAAAGCCTCGTCCAACGCCGAAGCGTTGAAATCCGGCCAAAGCGTTTCGGTAAAAACGAACTCGGCATAGGCGGCCTGCCAGAGCAGGAAGTTGGAAAGACGCATCTCGCCGCTGGTGCGGATGATCAAATCAGGATCCGGCGATCCGCTGGTATCGAGCGCGCGTTCAAACAGGTCAGGCGTAATGGCGTTGGCATCAAGAACGCCTTTTGCAGCCTGATCGGCAAGCTTGCGCGCCGCGCGGACGATCTCATCGCGCCCGCCATAATTGAAGGCGATGTTGAGGAAGAGGTTGCGGCCATCGCGGGTCACGGTTTCGGCGTGCTCAAGCAGCTCACGGATATCGGGTGCCAGGTCTTCGCGCTCGCCGATCACCCGGACCTTGACCCCATTGGCTTTGAGCTCACCAAGGTCGCGTTTGATGAAAACGCGCAACAGCATCAGCAGGTCGCGGACTTCGGCCTTTGGGCGCTTCCAGTTTTCTGACGAGAAGGCAAAAAGCGTGAGATACTTCACCCCACGCTCGCCAACATCGCGCACCGTCTGGCGCAACGCTTCGACGCCACGTCGATGGCCCTCGACACGCGGCAGGCCCTTGCGTTCGGCCCAGCGTCCATTGCCATCCATGATGATACCGATATGCGCCGGCACATAACCAAACCCATCGGTCGCGGTGGGAACAGCGAACGAGTCCTCTTCAAAGTCTTGAAGACGGGCGGCGGATGACGGTGGGTTCATGGCGTTCTATCAGGCATCGACCAGACGGCAGGCATCTAGATCTGCATGATCTCCGTTTCTTTGGATGCGAGCATCTTGTCGACCTCGCCAACAAAACGATCCGTCAGTTTTTGCACCTGATCAGATTTGCTGCGAACATCATCCTCGGAAAGTCCATCAGCTTTCTTAATGCTGTCCAAACCGTCGCGGCGCACATGGCGGATGGCGATCCGCGCCTGCTCGGCATATTTTTGGGCGACCTTGGTCAATTCGGTCCGACGTTCTTCGTTGAGCTCGGGAATGGGAAGGCGGATGTTGGTGCCATCCACCACCGGATTGAGGCCTAGATTCGACTGCCGTATGGCTTTTTCGACCGCAATTAAGGTGCCTTTGTCCCAAACATTAATGGAGATCATCCGCGGTTCCGGCACGCTGACCGTGGCCACCTGCGTCATCGGCATCATGCTGCCATAGGCTTCGACCATGATAGGCTCGACCAGGCTGGAAGATGCCCGACCGGTGCGCAAACCGCCAAACTCTGATTTGAGGCTTGCCACGGCCCCCTGCATGCGCCGTTCAAGGTCGCCAAGATCGATCTCTTCACTCATCGTTTTCACCTATACGCAGGGTTTGAAAGTCAGGCGGCGACGAACAGGACAACCGCCGAGGACGCTGTACCGCTTTTTGTGGCTCTGTTCCATGCCATTAAGGCGTGATCCGCGAGCCGACATCGTCACCGGCCACCACGGCGCTGAGCGCACCGGGCTGATGAATCGAAAACACGACAATGGGTAGAGCGTTATCGCGCGCCAGAGCAAGGGCAGCGGTATCCATCACCTGCAACCCTTTGGCCAAGGCCTCATCGAGCGTCAGTTTGGCGTAACGCGTTGCGCTTGGATCCTTTTTCGGATCGGCGCTGTAAACGCCGTCAACCTGTGTCGCCTTCAACACGGCATCGGCGCCAATCTCGGCAGCACGCAAGGCGGCCCCAGTGTCTGTGGTAAAAAACGGGCTGCCGGTGCCGCCGGCCAAAACAACGACCTCACCGGCATCGAGGGCGGCAGTCACGGCGCGCTGAGAAAAGGTCTCGCACATGGTAGGCGCGGGAAAACCAGAGAAAAGGTTTGCCTTGGCGCCGGCCTCGCGGATCGCTTCGCGCATCGCAATGCCGTTAATGAGGGTGCCAAGCATGCCCATATGGTCGCCGGCAACACGGTCACCGCCTTCGGCCGCCATGCGCGCGCCGCGAATGATATTGCCACCGCCGACGACGATCGCCAATTGCGCGCCTTTGCTGGCGCAATCGGCAATTTCACCGGCAATGCGCTTCATCGTCGCCGCATCATGGCCAAAGCCTTGGGGACCAGCCAGCGCCTCGCCGGACAGTTTCAGCAAAAAACGGGGAGCAGAATCAGCCACCATCGACCCTTTTCATAAGCGCGCTCCGGATACAGGAAGGGTGCCACGCTGTCACGCGGCACCCTCTCATTCAGGCTCATGGCCGTGACGACACGTCGTGCCGTTGGTTAGCCCTGAGCGACGGCCGCCACTTCAGCAGCAAAGTCGGCTTCTTCCTTCTCGATGCCGTCACCGAGCTTGAAGAGTGCGAACGCCGTCATAGTGATTGGCGCACCGACATCACCTTCGGCATCCTTAATGGCCTGGGCAACGGTCACGTCCGGGTTCATGACGAAGGACTGGTTCAAAAGAACACTTTCTTCGAAGAATTTGCGGATGCGGCCCTCGACCATCTTTTCGATGATGTTTTCCGGCTTGCCCGACTCGCGCGCTTGCTCAGAAAACACGTGACGCTCGCGCTCCACGACCGCCGGGTCCATGTCGTCAACCGACAGAGACAAGGGTGTTGTGGCGGCGACGTGCATCGCCACCTGACGACCGATTCCGGCCAGCGCTTCCTGGTTGCCTGAGGATTCCAAGGCCACCAGAACACCGATCTTGCCGAGACCCGGCGCAACGGCGGAGTGCACGTAGCTGGCGACCACGCCTTCGTTCACCGAAAGCTTGGCGACGCGGCGCAGGTTCATGTTCTCGCCGATCGTCGCAACAGCATCCTTGATGCTGGCTTCGACCGTTTTATCGGACCCATCAAGGGTCGCGGCCTGGACAGCATCAACCGAACCGTCGGTGCCAAGAGCCGTTTTGGCAACGCCCATCACCAGGCCCTGAAACTGTTCGTTGCGGGCTACGAAGTCGGTTTCGGAATTAAGCTCGATCATCGCAGCCTGCTTGCCATCGGCAAACAAACCAACAAGACCTTCGGCCGCAACGCGGCTTGCCTTCTTGGCAGCGCGGGCAAGGCCTTTGGTGCGCAGGTAATCGACAGCGGCTTCCATGTCGCCGTCGGTTTCCACCAACGCGGCCTTACAATCCATCATGCCTGCGCCTGTGGTTTCGCGCAGTTCTTTCACGGCGGCTGCGGTGATTGCGGCCATTGGTCTGATCTCCTATCAACTGTGTCATTGCTGGCTGGAACGCGGCTCCAATGGAGCCCTTGCGCCTAGCCGCTTATCCTGTGCGGGTGGTCTTGCCGATCAACGGTGACACATCTGTGTCAACGCAGGGCATGCACCATCTCGCGATTTGGCTGGGTTTTGCGGTGTGAGCAGCATGTATGGGTATGCCGCTCACAACCTTCAAGCGTTGGCCAAGTGGGCCTCTGCCATGCGTTCAGTGCTGAGCTAAGCGCTCGGCTTTTCTTCAGCCGGTGCTTCGGCTGTGGCTTCAGCGGCGGCGGCGGCTTCCTCAGCAACCGGTGTTGCCTCTTCAGCTGGCGCTTCGGCTGTCGCCTCAGCAGCAGGCTCTTCAAGCGCAGGCTCAACCGGTGCTTCAACCGCAGCGCCCACATCAATGCCCATGCCGGTTTTGTTACGGCCAATGCCATCCAGCGCAGCGCGCGAAATGAGATCGCAGAACAGAGCGACCGAGCGACCGGCGTCATCGTTGCCAGGGATCGGGAAGGTGATGCCATCGGGGTTGCAGTTGGTGTCAACCACGGCAACCACCGGAATGCCCAGACGATTGGCTTCCTTGATGGCAATCGCCTCTTTGTTGGTGTCGATCACGAACATCATGGAGGGCAGACCCGGCATGTTCTTGATACCGCCAAGGGCGCGCTCAAGCTTGTCGCGCTCACGGGTGCGCAGCAGACGCTCTTTCTTGGTCAGGCCCGACTCCGGGTTGGCCAGAATCTCTTCCAAATGCTTCAGGCGCTTGATCGAATTGGAGATCGTGTTCCAATTGGTCATCATGCCGCCGAGCCAGCGGGAGTTCACATAATACTGCGCGCAATTGCGTGCCGCTTCAGCGATCGGCTCTGCGGCCTGGCGCTTGGTGCCGACGAACAAAATACGACCACCATCGGCAAGCACGTCCGAAACGGCCTGCAGCGCGCGCTGCAGCATCGGTGCGGTCTGACCAAGGTCGAGAATGTGGACGCCGTTACGCTCACCGAAAATGTAGGTCCCCATACGTGGGTTCCAGCGGTGGGTTTGGTGTCCAAAATGGGCGCCAGCTTCCAGAAGCTGACGCATGGTGAAGGCAGGAAGTGCCATGCGGAATATCCTCTTTTCCGGTTTAACCTAGCGCACCGTTGGGCCATCACTCAGGTTAAGAACCTGAAGCCCACCGGATGGTCGATCAACTGCCATCGACCGGTCGGTGCGTGTGGAATGATGGGGCGCTTAGCGGGTTTTGCGGTGCAAAGCAAGCAGAACCGGCTGGCAAGGGCGAATGGCGGCAAAGCGCCTCCCTGGCTAAACCAGCTCGGCATGCTCCACGCCTTGCAAGGCGCGTACGGCTCCGGCGAGTGCCGGGGTGACGGCATAAGACCCCGGCAGGGCGATTTCGATCTCCTGTGCGGCTTCGCCATCCATGACAATGACGCTGACTTCGCCGCGCGGACCAGGCTTCAGATAGGTCGCCAGCGAGGTAACGGTTTGCGGTTCGCGCACAAAGACCTGCAAGCGCTGCACGCTGGATTTGGCGATGTCTTCCAGCGGATCAATGGCGGTGATGCGTAAGCGCAAATCGCCATCATTCATCCGTCCGGCAACGCTGAGCAGCAGGGAACGCCCGACCTTTACGTGGGCGCGCACGTCGCCGATCTGTTCTTCATAGGCGGCGACCTCGTAAAGCCCGGAATGATCGGTGAGCTTGATGATCGCCATGGCGCGGCCATCGCGGGTGCGGCGCTCATAGCTGTCGGAGACCGTGCCCGCCAGCCGAGTCGCATGCATCGGACCCTTGCGTTCGCGGCCATTGGAACTGGCGACCGGCATCTCGTCGTCATCCGGGCTGGCGTTGCTGACGCTGGCGAGAAACTCCCCATAGGTCTGGATGCGCAGGCGCTTGAGCACCTGTTCGTAGTCGTCCAGCGGATGGGCGGAAAAGAAGAACCCAAGGGCATTGAGTTCGTTCTGCAGCCGCTCGGCCAACGGCCATTCATTGCCGGCCACAACCAGGTCGGTCTGGTCGGCAGGTGCATCGCCAAACAAACCGCCCTGCCCGGATGCGCGGTCCTCGTGACGACTGGCCGCTTCAGCCATCAGCCGATCCACCGAATGGGTCAGGCGCGCGCGCGATCCGTGCAGGCTGTCGAACACGCCAGCAGCGATCATGTTTTCCATCGAGCGCTTGTTGATGATGCGCGGATTGATGCGCGCCACCACATCATCGAGCGACGCAAACGTTCCGTTGGCCTGGCGAATTTCAGCGATGTGGTCGGCAACGCCCTCGCCGACACCTTTGATCGCGCAGAGCGCATAATCGATGGCGCCATCGCGCACCGAAAAGCGCGCCAGACCATGATTGATCGAGGGCGGATTGACGGTGATCCCGCGCTTGATCGCGTCCTGGCGAAAGTCGGCGAGCTTCTCGGTGTTGGTGAGATCATAGGTCATCGAGGCGGCGAGAAACTGAACCGGGTAGTTCGCCTTCAAATACGCCGTTTGATACGAAACCAGCGCATAGGCGGCAGCGTGCGATTTGTTGAAGCCATAGTCGGCGAATTTGGCCACTTTTTCAAAGATGTCGCTGACAACGCGTGCATCCAGGCCTCGCTCTTCGGCGCCCTGCAGAAAGCGTGATTTCTGCTTATCCATCTCCGAGCGGATTTTCTTGCCCATCGCGCGGCGCAACATGTCGGCTTCGGCGAGCGAAAAGCCTGACAGCACGCGGGCGATTTCCATCACCTGCTCTTGGTAGACGATGATGCCGTGGGTTTCTTTGAGCACCGGTTCGAGCAACGGGTGCATGTAGTCAGGCTCTTCGTGGCCATGTTTAATGGCGGCAAAGCGCGGGATGTTGCTCATCGGACCAGGCCGAAACAGCGCGACCAGCGCGATGATATCCTCAAACCGGTCCGGCTTGATCGAAAGCAGCGTGCGCCGCATGCCCGCCGATTCCACCTGGAACACGCCGACGGTATCGGCCTTGGCGTAGAGCTCGTAGGCGGCGGGATCATCGAGCGGGATGGTTTCCAGATCGATCTCGACGCCGCGACCCTCCAACAGCCTCAGCGTCTCCTGAATGATGGAAAGGGTCTTCAGTCCCAGGAAATCGAATTTCACCAGGCCCGCCGGTTCCACCCATTTCATGGAATATTGCGTCACCGGCATCGGTGTGCCGGGTTCACGATAGATGGGAACCAGCTTGTCGAGTGGGCGATCGCCGATCACAACACCGGCAGCATGGGTCGAGGCGTGACGGAACAGGCCTTCAAGGCGCTGGGCGAGGTCAAGAAGCTTGCCGACGATCGGTTCTTCCTGGGCGGCGGCGCGCAGCGTATCGACTTCTTTCAGGGCTCGGTCGAGCGTGTACGGATCGGCGGGGTTGGCTGGCACCATTTTGCACAGGCGGTCGACCTGACCGTAGGGCATTTCAAGCACGCGGCCGACATCGCGCAGCACGGCGCGCGCCTGTAGCGTCCCGAACGTAATGATCTGCGCCACGCGATCATGCCCGTAACGGTCCTGCACATAGGTGATCACTTCATCGCGCCGGTCCTGGCAAAAATCGATGTCGAAATCGGGCATCGACACGCGTTCAGGGTTCAGGAACCGCTCAAAAAGCAGACCGAAACGCAGCGGATCAAGATCGGTGATCGTCAGCGCCCAGGCCACCACCGACCCTGCGCCGGACCCGCGCCCCGGACCAACCGGAATGTCGTGCTGTTTGGCCCATTGAATAAAGTCGGCCACGATCAGAAAGTAGCCGGGAAACTTCATGCTCTCGATGACCGAAAGCTCAAACTCCAGACGCTTGTCGTAATCCTCGCGTGTCGTGTCCGGCGCCAAACCGCTGGCCTCCAGACGGGCATCGAGCCCCGCCCTGGCCATGCGCACCAAGGCTTCGGCCTCCGTTTCCTCGCCGTCTGCGTCGTCGCCGGTGGTGAAGTTCGGCAGAAGCGGTGGCGATTCTTTGGGGCGGAAGGAGACGCGCTGCGCGATTTCCAGCGTGTTGGCGATGGCCTCCGGACAATCGGCGAAACGCTTGCGCATTTCCTCTTGGCTGGCAAAGGCATGGTTCGGCGTCAGTCGGCGGCGATCATCCTCGGAAACGAGCCGGCTTTCCGCAATGGCGAGCAGCGCATCATGCGCTTCGTAATCCTCTTTGCCGGGGAAGAAATTTTCATTGGTGGCCACCAAGGGCAAACCACGCGCATAGGCGAGTTCGATAAGGCCCGCTTCGGTCGCCTTCTCCTGCTCCATGCCGTGGCGTTGAAGCTCAACGTAAAGGCGGTCTCCAAAGACGCCCTGCAATTGATCGAGGCGGCGTTCAGCGGCCTCCTTATCGTCCTGCCAGAGTGCTTCGCCGATGGGGCCATGCGCCCCGCCGGTGAGTGCAATCAAACCTTGATGGGCATCGGACAGTTGGTCGATGGTCAGCGAAGGCCCGCCATTGGCCACGTCCTCGTAGGCGAGGGAAGCAAGCGCCAAGAGGTTGCCGAATCCGGCCTCGTTCATGGCGATCAGAACGATCGCTGGTAGTGCGTGTGCCGCATGGCCTTTGCCGCCAGATTTACCGCTGATGCGGCCACCTCCGCTTTCATCCTCTTCGTCGAAGAGAATTGGGATTTGCAAGCCAATGATCGGCTGCATGCCGGCCTTGGCGGCTTTCTCGGAAAATTCCAGCGCACCGAACAGATTGTTCGTGTCTGTGATCGCAACGGCAGGCTGACCATCGGCCTTGGCAAGCGCAATCAGCTTGGGCACCTGCAACGCGCCCTCAAGCAGCGAGTAGGCCGAATGGGACCTTAAATGGATAAAAGGCTGATCGGCTGCCGCGGAGCTCATAGGCCCTTGCCTCTTACTGTTGGGACTCAGCCTTTTAGGCTAAGGGTCGCACAGCGGTAGCGAAAGGGGGCTCGCGGGGAATGGCTGGTTATGCACAGGCCCAGGTACAAGCCCAGGTGATGTGCTCACCCAAGCGCATTCGGCGGTCTCTAGATCAGTCTATCAATCGGCGAAGCTCATGCGATGATGCCGACCGAGACCACCAGCAGAGCGATAACCAACAGGGCGCAGCTTTCTTTTAAGACGATCATGTTCAACTCCCTACACAAGAACATGCAGAGAACATAGTTCTTCTTTTGTTCTTACGTCAAGAGCCAAAAAGGCGTGCATGCTTCAGCTGCGCTAAGCCGCTGATTCGATGGGTTCTTTGGGAACGACCCTGCCCTGATCAAGGGTGATGATGCGGTCCGCACGGGCCGCCAGTGCCAGATTGTGGGTGGCGATCAGCGCCGAAACGCCGGCCGCGCGAACCAGCGCAAGCAGCACCTGAAAAACGTGATCGGAGGTGCCCGGGTCGAGATTGCCGGTTGGTTCGTCGGCCAGCAGCAGGCCGGGCGCATTGGCCATGGCGCGCGCGATGGCGACGCGTTGTTGTTCGCCACCTGAAAGTTCCGCCGGGCGATGCGTCGCGCGCGGTCCGATATGCAGATAGTCGAGCAACTCCATCGCGCGGTCACGGGCCGTTGCCGTGTCGAGCCCGGCGATGAGCTGCGGCATCATCACGTTTTCCAGCGCATCGAACTCCGGCAGCAGATGATGGAACTGATAGACGAAGCCAATTTCCTGGCCGCGCAGGCTTGAGAGGCCGGTATCATCGAGCCCGGTCGTGTCGCGGCCATTGATAAGCACAGTGCCACTGTCGGGCCGGTCCAGCAGGCCGCAAATGTGCAGCAGGGTCGATTTGCCCGCCCCCGATGGCGCTACCAGCGCGACCAGTTCGCCGGGATGCACGGCAAAATCGGTGTTTGTTAGAATATCGAGCCGTGCCTCGCCGGTCTGAAAGCCGCGCGAGACATTGTGCAATTGAAGCCGGGGCACATCATTCATAGCGCAGCGCCTCGACCGGATCGAGTTTGGCGGCGCGCCAAGCCGGATAGAGCGTTGCCAACAGGGACAAGGTGAGCGCGATCAACAGAATCGCGACCGTCTCCATCGGGTCCATATCGGCGGGCAGCCGCGAAAGATAATAGAGCTCCGGCGAAAACAGCTCGGTGCGCGTGAGCGTTGAGATCAGCTGGCGAATGTTCTCAGCGTTCAGGCAAATGATCGTCCCCAGCACAAAACCGCAGGCGGTGCCGACAAGCCCAATGCTCGCGCCGGTCATCACGAACACGCGCATGATCGCCCCGCGCGAGGCGCCCATGGTGCGTAGGATGGCGATATCGCGGCCCTTGTCCTTCACCAGCATGATCATGCCGGACACGACATTAAGCGCAGCGACGAGCACAATCATGGTGAGGATGAGGAACATCACATTGCGCTCCACTTCAAGCGCGGCAAAAAAGGTCAGATTGCGCTGGCGCCAATCGACGCTGAACAGCGACCGCTCAGCAGCAGCCTCGATGATCGCGCGCATCTCGCCGATCGCGTCAGGATCTTCGACATAGACATCGACGCCCGACACCGTGGTGCCCATGTTGAAATAGGCCTGCGCCTCGGTGAGCGGCATGAACACGAACACCAGATCATATTCGGACATGCCGATCTCAAAGATCGCCTGCACCTCATAGGCCTTGATGCGCGGTGTCACGCCAAACGGCGTGACCGATCCGCGCGGGGTGACGATGGTGACGCTGTCGCCGACGGCGACGCCAAGTTGCGAGGCCAAGCGCGAGCCGATGATGATAGTCTCGCCGGTTTCGCCTTCGGGCGGGTCAAAACCATCTATGGTGCCGCCGCGCAGTGATTGCGCCAGAGCCGGCAGCGACAGCAGATCATCTTCGCTCATGCCACGGACCACGACGCCATTGCTGGCATTGGCGCCGGAAGCCAGCGCCTGGCCCTCGACGAATGGCACCGCGATCTCCACGCCATCAACGCCGGTTACGCGGGTTTGGACATCACGATAATCGTCAAAGGGCCGGTCGACGGCCTGCAAGACCAAATGGCCGTTGATGCCGAGAATTTTGTCCAGAAGTTCGGCGCGAAAGCCGTTCATCACCGCCATCACGACAATGAGCGTCGCGACGCCCAACATGATCCCAAGGAACGAGAAACCGGCGATAACGGAGATGAAGGTCTCTTTGCGCCGAGCGCGCAAATAGCGCAGCGCGATCATCCGTTCAAAGCGGGAGAATGGCCCGGTTTTCGGTGGCTTGGCTGCCGAACCATCGCTGGTCATATCGCTTTGATCGGTCACACTCACCAACTCATTCTCCTCCTGCGCGAGGTGTCGCACGATTCGCCACCGGTCGGCGAGCGCGCCCGCCGGACCCATTCAGTTCAGTCCTTAGCGTGGGAAACCAAGGCCAAAGTGAGGTGAAAAGAAGCGGATTTCGATCAGGATGCTGTGAGCGCGTTCACTGCCGCATCCGGGCTCATCATTGAGCGCTCGCCAGTTTTGCGGTCCTTGACCTCAACCTCGCCTGATTTCAGCCCTTTCGGGCCGACGATGATCTGCTTGGGCAGGCCGATCAGATCCATCTGGGCGAATTTAGCGCCGCCGCGCGCGTCCGTGTCGTCGTAAAGCACATCCACGCCCGCCTTGCCGAGCCGGGATTCCAGATCAGCGCAAGCCGCATCGCACGCCTCATCGCCGGCGCGCATGTTGATCAAGCCGACATCGAAGGGCGCGACGGACGCTGGCCAGATGATGCCATCCTCATCGTGCGAGGCTTCAATGATGGCCGGCACCAGGCGGCTTGGACCGATACCGTAAGACCCCATTTCCACCGGCACATCCTTGCCATCGGGGCCGGTGACAACCGCGCCCATCGGCGCAGAATATTTGGTGCCGAAGTAAAAGATGTGGCCGACCTCGATGCCACGGGCCGAGACGCGCCGATCCTCGGGGACCTTGGCCTCGAAGGTGGCCTGGTCATGCATTTCATCGGTCGCCGCATAAGGCTCAAGGAACGGCGCAACCAGGCCGGACAGATCACCGGTGAAGTCGGTGTCCTCGGCGGGAATCGGCAGTTCGAGCATCGCCTTGTCGCAGAACACTTCGCTCTCGCCGGTGTCAGCCAAGATGATGAACTCATGGCTGAGATCGCCGCCAATCGGCCCGGTGTCGGCCCGCATCGGAACGCTTGTCAGCCCCATGCGCGAGAAGGTGCGCAGATAGGCGACAAACATGCGGTAATAGGCACGGCGCGCGGCATCGGGATCCAGATCGAAGGAATAGGCATCCTTCATCAAGAATTCGCGCGAGCGCATGGTGCCAAAGCGCGGACGCACCTCATCACGCACCTTCCATTGGATGTGGTAGAGGTTGAGCGGCAAATCCTTGTAGGAGCGCACGCCCGACTTAAAGATCGCGGTGATCATCTCTTCATTGGTCGGGCCATAAAGCATCGGGCGATCATGGCGATCGGTGATGCGCAGCATCTCCTGCCCATAGGCATCGTAGCGCCCGGATTCGATCCAAAGTTCAGCAGGTTGGAGCGTCGGCATCAGCACTTCGATGGCGCCGGAGCGATCTTGCTCTTCACGGACAATCGTACAGATCTTATCGAGCACACGTTTGCCAAGCGGCAGCCAGGAATAGATGCCAGCCGCCTCCTGGCGGATCATGCCGGCGCGCAGCATCAACCGGTGCGAAACGATCTCTGCTTCGCGTGGCGTTTCTTTCAATGTCGGCAGGAAATAGCGCGACAGGCGCATAGCAGGCCTCATCAGTCTGGGAATTTTTGCGTTGAACGCTCAGGTGTGCCTGCGCATGTGCATGAAAGGCAGCGGCAATGGCAAGGCCAGATATGCCGAAGAGGGCCGCTCGAGGCTAACAGGGATGATCAGAGGCGATCGTTAGATTGGCGCCACCACCCTCCGTTTGGATCGAAAGGCCCTGGCGGCGCAGACGCAGCCGGGTTTCTTCGTTCCAGCCATAGACCTCTTGAATGCGCGCCGTTGCACCAAAATCAGCCGGCAGCCCAAGCCGCACCGTCCGCGCCGTGGCGTGCGGAATCACAACCGGTGCGCTTTGGTTGGTGCAAGAGAGATGGTGCCGATTGCTAAGCGAATCGGCGGCGCTGAGTCCCGCCGCGACTGGGATCATCACGGCTGTGATCGAAAGGACCATCGGAAATTTTCGGACGTATCGGGCCATGGGTCCTTCCTAGCATAACCGAAACCGATTGCGTGAAGGTGTTTGCAACGCGGTAAACGTTGCGCAGACGGCAAACATCGAGCCGATTTTGAACGTTGACTCACGGTTAGCTACGTAGATTTACGCAAGGTCCAGGGGCGTTGCGTGCAATCCACGGCAAGACGCGTATTTGTTGTGCAGCGCAGCACATTTTTTACGTGACACCCAACGGGAAAAACGCCTACAAAGTGGCCATAAGCGGTGCCAAACCGCACAAAACAATGCCAGTGGCTCAAGTCTCGGGGGGAGACGCGGGGTTTATTGGATTACTGCAGGCAGGATCGAAAGATCCTGCCTTTTTATTCGGCAAATCAAATTCTTATCGCGCTTTTTGAAAGCGGTTTCGAGCCTGTGATTGCGCGCAGCGTCGTGGTTGTGTCAGGCGACACAACTTAAATCATAACATGATGAAATTCGTATAACTTATTGATTTCATTTGCCTGGAAGCGGGAAATCCATGATCGACAGGCCAGAATAGACCAACAACCAATAAATGAAGGCGAACACCAGGGTTGCCACAATCGTGTTGCGGATCGCGATCTTCAGGAATGAGGTCTTCTCCGGCGCGCTGGCCGGAGCGCCCGGAACCACGTCACCTGCTTCCGCCTGCGTGCGCACGCCGAATGGTAAGACGGCAAAAAGCGTTACCCACCAAACGACGAAATAGATCGCAATGGCACTGCCAAGACCCATTGGTCAGACCTCTTCCAACTCGATCAGAGTTCCGTTGAAATCCTTCGGGTGAAGGAAAAGAACCGGTTTGCCATGCGCACCGATCTTCGGCTCACCGGAGCCAAGCACCCTCGCCCCATCGGCCTTCAGCTTATCGCGCGCGGCCATGATGTCATCGACCTCGAAACACATGTGGTGAATGCCCCCCGATGGGCTGCGATCAAGAAAGGCCTGGATCGGCGAACTGTCCCCCAGTGGTTCCAAAAGTTCGACCTTGGTGTTGGGCAACTCAATGAACACGACCGTCACGCCATGATCGGGTTCAGCCTGCGGCTCGGAGACGGTCGCACCCAGTTGGTCGCGGTAAAGCGCCGTCGCGGCCGCAAGGTCCGGGACGGCAATGGCGACATGGTTGAGACGGCCAATCATCAGGTTGCGTCCTTATCAATCAACAACACATGCACATGTACCACAGGGCGCTTGCCCCAGGCTTCGCGCACTTTGCCGCGCACGGATTTGCGCAAGCTCTCCGACACACTGTCGACATCGCGTCGTCGCGCCATGGGCAATGCACGCAAGGCCTGGCTTGTCGCGGTTAAGACGAAGCTGTCGGCGTCCTCATCGTCGAGTTGATCGGGCAGACCATCAACAATGACTTCAATGTCGCTGACAAGCTTGCCCGAGCCTGAAAGGCCAAGGGCGATGGTGATCACACCGACATCGGCCAAGGTGCGACGCTCATAGACACCGCTATCGCTTGGCAAGGTCAGCAGATTGCCATCCTTGACGTAAAACCCAGCCTCGATGCCGTCGACGATATCAGCGCCATCGGCGCGAATTTCCAGAATGTCGCCATCATTGACGATGGTCGCGCCATACCCATGCTCTTTGGCAAGCTTGGCGTGGGCGTTCATGTGCCGGGCCTCACCATGCACCGGCACAATGGTTGTCGGTTTCAGCGCCGAATAAAGATGCACCAACTCGCCGCGTCGCGGATGTCCAGACACGTGGATGGGGGCATCGGCATCGGTGATGATCTTGATGCCGGTCGCCGCCAGCTTGTTCATGATGCGCAGGACGCCGCGCTCATTGCCGGGGATGATGCGCGAGGAAAACACCACCGTGTCGCCGCGCGTCAGCGACAGATGCGGATGATCGTGTTCAGCGGTGCGTGACAGCGCAGCCCGCTCCTCACCTTGTGAGCCGGTCAGCAGAACAAGCGCCTTGTTGCGGGCGATACGGTCGAACCCGCGCATGTCCTCGATTGGCGGCAGATCGGTGAGAATGCCAAGATCGACGCCAACGCCGATCACTCGCTGAAGCGCCCTGCCCGCCAACACCACGGTGCGGCCAGCGTCTCGCGCACCATCAAGAATGGATTTGATGCGCGCCATGTTGGAGGAAAACAGCGTCACGCAGACACGCTGCTCGGCTTCCTTGATCACTTTGGCGAGCGCCTTGCCGACTTCAGCCTCGGTCGGGCTCTCGCCATCGCGCATGGCGTTGGTGCTGTCACCCATCACCGCATCGATGGGCCCGGCGTCGCGGAACGCTTTGAAATCGGCCAAGGATGTGGGTTCGCCGATGATGGGTTCTGCGTCCAGCTTCCAATCGCCGGTGTGCACCACCCGGCGATCGTCAGCTTCGATCAGAAGCGAATGACTTTCTGGGATTGAGTGCGAGACCGGAACAGCTGTGATTTTGAAATCGCCGATGGTGAACGGCGCGCGCGGCTCAAAGCGTTTGAAATCAATCGCCTTGAAAACCTGATCGGAGGGGTTTTTTGCCTCCAGCAGTGCCTCGGCGAAGCGGCTGATATAAACCGGCGCCTGCAAGTGCGGCCACAGCGTCAGCAGCGCGCCGATGTGATCCTCATGACCATGGGTGATGATGATCCCATCCAGCTTGTCGCGACGTTTCTCAATGTAACTGATATTGGGCGTGATCAGATCGATGCCCGGCAGATCCGGCCCGGCGAACGACACGCCGCAATCAACCATGATGAAGCGTCGGCCCTTGCCTGACCCATAGCCATAAAGGGCCAGGTTCATGCCGATTTCGCCCACACCGCCAAGCGGCATGAATGTAAAAGATGGAGCTTTGCTCATGATGGCTCTTTGTTTGCGGCCAGGCGCGCGGGACTGGCGGCCTATTGGGGCTTGATGACGATATCGCCGGTGCGGATGGCGCGCATGGCGCCGGACTCCAGCCGTACCATCAACGCACCGTCCGTTGCCAGATGGTCGAAGGTTCCGTGCAGGGTTTCCTCGCCCATCTGCACTGAAATCGGCGACCCGATCCCGGTTGCACGTTGGGTCCAGGCCGGGATGATGGCCTGGGGCGTACGCCCCAATTGCGCGAGCGTTCCAGACAGGGTTTCGCGCAACGCCAAAAACACCTCGCCGGGCGTCGCGGTTGCCCCCTGTTCGGCAAGATGGGTAACCGCGCGGCCCGGGATATCCGGCGCGTGCTCGACATTGATGCCGATGCCGATGGCAATCAATGGCGCCTGGCCCAATTGCGTCTTTTGCTCAATGAGAATGCCTGAGGTCTTGGCGCCATCGATCAACACATCATTCGGCCATTTCAGGCTGATCGCGGCCCGCCGGTCATCAGGCAAGCCTTTGGCGATTGCCTGATAAACCGCCAGAGAAACCGCGAACGGCAGAAGTTGCAGATCTGCCGGCGGCGGCGTTACATAGGTGGAATAGAGGTTGCCCGGCTTGGACACCCAATGCCGGTCCATGCGCCCGCGTCCTTGCGTTTGCTCGTCAGCGGTTAGCCAGAAGGGCGCAGCTTCGCCCTGCCCCACCATGGACCAGGCTTCACTGAGTGTGGAGCCAACGCTGGCCAGATGAAAATGCGGCGTGTTGGGCAAGTGCCGAAAAACGTCGCTAGAACAGACTGGCGGCGGCGCGGTCGGCCCAGCTGGTCAGCGGTCCAGCGACGAACACGAAGAAGATCACGAACAGGCCCGAGGCCCATGTGACCGTGCGCAGTTCAATCGCCGCCGGGACAAAGCCTTCTACGGGCTCATCGAAATACATGATCTTGATGATGCGGAGATAGTAGACGGCGCCGACAACGCTGGCGAGCACGCCGATGATGGCCAGCGCATAGAGTTCGGCTTCGATGGCCGCCAGGAACACGAAATATTTGGCAAAGAAGCCAGCCAGCGGCGGAATGCCAGCCAGGGAGAACAAGAGCATCGCCAGGAAGAACGCCTGCAATGGGTTGGTCTTGGAAAGCCCGGCCAGTTCATCGATCTCTTCGACCATACCCCCTGCCCGGCGCATGGAGAGAATGATGGCAAAGGCGCCAAGCGTCATCGCCGCATAGATCGCCATATAGATCACAACGCCTTGAACGCCGGCCTGCGTGCCGGCCGCGAGACCCACCAAAGCAAAGCCCATATGGCCGATGGAGGAATAGGCCATCAGACGCTTGATGTTGCGCTGACCGATCGCGGCAAACGCGCCGAGCACCATGGAAGCGATAGCAACGAAGGTGAGTACCTGCTGCCATTCACGGGTTGCCGGCTCAAAGGCGTCGACTGCGATGCGCACCAGCAGCGCCATGGCGGCAATTTTCGGTGCCGCAGCAAAGAAGGCAGTGATGGGCGTTGGCGAGCCTTCGTAAACGTCCGGCGTCCACATATGGAACGGCACAGCAGAGATCTTGAAGACGAGCCCAGCCAGAATGAAGACCAGGCCGAAGATCACGCCGGTGGAAACGCCGCCGGCCTGAAGTGCGTCGGCGATCGGGCCAAACTCGGTGTGGCCGGTGAAGCCATAAACCAGCGATGCGCCGTAGAGCAGCATGCCCGATGACAGCGCGCCAAGGACGAAATATTTCAGGCCCGCTTCGGAGGCGCGCGTGGAGTCCCGGTTGATGGCGGCGGTCACGTAGAGCGCCAAGGACATCAGCTCTAGGCCGAGATAAAGCGCGATCAGCGTCGTCGCCGAGACCATCATGCCCATGCCCAGCGTGGCAAGCACGATCAGCACCGGCAGCTCAAAGCGGCCATAGCCTTCGCGTTGGACGAAATCGACGCCCAAGGACAGCGCAATCGCCGCCGCAGCAAAGATCAGGATCTTCATCGTGCGGGCGAACTCATCCATCACGAATGCGCCGTTCATGGTCATGCCCGCCGGCGCCAAAATCGTAAGAACCAGCGCCACGATGAACAGGCCGATGGCAAGGCCGGTGATCAAATTGGTGCTGTCCGCTTTGCGGAAGGCACCCAGCATCAGCATCACCATGGCGCCGATGGCCAGAACGATTTCCGGCAGCGCTGGCATCAGGTTTGGAAGATCAGGCTGAAGCATGGGGTTCTCGAAAATCTATTGCGTGGCGGCCATGTTGAGCGCGTCTGCCGCTTGCAGAGCCTGCTCAACGCCGGTGACCATGTTGGCGACCGATGCCGCTGTGACATCATTGATCGGCGAGGGATAGACGCCGAAGAAAATCGTGAGAAGCACCAGAGGAACAAGCACGATCAATTCGCGGGCGTTCACATCGGTGATGGTTTTCAAGTTCTCTTTTTCCAGCGGACCAAAGATCACTTGGCGATAGAGCCATAGGGCATAGCCTGCTGACAGAATGACGCCGGTGGTGGCGAACAGTGCCACCCAGGTGTTCGCCTGGAACGCGCCCATCAGCGTCAGGAACTCACCGACAAAGCCCGACGTGCCCGGCAGACCGACATTGGCCATGGTGAAGACCATAAAGATCGCAGCATAAAGCGGCATGCGGTGGACCAGGCCACCATAGGCCTTGATCTCGCGGGTGTGCATACGGTCGTAAACGACGCCGACGCACAGGAAGAGCGCGCCAGACACGATGCCGTGCGAAATCATTTGGAACAGCGCGCCCTGAATGCCCTGCTCGTTTAGCGCAAAGATGCCCATGGTCACAAAGCCCATATGAGCGACCGAGGAATAGGCGATCAGCTTCTTGATGTCCTCCTGCACCATCGCCACCAACGAGGTGTAGATGATCGCAATCACCGACATGGCGAAGACCAGCGGCGCGAAAAGCTCACTCGCTTCGGGGAACATCGGCAGCGAAAAACGCAGGAAGCCGTAACCACCCATCTTCAACAAGATACCGGCCAGGATAACCGAGCCCGCCGTGGGCGCTTCCACATGCGCGTCCGGTAGCCAGGTATGGAACGGCCACATGGGCATCTTCACCGCGAAGGATGCGAAGAAAGCAAGCCACAGCCAGAATTCCATATTGGCGGGGAAATCATGCGCCAGAAGTTGTTCGATATCGGTCGTTCCGGCGCTCCAGTACATCGCCATGATGGCCAGCAGCATCAGCACCGAGCCAAGCAGCGTGTAGAGGAAGAATTTGAACGAGGCGTAGATGCGCCGCTTGCCGCCCCACACACCGATGATGATGAACATCGGAATGAGACCGCCTTCAAAGAAGATGTAGAAGACGACGATATCCAGCGCGCAGAACACGCCGATCATCAGCGTTTCCAGCACCAGAAACGCGATCATGTACTCTTTCAGACGCGTCGTGATGGCCGCGCTTGCCAGAATACACGCTGGCATCAAGAAAGTGGTCAGGATGACAAACAGCATCGAAATGCCGTCCACGCCCATCTTGTAGGTGACCAGGCCGCCAAGCCATTCGCTTTCTTCCACCATCTGGAAGCCGGGGTTGGCGTTATCAAACCCACCCCAGATGAACAGCGAGACGATGAACGTCACGATGGTGGTGAAGAGTGCGATGTTGCGGATGTTGCGCTGGGCGATGTCGTCATCGCCGCGGATCAGAAGGATCAGCGCGACTCCGACGAGCGGCAGGAACGTGACGATGGAAAGGATGGGCCAATCGATCATTGGTTAGACGCCTGACGCAAAGACAAAATAGGTGATGAGCGCCGCCACGCCGATGAGCATGGCAAAGGCGTAGTGATAAACGAAGCCGGTCTGCAGTTTGACCACACGGTTGGTAACGTCGACGACGCGCGCGGCGATGCCGTCGGGGCCGACGCCATCAATGACTTTGCCGTCGCCACCCTTCCAGAACAGGCGACCGAGCCACTGCGCCGGGCGCACGAAGATCAGATCGTAGAGCTCGTCAAAGTACCATTTGTTGAGCAGGAAGCGGTAGAGAATGTCGTGCCGCGCGGCGAGCTGTCCCGGCAGATGCGGACTGCGGATATACATCCAATAGGCGAGCAGGAAGCCGAGGATCATCATCACCAGCGGCGAACGGATCACCCACTGCGGCACATAGTGCAGATCATGCAGGATCTCGTTGGTCGGGAGCAGGAAGATGCTCTCGCGGAAGAAGTGCTCAAAGCCCTCCTCATAGGCGAATGAATGCTCAAACACGATGCCTGAGAACAGCGCGCCCACAGCGAGCAGCGCCAAGGGCACCGTCATCACATAAGGGCTCTCATGCACGTGGCTCATGACATCAGCGGATGCGCGCGGCGTGCCATGGAAGGTCAGGAAGATGAGACGCCAGGAATAAAAGCTGGTGAGCATTGCAGCGAGCACGGTCATCCAGAACGCGTAGCGGGCAATGCCATCGCCAGCGGCAAACGCCGCCTCGATCACGGCATCCTTGGAGAAATAGCCGGCCGTGTAGGGGAATCCGGTCAGTGCAATCGTGCCGATGATCATCATCGCGTAGGTGAAGGGGATGTGCTTCCAGAGTCCGCCCATGCGGCGCATGTCCTGCTCGTTAGAGACCGCGTGGATCACCGAGCCGGCGCCAAGGAAGAGCAGCGCTTTGAAGAAGGCGTGGGTAAAGAGATGGAAAATGCCAACGGAATAGGCGCCGACCCCAAGCGCGACGAACATGTAGCCGAGCTGCGAGCAGGTTGAATAGGCGATCACGCGCTTGATGTCGTTCTGGACCAGGCCAACGGTGGCCGCGAAGATGGCCGTGGTGCCGCCAATGAAGGTGACGAAGGCAAGCGCGTTCGGCGCGTATTCGAAGATCGGCGACATACGCGCGACCAGGAAAACACCGGCGGTCACCATGGTGGCCGCGTGAATGAGCGCAGAGACCGGTGTCGGGCCTTCCATTGCGTCCGGCAGCCAGGTGTGCAGCAGGAATTGCGCCGACTTACCCATCGCGCCCATGAACAGCAGTAGACAGATCGTGGTCAGCGCGTGCACTTCCATGCCGAGGAAGTTGAACGTGGTGTCGGCATACTCTCCGGCGGTTTCGAAAATCACATCGAACTCTGCCGAGCCGAACAGGACGAACACGCCGAAGATGCCAAGCAGGTAGCCGAAGTCGCCAACGCGGTTGACGATGAACGCCTTCATGGCCGCTGAATTGGCCGAGGCCTTTTTGTACCAGAAGCCAATCAGCAGATAGGAGGCAACGCCCACGCCTTCCCAGCCGAAGAACATCTGAAGCAGGTTGTCGGCGGTCACCAGCATCAGCATGGCGAAGGTGAAGAGCGAGAGGTACGCAAAGAAGCGCGCCCGATGCTCGTCATGGCTCATATAGCCGATGGAGTAGAGGTGCACGAGCGCCGACACCGAGTTCACCACCACCAGCATGACGGCCGTCAACGTATCGAGGCGAAACGCCCAATCGACGGTGAAATCACCTGATGAAATCCAATGCAGCACCTGCACGCGCTCATGCCCGTGCACATCGCCAAAGCCGGTCTCGATGAAAACGATCCAGGAAAGGACCGCTGCAATGCCAACCAGGCTGGTGGTCAGGATCTCAACCGGGCGATGGCCCAGAAGCTTGCCGAAAAGACCGGCGATCAGGAAGCCGATGAGGGGCAGAAAGACGATTGCCGACAGCATGAACGATCAACCCTTCATCATGTTGATGTCTTCGACCGCGATGGACCCGCGGTTGCGGAAGAAGACAACGAGAATGGCAAGGCCGATGGCTGCTTCGGCAGCGGCCACGGTCAAAATGAAGAGCGCGAAAATCTGTCCGTCCAAATCGTTCAGGTAGAAAGAGAACGCCACGAGGTTGAGGTTCACCGCGAGCAAAATCAATTCCACCGACATCAGGATGATGATGACGTTCTTGCGGTTGATGAAGATGCCGAACACGCCAAGCGTGAACAGGATCGCCCCGACCGTGAGATAGTGGCCAAGTCCAATGGACATGTGCGTATCTAACCCCCTGATCGCCGTGGAAAGATCCGCGGCGGCAACTCTTAAAGACCTTGGCCCGACTTCACCTTGACCACCTCAATGGCGGCCTCAGGCGTGCGCGCGTTTTGAACGTTGATATCCTGCCGCTTTATGCCTTCGCGGTGGCGCAGGGTGAGCACGATGGCTCCCACCATCGCCACCAGAAGCACCAGGCCAGCGGCTTGGAAGAAATAGACATAATCGGTGTAGAGCACGAGGCCGATCGCCTCGATGTTGGAAACCTCTTCCAGCGGCGGCATCGGCATGCCGGTGTTGAGCGCAACATCGGCGTCGAGCACCGAGGCGCCGAGCACCAAAATCAGCTCCAACACCAGGATCACAGCGACCAGCGCGCCGATAGGCAAATACTGAAGGAAGCCCTGGCGCAGCTCGGCAAAATCAACGTCGAGCATCATCACCACGAAGAGGAAGAGCACGGCCACCGCGCCAACATAGACAACCACCAGCAACAGCGCGAGGAACTCGGCGCCGACAAGCATGAAAAGCCCAGCGGAATTGAAGAAAGCGAGAATCAAAAACAGCACCGAGTGCACCGGCTGGCGCGAGGCGATGACCAGAAAAGCTGATGCGACTGTGATTGCGGCAAACAGATAGAAGAAGAAGCTGGTCAGAACCATCTAAACGCCTGTTTTGCCGCTGCAATCAGCGGTCATACCTTTTCATCACATCATCGCTGCTTGGCAGCGACGTCATTTCAATCGTCAGCGCAGGACGCGCCTCTGTTCAAACCAGGTTTGCCAGCCCGCAAGCCCGCTCAGTCGGGGCTCAACTGGGTGGCGTGTTAGCCAAAGCCTTGCTGGTCGTCTAGCCCAACTTTGTAGGGTTTAACGCGCGCCTGTGGCCCTAGCGGTAGTCGGCGTCCATCTCCAGCGATTTGGCAATGTCGCGTTCCCAACGCTCGCCGTTTTCCAGCAGCTTTTCCTTGTTGTAGTAGAGTTCTTCACGCGTCTCGGTGGCGAACTCGAAATTCGGCCCCTCGACGATCGCATCCACCGGGCACGCTTCTTGGCAGAGACCGCAATAGATGCATTTTACCATGTCGATGTCATAACGCGTGGTGCGCCGTGTGCCGTCGTTGCGACGCGGGCCGGCCTCGATGGTGATGGCCTGCGCCGGGCAGATCGCTTCGCACAATTTGCAGGCGATGCAACGCTCCTCGCCATTGGGATAGCGACGCAGCGCATGTTCGCCGCGAAAACGCGGGCTGACATAGCCTTTTTCATAGGGGTAGTTCAGCGTCGCCTTGGGCTTGAAGAAGTACTTCATCGACAAGGCAAAGGCGCCCACAAACTCCTTGAGAAGGAGCGATTTGGCGGCTTGATCGAGCTGCATGCTGGTCTCCTTGAACGTGGGGTTAGGGCGCGGTGCCGGTGAACTGCAGGAAGGCGGCTACAAGCACAACCATGGCCAGCGAAAGCGGCAGGAACACTTTCCAGCCAAGGCGCATGAGTTGGTCGTAGCGATAGCGCGGCACGAAGGCCTTCACCATGGAAAACATGAAGAAAACGCCGAACGCTTTCAGTGAAAACCAAACAATACCAGGCACCCAGGACAGCGGTGGGATGTCGATGATGGGCAGCCAACCACCCAGGAACAGGATGGTGGTGAGCGCGCACATCATGGCGATGGCGACATATTCGCCCAGCATGAACATCATGTAGGGCGTGGAGCCATACTCCACCATGAAACCGGCCACCAGTTCCGATTCGGCCTCGGGCAGGTCGAAGGGCGGACGGTTCGTCTCGGCAAGCGCTGAGATGAAGAAGATGATGAACATTGGGAACAGCGGCAGCCAGTGCCAATCGAGGAACGACGGCGGCAGGCCGATACTCGTGCCGATGCCGGTGTTCTGGGCGAGCACGATTTCCGACAGGTTGAGCGAGCCGACCACCAACAGCACGGTGATGATCACAAAGCCGATGGAGACCTCGTAGGAGACCATTTGGGCAGCCGAGCGCAGCGCGCCCAGGAACGGGTATTTCGAGTTGGAGGCCCACCCGGCCATGATGACGCCGTAGACACCCAGCGAGGAGATCGCCAGGATGTAGAGAATGCCGACATTGATGTCGGCGATCACCCACCCTTCAGCGACCGGGATCACGGCCCAAGCAAGCAATGCCAGCGACACGGTCACCAGAGGCGCCAGCAAAAAAACCGTTTTGTCAGCACCTGATGGGATTACCGGCTCTTTGAGCACGAACTTCAAAAGGTCGGCAAAGGATTGCAGCAGGCCCCAGGGTCCAACCACGTTCGGACCGCGGCGCAGCTGCACCGCCGCCCAGATCTTGCGGTCGGCATAGAGCACATAGGCGATGGTGATCAGCAGGATCACCAGCAGCAACAGGCTCTGTGCCAGCATGATGATGAACGGCCAGGCATAGGTGGACCAAAAGGCTTCCATCGGGCTTACTCCGCCGCCACGGCCATATCGGGCCGGTTCAAAGTCGCCGAACACTCGGCCATCACCTTGGAGGCGCGGGCAATCGGGTTTGTCAGGTAAAAATCGTCAAAGGCGCGGGCAAACTTCGCCTTGCCGGCACTCTTGGGGGCTTTTTTGGCCAGATCAGCCAGCACCGACGCATCGGCGTCCGCGATCTGCTCAAGCTCAGCCAGATGCGGATGCTCGGCGTAAAGCGCGGCACGCAACTGCTCCAGCGTGTTGTATGGCAGCGTTTTACCGAGCTTCTCCGAGAGTGCGCGCAGGATGGCCCAGTCTTCTTTGGCCTCGCCGGGAGGGAACGCGCCGCGCTGGGTCTGCTGCGGACGGCCTTCGGTGTTCACGTAGGTCGCCGATTTTTCGGTGTAGGCCGCGCCCGGCAAGATCACGTCAGCGCCATGCGCCCCGCGATCACCATGGGTGCCGATGTAAACTGTGAAGGCGCCCTTGGCGATTTCCAGCTCGTCGGCGCCAAGATTGAAAAGCAAATCGACCTCACCGCCAGCAATAGCGCCTGCGTCTTTGCCGCCATCACCAGGCACGAAGCCGATATCCAAACCGCCAACCCGGCCAGCGGCCGTGTGCAGGACGTTGAAGCCGTTCCAGTCGTCACGGACGACACCGATTTTTTTCGCAACGGAAGCTGCCAGAGCGAGAACATCGGCCCCATTGGGCCCGGACAGGGCGCCCTGACCGATGATCATCATCGGGCGTTCAGCCTTGGCAGGCGCATGGTCGGCAAGCTTGGCCAGCGCTTCGACGCTGTCGCCAAGATGGGTGTAATCATAGGTAAGATCGACGGCTTCACCGATGAGACCGATCATGGTCGGCGCGGCGCGCCAGCGCTTGCGGATGCGGGCGTTGAGGATCGGCGCCTCATGGCGTGGGTTGGTACCAATCAGCAAAATCGCATCGGCGTCTTCAATGCCATCAATGGTGGAATTGAACAGATAGCTCGCCCGGCCATGCGCTGGGTCCAAAGCGGTACCATCGGTGCGACAGTCCCTATTGGGCGAGCCGAGCGCATCCATCAGGCCTTTCAGCGCAAACATTTCTTCAACACCGGCCAAATCACCGGCGAGCGCGCCGATTTTTTCCGGTTTGGTCTTCGATGCCTTGTCGGCAATCACAGCAAAGGCTTCAGCCCAGCTGGCCGGACGCAGCTTGCCGCCATCGCGGATGTAGGGCCGGTCGAGGCGCTGCGAGCGCAAACCATCCCAGATGAAGCGCGTTTTGTCGGAAATCCACTCTTCGTTGATGGCCTCGTTGAGCCGCGGCATGATCCGCATCACTTCGCGGCCCTTCACATCAACGCGGATGGCCGATCCAACAGCGTCCATCACGTCGACGCTGTCCACCTTGGTCAGCTCCCAAGGACGCGCCTTGAAGGCGTAGGGCTTGGAAGTCAGCGCGCCAACTGGGCATAGATCGATCACATTGCCCTGAAGTTCCGACGCCATCGCCGCTTCCAGGTAGGTGGTGATCTCCATATCTTCGCCGCGACCGGTCGCACCGAGATCGGAAACACCGGCCACCTCAGTGGTAAAGCGAACGCAGCGCGTGCAGTGGATGCAGCGCGTCATGATGGTTTTGACGAGCGGGCCGATGTTCTTGTCTTCAACGGCGCGCTTGTTTTCTTCAAAACGGTTCTTATCGACGCCGTAGGCCATCGCCTGGTCTTGCAAATCACACTCGCCGCCCTGATCGCAAATCGGGCAATCCAGCGGGTGGTTGATGAGCAAGAACTCCATCACCCCTTCGCGGGCCTTTTTCACTTTCGGCGAACGCGTGGACACCTCAGGCAGCTGGCCTTCTGGGCCCGGTCGGCAATCGCGCACGCCCCAAGCGCAGGATGCGATGGGCTTGGGCGCACCTTTCAGCTCCACCAAGCACATGCGGCAATTGCCGGCGACCGACAGGCGCTCATGGTAGCAAAAGCGGGGAACTTCGGCGCCAGCTTCCTCACACGCCTGCAGCAGCGTGTAGTGCTCGGGCACTTCCACCTCAGTTCCGTCAACGATGATTTTGCGCGTATCGCTCATCTGGTTTTCCGTTTTACTCCGGGCTCACTGGTCAGCCGCACTGCTGGCTTTGCCAGAGTTTGACATGGGGCAGGTGATCCCAGCCAAAAGCTGTGTCGGTGTTGCCGTATTCGTTGAGGTGGTCAAGCCGTGCCTTCGCCTCGTCCAAGGTCGGAACATGGCCCGGTTCAACCCACCACATCACGAAATGGGCCATGCGCATATGCGCGAACCATTCATCCTTGCGGCGATAGATCGCGCGATGCACCGTGTTCCATACATAATTCTCAAGCGCATGCGCATCTTCCCAGACACTCATGTTCACAATGACATCCTGGTCCGACCAAGGATGATCGAGGCGGATGGCATTACCCGCCTCGTCTTTCAGCCGCCAAACAAAACCGGGCGAGCGATCGGCCACCGCATTCACGGTCTCGATCGCGCGCATGAAAGGCCGCGCCGCGTCGCTTTGCGGATCAATCTTCCATTCGGCAATGTTGAGTTCGGCCAGCTGCATCGCGTTACGCTGCTTCCTTGGCAAGCGCTTTGGCCTGACCGATCCACCCGTCGCGGTCGATACGGCCCTTGAAGCGCAGATAGTCGTCCACCCAGGCGATCTCTTTCTTCGTCCAAGCGGCGATTTGGTCAAAATGATAGATGCCAAGGTCGTTGAGCACGCTTTCCAGCTTCGGACCGACGCCGGAAATCTGCTTAAGATCATCGGCCTTGCCGCCCTTGGGGGCATCAAGACCTGCCGGGCGATCATCAACTTTGGGTGCCGTTTGCTCAGCCGGTGCCGGTTTGGCTGCAGGTTTCGCAATTTTAGGCGCAGCAGCTTTCGGCGTCACGGTTTTGGGTGCCGCCGCTTTGACAGCCGTTTTCATGGCCGTTTTGGTGGCCGGCTTCACCGTGACCTTCGCAACGGTTCTGGGCATTGTTTTCGGCTTGGCAGGGACAGCCGAAACCCCGCCGGTCAGGGCGGAAAAGGCGGCCGCACCAGCAAGCGGCGCACCCATCCACAAACCAGCCCACGTTGCGACAGCTGTGTTGGCCGCCACGGCGCCAACCATGGCTGGCGCCATCACCGGCGTCGATAGGGACGTCAGCCACATGGGCATATCGCCATCGGTCACACTTGGCACGGCGTCGTTCATCGCTGTCCAGCCATTGACCATCGTTTCAGGACCCTTGGTCCACATATTCATCCAAGCATCGAACATGATGCATCCTTTCTCATTGCGGTTGCCTGACCCCCGCCCCTCACGGAAGGTGTCGGCCTATTCAGCAGCAACGAGCGTTTCCCCTGGTTTAGAATTGTAAGTGTAGCTGTCGATCCGATCTTCGATCTCGTGTCGGAAGTGGCGGATCAAACCTTGCACAGGCCATGCAGCCGCATCGCCCAGCGCACAAATGGTGTGGCCTTCAACCTGATAGGTCACATCGAGAAGCATATCGATTTCGCGCTTGTGCGCTTCACCTTTGGCCATGCGCTCCAGCACACGCCACATCCAGCCTGTCCCTTCCCGGCACGGCGTACACTGCCCGCAGCTTTCGTGCTTGTAGAAGTAGGAAATGCGGGCGATGGCGCGAATGATATCTGTGGACTTGTCCATCACGATGACGGCCGCGGTGCCCAGGCCTGATTTCAGCTCGCGCAGCGCATCAAAATCCATTGGTGTGTTGATGATCTCTTCGGCCGGTACACACGGCACAGACGACCCACCCGGGATCACCGCCAGCAGATTGTCCCAGCCGCCGCGAATGCCGCCGCAATGCTTGTCGATCAGCTCCTTGAAGGGGATCGACATCGCCTCTTCGAAGGTCGCCGGCTGGTTCACATGGCCAGAAACGCAGAAGAGTTTGGTGCCGGTGTTGTTGGGACGACCAAAGCCTGCAAACCACGCGCCGCCACGGCGCAAAATGGTCGGCGCGACAGCGATCGATTCCACATTGTTGACGGTCGTCGGGCAGCCATAGAGGCCGACATTGGCCGGGAATGGCGGCTTCAGCCGCGGCTGGCCCTTCTTGCCTTCCAGGCTTTCCAGAAGCGCCGTCTCCTCACCACAAATGTAGGCCCCTGCCCCGTGGTGAACGTAGATGTCGTAATCCCAACCGTTCTTGTTGTTCTTGCCGATCAGTTTGGCCTCAAAGGCCTGGTCGATGGCCGCCTGTAAGCGCTCGCGCTCACGAATATATTCGCCGCGAATGTAAATGTAGCAGGCATGCGCATTCATCGCGAAACCGGCGATCAGGCAGCCTTCGATCAGCGTGTGCGGATCGTGGCGCATGATTTCGCGGTCTTTGCAGGTGCCAGGCTCGGATTCATCGGCATTGATAACGAGATAGGATGGGCGTCCATCGCTCTCTTTGGGCATGAACGACCATTTGAGACCGGTTGGGAAACCGGCGCCGCCACGACCACGCAAGCCGGAGGCTTTCATCTCATCGATGATCCAATCGCGGCCCTTCTCGATGATGCCCTTGGTGCCATCCCAATGGCCACGCTTCATCGCGCCTTCAAGCCCCCAATCGTGGAAGCCATAGATGTTGGTGAAGATGCGATCTTTGTCTTCGAGCATGGCGGTCATGCTTTGGTCTCCTCGGCAAGCTGCCTAGCCTGCGGAATCCATTCTTCGCGCTGGATGCGGCCCTTGAAAGACAGGTGATCGTTCACCCAGTTCACTTCCTCGTCGCTCCAAGCGGCAATCTGGTCAAAATGGAAGACGCCGAGCCCGTTGAGCTTGTCTTCCAGCACCTTGCCGATGCCTTTGATGAGTTTGAGGTCATCAGCGCCGGCGGCGCGGGCCTTTTTAAGCATTTTCGGCTTCTTGGCGCCCCCCTCGGGAGCGTCATCCGGCTGCGAGCGGGCAGCCGCTTCGCTGGCCGTACCGGTCGGTTTCGGCTTGGCGGCTTTTTCCGCCTTGGCTTGCGGTGTCGCGGCCTTGGAGGCCGCCGCTTTTGAGGTCGCTTTGGCGGACTTTGCAGGTGCTTTGGGCTGCGCCTTTTTCGCGGTGGCAGGCTTCTCCCCACCGCCGTTCAACGCGAAACCTGCAACCGAATCGATGGTTTCGGTCGCGCCATTGATAACCTGTGGCACCGGAACACCGCCTTCTGGACCACCATCGAAATCAACCAGGGTCGTCAGACCACCTTCAGGCACAGAGAAATGACGGCCATTTTGCGGGCCAGGCGTCACCGCCTTGCCGGCGGCGATGTCGTCGATCAACTGCTCCAGCTTTTCCGGCGTCAGATCTTCATAGGTATCCTTGAAAATCTGCAGCATCGGCGCGTTCACACAGGCGCCCAGGCACTCCATCTCTTCCCAGGAGAAGTTGCCGTCTTCGGACAGCTCAAACTGGTTCTCGGCGATCTTGCGACGGCAAACATCTTTGAGATCATTGGCGCCGCGCAGCATGCAGGGCGTCGTGCCGCACACCTGGATGTGGGCTTTTTTGCCCACCGGCTGCAACTGGAACATGGTGTAGAAGGTCGCCACTTCGAGCACGCGGATATAGGGCATCTCCAGCATCTCGGCGACGGCACGAATGGCTGGCTCAGGCAGCCAGCCCTCATGCTGTTCCTGCGCCCGCCAAAGCAGCGGGATGACCGCCGAGGCCTGGCGGCCTTCGGGATATTTGCCAATTTGCTCCTTGGCCCAATTTTCATTATCGGGCGTGAAAGCAAAGCTTTCGGGTTGTTCTTCGTGGAGGCGGCGAACAGCCATGAAGTCAGTCTTTCCTTGACGGGCAAGCGACGGACGCTGGCCCCTATTCCCTGTGAAGCGGCCTAGCGGTCCACTTCTCCAAACACGATGTCGAGCGAGCCGAGAATGGCCGAAACGTCAGCCAATTGGTGCCCGCGGCAGATGAAATCCATCGCCTGCAAATGCGCAAAGCCTGGCGCGCGGATTTTGCAGCGATAGGGTTTGTTGGAGCCATCGGAGACCAGATAGACGCCGAACTCGCCCTTGGGCGCTTCGACGGCGGCGTAAATCTCGCCCTCCGGCACGTGATAGCCTTCGGTGTAGAGCTTGAAGTGATGGATCAGCGCCTCCATCGACTTCTTCATCTCGCCACGCTTGGGCGGCACCACCTTGTTGTCGGTGTTGGCGACCGGCCCCTTACCCTCGGGCGCATTCAGCTTGGCAATGGCCTGCTTCATGATCGACGTCGATTGGCGCATCTCTTCCATGCGGATCAGATAGCGGTCGTAGCAATCGCCATTCTTGCCGATGGGGATGTCGAATTCGAACTCGTCATAGTTCTCGTAAGGCTGGCTTTTGCGCAAATCCCAGGCGGCGCCGGAGCCGCGCACCATCACGCCGGAAAAGCCCCAGGCCCAGCACTCATCGAGCGTGACAACGCCGATATCGACATTGCGCTGTTTGAAGATGCGGTTGCCGGTGAGAAGCTGATCGATATCGTCAACGACCGGCAAAAACTCATCGCACCAGATGTCGATATCGTCGATCAAATCCTGCGGCAGGTCCTGATGAACGCCACCGGGACGGAAATAGGCAGCATGCAAGCGAGCCCCGCAGGCGCGCTCATAAAACACCATCAGCTTTTCGCGCTCTTCAAAGCCCCAAAGCGGCGGCGTCAGCGCGCCGACGTCGAGCGCCTGCGTGGTGATGTTCAAAAGGTGCGAGAGAATGCGGCCGATCTCGGAGTAAAGGACTCGGATCAGCTGGCCGCGGCGCGGCACCTCAACGCCCATCATGCGCTCAACCGCCAGGGCGAACGCATGCTCCTGGTTCATCGGCGCCACATAGTCGAGGCGTCAAAGCCAGGATCGCCTGCAGATAGGTCTTGTGCTCGATCAGCTTTTCGGTGCCGCGATGGAGCAGCCCGATATGCGGATCGACGCGCTCAACGATCTCACCGTCCAGCTCCAGCACCAAGCGCAGCACGCCATGGGCCGCAGGGTGCTGCGGGCCAAAGTTGATGTTGAATTGACGGACCTGGGTTTCGCCGGTCGTGCCCGATGGCATCACATTCATATCAGCCAGCCTTCTCTTCGGAGGCTTTCTCATCGCCCGGGATCACGTAATCCGTGCCCTCCCAGGGTGAGAGGAAGTCGAAATCGCGGAATTCCTGGTTGAGACGCACCGGCTCGTAAAGCACGCGCTTCTGTTCATCATCGTAGCGCACTTCGACAAACCCGGTCAGCGGGAAGTCCTTGCGCAGCGGATGGCCGTCAAACCCATAGTCGGTCAGCAGGCGACGCAGATCCGGATGGCCGGAGAACAGGATGCCATAAAGATCATAGGCCTCGCGCTCGAACCATTCAGCGCCGGGAAACAACTCGGTGATCGAGGGCACGGGCGTGCGCTCATCGGTTTCGACGATCAGGCGGGCACGCGCATTATGGGTGGGCGACAGGAAGTGATAGACCACGTCAAAACGGCGCTCGCGGGCCGGATAATCCACGCCGCAAATATCGATGATGTTGACGAAAGCCAGTTTGGGATCATCGCGCAGGGTGCGGATCGCCTGAAACAGATCGTTGATCCCGATGCGCACGGTCAGATGGCCATGGGCGATACCGACGTCATCGGCCTCCATGTCCAGGCTCGCGGCCAGCGTCTCGGCCAGTTCGCCGAGCGCATCATCCTGTTCGCTATTCACATCAGCCATTTGGGTCTCAGGTGCGGTTATCGGGTCGCATACGCGCTCAGTCAGCGCTCAATGGTGCCTGTGCGGCGTAGCTTCTTTTGCAAAAGCAACACGCCGTAGAGCAGCGCCTCTGCGGTTGGCGGGCAGCCGGGCACGTAAATGTCCACCGGCACCACACGGTCGCAGCCGCGCACCACCGAATAGGAATAGTGATAATAGCCGCCGCCATTGGCGCAAGAGCCCATCGAAATCACATAACGCGGCTCGGGCATCTGGTCGTAGACCTTGCGCAGCGCTGGCGCCATTTTGTTGGTCAACGTGCCGGCAACGATCATCACATCGGACTGGCGTGGACTGGCGCGCGGGGCAAAGCCGAAGCGCTCGGCATCGTAGCGCGGCATCGACATCTGCATCATTTCAACAGCGCAGCAGGCAAGCCCAAACGTCATCCACATCAGCGAGCCTTGGCGCGCCCACTGGATGAGGTTGTCGGTGGACGTAACGAGAAAGCCCTTGTCGGCCAGTTCGTCGTTGACGCCGGTGTAAAACGGATCATCCCAGCCGACAGGCTTGCCCGACGCATCGGTGGCGCCAACAGGCTTGGGCGCAGCAAGTGTTCCACCACCCTCAGCGGCAGTGCGAAGAGGTTGGCCTTTCTGGTCAATCAATCCCATTCCAGCGCTCCCTTCTTCCACTCATAGATGAAACCGATGGTCAGCACGGTCAGGAACACCATCATGGACCAGAAACCGAACAGGCCAAGGTCGCCGAACGTCGCGGCCCAGGGGAAAAGAAAGGCCACTTCAAGGTCGAAAATGATGAACAGAATAGCGACCAGATAGAAGCGCACATCAAACTTCATGCGGGCATCGTCAAAGGCGTTGAAGCCGCACTCGTAGGCGGAGAGTTTTTCCGGGTCGGGGTTTTTGTAGGCTACCACGAAAGGCGCCACCAACAGGGCCAGGCCGATCACCAAACACAGCCCGAAAAACACAAGAATCGGTAGGTATTCCGCGAGCAACGCTTCCACAGCGCGCCTCCTTTGAGTCTTCGCTATTCCTCAAGCCCCGTGCTTATCCAACTGGCAGATGAGGTCAATCCCGCCTTTTGGAAAAGTCGATTTGCGGAGCTGCTCTAAGCTAGCGCATCACGCGCCGCGGCGAAACCGGTTCCGGGTCGTTTCAGCGGGGTGCGGGGAAATAGCGCGGTTGGTCAGATTGAGCGGAGCTTACAGCCATCACAATGGGCCCTCACCGTCGCAGCAGCGAACAGGAGGGTCTTATTGGGGTTGAAAAACAATGTTCCCATTTCGGTCGAGCGCAGCAGCACCACACGCCAACTGCCCACTTCGGACCAAAGCCTCTGCATCACGACCTTGACCGACGAAGACGGCATTTGGATATGCCATTCTAACACTATCAGGGCGAGTCTGATGCATGGGTGATGATCGTAATTGCTCACAGGTGAGAATGCTTTGTTGGGCGGCGACAGGTTGGCAAAGCAAAATAGTTAGTGCTGTCGATGTAAAGACGGCAAATCTGGCCAAACCGAACTCCTTGTTGCTGCGTTTCTATACAGTTCCACAGCATCCAGGCGCCGTAAAATTGGCACTTTTACGTATTGGTTTCCTACTGAACCCTCAGACCCTCCCCACTCACCGCGTAACTTCGGCAGTCCTGATCGCTGTTATGACCTACACCACAGCTGCGGCCGCAATAACTGGAACGGGTCAGGAGTAAAAGTCCGAAAGCCTTCAGGCACGCTCTGACCGAGGTTCAGAGGGGATCAGCGAAATCATTGAAAAAATGGCGCGGCTGACGGGGCTCGAACCCGCGACCTCCGGCGTGACAGGCCGGCACTCTAACCAACTGAGCTACAGCCGCGCGAAACGCTGTGAATGCGTTAGAGATGCGCCGGGATAAGGCAGGGCATGGGGCAAGTCAAGCGGCATCGCCCCGCCTTTTTCACACCGTCACCGGCTTGGGGAAACGAGGCGCGATTTTAGTCCTCGTCCACCTCGCGATCGGCGGCCTCGTTGCGGGCGCGAACCCGGCGCAGGCCGAAGTAAACCAGCAATCCGACCGGCACGACGAACAGGGCCTGCACCATATCTTTCGAAAGCACGCCAAATTCGATCGGGGCGCCCTTCACCAGATAATAAATGATGCCAAGCGTATAATAGGTGATGGCCGCGACCGACAGGCCTTCCACCGCCTGTTGCAGGCGCAGCTGGGCGCGGGCGCGCTGGTCGATGCTTTGCAACACCGCCGCGTTCTGGTCCTGCAGGGCCAGATCGACGCGCGTACGCAAGAGTTCGGTGACATAGCCAATGCGTTCAGCGATTTTTTGTTGGCGGCGGAGCAGTGCGTTGCAGCTGCGCATCGCCGGATCAAGACGGCGCTTGATGGCCGTGGAAATCCGCTGCGAGCCCTCAATGCGTTGTTCGCGCAAGGATTCCAGGCGCTCATCGACGATGGCGGCATAGGCAAGCGAGGCCGCGAACCGAAACTCGGACGCTGAGCCAATCGACTGCAGTTCGGCCGACAGGTTGGTCAGTTCGGTGAGGATCGCGGCTTCCTCATCGGGCTTGGGATCAAGCGCCGCGCGCTGGGCGATCTCGTTGACTTTGGCTTCCAACGCCGACACGCGCGGGCCGATGCGCTGCATCATGGGCACCGCCAGATAGGCCAGGAGGCGGTAGCTCTCGATCTCGATCAACCGTTGCACGAACCGGCCAACGCGGCGCGGACTCATCGGCGCAGCATCCTCGTTGATGAGGGTCGCGCGGTATTCGACCATCTTCGCGCTGTCATGCAGCAAAGTGGTTTCAACTTGAATGTTGTCGCCAACCACCAACACCCGCTGCACCGGCGTATCAACGCGGGCGATCGCCAGTTTGTCGCCCGGCATGCCGACAAGCACGCGGGTTCGCGACAAGATGCCGACCTCGCGCTCGCCTTCGGGTTGATAGTCCTGGGCGAGCTCTTCCAGCGTCGTTTCAAAGGCTTGCGAGGTTTCGGTGTTGCCGAGTTTCTCGCCGGCCACCGCCGTCAGCGAGATGAACTCGGTGTGCCGCTCCCATTTCATGGTGCTGCGGTCTTTCACGGCGAGCACCTCGCCGGTGCTTTCCTGGATCACTTCCCAGCCGATTTCTTCGACCGCATCGACAAAACGGCGCCGATCATTGCCCTGGTCGGCTTCTCCGGCCAGCACGATGGCGTGGTTGATCTCGGCAGGCGCTTTGACCGGCAGGGCCGGACGCGAGTGCGTCGCCCGCATGGCCGCCTCGAACTGCGGATGTTTTTTTAAAGCGGTCGCCGATTCAGCCATGGCAATGCATCATTTGCTGCGGGCAAGCGCGATAAGAGCCTGTCCCAGGGAGAGGCCGCCATCATTGCAGGGAACGGCTTGATGGGAAAGCACTTGAAGCCCGGCGCGCTGGAGCTTGGCTTCGACCATCGCGCTGAGCAGGCGGTTGAGAAACACACCACCAGACAGCGCAACCGTTTTGAGGCCCCGGTTCTTGGCAAGTACTACGGTCGCCGTCGCCAACGCGTCGGCCAAGCCTGCGTGAAAACGCCACGCCATCACGGCAGGAGCGGTTCCACTGGCTCTATCGCGCAGCGCTGCTTGCCAGAGGCCGAAATGGCCTGACGGCTGCGAATCGCTGTTGGTGTTTTCGCCATAGCTTTGGAGCGTAACGGGGTACGGCGTTTTGGTTGTTGCTTGATCCTTTGTCCGTTCGGCCAGCACCTTCTGCGCGAGCGCCTCCAGGGCCATGGCCGCCTGGCCTTCAAAGTCGACACGGTTGGCGTGGAGCCCGAGAAGCGCCGCAAAGGCATCAAACAGCCGGCCTGCGGAGGATGCGCGCGGTGCGTTCAAGCCCTTGTCGATCATGCGAACCAGCGTTTTCACCGAGGGCGCGTCGGCGCAGCTTTCCTGTGGATCAAGACCGGTCGCAAGCAGATGGGCAACCAGATTGCGCCAGGGCTCTTTGGCCGCACGCTCGCCGCCTGGCAGGGCGACCGCCGGCAGGCCTGCGGCCCTCGTCGCGGTTCGGTAGTCGGCCACAAGAAGCTCCCCGCCCCACAAGCTACCATCCGACCCGAGACCCAGCCCGTCGAGCGCCAAGCCGACGACCGGCGGCGTATCGAGCGGGACCCCGTTCTCGCCCAGCACCGAAGCGATGTGGGCATGGTGGTGATCGGTGGTGGTGATGGGGACGCCGAGGGCGGCGGCTTTGCTGATGCCGGTCTGCGTTGACAGGTAATCGGGGTGGCCATCGACGGCGATGGCGTCGGGCTCCGCGTCAAAAAGTTGCTCGAAAAGCGCAATCATTCGGTGATAGGCGCTGGCCGCCAAGGGATGGTCGAGATCGCCGCAATGGGGCGAGAGCACGATCCCGGCGGGTGTCGTCAGCGTAAAGGTGTTTTTCAACTCGCTGCCCATGGCCAGGATCGTACGATCTTGCGGGAAACCGGGCGGATAGGCCAGCGGCGCTGGCGCGTATCCCCGCGCCCGCCGGATCAGGCGGAAAGCGCCGCGCTCGACACGGCCGACGCTGTCATCGACCCGGTTCACGATGTCCCGATTGTGCATCAGGAAGGCATCGGCGATGCTGCACAGCCGGTCGCGCGCGTCCTGGTTGTCGATGGCCTGCGGCTCCTCACTGGCATTGCCCGAGGTCATCACCAGCGGGCCGCCAAAGGCGTCGAGCAACAGATGATGCAGCGGGGTGTAGGCCAGCATGATGCCGATCGTTGGTTGGCCCATCGCCACGCTGTCTGGCAGCAAATGCCCGTTAGGCGTCAGCAAAACGATCGGTGCGGCGGTGCTCATCAGGGCTTCGGCTTCTTGGCTGCTTACCGCTGCCAGGCTCTTGGCCATGTCCAGGTCGCGCACCATCACGGCCAAAGGCTTGGCATCGCGGCGTTTGCGCGCGCGCAGGCGATCCACGGCCTCGGCGTTGGTGGCATCGCAGCTAAGGTGAAAACCGCCCAACCCCTTGATCGCAACGATCTCGCCTGCCTTCAGCCGCGCCGCGCTATGCTCGATTGGATTGTCGCAAGGGTGTGGTATGCCATCGGCGTTTTCGACCCAGCAGTGCGGTCCGCAATCCGGGCAGGCAATGGGCTGCGCGTGGAACCGTCGGTCGGCGGGACTTGCGTATTCAGCGGTGCAGGCCTCGCACATTGCAAAGGGTGCCATCGAAGTCGTCGCGCGGTCATAGGGCACCGATGTGACGATTGTCAGGCGCGGGCCGCAATGGGTGCAATTGGTGAAAGGATAGCCAGATCGTCTGGTAGTTTTGTCGCGACTAAAGAGGTGTTTGTCGCGACCAACTGGCCGATAGTCGCGACGAACGGCGCGAAAGTCGCGACTCTCTGCAAGGCATTCTGAGCAGGTTGCAGCATCGGGAACGATAGCCGTGGCCGTGATACCGTCAGCGCTTGCGATGATTGAAAAATCGCTCGGAAAGGCGTCCGGACGCCATGGGCCTGTCTCGACCGCGTCGATCCGCGCCAGCTTTGGTGCCTCACCACGCAGCTTGGCCCGAAAAAGGTCGATCACCTCGCGCTCACCGGCGACCGTGATCAAAACGCCATCGCTATCGTTGCGCACCGTGCCCACCAGGCCGAGATCGCGGGCCAGACGCCAGACGTGCGGGCGGAACCCAACGCCCTGGACGAGACCCCTCACCCGGATGCACTCGGCGGCAAAGGGCGAGCGCGCGTCCATCAGTAGGCGCTGACTGTTTCCCGCAGGGTGGCCGGTGCTATGCCGTAGCGGTCGAGCTTGGCGCGCAGCCCAACCCGCGACAGGCCGAGCTCGCGGGCAGCACGGCTCTTGTTCCAGCGATGGCGGTTGAGTGTCTCGCAAAGGATGCGCGCTTCCAGCGCTTCGATGCGCTCTTTCAGGCTGCCCTCGTCTGCGCTCAAGAGCGAATGGGCAACTCCGGCGCTGTGCGGTTCAGGCGTTTCTAGGGCGGCCTGCGGCGCCAATCGGCTGGCAAGGCGTGGTGAAAGCGCTTCGGGACCGATGGTGGTGCCCGCCTTGGCCATAACGACCATGTGTTTGATTTCATTGTGAAGCTCACGCACATTGCCGGGCCAGTTATAGGCTTCCAATGCGGCCATGGTCGCCTGTGAGAAGCCCGCCAGCGGTTTGCCGAAGTCCGCCTCGCATTGCTTCAGGAAAGCATTGGCGAGCACCGGGATGTCCATCGCGCGCTCGCGCAGCGCCGGCAGCGCCATTGTGACTGTTGTCAGGCGATAAAAGAGATCCTCGCGAAACCGTCCGGCCTTCACATCCTCTTCCAAATTGCGGTTGGTGGCGGCGATGACCCGCACATCCACACGCTCGGTTTCCTGACCGCCAAGCTTGCGGATTTCGCCCTCTTGCAGCACACGCAGCAGCTTGACCTGAAACGCTGGAGAAATCTCGCCGATCTCATCGAGAAAGATCGTGCCACCATGGGCGCGGGCGAACATGCCTTGATGGTCGTTCAGAGCGCCGGTGAACGCCCCGCGCACATGACCGAACAGTTCGCTTTCCAGCAGCTCATCGGGCAGCGCCGCACAGTTCTCGACAACAATCGGCTTGTTCCAGCGCAGCGAGCGCGCGTGCAGCGCCCGGGCGGCCAGTTCCTTGCCGGTGCCTGACTCGCCCATCAGCAGCACCGGAATGTCGTAGTGGGCGATCTGCGCCAGTTTATCGCAGACATCCGCCATCGGGCTGTCAGCGGCCCGAACGATCCCGTCGTCCGGCAGGCCCTCCGGCGTTTTCGATCGGGCCGCGGCGTCAACAAGGTCTTGCGCCTTGACGACACTCGCTTCGCGGCTGGCGTCATACTCGTCCAGGGCTTGCAACAGAGCCGCCCGCACAGCCGCCCGCCGCAAGGGAAGCGCCAGGACGCGTCCATCGCTCTTCACCGGGCCGGAAAAGGCGGTTCCCTGCGGCCGTGCATCAAGGCAGATCACGTCAGGCCAGCGTTTCGAGACCAGCTTCCGGACCTCCTCGGCTTGGGCATAGCGCCCGTCGATCACCACCACGCGCACCCATTCCTCGTCGAGGCACGCTTCAGCGTCTTCAAGACCGGCTGCCGTTGCCACGACCGCCAAACCGGCGGCAAGCGCTTCGAATCGGGCGTGGAGCGGCTTTTGTTCGGTGACCATTAGGACCAGCGCAGGATCGCTCATGACGCCTCCTCAAGCGATCCGCCGACGTTCCAGGACCCGTTGATGTTGCGATGAAGCGCCAGGTTGAGCGGCGTGCGGGCTTTGGGCACTTTGCGCACGAAGTTGGACCGGGCGATGTGGTAGCTGGGATCGAAGCCAAAGAAGTTCTGGCGCATTTTGGCCAGTTCTTCGGCGCGATAGGCCGCCAGCGGTTTGTCCGCCTCATCATCCTCCCGGCAAGCGCGCTTTTCCTCCATTCTGTCGGACCAATTACAGCCCGCCAGATTTTCGGCCCGCCGCGCGACCGCCTCGTGGAAGTCTGCGCGCGACCCGTCGATCACATGATCGGCAAGACCCAACCGCGCCGCCTCCCGGGCGCCCATCGGCAGGCGGTTGGATGCAATCGCATCGGCCTGTTCGGGTGAGGTGAAGCGGGGCAGCGAGTAGGTCCAGAACTCCGACCCGTAGAGATTGCCCATATCCTTGTAGTGCGGGTTGAGCACGACCCCGGCGCGCAGCCAAACCTCGTCACAAGCCCGTGCCAGGAAGACGCCACCGGCGCCAGCATTGCCGCCAACGGCCGCCACGGTCAGCTTTTCGTCGGTGCGCAAGATCGCCTCGGTAAGATCATCCATCGCATTGATCGTGTGCCAGGATTCATCACCTGGATTGGGCGCCGCCTCGATTAAATTGAGATCCATACCGTTGGACCAAACGTCCTGCCCGCCTTCCAGAACGAGGACCTTGGTCGGTCGCGCCAGCGCCTCTTCATAGGCGCGCAGGAGGCGCTCGCAGGCCTGCGTCCCCATGGCGCCATTGAGAAAATCAAAGCTCAAGAAACCTATCGGGCCGGCTTCACGATAGTTGATGTCATCATACCCACGCACTTCGGGCAGATGGCTGGCGTCAACGACCTGAACGGCAGGCAGCTTAAACGGGTGATTGCCGGCAGCGTTGCGCATGCGTCCAATCCAAATCGCCCCATCGGCAGTCGCAATCGCCACCGCTGGACCGGACCGCGCAATCATCGCCCCGGGTTTTCCCGACAGGCCAAGCGCGCGATGGCCATCGTGCAAATGCACCAATCCCCTTCCAACAACGGACCGCACGCCTGGCATGCCATCGGAGGCGCGCAGTTTGCGCACAACATCATCGGTCGTGTCCGATTGCCAGTCGATGGCGCGATCGCTTTGGCGCGGTGCATAGCGGAATCGCTGCGTTTCGGGCAGTTGCCGAGGTGGTAGCCGCTGGCCCGCATCGATCATATCGATGGCCTCGAAAAAACAGGCGACAGCGGCTTCGATCACCTCGTGACGATAAAGGCTCGCCTTGGTGGCTGCGCGCATCGGAAACGTTCGCGTTGCCCAGATGGGGCCGGAATCATATTCGTCGGTTGCTTCAAAAAGGGTCACGCCCCATTTGCGCGCGCCGTCCAGGATCGCCCAATCGAGCGCGGCTGGGCCAGCGTCGCCGGGAGGGCCAGGGTGCAGCACCAGGCAAAGGTGATGCCTCCAAACAGCGGCCGGGATTTTCCGCTTCAGATAGGGCGCAAGGATGAGATCGGGTGCAGCAAGCCGAACAGCTTCGAGAGTCGAGGCGTCGCTAACATCGAACTCAACGGTGACCTCATGGCCAGCCTCGCGCAGCTCGACATGCAGGCGCTGCGAAAGCGCATTGAAGCCATGAATGAGGAGCAGAATGCGCATCGCTCAGCAGATCCTCGGCAGTTGTTCGCCGGTCAGCCAGTCAACCATGCGGCTGCCGCCGAAGGTGGTTTCCATCTGCACGAAATGGTGCGGATCATCGCTGACTGAGCCGATGATGGCAGCATGCTCGCCCAGAGGATGAGCGCGCATCGTGGCCAGCACCTTGTCCGCATCACCTTCTGGACAGAGAACAAGCATCTTGCCCTCATTGGCGATCGTCAGTGGGTCGATGCCGAGAAGTTCGCAGGCCGCCGCGACTTCCGGTTTCACCGGGATATCGGCTTCACGGATGGTGATGCCAACGCCCGACTGCTGCGCGATTTCGTTGAGCGTTGTGGCCACCCCGCCGCGCGTTGGATCGCGCATGACGTGAAGCTCGGCGCCAGTGGCAATGATGTTCGACACCATTGTGTGCAGCGCCGCGCTGTCTGAGCGAATTTCGGTCTCAAAATCGAGGTTTTCACGTTTGGAGAGAATGGCGATCCCGTGATCGCCGATTGTGCCGGACACGATGACAGCATCGCCCGCGCGGGCCTTGTCGCCGGACGGGGCGATGCCCTCCGGCACAACGCCCACGCCGGTTGTCGTGATGAACACCCCATCGCCCTTACTGCGCTCGACCACCTTTGTATCGCCAGTGACGATCGGCACGCCCGCTTCACGCGCGGCGCGACCCATGGAGGCAACAATGGTTTCGAGATCGGCGAGCGGAAAGCCTTCCTCCAAAATGAAGGCCGCCGAGAGATAAAGCGGTTTGGCGCCCATCATCGCGACATCGTTGATCGTGCCGTGGACCGAAAGCGATCCAATATCGCCACCAGGAAAGATGAGCGGCGAGATCACATGCGCATCGCAGGCCATAACCATGCGACCGGCGGGCATCGCCAACAAAGCCCCATCATTGCCGGCCAAGAGTTCCGGCGAAGACAGGTGCGCCTGGAACAGTTCCTGCCGTTGCACCGGCACGGCCACCGGCGCCATGGTTCATCTCAATGGTGCCCTTGCGGCGATTGAGCGGCACCGCGAACTGGGTTTGGTTCACCTGGTTCATTCGGCAGCCTCCATCTCCGAAAGCTCTTCGGCCAACTCCTCTTGGGTGACTTCCCAGGTCTCGTCATGCTCCGGCGCGCGGAAACGGCCATAGCTCCAATAGGCGGCGCAGGCGCCTTCGGATGACACCATGCAGGAACCAATGGGGTTCTCCGGCGTGCAAACGGTGCCGAACAGCTTGCAATCGGTGGGTTTCTTGGCCCCGCGCAAGATGGAGGGGCACTCGCACCCCTTCACATCGGCGGTGGGCTTGGTTTCGATCGCGTAGACGCGTTCGGCATCGAAGTCGGCAAATGCCTCGCGGATGCGCAGCGCCGAGTAGGGCACTGCACCCAGACCGCGCCACTCAAAGCTCGGCCGCAACTCGAAGGTTTCCGACACCAGCGCCTGGGCTTTCCGATTGCCCTCGCGCGTGACCACGCGGGTGTACTGGTTTTCCACCTCCGCCCTGCCCTCGTTGAGCTGGCGGATCGCAATCAAGGCCGACTGCATGACGTCGAGTGGCTCAAATCCGGCGATCACAACCGGCTTTTGAAACTCTTGCGCGAAATATTCATACGGCGCCGAACCAATGACCGAGGACACATGGCTCGGTCCCAAGAAGGCGTCGATGGTGACAGCGCCCATGGTGCGCACTTCGGGCGAGTTCAAAATGTGCTGGATGGCCGATGGGGTTAGCACATGATTGCAGAACACTTTGAAGTTTTTGAGATTTTCGCGTTTGGCATCGCGCAAGGCGACGGCAGTGGGCGGCGTCGTGGTCTCGAACCCGATGGCGAAGAACACCACCTCGCGGCTTGGATTCTCACGCGCGATGCGCAGGGCGTCCTGGCTGGAATAGACCATGCGGATATCCGCGCCCTCGGCCTTGGCTTTCAAGAGCGAGACGCGTTTGGTCGCCGGCAGGCGCATCATATCGCCATAGGTGCAGAGGATCACGCCATGATCGCGGGCAAGCTCGATGGCGTTGTCAATGCGCCCCTTGGGCAGCACGCAAACCGGGCAACCTGGCCCGTGAATGAAGGCGACGTTTTTGGGCATCAGGTCTTGCACCCCATAGCGGAAGATTGCGTGCGTATGACCGCCGCAAAACTCCATGATGGCGTAGTCGCGGCCGGTGTCGGCTTCGGCCGCGATGGTGCGCGCGAGAGCGGCGGCGGTGTCCTTGTCGCGATATTCATCGACATATCTCATTGGCCTGCCTCCTGCAGGTTCCCGGCGATGGCCGCGTCCATCAGCCCTGCTTCCTGCATGGCTTTGAGCGTCGCATCAGCCTCTTCCTGCGAAACCAGGTTGAGCGCGTAGCCGACATGGACGAGCACGAACTGGCCAGGCGCAACGGTATCGAGCAGCGCTGTCGAGATCGTTTTTTTGACCCCTCCCAGCGAGACGATCGCGGTCTCTTGGTCGGCGTCGGTTGCGATCACTTCAGCAGGCAGGGCAAGGCACATGGGATGCTCCTATTCGGCTGCCTGAATGGCGGTGGCGTTGTGGCCAATGCCGGCCAGTTGCAAGGCGGCGCGCAGGAAGGCGTACCAGTCGTCCATGCCCTCGCCTGAGCGGGCCGAGACCTGGAGCACGCGGATGCGCGGGTTGATTTTTTTGGCATTGGCGATGGCCGCATCGACATCGAAATCCAGATGCGGCAGCAAATCGACCTTGTTGAGCAGCATCAGATCAGAAGCGGCGAACATGTCGGGGTATTTCAGCGGCTTGTCTTCGCCTTCGGTCACCGAAAGCACGACGACTTTGTGCGCTTCGCCCAGATCGAACCCAGCGGGGCACACCAGATTGCCGACGTTCTCAATGAAGAGCACGCCGCCTTCAGCCAGCGGCAGATCGTCCAGCGCATGGCCGATCATGTGGGCGTCGAGGTGACAGCCCTTACCGGTGTTGAGTTGCACCGCCGGAACGCCAGTGGCGCGAATACGGTCGGCATCGTTGGCGGTTTCCTGATCACCCTCGATAACACCGAGCGGCATCTCGCCTGTTAGATCGCTCAGCGTGCGCACCAACAGCGACGTTTTTCCAGACCCTGGTGACGACACAAGGTTCAACGCAAGCTGGCCGGCATCAGCAAAACGGGCCCGGTTTTGCGCGGCATAGCCATCGTTCTTGGCCATGATGTCCATTTCGATCTGCACCATGCGCGCGCCATCTAGGCCCGGCGCGTGCGAATGGTCATGATGGCCGTGGTCATGGGCATGCCCGTGATGGTGATGATCATGGTGGTGGTGATCATGCGGATGGTCGTGACCGTCCAGCGCCTTGCCATCCAGAGTCTTCTGGCCGCTTCCGCAGCCACATACGCCGCACATCAGACGACCTCCATATCTTTGATCTTGAATTCGTCGCCCGCTGTAACCTGCACCTGGTGGCTGCCGCATTTTGGGCAGGCTTGACCGTGGGCGGTGACGGGAAAGGTTTCTGAGCAGCCAAAACACCAGGCCGATCCTGGCGCCTGCAAAATCTCCAGCGCTGCACCGTCGGCAAGCGTGCCGCGTGTGCAGGCGTCGAAGGAGAATTTCAGCGCTTCTGGCTCCACGCAGGAGAGCGGGCCGACCGACAGACGCACGCGCTTCACCTTGGTGTAGGCGTGCGTTGCCGCCTGATCTTCCAGCGTTTGAACGATCGCCTCGCAGAGCGCCATCTCATGCATGGGTGCTCTCCTCCAGACGTAAGTGCGCTTCGACGCAAGGATCGATGGCATCGACAATGCTGCGGGCACCGGCGGCCCAGTCTGTGTCGGCGGGAAGTGTTTCCAGCGCCTTGGCGACGATGCCTTTGGTGTGGAAATTCCATTCGGTCGGCGCGGTGATGCGATAAGCGGTAACCACCCGGTCGCTGACCCGCACGGCATGGGTCAGCAGCCCACGGGCGGTTTGCACAGTTGCGATGCCCCAGCCACGCCCGCCGGCACGGTAGGGGTAAAGCGGTGCGCCACCTGACGGGATGGCACCGCGGGTCCAGCGCGGGGCACCATGGACCGTTGGTGTTTTCGCAAGGCCGCTATCATCCAAACCGTCGGGCAGCAAACCAGCGTCAGCAAGGCTGTCCGGTGTCAGTTCGGCAATACCGTGATCACTGGGCATGCCTGTTGGCACGCCCATCAGCGGTCCAGCCAAATCGTCCAGGGCTTTAAGATCACCAGAAAGGTCGGTGCCGTTTTCGCAACCAAGCGCGAAAGCAGGTTTAGCTGCTTCGGCGATGCGGTGCGCCAGCTGCGCCACTTCGCGGACGGCGCTACCGAAATCAGGATTGCTGCGCAGGACGGCTTCGCGGATGGCTTCAGCGCGAACGGCCTGGGCGCGAGTCCGCAACACGCGCTCTGCTACGGATAGGCCCATCGCGGTCTCAAGGGCACCGAGGCTTGCCGCGCGCTGCGCCTGCCCGCAGAGGCTGAAAAGCAGGCCGACGCTGGCAGCAACCGTCTCCGCCGGTTTGCCGACAAAAGTGCGCGGCAGATTGAAGGGGCGGGTCGAGGTGATGGTTGGAACACAGTGACCGTTAGCGTCGAGCGCGAGCGCGATCTCGATGCGGCCTTCGATGGATGAGACTGGCGCGTTCATTCGCTTGCCTCGCCGGAAGCCAGCCCAGCGGTGATAATCGCCCGTCGGCTTGGCGCTGGATCATCTTTCAGGGACGCGTTGGCAGTCTCGGGTTCAGACGGTGTTACCCAGCGCCGCTCCTGCCACATGGTGGCAACCGCAACTTCTTCGTCCGACGGCGTTTGATCTCGGTCACCGTCAAAAAGTTCCTCGACCGCTGCTGCTGCGACGGCGAGTGCAGCCTGCTGATCCTCAAACTCGTGGACCGGCGAAAACAGCGAGCACATGGCGAAGCGTCCCAGTGCTTCTTCTTCGCAGACGAGAAAGGGATAGCTTCCGGAGGGAAGAAGAAGCTGCACCGTCTGGGTCACCGCCGCATCGCCGGTGATGCCGTCAGCCTCGGGGCTTGCCGCAATGGCGAACAGGTTGATGAACCAAGGCGTGACCAAACATCCGACAAAAGCCGGCTTGCCGCCCATAACTTGCTCACGCAAACCAACCGCCGCCACCGACAGTTTTTCGTTGAGGATCGGTACATCCTGCATGCGCTCTTTTTGAATGCGCTCGAAGGTTTCCTCGACCAGAGCACAAAGGGCGGCGATCTCCTCCATGGTCAGGCACCATCCTCTAGGACCAGGAACTCCTCGCGCTTGCCGTCGCAATTGGGGCAACTCCAACTGTCAGGCAGCGCGGAGAACGGCGTGCCAGCCGGGATTTGCCAATACTCATCGCCAATAGCCGGGTCGTAAACGTGCCAGCAGATCTTGCATTCCAACTTCGTTGTCGGGCCGATCTTGTCGGCGTTGCCGCCGTAGGACCCGGCAAAGAAGTTCTGGCCGCGCACATCGTCCATCACTGATAGACCTTCAGGATTTCAACGAGGCGCTGCGCGCTGTCGTCGATATCCTCCTGCGCGGCGCAGGCCATCAGCGGCACATCCGTCACCGCGATGGTGTTGAGGATGAGCGTGTCCTGGCTGTTGAAGAATTGCACGGCCCAGACGCCGCGTGTCGCCGTCGACTGGATGCGGCAATTGCCATAGCCACGCGACAGCACGGTAACCGGCCCATAGCCAAGCAGCGACCCCAGATAGGTCACGTCCTGCTCGCTCAAGGGGAGCAGCGAGAGGTTGATCACATGCGGCTCGTCCTTGGCGATTTGCTCGCGCTCGGCCAACTCGGCATTGATTTCAGTGACCAGTGCAGGAGCGTTGGCCACGCCGTCGAGCACTTCGGCGTCAGTCGCCAGGCGATCGCGTGCGCCGCGAAAGGCCAATTGCAGCACCGTGTTGGGGAATGGGCCAATTTCGATGCTATCGGAGACCAGCGCGCCGTCCGGGTTCGTCAATCGTACGCGCCAAACACCGGCAAGCACGGATTCCTGCGCTTGCGCCAGACCACCGGCGATCATCGATACTTCACCCTCGCCAAGGATTTGATCGAGCAGTTCGCGGTTGGCTGTGTCCAGGTCAGACACATCATAGGCAATGGGCATGTCGCCGACCTTGAAGGCCGCCAGGCCTTCGGCCACGCGATTGAGAACGTCCATGGTTGCCGTGCGCCCAGCCAGTTCGTCCGGCTCAGGCAAATCGGGCACTGAGTAGACGCTCATCCCTTCGGGCATGACCATGTAATCGAGTTCAGCGCCGTCATCTTCCTCAGGCTGGCTGCCTGGTCCGACGACCGGACCAGGAAACATCAAGGCGTGCTCGCGGTCGTCGTTTGCATCATCGCTCATGGCAAAAAGTCCTTGATCTAATTGCGGGCCTGAATGGCGGCGGTGTCATTGGGATCAGGCGCGCTCACCGGGGTTGGCGCCGCCACATTGCAACCGTCGGGAAACTCAAAGCGTGGCGGCTCCTGAGGCTCGCTCGCCAAGAACCCGCGGATGTCGCGCAAATAGTCAGACCAGTCCTGCATGCGCTGGATGGTGCCGAGCCATCCCCCGTCGCGGGTAAAGACAAGCGCCGGGAACGCGTTGAACCGATACATGCGCTGCACGGCCATTTCGGTTTCACGGTCACGCGTCACGCCAACGCGGAAGGTGTCGGGAAAGACCGAGATCAGTTCCGGCAACACGACCGCTACATCGGCGGTCTCATCCAACCGGTTGAAATCACCGGCGGCAAAGATCACGGCGTCACCTGGCGCTTTGACAAAAGCTTCGAGCGTGTCTGCCTTCAGTTCCTCATAGCCATAATGGGTGATCAGGCGCTCGATCAGCGGCGCGGCGACGGGTTCAGGTTGAATCATGTGGCATCTCCAGAAGAGGGATCGGTGGCATCCAGTTGCGCGCGCAAATGCGCAGGCAACTCAGGCTCACGCCCGGCAAGATCGGGAAAAAGATCGTCTATAGTCGCTGCATCGACCGGGCCGCCGCGCATGGCGAGCTCCACGGCCTGCAGCGCATCAGCAATGGCATCGGCGCTCGCCGCGTCGATCACCTCGCGGGCCGCGCCCTGATGGGTGAGCACCCAGGTGCCCTCACCCTGGGCGCCTACCAGAGCAAGGTCGATGGCACGCATAGTGCCCTCGCGGGTCACGCAAGGGGCTATAAGTGCGTTCAATTGATGGGCAAGGACCCGCATGGGGACGCCGACGCACATCGCTCAGGCCGGGTCTGGAGCGTGGGAAAAAACGATCCGCGGGTCGCCGTGGCGGTAGGCCTCGCGTTCATCGGGGCGTTCGCCCTCATAGCGCGAGAGACGCATTTCCTGGCCAGCAAGTCCATGCTCTTCGGGCAGCGGCGCAGCGCGTCGCTGAACGGAAACACCGAGTTTCTCAAGCTCTTTGATCGCCATCGCAATCGCCGGTTCGATCTGGTCCCGCACCTGCGGCCTCAGGCTGCCGCCAAAATCATCAAGCTCAACCGGCTGGACGCCGATCAGCACCATGGTGTGCGGCAGATCGCCCATCATTTCGGCCATCATGATGACTTCTTGAAAGCCGGTCTGGTGCAGGGAGACTTTTCGGCAACCCAGAAAGCGCGGGACTTCATCGCCGTCGACACGTTTCATCGTGCCCGGCTCCAGGCCGTAATCGATGGCGTCGAACACGATGAGCACATCGGCCTCGCGTACATGTTGAACCAGGTAGACACCCTGGGTGCCGCCATCGAGGACCCGAACTGTGTCTGGCACTTCGTAATGCCGGTGGAACTCCTCTACGACCCGCACGCCAAAGCCTTCATCGGCCCAGAGCAGATTGCCGATGCCAAGGACAAGAATGCTGGGAGGTGTGGTGTCTTCCATACCGGTTTCCTGCCCTGCGTGCGCCGCTCTTGGATGGAGGCGCTGCGCGTTGATCTGGTGAGTTGGAAGCAAACTAACCAGCGCACCGAGGGTGCTGGAAAGCGTATAACCACTTAACTAGACTTAGTGGTTATCCGGCCTGCCCTATCGATTATGATCGCTGGCTAATATTTGATGTTTTTCAAGGCTTTGATAGCTAGGCCGCGCAGAAAAACGGCATAAATCCGGTCAGGATATACGCCGTTTTTACTTACGTGCTTTCGCGGGCTGGCTACGCCCTTTTCCTATCAGTCATTGCGCCCATCGCGGAAGGAGCGCCACCCGGAAATCATCGACGAGACGATGGTTTGGCGGGACATGATGTCCTCGCGAATGGCCGCATAAACGTGCACGATGATGAACACGATGATTAGCCACATGACCAGATGATGATAGGTATGAACATTCTGAGAGTTGCCGAACAGCGGCATGACCCAGGATGTGAAGGCCTGGAATTGCCAACTGTCCATGCCGGTGCCCTCGCCGTAAAGCGCCATGCCGGTGACGATCATGAAGACCGTGCCCCAGACCAGCATGATGTGCATCGCGAGCACCGCCAGAGGGTTATGTCCCTCATACTTTTTCGGCTCCTTGGCGAGGAACAAATACCAGCGCAGCTCGTGCACCACGCCCATCCACCAGTCTGCGGACCAGACGCGGGGCAGGAAGATTTCGCGGGCATGGTGGTTGCCGACAAAAGCCCAGTAGATTCGACCGAGGAACGCGATGGCGAGCACGTAACCGGCAGCGAAATGGGCAAAGCGGATATAGCCCATGACGAAATGATCGCTGGCCTCACCGCCTATGCTGGGTAGTGGCGAACCGATGAAATAGCCGGTCACGCAGAGCACCAGAATGGCCAGCGCGTTGATCCAGTGCCAAAGCCGAACAGGCGCTTCGTAAACGTAAACCGCCTGCTCCACATGCACCGGATGAGCCGGATCATCGACGTGATCAGGCACAGCGATCGTGTTGGGATCGATGTCGGTTGTGCTCATGACGCATCACCAGATGGATTGACGCGGCGGCGGCGGGCCGGTCGCAGCGCCAAGTAGGCAGCTGCGCCAATAGAAACGACAACGCCCAAGGCTAGCACTGGGATGGTGATCGTCTGATACCAGGCCTGCGCGACCTCCTCCAAATGCAGGTGATGGCCTTGTCCGTGGCCTGGGTGGGCCATGGCGTGGGTCAAAGTGGCAGCCGAGGCAGTCAGAACAGCAAGCAGCCGCAGGATCGTGGCTTTGGTCATTGGGGTGTTCTCCTATCGCACTTTGACGGTGGCTTTTTCTTCACCATCTGGCCCCATCACATGGGTCGAACAGGCAAGGCACGGATCGAAGGAATGCAGCGTGCGCAGGATTTCCACCGGTTCATCCTGGCGCTCCACCCGCGTGTTCATCAATGCGGCTTCGAACGCGCCGATATTGCCTTCGCTGTCGCGCGGGGTCCCGTTCCACGTCGTAGGGACCACGCACTGGTAATTGTCGATCTTGGTGTCCTTGATCTTGATCCAGTGCCCCAGCGCCCCGCGTGGCGCTTCGGTAAAGCCGACACCCTGCGCTTCGGCAGGCCAAGTCGATGGGTCCCAATTGGTCACATTGGCGGTGTTCTCATCGCCATTGCGGATATTGGTCATCATCTTGTCGAAGAAGTAGCGCATCTTGTGTGACGCCCAGGACGCTTCCAAACCACGCGCAGCGGTCCGACCAAGAGTCGAAAACAGCGCGGAGATCGGCACATCGAGGGCTGACAAGACCTGATCGACAGGCTCCTTAAACTCCGGATTGCCTTGCGCGTAGCCAATGATGTAGCGCGACAAAGGCCCCACTTCCATCGCGTGGCCCTTCCAGCGCGGCGCCTTGATCCAGGAATATTTCGCGCTCTCGTCGATGCGCTCAATGTTGGTGCGCGTGCCGACAAGGTTCGGTCCGAGCTCATACTTCGGCTCGGTCACACCGTCCCACGGGTGCAGGCCGACACTTTCGTCGGCATAGCTGTACCAAGAGTGCGGCACGAACTCCTGAATTTCCTCGGTGTCACGCAGATCGACCTCGTGAATGGTCGACAGATCACCATTGATGATCGCACCGCGCGGCATCATCAGGTTTGCCGCTGAATAGTCGTTGGCCACATCGGGGATGTCGCCATAACTCAGGACATTCTGGCTGGAGATCCCGCCGCCATAGAGCCAGTCTTTGTAGAAGCCGGCGATGGCCAGAAGATCGGGAATGTAGACATTGTCGATGAACTCGATCGTTCGGTCGATGAGCTGTGAGACCCGCCCGAGATTCTCCATGTTGAGCGCGCCAACGGACCCCGTTCCATCGATGTTGATGGCGCACGGTACGCCGCCGACGAGCCAGTTGGGATGCGGGTCTTTTCCACCGAAAATAGCGCGGATGGCGGAGATGTCTTTCTGGAAGTCCAGCGCCTCCAGATAGTGGGTGACGGCCATCAAATCGGCTTCCGGCGGAAGCTTATAGGCAGGGTTGGTCCAGTAGCCGTTGCGGAACGGGCCAAGTTGGCCAGACTCCACAAACGCCCGCAGACGGTTCTGCGTGTCGCGGAAATAGCCCGGCGAGGATTTCGCATGGCTTGGTGAAATGCGCTGCTGAAGACGCGAGGTGGCGCGTGGATCGGCGTTCAGCGCATTGACCGGGTTCACCCAGTCCAGCGCGTGCAGATGATAAAAATGCACCAGATGGTCATGCGCCTGCAGCGCCAACTGCATGATATTGCGGATGGAGTTGGCATTCTCCGGGATCGTGATCCCCAAAGCATCTTCGACCGCGCGCACCGAGGTGAGCGCGTGGGTGCCGGTGCAGACGCCGCAGATGCGCTGGGTGAAGGCCCAGGCATCGCGCGGATCGCGCCCCTTCAAGATGACTTCCAGGCCGCGCCACATCGTGCCGGTGGAAACCGCATTGCGAATGATGTTGTCCTCATCGATGTTCACCTCGCAGCGCATGTGCCCTTCGATCCGGGTGACCGGATCGACGACCACGCGGGTGCCGGAGTCATCGATGTTGAAGCCGTTCGGCGTTGTGAATGCGCTCATTGGTCCTGCCCCTCCTGTGCGGCCGGTTGGGCAGTTGATGGGCCCGACGATCGGGCGCGCTTGACGGCGCTGGCGGCCGCATGGACGGCGGTTGCGGCGCCAACTACGCCTGCTGCCGCCATGCCGACCTGATCGGCGTTGGCTTCAATGCCAAATTGCTGGATGTCGGTGAGCCGGTCGTAGAAGGAACCATTGTCCCAGAAACCGTCTTCAGAGCAGCCGATACAGCCGTGGCCGGCCTGGATCGGGAAGGTCAGGCCGCCGTTCCAACGCACGGTCGAGCAGGCATTGTAGGTCGTTGGGCCTTTGCAGCCCATCTTGTAGAGGCAGTAGCCCTGGCGAGCTGCGTCATCGTCCCAGGCTTCGACGAACTGCCCGGCGTCAAAGTGCGGGCGGCGGTAGCATTTGTCGTGGACCCGTTGCGAGTAGAACATTTTTGGACGACCCTGGCGGTCGAGTTCCGGAAACCGGTCAAAGGTCACCATGTAGGTGATGATGGCCGTCATCACCTCGGCGATAGGCGGGCAACCGGGCACCTTGATCAACGGCTTATCGGTGATGACCTGATGAACCGGCGTCGCGCGGGTCGGGTTCGGGCGGGCCGCCTGGACGCAGCCCCAGGAGGCGCAAGAGCCCCAGGAGATGACAGCCTTGGCATGCTCGGTGGCATGGCGCAGCTGATCGACAAAGGGTTTGCCGCCGATGATGCAATACATGCCGTCTTCGTTGAGCGGCGGGTTGCCCTCGACGGCGACGATGTAGTTGCCGCGATGCTCTTCGATCACCTCATCGATGATCGCTTCGGCCTGCGTGCCGGCGGACGCCATGATCGTGTCGTCATAGTCCATCGAGATCATGGAAAGGACGACATCCTTGGCCAACGGGTGCGCAGAGCGAATGAAGCTTTCCGAACAACAGGTGCATTCCAAACCGTGCAGCCAAAGCACCGGCAAACGCGGCCTGGTCTCCATGGCATGGGCAATCTGCGGCACAAACGATGGGCCAAGCCCGAGCCCTGCCGCCGTCAGCGAGCAGAACTTCAGGAAGGATCGGCGGGATATGCCCTGCCGACGCATCACATCGTAAAACGTTTCTAGGTTGGCCATCGGTTTCCTCCTAAGCCGCTGTCATCGCAGGAGCCGTTACGACAGGCGTCATGCGGCGCGCGCAGCGCATCAGAGGATCAATAGCCAGAACCGTGCCAAGCCGTTTTTCCTTTGTTTTTCAATTGGCTTGATGCATATCAAGCGCAAGCAATGGTCAGGCTTTTTCCACTTTACCAACGTTTGTATGGAAGCCCTGTTTGCACGCATTTTCCCGCGCTGGGCGAACTTCGTAGATCGCACGGCCTAGGCGGAAAGAAGGAGGTGCTCGTGCTCCCAGTCGCGCGTGAGCGGACGATGCCAGTGTTTGTTCTGGATCCTCGGGTCAACCTCGATGAGGACGCTCACGGGGCGCTCGGCTGGCCAAGGTTTTTGTTGCAAAATTGGTGCAAGGGTTGGGCGGTACGCGGTTGTGTTTGACCCGTGTTCAAACGCAGCGAAAGGAAAATTCCGAACCGACACCAATTGGCATTCTCGGCATTTGCTCCGCAAACGCCTGCCATGCCGACGGTTTTGCGAAACGCTAATGCTCTCGGCGATTGGGACAATCGCCTGCCGCTTGTTCCGCCAATCGCAAGCGATTGGCTTTGGTGGGCGGTGAGGGGCTCGAACCCCCGACCCTCTCGGTGTAAACGAGATGCTCTCCCAGCTGAGCTAACCGCCCTGCCCGATCCGCTATCAAAGCGGCCAAACGTGTCGTTTGAATAGGTCGCGTTGAACGCAATTGCAAGCGTGGTGTCGCGCAGCATTTGCCTGCTGCACCCGCCAACAAAAACTGCTTTTTGAACCCAGCCCGGGCGTCACGCCGCGCTGAGATGCGCGGCCTCAATCAGGAACAAGCAGCTTATTTGTTCACAGCATCCTTCAGCGCCTTACCGGCGGTGAATTTTGGACGCTTGGCAGCCGGGATCGTGATTTCAGCGCCAGTCGATGGGTTGCGGCCCTTGCTTTCAGCGCGGTGCGTGATGCTGAAATTGCCGAAGCCCGTCATGCGGACGTCACCGCCAGAGGCGAGTTCGGACGTGATCACATCGAACACAGCGTCGACGGCTTTGGCGGCATCGCCTTTGCCCATGTCGGCTTTTTCCGCAACCGCGGCAACGAATTCGCTCTTGTTCATCTTTTTATCTCCACTTGGTTTGGCGAGCCGTACAGCGATACGCCAGGCCCTGCCATCTCGCCGCGAATCTGCGGCGCATTGCCTGGAAACCCTGCCGATCTTCGCTCGATCTGACAACAAAAAACCCCGGAAAACCGGGGTTTTTCGTCGATTTGTGCACAGGGGACGGTCGTTCGCCCCCTGTTGTCGGTTATTCGACGGCTTAGTGCGCCACAATGGCCCCGGTCGAATCCACATCGTCTCCGGCGGTCGAATCAGCGGCAACCTCTTCACCGGACCATTCAATGGCCTGCGGCATTTCGGTCAGCGCATGTTCGATGACTTCGTCCATACGGGCCACCGGAATGATCTCAAGACCGTTTTTCACGGTCTCAGGGATATCCGCCAAATCTTTGGCGTTCTCTTCCGGGATCAGCACCTTCTTGATGCCACCGCGAAGCGCGGCGAGCAGCTTTTCTTTCAGGCCGCCGATCGGAAGCACCCTGCCCCGCAGCGTGATTTCGCCGGTCATGGCGACATCCTTGCGCACCGGAATGCCGGTCATCATCGAAACGATGGCCGTCACCATGGCGACACCTGCGGACGGTCCGTCTTTGGGCGTTGCGCCTTCGGGTACGTGGACGTGAATGTCACGCTTGTCGAACAGTGGCGGTTCGACGCCGAAGTCCACTGCCCGCGAGCGCACATAGCTGGCTGCTGCTGAGATCGACTCCTTCATGACGTCGCGCAAGTTGCCGGTCACCGTCATCTTGCCTTTGCCGGGCATCATGACGCCTTCGATGGTCAGAAGCTCACCGCCAACCTCGGTCCAGGCAAGGCCTGTCACCACGCCGACCTGATCATCATCGTCGATTTCGCCGTGACGGAAGCGCGGCACGCCGAGGAAATCGCCAACGTTTTGCGCTGTAATATCGGCCTTCTCGACCTCGATCTCCTCGCCGTCGAGCGTCTTCATCTTGCCAAGCATAATGGCTTTGACGCTCTTACGGGCCAGCGAAAACAGCTCACGCTCCAGGTTACGCACACCTGCTTCACGGGTGTAGCGCTGCACGACGAGGCGCAAGCCGTCATCGTCAATCGTGAACTCATCGGCCTTCAGGCCGTGATTCTTGATCGCCTTGGGGATGAGGTGACGACGGGCGATTTCGATCTTCTCATCTTCGGTGTAACCGGCAATGCGAATGATCTCCATACGGTCCATCAGCGGCCCAGGAATGTTGAGCGTGTTGGCCGTTGTCACGAACATCACGTTCGACAGGTCGTAGTCGACCTCCAGATAGTGATCGGCAAAGGTCGAGTTCTGTTCCGGATCGAGCACCTCAAGCAGAGCCGAGGACGGATCGCCACGGAAATCCATGCCCATCTTGTCGATCTCATCGAGCAAGAAGAGCGGGTTGGATTTCTTCGCTTTGCGCATCGACTGGATGATCTTGCCCGGCATCGACCCGATATAGGTGCGCCGGTGACCGCGGATTTCGGCTTCATCGCGCACACCGCCCAGCGAAATGCGAACGAATTCGCGCTTGGTCGCCTTGGCAATGGACTTGCCGAGCGAGGTCTTACCGACGCCTGGAGGGCCAACGAGGCAAAGGATCGGGCCGCGCAGCTTGTTCGACCGTGCCTGGACCGCAAGATACTCGATGATCCGCTCTTTGACCTTGTCCAGGCCATAGTGATCATCGTCGAGGATCTGCTGGGCTTTTTCCAGGTCAACGGAAATGCGCGAGCGCTTGCCCCATGGCAGGCCAAGCAACCAATCAAGATAGTTGCGCACCACCGTTGCCTCAGCGGACATCGGGCTCATGGCGCGCAGCTTCTTCATCTCAGCGGTCGCTTTTTCGCGCGCTTCCTTGGAGAGCTTGATCTTTTCGATCTTGTCTTCCAGCTCCGACAGCTCGTCCTTGCCGTCTTCACCTTCGCCGAGCTCCTTCTGGATCGCCTTCATCTGCTCGTTGAGATAATATTCGCGCTGGGTTTTCTCCATCTGGCGCTTCACACGGCTGCGGATGCGCTTTTCCACCTGGAGAACGGAGATTTCGCTCTCCATCAGCGCCAGCACCTGCTCCAGGCGCTCAACGACGGAAATCGTGGCAAGCACGTCCTGCTTGTCGGCGATCTTCACGGCCAAGTGCGAGGCGACTGTGTCTGCGAGCTTGGAGAAGCCCTCGATCTGGCTGATCGCGGAAATGACCTCCGGCGAGACTTTTTTGTTGAGCTTCACATAACTCTCAAATTCAGCCGTCACCGAGCGGGCCAAGGCTTCCACCTCAACCTCTTCGCCTTCATCTTCGATGAGAGCGTGGATGTCGGCTTCATGGAAGTCGGTGCGCTCGTGATAGCGCACGATTTCCACGCGATCGGTACCTTCGACCAGCACCTTTACGGTGCCGTCAGGCAGGCGCAGCAGCTGGAGTACATTGGCGATCGTGCCAACATTGTAGATGGCGTCGGCAGCCGGATCATCGTCGGAGGCGTTGATCTGCGTGGCGAGCACGATCTGTTTGTCGGACCGCATCACCTCTTCAAGCGCTGCGATCGATTTTTCACGGCCCACGAACAGCGGCACGATCATGTGGGGAAACACCACAATGTCGCGCAGCGGCAGCACCGGATGCACGCTCGGTTCTGCGTCGCGATAGGCCGCGGAATAGTCTGGGGTTTGTTCAGTCATGGTCTAGCCTTTGGCATTCTGGCAAGAGCACGGGCATGAGCGGAGGGATATCCAAGCCGAAAAGCGGTGCGGATCGAACCGGCCTTCATGGTCGGTCGAGGCGGCTGGTACAAAGACCTCTTAATACCGCCGCCCTGGCATCGCTGTCCGGCTACATGCACCGGCAGGGGGGAACGCAACGCTACGAAACTGTACGCGCCTCAAAGAAGCAGTGAATCACGCAGCTACGTTGTTGCAGCGAACTTGGGCGCTTCTTGGATGGATTTCAACGGTCTGGGGTCAGTTAGCCGCGCAATCGACGATCTATGCACCGCTCATCGAAGGGTTTGCGGCCACGCGACACCTGAAAAAACAGACGGCGTCCCAATGGTTGGAACGCCGTCTGGAAACTCAGTGAAAAGAGCGCTAGGACGCGTCGGCGGTCTGCTGCTCTTCCTTGTCGGCATAGATGTAAAGCGGACGAGCCGAACCGTTGACCACCTCGTCGGAAATGACGACCTGCTCAACGCCTTCCATGGCCGGAAGCTCGTACATGGTGTCCAGAAGGATCGTCTCCATGATCGAGCGCAGGCCACGAGCACCCGTTTTCCGCTCGATGGCTTTTTTGGCGACCGCTTCAAGCGCCTCGTCCTGGAAGGTCAGTTGCACGTCTTCCATGTCGAACAGGCGCTGATACTGCTTCACCAAAGCGTTTTTCGGTTCCTGGAGAATCTGCACGAGCGCTTCCACGTCCAAATCCATCAACGTTGCGAGAACCGGAAGACGGCCGACAAATTCAGGAATCAGGCCGAACTTCACCAGATCTTCCGGCTCAACTTCGGCAAACAGTTCACCGACCTTGCGGGCATCGGGATCTTCCACCGAGGCCTTAAAGCCAATGGAGGTTGCGCGGCCGCGGTCGGAGATGATCCGATCCAGACCAGCAAACGCGCCACCGCAAATGAACAGGATGTTCGTCGTATCGACTTGCAGGAACTCCTGCTGCGGATGCTTGCGGCCGCCTTGCGGAGGAACGGAGGCAACCGTGCCCTCCATGATCTTCAGCAAAGCCTGCTGCACACCCTCGCCCGACACATCGCGGGTGATCGACGGGTTGTCGGACTTGCGCGAAATCTTGTCGACCTCATCAATGTAAACGATGCCGCGCTGGGCACGTTCGACATTGTAGTCGGCCGACTGCAAGAGCTTGAGAATGATGTTCTCAACATCTTCACCCACATAACCGGCTTCGGTCAGCGTCGTCGCATCGGCCATGGTGAAGGGCACATCAATGATGCGCGCCAGCGTCTGCGCCAGCAGCGTCTTGCCGCAACCGGTTGGGCCGATCAGCATGATGTTGGATTTTGCAAGCTCAATGTCGGCGTTCTTTGCCGCGTGGTGCAACCGCTTATAGTGGTTGTGCACGGCGACGGAGAGCACGCGCTTGGCCTGCGGCTGCCCAATGACATAATCATCGAGGACCGCGAGAATTTCTTGCGGTGTCGGCACGCCATCGGAGGATTTCACGAGCGAGGTTTTGTTTTCCTCGCGAATGATGTCCATGCACAGTTCAACGCACTCATCGCAGATGAACACGGTTGGGCCGGCAATAAGCTTGCGCACCTCGTGCTGGCTCTTCCCGCAGAACGAACAGTAGAGCGTGTTCTTGGAATCGCTGCCGCCAGACTTGCTCATATATCTTATCTCCATAGCGGCACGCAGCGCGCGTACCGGGTTGGCGAAGGTCGCTCCGCCATTGGTCGGGACAGCCTCTGACTGCCCCCTAGTTTCCATCCGATGAGACGCCGTCAGCCACGTCGATCAAATCAGACGATTAGACCAGATTAAACCCATTGTCCGGCCCAAGGGTTAACACGCGGCACGCACTACAATTGGTGTCTTCCACGCGGCTCCTCGGATCGCCTCTCGGCGCAACGGTACCCTTAAGAACGCGCTAAAGCCCAGAGTTCTAGGGTTTCTTGGCTCTGTCAACCATTGTTGACGCAATGCAGCGTCGCACCCTGCATTGTGCCCGGTGCTGTGGATTACCGGGCACAAATGGCAGCTTCAACGTCACCGTTAAGGCGAAAAAGCGTCAAAACCTAGTCCGCTGATTCTTCCAACGCCGCACGCGAGGTGATCACTTCATCGACGATACCGAAGTCTTTGGCTTCTTCGGCCGTCATGAAGTGGTCGCGATCAAGCGTTGCTTCAATGGTGTCGTAATCCTGGCCGGTATGCTCGACATAAATGTCGTTGAGGCGTCGTTTCATTTTGATGATGTCGGCTGCGTGCCGTTCAATGTCGGACGCCTGTCCTTGGAAGCCACCGGAGGGTTGGTGCAACATCACGCGGGCATTGGGCAGGATGAAGCGGGAATCCTTGGCGCCGGCGGTTAGAAGCAGCGAGCCCATAGACGCAGCTTGACCGATGCAGATCGTCGAAACCGAGGGTTTGATGAACTGCATCGTGTCGTAAATCCCCATGCCGGAGGTCACGACCCCGCCGGGGGAGTTGATGTAAAGCGCGATGTCCTTGGTGGGATTGTCGGCTTCAAGATAAAGCAGCTGGGCGCAGATGAGTGAGGCGACATTATCTTCGACCGGACCGGTCATGAAGATGATGCGCTCGCGCAGAAGGCGCGAGTATATGTCGAAGGCGCGCTCGCCGCGGTTGGATTGCTCGACCACCATGGGCACGAGGGTGTTCATGGTCAAATCGATGGGATCGCGCATGGAATGGGTCCTTGGGTGTTGGCTATCGGTGGCTGGCCAAACGTGTCCGACTCAGCCCGTCGTCGCGGAGCCTAGCCGCTGAATGCGGTGGGGCAAGGCTTGGAAAAGGAAAAGGGCCACGATCGGTGCGATCGCGGCCCATCTTTTCGCCATATGGTGAACGGCGGGGCACCTTCAAGGCACCAGCACCGCCATCAAGGCTTTAGTGATCGTGGTCGTGATTATGGCCATGGTGGTCATGGTCATGCTCGTCGTCATCATCCAACTCCTTTGGATCGACGCTCTTGTCGGTCACGTTGGCAAGTTCCAGGATGAAATCGATCACCTTGTCTTCAAAGATCGGCGCACGCACGCCGGCCAATTGCTGCGGATTCTTTTGGAAGAATTCGATGACTTCACGCTCTTGGCCAGGGAACTGCTGGGCGCGGGCCACAACGGCGCGCTGAAGCTCCTCGTTGGTCACCTGGACATTGTTCTGGCCGCCGACTTCGGCAAGCAGCAGGCCCAGACGCACGCGGCGCTCAGCAAGCACACGGTACTCTTCCTTGGCTTTGTCTTCGGTCGTGTCCTCTTCCTCGAACGTGCGACCAGCGCGCTCTAGGTCATCGGTCACCTGCTTCCAGACGCCCTCAAACTCCTGATCGACCAGGCTTGGTGGCAGATCAAAATCGTAGGCTTCGTCGAGCGCATCGAGAAGCTGGCGCTTCACTTTCATGCGGGTTTTCTGGCCAAACTCGTTCTCAAGCTGGCTTTTGACCGCCTCTTTGAGTTTTTCCAGCGACTCCAAACCAAGGTTGGTCGCGAACGCTTCGTCGATCACGGGATCTTCCGGCGCGCCGACTTCGTGAACCGTGACATCGAAGGTCGCGGCTTTGCCGGCGAGGTTTTCGGCCTGATAGTCCTCAGGAAAGGTCACCTCGAGCGTTTTCTCATCGCCAGCTTTCAGGCCGACCATCTTCTCTTCAAAGCCTGGGATGAACTGACCAGAGCCCAGAACCAGCTTGAAGCCTTCAGCCGCGCCGCCATCAAAGGCTTCACCATCAACCTTGCCAAGGAAATCGAACGTGACCTGGTCGTCATTCTTGGCTTTGCGCTTTACCGCCTTGTAGGTGACGTTGGACGAGGCGATTTGCTTCATGCGCTCATCGAGCATTTCATCGGTCACATCAACGACCGGGCGCTCAATCTGGATGCCAGAGAAATCCTTGACCTCGAAGTCGGGGATAATCTCGTAGGCGACTGCGATCTCCAGGTCTTCTTTGCCGGCGATGATGTCTTCGGCTTTTTTCTCGTCTTCCGGCAGCGTGAACTTCGGCTCACTGGCCGGCTTTTCCTTGCGCTCGGCAATCGCTGCGTTGGTGGACTCGTTGAGCGTGTCGTTGATGACCTCGGCCATCGCCTGTTTGCCGTACACTTTCTTCAGGTGCGACACCGGCACTTTGCCCGGACGAAAGCCTGGCAGGCGAACCTGGCTTTTCAGCGAGGATAGCTTGTCATCAAGTTTGGCCGACAAATCGGTGGCCGGAATGGTAATCGTGAGTTCGCGCTTCAAGCCATCGGCGAGCGTTTCAGTGACCTGCATTGGGCCCAGTTCCTTATCATCCATGTATGTCTGTCGACCCCGATGCGCGGCTTCGCTTCGCGGTTCGGCATACACACGTTAATCGCGTTGTTGGTGCGGGCGGAGGGACTTGAACCCCCACGGCTTGCGCCACTGGTACCTAAAACCAGCGTGTCTACCAATTTCACCACGCCCGCATGCACGAAGCGCGATGCCGTGGGCGGCTCTATAGCAAAGGCAGCGCACGCATCAAGGAAAATCCGAATGGGTCGATATACGATCGCCTTTGACGGGAAAGACGATGAAGAATGAGGCAGGCCAATTGGCGAGGCCCGTAAAGCACATCAATATTTGCTGCTGAATTATGCATTTGCACAATTTTTGTGCTTACTAGGGCGGCTGGCAGCCCCACATGCTGCTTAATGCGTGGGCAAATTTCGACTTTGTTCACTTTTGCGCCCGCATGACTGGTGAAAACAAGAGCGCGCCCGCCGCACGAGGCGCAGTTGGCACGGTACGTGCTTTGGTTGGGGAAGTGCGCGCGATGCGCACGCATGAGTTGGATTGGGGAGGCGATGAAGAAAATCGAGGCTATCATTAAGCCGTTCAAACTGGACGAGGTGAAAGAAGCGCTGCAAGAGGTTGGACTGCAGGGCATCACCGTCACCGAAGCCAAAGGGTTTGGTCGGCAAAAAGGCCACACGGAGCTCTATCGGGGCGCCGAATATGTGGTCGATTTCCTGCCCAAGGTGAAAGTGGAGGTCGTCCTTCAGGACGATCTGCTGGAAAGCGCTGTCAACGCGATCCGTGAAGCCGCTCAAACCGGCCGCATTGGCGATGGCAAAATCTTCGTCTCTCCTGTCGAAGATGTCGTACGCATTCGCACCGGCGAAACCGGGGCAGACGCCGTCTAACCAGCTTTGCCCGCCGATCGTCCGATCAGGCGGCACCCCTTCCTTCCAACACATTCGCACATTCCATTCGTACCCAAGCCTTAAGGAAAACAGTAAGCATGACCACAGCAGCAGATGTCTTGAAGTCCATCAGCGACAACGATGTGAAGTTCGTTGATGTTCGCTTCACCGATCCGCGCGGCAAGATGCAGCACGTGACCATGGATGTAAGCCAGGTCGATGAAGACATGTTCGCCGATGGCATCATGTTCGACGGCTCGTCCATCGCCGGCTGGAAGGCCATCAACGAGTCCGACATGGTTCTTATGCCGGACACCGAAACCGCCCATATGGACCCGTTCTTCGCGCAGCCGACCATGGCGATCTTCTGCGACATTCTGGAGCCAGGGTCCGGCGAGGCCTACAACCGCGACCCACGCATGACGGCCAAAAAGGCCGAGGCTTACGTCAAGTCCAGCGGCATCGGCGACACGATCATGTTTGGCCCGGAAGCTGAGTTCTTCATCTTCGACGATGTGCGTTTCCGCGCTGATCCGTACAACACCGGTTTCGTTCTCGACTCGTCGGAACTGCCGGAAAACACCGACACCGAATATGAGATGGGCAACCTTGGTCACCGTCCGCGGACCAAGGGCGGTTACTTCCCGGTTCCGCCGGTCGATTCCTGCCAGGACATTCGCTCAGAAATGCTGACCGTTATGGCGCAGATGGGCGTAACGGTTGAAAAGCATCACCATGAGGTGGCCGCTGCGCAGCATGAGCTCGGCATGAAGTTCAACGAGCTGACGACCTGCGCCGACCACATGCAGATTTACAAATATGTGGTGCACCAGGTGGCGCATTCCTACGGCAAGTCGGCAACCTTCATGCCCAAGCCTGTCTTTGGCGACAACGGCACCGGCATGCATTGCCACCAGTCGATCTGGAAAGACGGCCAGCCTGTCTTTGCCGGTTCTGAGTACGCCGATCTTTCCGAAAGCTGCTTGTTCTACATCGGCGGTATTCTGAAGCACGCCAAAGCGATCAACGCTTTCACCAACCCGTCGACGAACTCGTATAAACGTCTGGTCCCAGGCTACGAAGCGCCGGTTCTGTTGGCCTATTCGGCACGCAACCGCTCGGCATCCTGCCGTATTCCTTACACGTCCTCGCCCAAAGCGAAGCGTGTCGAGGTGCGCTTCCCTGATCCGATGGCGAACCCCTATCTGGCGTTCTCAGCCATGCTGATGGCTGGCCTTGACGGGATCAAGAACAAGATCCACCCGGGCGAAGCCATGGACAAGGATCTTTATGATCTGCCGCCGGAAGAACTGAAAGACATCCCAACGGTGGCCGGCTCGCTGCGCGAAGCACTTGATTCTCTTGCCGACGATCATGAATTCCTGACCGCCGGCAACGTGTTCGATGCCGATCAGATCGAAGCCTATATCGATCTGAAGATGGAAGAGAACATGCGCTACGAAATGACACCGCACCCGGTGGAATTCGACATGTACTACTCGTCGTAACGTTCAGCGTTAGAGTTTTTGCACACCGAAGGGGCGCCCACTGGGCGCCTCTTTTTTCGAGCCATTTTTTATATAACATACTTGCTATATAACATTCATGCGATATTATGATCGTATGTCCCAGCTTGACGATACATTCGCCGCCCTCGCCGACCCGACCCGCCGCGCTATCCTGGCCCGCTTGGCAGAGGGCGAAGCGACGGTCTCTGAAATCATGGCGCCATTCGACATCTCCCAGCCGGCGATCTCCAGGCATTTGAAGGTTCTTGAAAAAGCCGGCCTGATTTCCACCAAGGTCACGGGCAGCGCCCGCCCCCGGTCGTTGGAAGTCGCGCCGCTGGAAGAGCTCGATGATTGGCTGTCGCGCTACCGCGAGCGATGGGAGGCGCAGTTCCAGCGTCTGGATGCCGTGCTTGAAACTCTCAAAAACAAAGAAAACTAGGAAGGATCGCTCTCATGGCCCCGCTCACGCTTACCACACCGACCGATACGAGCATTCAGATCGTGCGGCACTTCGATGCCGCGCTCCCCTTGGTTTGGCGTGCGTTCACCGAAGCGGACCTCGTTCAGCAGTGGCTCAATGGCCCCTCCGACCACACCATGCCGGAGTGTGAGATCGACTTTCGCGTCGATGGCGCCTGGCGTTACGTTTGGGAGTGGCCGGATGGGAAAATGGTGGGCCAAGGGCTCTTCAAGGAGATCGTCGATCACCAGCGTTACGTGCACACGGAAAGCTTCGATATCGCGCCGGAAATGGAATCCCTGGTTGAAACAAGTTTCGCGCAAGTTGGCGGCCAAACGGTCGTGACCATGATGAGCCACTATGCCAGCCAAGCTGATCGAGACATGAGCATCCAATACGGCATGGCAGATCATGTGGAAGCAAGTTACGCCAATCTGGATGCCTTGACCGCGAACCTGACGTTGGCCAGTTCAGGCTAACGTTCCTCAGACACCCTCGCCTCCACTGTCATCGCACCGTCATCCAGCGGTCATGCCTCCGTCATCGACGCCACCGTAACTAACGTCTGCGGTGCCAGGATGATCCTTCGCGCATCGCTCACGGACAACGCGATGACCTAGGAGGCATCCATGACGGATCAACGTCTGGACGAGACTCGTCTTAAAGACGACGGTTTCGACAACCGCGCAGAAGCATTCGAAGAGTTTGACAACACGCCGCTTTCCCCGATCGACAAGGTCGATACGATTGGCGACATCATCAATCGGCGCTATGGCCGCCGCGATGTGATGAAGGGCATGCTTGGCGTCACCGCGACGACCGCGTTGTTCGGCTCGACCGCCCTCACCGCCGCCAACAAAGCGCTCGCCAATGGCCGTGAAGCATCGTTCAGCTTCACCGAGCTGGAAAGCGGCAATGACGAGAACCATCACATTGCAGAAGGCTATGACGCCGATGTTTTGATCCGCTGGGGCGACAAACTGTTTCCCGATGCGCCGGACTTTGACCCGCAAAATCAGACCGTTGAAAGTCAGCTTCAGCAGTTCGGCTACAACAATGATTATGTTGGCTTTGTGCCGTTGAACGCCGACGAAACGCGCGGCGTTCTGTGCGTGAACCACGAGTACACCAACGAAGAGGTCATGTTCCCCGGCATCGGCCGTCAAGATCGTGATGGCTTCCCGGATATGACCCGCGAACTGGTCGAAATCGAAATGGCCGCGCATGGTGGTTCCGTCTTCGAAATCGCCAAGAATGCGGACAACAAGTGGGAGGTCGTGCTCGACAGCCCCTATAACCGCCGCATCACGGCGCTCGACACGCTGATGACCGTCTCCGGGCCGGCTGCCGGCCATGCCAAGCTAAAAACCGCCGAAGATCCGTCCGGCACGGCCATTGTCGGCACCATCAACAATTGCGCCGGCGGTATCACGCCCTGGGGTACGTATCTGATGGCCGAGGAGAACTTCCACGGCTATTTCTGGACCGATCAGGTTGACGATGAAGGCAGCCCAGACGTTTCCGGCATGGCACAAGAGGCCAGCTACCGCCGCTATGGTGTTCCTGGCCGCTGGTACGCTTGGGGCAAGCACCATGATCGCTTCAACATCGATCAGGAACCCAACAGCCCCAACCGTTACGGTTACATCGTCGAGGTCGACCCGCTTGACCCAGAGTCCGTGCCAGTAAAACACACCGCGCTTGGCCGTTTTCGTCATGAAGGTGCTGAAAGCATCGTCAACAAGGACGGTCGTGTGGTGGTCTATTCGGGCGATGATGCGCGCTTTGACTATGTCTACAAGTTCATCTCCGATGGCGTTGTGGGCAACGACAAAGCTGCCAACATGCGACTTCTGTCCGAAGGCACGCTCTATGTCGGCAAGTTCCACGATGACGGCCGCCTGGAATGGCTGCCGCTTACCTGGGGCCTCGGCCCGCTGACGGCGGAGAACGGCTTTGAAAGCCAGGCCGACGTGGTCATCGATGCGCGTTTGGCTGCTGACCTTCTTGGCGCGACGCCCATGGATCGCCCTGAGGACGTGCAGCCCGGTCCGGACGGCCGCGTTTATATGATGCTGACCAACAACACGCGTCGGACCGAAGAGCAGATTGATGCTGCCAATCCGCGCGCCGACAATGCGTTTGGCCACATTATGGAGATGATCGCGCCGGACGCTGATCATGCCTCTACCGAGTACACTTGGGAAATCCTGGTGAAATGCGGTGATCCAACCGTCGCCGAGGTTGGCGCGCAATGGGGGCCGGACACGACCGAGCATGGCTGGTTTGCCTCGCCGGACAATTGCGCCTTCGACACAGAAGGCCGCTTGTGGATCTCCACCGACCAGGGCGGCAACTGGGGTCGCACCGGCAAGTCCGATGGTCTTTATTCCCTCGAAACCGACGGCGAGCTGCGCGGTCAGTCGCGGCTCTTCTTCCGGTGCCCAGTGGGCGGTGAACTCTGTGGCCCCTACTTCGCGCAGAACGATGAGACGCTGTTCTTGGCAGTGCAACATCCTGGGACCGATGGGACCAGCGATTTTGCAGGCTTTGAGCGTGCATCGACCTTCGAAGACCCGGCGACACGCTGGCCCGACTTCCAAGAGGGCATGCCCCCTCGCCCGTCCGTGGTCGTCGTGACCCGCCAGGGCGGTGGCAAGATCGCTGTTTAACGCTATCGCCCGCCTTTTGAGCTGATACCGAAACCCGGGAGCGTTTCGCTTCCGGGTTTTGCTTTGACGACCGTCCTAAGCCAGGCCGCCCACCGGAATGATGTCATAGGCGGTCGCGTGAAAAGCCGAGCCATCCCAGTCGCCAAGCCAGTGATCGACACGCAGCCCTGCGGCTTCCACCAGGTCGGCAAGCTCGCTTTGCGGCGTGTAGGCGATGCGGTCGGTTCCTGAATGCTCCTCGCCCGTAGCAAGCACGGTGTAATGGTTGGAGTAGGTCAAGATGCGCGTTTCAGCATCATAAGACGAGATGTTCCACGCCTTAACTGCTCCAAGTTCGCGATGTTGGAACCTTGTCTCGGTCTGCTCGCGCGTGCGTTCCTTGGAGCCTGGAAAGTCAGGATTGCGGCTATCGAAGGCAAAAACGCCGCCGGACGCAAGGTGCGCAGCGATGGTGGTAAGGCACGCCTGCCTGTCCTCATCCTCCAGAAAGACCTGAAACGCATGACCGGTCAAAATGATCAGGTCGAAGGTTCGATCAAGCCGCACCGTGCGCGCATCCCCCCTCAGCCACTCGACATTCTGCCCACCCTTCCTGGCAGCCGCCAAGGCAAGCATGCCCTTGGCAGGATCGACCCCCACCACGTTCTTGCCGCCCGGTTTGCCAGCCAACGCGACAGCCAATTCCCCTGTCCCGCATCCAAGGTCGAGAACGGTGCGTGCCTTTTCAGCAAGGCTCACGCAAAAAGCAAAATCCTTGCGCTCCTTGCTGGCTGCCGCGTCGTAGAAGGTCGCCAGCGCGTGATCGCTGTATAGCGAACTGGTCATGATCGGTTCCCGCCTGTTGTTCTCCACACGGCCCTTTGGCGATATCCTTGTTTCGCAGGCCTCTAGTCTTTGCAACGGCCCCACATGCCATGGCACTGTGATCTGAAGCGATTCGCCCCTAGACCGACCGGTTCTTTGCCACAATGACAGACCTTTTTGGCGCCGCACCTGCGGCATCACCTGCACCTGAAACCGCCGACAAGCCCGCCTCCAAGCCGGAGCTCAAAACGACGATGAAGCCGAGCCGCAAGAGCGCGGCCAAGCCGCCTGTGGCTTTTGCGGAGGCAGGTTATGACGCATCGTCCATTGAGGTGCTTGAAGGGCTGGAGCCGGTGCGCCGCCGCCCCGGCATGTATATCGGCGGCACGGACGAACGCGCACTGCACCACCTGTTTGCCGAAGTCATCGACAACTCCATGGATGAGGCAGTGGCCGGCCACGCCTCGCGCATCGAAGTGGAACTGATGGCTGATGGGTCTCTGTCGGTCAGCGACAATGGTCGCGGCATTCCCGTCGATCCGCATCCCAAAATGCCGGAGAAGTCGGCACTTGAGGTCATCATGACCACGCTACACGCTGGCGGCAAGTTCGACAGCAAAGTCTACGAGACGTCCGGCGGCCTGCACGGCGTTGGTGTGTCGGTGGTCAATGCCCTGTCGGACCATCTGGAAGTTGAAGTCGCGCGCGACCGTAAGCTCTATCGCCAGATCTTCGCGCGCGGCGTGCCCCAGGGACCGATTGAGGTCATCGGCGAGACGATGAACCGGCGCGGTACAACGGTTCGTTTCCATCCGGACGCTGATATTTTTGGCAAGAGCGCCCGCTTCAAACCGGCGCGGCTTATGAAGATGGCGCGGTCGAAAGCTTATCTTTTTGCCGGTGTGGAAATTCGCTGGACCTGCGCGCCGGAGCTCTTAGAGGGCGTCAAAGACGTTCCAGAAACGGCCGTCTTTTCCTTCCCCGGTGGCTTGCAGGACTATCTGGCTGAATCGCTGGGCAATGAGCGTCGCGTGACGGAACAGATGTTTGCCGGGCGCACGCCGAACGCCGGCAAGCATGGCGGTGTGGAATGGGCTGTGTGCTGGCATGTTGGCGATGCCAGTTTTGCCTCCTACTGCAACACTGTGCCGACGCCGGAAGGCGGCACGCATGAGGCAGGCCTGCGCATGGCACTGCTGAAGGGGTTGCGGGCCTATGCAGAGTTGACCGGCGTTAAAAAAGGCGCGCAGATCACCGCTGATGATGTCATGACATCGGCTGGCGCGATGCTTTCGGTGTTTGTGCGCGAGCCGGAGTTTGTTGGCCAGACCAAGGATCGTTTGGCGACGCAGGAAGCAACCAAGATCGTTGAAAACGCGGTGCGCGATGCGTTTGATCACTGGCTGACCGGCTCACCGAACCAGGCCAACAAGCTGCTGGAATGGACGATCGACCGCGCCGAAGAACGGCTCAAGCGCCGGGCGGAAAAGGACATTGCCCGCAAGAGCGCCACACGCAAGCTGCGCCTGCCAGGCAAACTCGCTGACTGTTCCAAGGCAGGGGCGGCGGGTTCTGAAATCTTCATTGTGGAGGGCGATTCGGCTGGCGGCTCGGCCAAGCAGGGTCGCCGCCGCGACACCCAGGCGGTGCTGCCGCTGCGCGGCAAAATTTTGAATGTGGCCAATGCTGGCCGGGAAAAGATTTCCTCCAACCAGCAGCTTTCCGATTTGCTACAGGCTTTGGGCGTGGGCACGGGTTCGGCCTATCGCGATGATGATCTGCGCTATGAGCGGGTGATCATCATGACCGACGCGGACGTGGATGGCGCCCACATCGCTTCGCTGCTCATCACCTTCTTTTATCGTGAAATGCCCGAGCTGATTGGAAACCGACATCTCTATATTGCCGTGCCGCCGCTCTACCGCCTCTCAGCCGGTGGCGTGGTGGAGTATGCCCGCGATGACGCGCACAAGGATGAGCTGATGCGCACAGCCTTCAAGGGCAAGCGCAACATTGAGATCGGTCGTTTCAAAGGCCTTGGCGAAATGCTACCCGCTCAGTTGAAAGAGACCACCATGGACCCCGACAAGCGCACGTTGCTGCGGGTGAAAGTGATCGATAGCGAGAGCACCGGGGATACCGTGACAACGCTGATGGGCAATAAGCCCGAAGCGCGGTTCCAGTTCATTCAGGAAAACGCCAAATTCACCGAAGAGCTGGACATCTAGAAGAAGGGCCGATCGTTCGACCGGCCCCTCCTGTTTCTCTAGCTCTTTGCCTTACATTGCCGACGGCGGAAGGATCACAGCGTCGATGACGTGAATGACGCCATTGCTCGCTTCAATGTCCGCCGTAACAACATTGGCGCTGTCGACCATCACGCCGTCCATGGCGTTGACCATCACTTCAGAGCCTTCAACGGTCGCAACCGACAGTTCCTGACCGGCAATGTCAGCCGACATCACCTTGCCTGGCAGCACGTGGTAGGTCAGCACCGCCTGCAGGGTTTCCAGGTTTTCCGGCAGAAGCAGGTTTTCAACTGTGCCTTCTGGCAATGCTGCAAAGGCTTCGTCCGTGGGCGCAAAGACCGTGAATGGGCCTTCGCCACGCAACGTGTCTTCCAGGCCGGCAGCCTGGACGGCGGCCACGAGTGTCGTGAACGATCCGGCTTCGACTGCGGTGTCAACGATGTCCTTCACGTGGTCATCGGCATAGGCGGCGCCAGCCATACCAAGAGAAACGACGGCCGCTGCAGCGGTGGTGCCAAGAAGTTGAGAAAAACGCATATGATAGTCTCCAAAAGGGGGTTCATTCTGAAAACCCCCAGCCAGCAGACAAACGTTCCAGATCAGCGTTTGGTTTTGCGCCGTTCGGGCAACACTTTCGCACTTTCTAAACCCTTGACGCAGACTTTCGCCGCATTTGGTACGTTTCATCGCGTAAGGCCCCGCATTTCCTTGACTTTTGGGCTTCAAGGGGCCATGTGCCGATTATTGCTTCGTGCAAACGCGGGCTCGTCACACACATGTGATTGTCGGCACGCATGATGGCGACCAGACCAAACGGTTAGCGCCAAGCGGCATCGAAAATGGCCGCTCACTACACAACCTGCCTTTTCGCCGCGCTTTCAAACCGCACTCGCACCGATCTTCTTCGACACGGATACCCATTTCACGCATGTCCTTTACGACCCTTGGTCTTTCGCAAAAAGTTCTCTCCGCCATTGAGGCCGCTGGTTACAGCGAGCCGACGCCAATCCAGGCGCAAGCCATTCCCCATGTGCTGGAGCGCAAAGATGTCTTGGGCCTGGCCCAGACCGGTACCGGTAAAACGGCTGCCTTTTCGCTGCCCATTCTCACCTTGCTGGAACGCGGCCGTGCCCGGGCACGCATGCCACGCTCGCTGGTGATCGCGCCAACACGCGAGTTGGCCGCGCAGGTGGCCGAGAGCTTCGAGACCTTTGGCGTCAACCACAAATACACGATGGCGTTGCTGATCGGTGGCGTGTCGTTTGACGAGCAGGAAAAGAAGCTGACGCGTGGCGCAGATATTCTAATTGCAACGCCTGGCCGTCTGCTTGACCATTTTGAACGCGGCAAATTGCTGCTGACGGGCGTTGAATATCTGGTGGTCGATGAGGCCGACCGGATGCTCGACATGGGCTTCATGCCCGACCTGGAACGCATCTTTAAACTGGTGCCCTTCACCCGCCAGACGTTGTTCTTCTCGGCAACGATGCCGCCGGAAATCGATCGCTTCGTCAACACGTTCTTGCATGCGCCAGAGCGCGTTGAAGTTTCGCGCACCTCGTCGACCAGCGAAACGATCACGCAGGTCTTGCTGAGCGCACCCAGTGTTGCCGCCGGAAAGCGCGAGACCCTGCGCGGCGCCATCGACAGCGCCAAAGACCTCACCAACGGCATCATCTTCTGCAACCGCAAACGTGATGTCTCGGTGGTTGAACGTTCGCTCAAACGCCACGGTTACAATGCCGGCTGTCTTCACGGCGACATGGACCAACGGGCCCGCATGCAGACGCTGGATGCCTTCCGCAACAACGAACTGACCTTGCTGGTCGCCTCCGACGTTGCCGCACGAGGCCTCGATATTCCGGCCGTCAGCCACGTGTTCAACTATGATGTGCCAACGCACGCGGAAGACTATGTGCACCGCATTGGCCGCACCGGCCGCGCCGGGCGCACGGGCACCGCGATCACGCTGGCATCGAAAGCTGACGGCAAATATGTCGCAGCGATCGAGGACATGATCGGCCAACCAATTCCACGCAGCGATGCAGAACCGGCGAAAGACGCTGAAGAAGCGAAGACGGCGGACGAAACTGTTCAAACCGACGACAAACCAAACCGTCGGCGCGGGCGTCGTGGAGGTCGGAAGTCATCTGAGGCGCAAGCGCAAGGCGCACAGTCCAAAGATACACAATCAGACGAATCGCAGACGGCACCCGAAAGCGTCAATCGACCCTCTGACGATGATGGTAAGGAAAAGTCCGAGCAGCCAGTGAAGGCGAAGCGCGGCGATCGGCCATCGAAAAAAGACGATGGCGAATCCAACGCGCCCAAGCGCGGTCGCGGCCGTCGCGGCAATCGCAATGATCAGGACGGCCCCGATGATCGGCGTCCGTTCGGCGAGACCGACTATGTCCCGGCCTTCCTTCTGCGCCCCATTCGGCGCACGGCAGCCTAGCTCACCCGCCTCATTAGGCGGCTAATCACCGCTCCCCCGTCCCGCCTGATGCAATTGTCTGGCAGACACGTTGCGCTCGTCCGGCTGGCGGGTCGCTTACGGCTGTCTTGATCTTTGTTTCAACAGTGTAGCGATTTCGCAATTCTACCTTTCGTTGCGAATTAACCGCTTGGAAACGGTGTTATGCCAATGTCTTGCCAAATCTGTTGACCCTTGGGGGACCTCGGCATGGCATTGCCAGAAGACGTTGCGCGCACCTATCAGATCGCTGAGCACGCAATTGCGAAAATCAAGACGAACGAACTCGCAGCTTTCCCGCCAAACTACGAGATTTGGTTTTCCTATGCCGCCGGGTTCAATCCTGCGCTGAATAAACGGATCAACGAAATCCTTCGCGCTGGAAAGCATGTCGATCAAGAAACGCTTGAAGACATCCGCGAAGAGTTTTTCGGCGCCGGTTCCTTTGAAGAACGCGTTGATGCCGTCGGCGGCAAGCTTTCGGGCAAAGTCTCTGAGATCATGGAACTGATCAACGATGCAGCCGGTCAAACCAGCGGATACTCCGACGAACTACAAGATGCGTCGCAAAGACTGACAAACAACGCTTCTGATGAGCAGAAGGTCAAAGCGATCGTCGAGAAGCTTATCTCGGTCACGGACGAAGTCGAAAAAAGCAACCGCTCCATGTCGAACAAGCTGCTTGAGAGTGAGCAGGAGATTGCGTCGCTGAAGGAAGCGTTGGAATCGGTTCGCTATGAGGCGATGACCGATCAGTTGACCGGCATCGGCAATCGCAAACGGTTTGATCGTGCAATGGATGAAGCCATGGTCACGTCTGAAGCGACCGGAGAACCGTTTAGCCTCTTGGTCTGCGACATCGATCATTTCAAGAAATTCAACGACACCCATGGCCACCAGACCGGTGATCAGGTGCTTCGCCTTGTTGGCAGCACGATCAAGGCGTCAGTTTCCTCCAAGGACCTTGCCTGCCGTTATGGCGGGGAAGAGTTCTGCGTCATTCTGCCGTCAACCAAGGTCGGCCGCGCAACAGACGTCGCCAATGTCATCCGCCAGGCCGTAATGGGCAAGGAACTGGTGAAACGCTCTACCGGCGAAACACTGGGACGCGTCACGATCTCCATTGGCGTTGCCGAGTTGCGTGTTGACGACAGCGTGCAATCAATCATCGAGAGGGCCGACAAATGCCTCTATGCAGCCAAGGACGCCGGACGCAACCGCGTGATGTCCGAGGCTGACGTCGATGAACATGAGTCCGCTGCCGCATAAGCTGGTAGTCGATCAGAACCCAAAAAAAGTGCGCGCCAGCTACCATGCTGACGCGCTTTTTTGTTGGGCTACCTTGCGATCAGTCTTACGGCGCAGCTTCAGCTTGTGCCGGTATGAGCTCGACAGATTCGCCGCAGCCGCAGGCCGAGACCTCGTTGGGGTTTTTGAACACAAACCCTGAGCGGAGTTTTGTTACCTCATAGTCTACATGCATGCCGAGCAGGTAGAGCATGGCGGAGGGTTCGACGAACAACCGAGCCGGACCCTCTTCGACGGCGTCGTCGCCGGCAGGCTTTTCTTCAGCGATATCGAGTTTGTATTCCATGCCAGCGCAGCCGCCCTTTTTGAGCGTCAGCCGCAGACCTGCAGTCGGCTCATGATCTTTCAAGAGCGCGCCGATATGGTCCTTGGCGGCGTCGGACAATGTGATCATGGCAAAGCCCATGGGGTTTCGCTCCTAGAACCAACCGATGGCGACTTGCGCCTCTTCGGACATCCTTTCGGGTGTCCAAGGCGGATCAAACACCATTTCAACCTGCACGTCCGACACGCCAGGAGCGGTCGCAACGGCATTTTCCACCCACCCAGGCATTTCACCGGCAACCGGACAGCCAGGTGCCGTCAGCGTCATATGGATGGTCACTTTGCGGTTGTCGTCGATGTCGACTTTGTAGATCAGGCCGAGTTCATAAATGTCGACCGGAATTTCCGGATCATACACTGTCTTCAGGGCAGCGACGATGTCCTCAGTCAATCGCTCCAGCTCGTCAGGCGCAATCGTGGATGCGTTCAGCTCGGCAGCATTGGGCGCTTGCTGATCCGTTGACGTTGGTGCTGTGGCAGTGTCGGTCATCGCTATGTCCATTCTGGGCGACATGCCCAACTGTACCAGTCAGTGTAACAGTGAACGTTCATGTGAAGAAGCTCTGGGCCTTTTTCAAGGCTTCGACAAAGGTATCGACTTCCTCAAACGTGTTGTAGACGCCAAAAGACGCACGACACGAGGACGAAACGCCGTAACGCTTCAGCAAAGGCTGGGCACAATGGGTGCCGGCGCGCACGGCTACACCCGACCGATCGAGCAGCGTGGAAATGTCGTGAGCGTGCGCCCCTTCGACTTCAAAGGAAATGATGGCGCCCTTGCCAGGCGCATCGCCCATGATGCGCACAGCATTGATCTGGCGAATTTTTTCCATCGCGTAGGTCAGCAACTCATGCTCGTGGGCACTGATCGCATCGCGTCCGATGGCTTCGATGTAGTCGAGGGCCAGTCCCAACCCGACCGCTTGCGCGATCGGCGGCGTTCCGGCTTCAAATCGGGCTGGTGGCAGCGCATAGGTCATGCCGTCTTCGCGCACCTCATCGATCATCTCGCCGCCGCCCATATAGGGCGGGAGATCGGCGAGTTTTTCAGCCTTGCCCCAGAGCGCGCCGATGCCTGACGGGCCATAGAGTTTGTGCCCCGTGACGGCATAGAAGTCGCAGCCGAGCGCCTGAACATCGACGGCCATGTGCACGGCACCTTGGGCGCCATCGACAACCAGCGTAACATCGGCGCGATCGGCCAGATAGTCCGCTACGGCACGGATCGGCGTAACCGTGCCGAGCACGTTGGACATGTGCGTCAGAGCGACGATCTTCGTGCGGTCGGTGACCATGCTTTCAAAGGCATTGAGATCAAAGCTGCCGTCTTCCAGCACCGGCACCCATTTGAGCACCGCGCCCTTCTGTTCACGCAAGAAATGCCAGGGCACGATGTTGGAATGGTGTTCCATCACCGAGAGGATGATCTCATCGCCCTCATTGAGGCTCTCGCCAAGCCCGTGAGCAACAAGGTTGAGCGCCTCGGTCACAGAGCGCGTGAAGACGATCTCTTGATCGCTTGCCGCGCCAAGAAATTTGGCGACTTTGGTGCGCGCGCCCTCATATGCCTCAGTGGCCGCTGTTGAGAGATGATGCAGCCCGCGATGCACATTGGCATAGGAGGTGCGGTAGAACTCGGCGGTCCCATCGATCACCTGGTTCGGCTTTTGCGCCGACGCCGCATTGTCCAGATAAACCAGCGGCTTGCCGTTCACCTGGGTCGAAAGGGCCGGAAAATCCGCCCTGACAGCGGCGACATCGAAACTCATCAAAGCCTACTTTCCGCTAGCGCGCTGCATGGGCTGCAAGCCATGCTTCGATGGCATCAAAGGCGAGCTGCTCGAACGGGTGATCCTCAAAAATTTCCGCCCCTTCGGACAAAAAGGCCTGAAGCAGGAGCTTGCGCGCCTCTTTGGGTCCAATGCCGCGCGCGAGCAAATAGAACATCAGATCTTCATCGATGTCGCCGCAGGTCGCGCCGTGGGCGCAGCTCACATCATCGGCAAAAATCTCCAACTCCGGCTTGGCCGCCATATCAGCGGTTTCCGACAACAAGAGCGAGTTGATCGCCATCTGCGCGTCAACCTTCTGGGCGTCCTGCGCAACGACGATCTTGCCTTGGAAGATCGCCTTGGCTGCATCATCAATCACGGCTTTGAACGTCTCGGTGCTGTCGCAGTGCGGCACCAGATGATCGACATAGAGCGTGGAATCAGAGTGCTGGCGATCGGCGACCATGGTGATGCCGGCGACGTCAAAACGCGCTTCCTCGCCGGCGAACACGGCGCGGGTTTCGGTGCGTGCAAGCTTTGCGCCGGCCACCAGATGCAGCAACTTGGTCTGCGACTTCGCCGCAAGGTCCAGGGCGATCTCGCCGAGATGAACGGCCTCGTCGCCCTCATTCTGCGTGCGCAGCAAGGCAAGCGATGCACCCTCGCCCACCGCATAGTTGGTGACGGCGCTGGACTGGCTTGCCTGGCCATCCGGGCTGACATGGCGTTCAACAATGGTGACGTCGGCGCCTTTACCGACAGCAACATGGGCGCGGGCGTGGCTCATGGCACCGCCCGTTGACCGCATGAAGACCAGCTCAAGCGGCGTTTCGATGGTGGCGTTGTCAGCGATGGACAAGGCATAGCCATCGCGCACAAAGGCGGCGTTGAGCGCATCGATCGCGCGATCCGGCGTGTCGGCGCCAGCAAGCGAAGCGGTACCTTGACCCAGAGCATCCATCAGTGGCGCAAGGCTGACACCTTCTGGCAGATCAGATCGGCCTGACTGCAAAAAGCCATCAACGACCACGATCTGCACGGCGCCCTCAAGAAGCGGTGCGGGCACATCAGCGGGGCCGGCGCTGTCCGCCAAGGGCGCGATCTCGCGCACCAGCGTGCGCAGATCGGTGTATTTCCACGCCTCAACGCGGCGATGCGGCAAGCCCTCGCGCTCAAACAGCGCGATACGCGTGCGGCGGTCGGCATGAATGGCGGCGTTGCCGGGAAGCGTGTCTTCCACATCGGCAAAGCTTTCCAAGACTGCGGTTTCGGCGGCAGTCCTGATGCGTTTCAGATCAGCGTTCATGGTCATCTACCCTCAGGCCGCATCGGCGATGATGTCGGCATAACCTTTGGCTTCCAACTCAAGCGCCAAGTCCTTGCCACCGGTTTTGATGATCTTGCCTGCGGACAGCACGTGCACCACGTCGGGCACGATGTGGTCGAGCAGGCGCTGATAGTGCGTGATCACCAGGAACCCACGATCGGGGCCGCGCAGCGCGTTGACGCCTTCGGCCACCACTTTGAGCGCGTCGATGTCGAGACCGGAATCGGTTTCATCGAGAATGCCCATCTTCGGCTCAAGCAACGCCATCTGCATGATCTCGTTGCGCTTTTTCTCCCCGCCAGAGAACCCGACGTTCAAGGGGCGCTTGAGCATGTCAGAGGAGATGTTGAGCTCGGCGGCTTTCTCTTTCACGACACGCATGAAATCCGGCGTAGAAAGTTCCTCCAGCCCCTCAGCCTTGCGCTTGGCGTTAAGGGCGGTGCGCAGGAACGTCATCGTCGCAACGCCTGGAATTTCAATTGGGTACTGAAACGCCAGGAACAGGCCGGCGTTGGCCCGCTCGTGCGGATCCATTTCGAGAATATTCTCGCCGTCGAGCAGGATTTCACCCTCGGTGACCTCATAGTCTTCCTTGCCGGCAATCACATAAGAGAGCGTGGATTTGCCCGAGCCGTTGGGGCCCATGATCGCGTGCACTTCACCCTTGGGAATCGAAAGATCGACGCCACGCAGAATTTCGGTGCCGTCTTCGGCGATGCGGGCATGCAGGTTTTTGATTTGCAGCATTGATATGGTCCTTATTGCATCAGCGAGAAGGCATCAGCCGAAGCGTCGCTTGCCATCATCGCGTTCAATCCCAAAAACAAGAGCGCCCAGCCAAGGACGATCACAAACACATAGGTCTGGTTCCAGCCGCGTTTGCGGCCTAGCAGAACCACCAGAATGATCGGCCCAGCGAGCAGACCGACAAAGGCCACCTGGCGGCCAATGAGCATTGCCAACTCCATGCGCCCTGCCCCTAAAAACCCAACAGCGCGCGGGTGGCAGGCAGCACGGATGCGGCGATGATGCCGACCGCTGCGCCAAGCGCGATCCGGCGAACCGGCGTGCGCAAACTTGGGGCCAGGGCCGCCAGCGCGCCGCAGATCGCAGCGTACCAGGCCATGGCACCCGCATCGAAGGTCAGGGTCATCCGACCGAGCCTTCCAGCGAAATGCCGATCAGCTTCTGGGATTCCACCATGAATTCCATCGGCAGCTTTTGCAGAACGTCTTTGACAAAGCCGTTGACGATCAGCGCCACGGCTTCTTCTTCATTGAGGCCGCGTTGCAGGCAGTAGAACATCTGATCATCGGAGATCTTCGAGGTCGTCGCCTCATGTTCCAGCACGGCCTTGGAGTTCTTCGATTCGATGTAAGGGATCGTGTGCGCCCCACACCTATCGCCGATCAGCAGGCTGTCGCACTGGGTAAAGTTGCGCGCATTTTTGGCGTTGCGCGCCACCTGAACGAGGCCGCGATAGGTTGAATCCGATTTACCAGCGGCGATCCCCTTGGCGATGATCTTTGAGGACGTGTTCTTGCCCAAATGGATCATCTTGGTGCCAGAATCGACCTGCTGCTTGCCGTTGGAAATGGCGATCGAATAAAACTCGCCAACCGAATTGTCGCCACGCAGAATGCAGGACGGATACTTCCAGGTGATGGCGGAGCCGGTCTCGACCTGCGTCCAGGAAATCTTGGAGTTGTCGCCACGGCAATCGCCACGCTTGGTAACAAAATTGTAGATGCCGCCCTTGCCTTCCGCATCGCCGGGATACCAGTTCTGGACGGTGGAGTATTTGATCTCCGCATCGTCCAGCGCAATCAGCTCCACCACAGCGGCGTGCAACTGGTTTTCATCGCGCATCGGCGCCGTGCAGCCTTCCAAATAGGAGACGTAGGAGCCTTTGTCGGCAATGATGAGCGTGCGCTCGAACTGGCCGGTGTTTTCCGCGTTGATGCGGAAATAGGTCGACAACTCCATCGGGCAGCGCACACCTTCAGGAATGTAGACGAACGATCCGTCGGAGAAGACGGCGGAGTTGAGCGTTGCGTAGTAATTGTCCGTCACCGGCACGACCGAGCCGAGATACTTTTTCACCAACTCAGGATGGGAGTGGACGGCCTCAGAGATCGAGCAGAAAACGATGCCATGTTTAGCGAGTTCTTTCTTGAAGGTCGTGACGACCGACACGCTGTCAAAAACCGCATCGACGGCGACTTTCCCGGCCAGCGAATCCAAACTGCTATCAAGCTGCGAGGGCTCATCATGCTTGCGCACGCCTGCCAAGATTTCTTGCTCTTTGAGCGGGATACCCAGCTTCTCATAGGTGCGCAACAACTCCGGATCGACTTCGTCGAGGCTTTTTGGGCCTTCGGTCGATTTCGGCGCCGCATAATAATAGAGTTCCTGAAGATCGATCTCAGGATAATCAACGCGTGCCCATTCCGGGCGCTTCATGGTCTCAAAGCGCTTGAGCGCGTCCAGGCGCCAATCGGTCAGCCATTCCGGCTCGCCCTTCTTGGCCGAGATGAAGCGGACGATATCCGCATTCAAGCCCTTGGGCGCATACTCCATATCGATGTCGGTCTCGAAGCCATATTTGTACTTGTCGACGTCGATCTCGCGGACCTGTTCGATGGTCTCTTGAACCGCTGGCATAGGGTGCGTGCTCCTTAGAAGCTGGGCGTTCAACAGGCGGTCCAAACGGGCCACCTTACAATCATTCCAAGTTACATAAATCGTCTACGCAGATTCACCAATGGCGGATTGCGTTAAATTTGCATTTTTCCTGCTGATTTTATCCGAGCCTATGGATTCCGGCGCTTGGTCCGGTTTGGACCAGCGCCCAATCGAAGTCCGAAGTAGGTCGATATCGGCAGCCGTGGTGGCAAATCCGAGGCTCAGACGCAGCGCGCAGGCCGCCAAGCTTGGTGGCACGTCCATCGCGGCCAGCACGTGGCTCGCTTTCACTTTGCCGCTGGAACAGGCCGAGCCGGAGGACAAGGCTATGCCGTCCAGATCAAGCTGCATAAGCGCCAGAGCGGCCTCGCGACCAGGGATCGCAAAGCAGCTTGTGTTGGCCAGGCGTGCTGCGCCTTGCCCGAAGATGACAGCGTCGGGATGCAGTGCGAGCAGCTCGTGCTCAAACCTGTCGCGCAGGTCGGCGAGGCGTTGCTGTTCGCTTGCCATTGATGCGCACGCCGCCTTTAGAGCGGCGGCAAACCCAGCAATACCGATGGCGTTTTCTGTGCCGGCGCGCACGCCACGCTCCTGACCGCCACCGCGGATAAGCGGATCGGTCACATGCAGTCGCATCGGGTCGTAGATAATGGCGCCAATGCCCGCTGGTCCGCCGAGCTTGTGAGCTGAAACGATGATGGCGGCAGGTCGCGCATCGCGCAATGGCAACCGGCCAGCCCATTGCACCAGATCGCAGACGAAGAGCGCCTGATGCACGTCACAGACCGCCGCGATCGCGTCGATCGGCTGGAGCACGCCGGTTTCGTTGTTGGCACCGTGAACGCACACAATGGCTTGGGCGTCCTGCGGCAAGACGCCCAGGGCCTTCGCGAGGGCCTGGGTATCGACCACACCGTCCGCGCCGACGGGTAATAGGGTGGTCGCAGCTTTTTCAAAGCCATGACCCTGCAGCGCAGCCACATGATCCGTTGGCGCGATGAAAAGTTGGTTTGCGTGACGCTTGGTCGCGAGCGACTGAGTGGCCGGCGTCAAAACCGTCGCAAGCGCTTCGCTGGCACCAGAGGTAAAGGCAAGGCGATAGTTCGGGAGCCCAAGATCGGTGAGAATTGAGGCACGCGCCGCTTCAATGCACTTGCGCGCCGCGCGTCCAAAGCCATGAATAGACGACGGATTGCCGGTTTCACCCATCGCAACAAGCATGGCCTCGCGCGCCTCAGAGCGCAGCGGGCTGGTCGCATTGTAGTCGCCATACATCTGGCTGGTGAGCGCGTTCGCCATCAAATAGGTCGCCGGCAAAGAATCCAAGGATTGCAGACCGGTAGACGCGAAAGCCGATGGCAAGAGGTCGAAAAACCTTGTTTTTCGAGCAGCGCCTGGTGTTAAGTGCGCCGCGACAGCCAGAGCACCGGTACGACCGGCGCCTAAGCTTGAAAATCTTGCACCCAGCCAACAGGTTCAAAGGCCTGCGGTTGAAGTTTAGAACCGTTCTAGGTTTATTGCAGGCCGTGCGTCAAGGCGCTCGGCCTGATTTGTTGAAAATAGAAGGCAACAATTCTTACCATGCCCGAACTTATTTACCAAGGTCCCTCTGGTCGCCTGGAAGGCCGCCTGCACCCTGCCCCCGAACGCGGCGCGCCAACGGCCATTATCCTGCACCCACATCCGCAGTTCGGCGGCACGATGAACAACCCGATCGTCTACCAACTCTATTATATGTTCGTAGAGCGAGGGTTCTCGGTCCTGCGGTTTAACTCACGCGGTGTGGGTCGAAGCCAAGGCTATTTCGATCATGGCGTAGGCGAGCTGGCTGATGCGGCAGGCTCCTTGGACTGGCTGCAGGCGCAGAATCCTGATTCGCGGTTTACCTGGATCGCAGGTTTCTCGTTCGGCGCCTGGATCGGCATGCAGCTTCTGATGCGCCGACCAGAGGTAGCTGGCTTCATGTCGGTCGCACCACCGGCAAACCTGCACGACTTTTCTTTCTTGGCCCCCTGCCCGTCCTCGGGTCTCATCATCCATGGCGATGAGGACAAGGTTGTGCCGATGCCCGCCGTTCAGGCGCTCGTCGACAAGCTGAAGACCCAAAAAGGCATCACAATCGACCATCAAACGGTGGAAGGGGCGAACCATTTCTTCGAAGGCAAGTTGGAAGAACTGGATCGCCGCTGCAGCGAGTATCTGGACTTTCGCCTCGCCAACCCCGGCATGGGCTAGCGCCCAGCCGGTGCTGGTTTGCGTTTAGTGATGTCGAAGCGGCTACCGTGGGTGGATGGTTTTTCCACCCACGGTCGCAACGGAAACACCCGTGGTAGATGGGTAGCTGGTCGGCAGCCCCTTCATATGGCGCACCGCCAGATAGGCAAATGCTTCAGCCTCCAGCATGGCCGCACTGGCGCCAAGGGTGTCAAGCGGCGCAACACTGCACGGCAACTGGCGGGCTAGCTCGCGCATGATGAATGTGTTGCGTACACCGCCGCCAGCCACGAACAGCGCATTGGGGGTTTCCGGCAAGTCCGCGACGGCGCTAACGACGCTGCGTATGGTCAGTTGCGCCAGCGTTGCCATCGCATCGGCTGTACCCAGATGCGATAGATCAGGCGCAGCGAAGCTGTATCGATCAAGCGACTTCGGACCTTCCCGGCGGAAAAACGGATCGGCAAAGAAGGTCGTCACAACCTCCAAGTCGGGGGTTCCCGACGCCGCCAGACGTCCGTCCTCATCGAAAGCGGTGCCTTCGCGCTGAAGCATCAGATCATCCATAAACACATTGGCTGGTCCGACGTCCGCGGCAAGCAAGCTCTCCGGGTCGCTGCTTTGGATCAACGTAATGTTGGCGATGCCGCCAAGGTTCAAAATGGCTGCCGGCAGGTCGGTCCGCGCGGCAATCAAAGCCTGATGATAGAGCGGCGCCAAAGGTGCACCCTGGCCGCCAGCCGCCACGTCGGCTGACCGAAAGTCATACACCACAGGGAGTTCAGTGGCATCGGCAAGCACCTGTGCATCGCCCAATTGCAGCGTGAATGCCTCTGATGGACTGGCCGAATTCGGTCGGTGCAGCACCGTCTGCCCGTGATAACCGATCACATCGACCGGCACGTCCACTTGCTTTAGAAGCGCAACAAGCGCCTCAGCATGGCGCCTGGTGGAGAGGTCAGCCGCCGCTTGCAAATGCGGATGATCGATGGCATGGCGCGCGTTGATGGCGAGCGCAGTCTCGACCGCCTGAAACAGGACAGCACGTTCCTCCGGAGTGTAGTCGAGCGTCAAATGTGCGCCCGGAACGGCGCAAACCTCGCCCAACCCATCGGTTTCGATAAGCGCGACGTCTACGCCATCCATAGATGTGCCGCTCATCGTGCCAATCGCGCGCATCAGGATCGACCCGGCTGATGCGTTGCAATGAGCTCGGGCGCATGGCAAGAGTCGGGCCTTGTCCTGCAAATACGTCCTTTCCCCCAAACCATCAGCAGACCCATGACCCAGTCCTTCCAGTCCGATTTTCTGCGCGTCCTCTCCGAGCGTGGCTTGATCCATCAGCTTTCCGATGCCGATGGTCTTGATGCCGCGCTGAAAGAGGCTCCGCTGACTTGCTATATCGGATTCGATTGCACCGCGCCTTCGCTTCATGTCGGCTCGTTGGTTCAGATCATGATGCTGCATTGGTTTCAGCAGACCGGGCACAACCCGATCGTGTTGATGGGTGGCGGAACGACACGCGTCGGCGATCCTTCGGGCAAGGATGAAAGCCGTCAGCTACTTACCGCTGAACGCATCGAGGAAAACAAGGCAGGCATTCAGAAAGTCTTCGCCCGTTTCCTTGATTTTGATGGTGGCGAGACGCCGGCGACCATGGTGGACAATGCCGACTGGCTGCTCGGCCTGCACTATGTCGATCTATTGCGTGACGTCGGCCAACACCTCTCCGTCAATCAAATGATCCAGCGTGATGCCGTGCGCTTGCGCCTTGAGCGCGAGCAGCACCTGTCCTTCCTGGAATTCAACTACATGGTGCTTCAGGCCTATGACTTCGTGGAACTTTTCCGTCGCACCGGTTGCCGCCTTCAGATGGGCGGTTCGGACCAGTGGGGCAATATTCTTTCCGGCATCGATCTTGGTCGCCGGATGGAGGGTGCGTCACTTTTTGCGCTGACCACGCCACTGCTCACCACCGCCTCCGGCGCCAAAATGGGCAAGACCGCCGAAGGCGCCGTCTGGCTCGATGCCGCTATGCTCAGCCCCTATGACTATTGGCAGTTTTGGCGCAACACCGACGATACTGACGTCGGCCGATTCCTGAAGCTTTTCACGACCTTGCCGATGGACGAAATTGCGCGATTGGAATCGCTTGAAGGTGCCGAGATCAACGACGCCAAGAAGGCGCTGGCCAATGAGGCGACCACATTGCTGCACGGCGCCGAGGAGGCGTCCAGAGCTGCCGATGCCGCCCAAAAAGTGTTCGAGCAGGGCGCACTTTCCAGCGATATGCCGACAGTCGAGATCGACACTGCGCGGCTCGAGGAAGGCCTCGGCGTCCTTGCTGCCTATGTCGAAGCGGGGCTGGCAAGTTCGAACGGCGAAGTGCGTCGCCACGTCAAGGGCGGATCGGTGCGCATCAATGACGAACCGAGCGCTGATGAACGACGTCTCCTAGGGCGAGATGATGTTCGCGATGGTGCGATCAAGCTCTCGCTTGGCAAGAAGAAGCATGTGCTTCTAAAGCCGGTTTAGCCACCCTGCTGGTACTCGAAGATGTTGCGGAATACGCCAGGTGCCAAAATTGACATCGGGTTGACCTGCAATTGCGGGTTCTCGGCGCTGCCAATCAATTGAAACGTCACGCCCAGAAGACCTTCGGTATCACGGCCCCCTAGAGCCTGACCAAGGATCGGAATACGACTAAAAATGTTGTTGATCGTGAAGAACGGTACATAGGTGCCACGCAGCCGCACGCGGTCCCCCGCATAGTCGATTACACCTTCAATATTGCCACCCAACGACGGACCCCACCCCTCAGCGCTATGTATGATCAGGCGCTCGGGCGTGCGATCGAAGGTGATGTTCGTCACTTCGATCTCGATCCGATCGGCGGTTTCGAAGTCTCCTGGCAGAACGATCTCGCTCGTGTTGCGCGCTTGGTCGCGACCGGTTGTGAAGATTCGCTCCATCGCGGGTTCGTCGACGATCTGGTAGTCGCTCAGCAGGAGTTGGCCCGCGACGCGACCACCGACCGACTGAGGATCAAGGACGAGCGTCGCCCGGCCACCTTGAGCGCGCTCGTAAAGCCCCAAAAACCGCAAAAACGTTCCAGCGTTGCCCGATGATATGACAAGATTGTTGCTCCCACCGCTAGGCGCAAGCGTGCCAGCGAGGTCCGTGCCGTCGCTATGGCGCGCCCGCAGGTCGAACTCGGTGATCCGCTCGGCATTCTGCGCGAACGTAAGCCTGACATCAGAAAGCCGCGAGCCCTGCTGGGTCAACAACTCATCCAGTTCCACATCCAGCGTGAGCGCACCGGCCGCTTCCGGGTCGCCGCGCAAAAGGTCGGGGGTCAAGACGAACTGATCGCCGGTTAGCCGCGCCGATGTGTTCTGACTGTTCCTGGTCAGATCAAGGGCGAACCTCCCAATGCCTTCAATCGCAACGCTTTCCAGTTGCGCGACACGCAAATCACCATCGATGAAGTCGAGACTGCCCCGTGCCGACAAACCATCAGCCGCGACCACCAAATCTCGGACCTGTCTTTGATCGCCGCGCTCACGCACATCAAAGCTGGCGCGCGCTGCAATGCCGGCAGCTTTCGAGTAGCCAAGCTCTGGAATGGACAAAACGGCATCGGTCAGATCGACCGTCATGCGCCGGAAGTCTTCGGCATCCTCCTGGCCGACATCAACCCCAATCGTACCTGTCAGATAGCGCCCGAAGTCGAGGCCGATCCGGCGCCGGTCCTCAGCGTTGAGACGCATCGCCAGTTGCATGCCGTTCGAGTTCTCAGGGCTGAGGTTAAGTTCGGTGACAACGCCATCAATCCGCGCTTGTCCGATCAAAGTCGTGCCTGTCGCGTCAGCGAAGAAGCGAAAATTGCCGTCTGACAGGTCGCGGCCATCGATGCCCTCCGACGTTGCGAAATCGGTGATCAGCGCCTCTGTCGTTGCCCGCACGGTTTCGCGATCAATTCGGTCCGCCAAGATCGCCTCGATGCGCGTTGTAAGCTCGACGCGCCCCGACACAGCTTCGGGATTAAAAGGAACCTCATCATCCAGCTCCAACGGGTCCATGAGCGCCATATGGGCGAATCCAGACGCCGGACCTTCCAGATCAAGTTCCAACCAGGCTTCAGGGTCCGGGTCGGCATGATCGACGATGTAGAATTCGGCGCGTGGCACGGCAATCGTTTCGCCCGTTTCCAATCGACCAACGCCGCCTGTACCAAGCATGTGCAGGGTTCGTCCCGTGACCTCGATCGATCCGTCCAACCCGAAAACCGGAGGGAGTTCCCCGACTGTGCGCATCACCAGGTTTTGGTAAGGCACCGACAGGTTCAACATGTCGTCTTGAAGGTATGTGCGACCATCCTCGACTTCGATGTCATCCAAACGGGCGGCAAAGGCGAAACTGCCCTCGCCCAAACTACCTTCAGCGACATTCTCAAGGAACCATTCACGGGCCTGCGGCGAGATCGGCAGGGGCCACATGGCCGCGAGGTGGGGCACGCGCATCGGCGTGGATTGGCCAACAAGCGAGGCATAGGTTCCGCTGTCGGTCCATTCCAACATGCCCGAATAGGCGACCCAGACATCGCCCATGGCCACCTGCAGAAGCGACAAGTCGATCAGTTGACCGGAATCGTCGGCAAAAAGCTCGACGGACACGCTGGCAACCGCGCGCTGCAGTGTTCTGCGCAATTGCGGCTCAGGAGGAATGGCAAGGCGGTAGCGCGGGGCCTGCAGGCTGAGCGCCATGCCCTGTCGCCCCTCTCTAACCATTGGTTGGAGCGTGCCACTGAACACGCCACCGGTTTCTTGGAATTGCAACTGCGCTGAGACGATATCGAAGCGACCGCTCTCGCGGGTGTAGATCATCGGCACCGAGGCAAATTCCAGGATCGTGGCAGCACGTTGACTGGCGACGAGGTAACCCGCGTCGCTCTCAAAAAGCGCTGCGATCTGGTTGACCTGACCGTCAACCTCGTCGCGCGTGACCACGATTTCCGCCGCCAGGTTGGATTCAAACGTCACAGGGCTATCGCCTCGCAGTGCATCTGTTACGTCACTTGTCCGTAGACCACGCAAAAGTAGATGTGAGAAAGCCTGATCTTCGGTGATTTCCGCACCAGCGACGCGGGCCAGCATCAAGGGGCCTTCCGGCGCTCCACTTTCGGCATGGCGCACGACCAGCGATAGTGGCTCTTGTCTCTCGACAGTTGTGACCCGCGCGATCATCTCGCGGGCATTTTCGCGTTCAATGCGCACCTCGAACTCGTCAGGATTGCGCAAGAACGGAATGCCAGCGTCTGGCCTCGGTGCGATCAGCAGTTGGTCAACCGTGATGCTTTCCAGACTCTGCCATGTGTCGCCAATGGTGATGTCGGTCAGAGCGCGGTCGAGCGTATCGAACGCGTTGACCAAGCCATCCAGGCGCAAGCTTGCCAGCATGTCTGGCGTCACCGTATCGGGCTCAGGGTCACCGTCAATGGGGGCCAAAGCCTCAAAATTGTCGATGCTGGCAACGTCCGGACTGTCAAAGGCCGAGGCGGACGGACGTTGAACGCGGCGGCTGAGCTCGCGGACCGGCTCAAGGTCGTCGACATCCAGCCGCGCGGTCTCAATGCTGATGCGGTCTGGCACGAGATTGCGCCGTAACACATCCAGATAGCGTACGCGTACACTCATCTCATCGAGTGTCAGCGAGAGACCGGGGGCGGCAAGAACCGCGCCTTCCAGATCAACGCGAATCGTGGCACCGCCAACATGTGTGTTGAGGTCATCCACTTTCAATGTAAACGGCGCTGGTGCGGAGGCTTCCAGTCGGGCCAAAAGCGGCGCTTCGATCATTCGCTCTACGAGCCGCTGACCAGGCGGCGTACCCAAGGCAAGCACCGGCAACAGAAAAACGGCGAACACTGCAATCAGTGGCGCCAACACAAGGGGCTTGGTCAGAAAAGGTCGATCGAAGCCGACCGGCGCATCGCCGGCCGTCCCGTCAGGATCGCCTTCGAGGGCGCCGACGGTTGTCGCTTGTTCAGAAGATGGTGGTGCTTCAACCTTCACGGATGATGCTGCTCCCGACGTCCGGCCAAACTACCGCTTCGTTCCGAAGGCGGCCAAACCGGCAACTCATTCTGTCCGCATGGATCATGCGGCTGCTCCCTAACCGGTTTCCGTTCTGCCTGATGCCGCGCAGCCGCGCAACTTGAAGCCGATCGGCCCGAGCTTCAGCCTCTATGCACAACAAACGGCAAGAGGATGGCATCGCCCGTCGATCCAGGCCTTGCCGCCGCCCGTAGGGTTTGTCAGACCCAGATGCACGGGTCAGGCTCAGATAAGCGAGCCGCCACCAATCACACCATGATGGAGCATTTCATGACCGATTCGTCTGCCACAAAGGTTTCTGAAGGCGATGTTGCACCGGATTTCACGTTGCCGACCGATGGCGGGCGATCGGTCACGCTGAGCGCGCTGCAAGGCAAGCCTGTGATCGTCTATTTCTATCCGAAAGATGACACGTCGGGCTGCACGAAAGAAGCGATTGGGTTTTCCGAAGCCAAGGACGAGTTCGATGGGCTTGGCGCGACGATCATCGGCATCTCCCCCGATTCTGCCGCCAAGCACGACAAGTTCATCGCCAAGTACGATTTGACCATCCAGTTGGCCGCCGACGAAGAGAAGGAGGTGGCCGAGGCTTACGGCGTTTGGGTCGAAAAGAGCATGTACGGCAAAAAGTATATGGGCGTTGAACGCTCTACCTTTTTGGTCGCAGGCGACGGCACGATTGCCAAGGCCTGGCGAAAGGTGAAGGTCCCTGGTCATGTGGATGAAGTTTTGGCGGCAACCAAGGCTCTTTGATTTTGCGATCGTTGGCCGAAGAGGCCGTTGTCGTCGTCCGCGAGCCCGACCTCGAGGTCAAAGCTGACCATGCCTACGCGCTTGCCAAAGCTTGGTTTGGAGGTCGCGTCGGTTTGGGGTCTGTCGCAAGGCTTGACCTACCGACCCACCCTGGACGTCCAGACCAACCGGTGCTTATTGCCCCAAGCCGTATGCCCAGGCGGTCAAAGGGTGGCATAAAGGGGCGGATCGCGCTGCTCCATTCTCTGGCCCATATTGAGCTGAGCGCCGTTGATCTCACCTGGGACATGATTGCCCGTTCGGCAGGAACTCGTTTGCCACGCTCCTACTATGACAATTGGGTGCAGGTCGGGTTGGAGGAAGCCAAACACTTCAAGCTGCTCGCAAACCGTCTACGCGACCTCGGTTCATCCTATGGCGCGCTGCCTGCCCATGCCGGGCTTTGGGAGGCGGCGCAATCGACGGACACCGACTTGACCGCGCGGCTGGCGATCATACCCTTGGTGCTGGAAGCACGAGGTCTTGACGTGACACCGGCAACGATCCGTTCGCTGGAAGGGTCTGGAGACAAAGAAAGCGCGGCGATCCTGCGCACGATTTATCACGACGAGAAGAAACATGTCGCGTTTGGCGCCAAATGGTTCCGCTATCTTTGTGATCGTGATCGGCGCGCACCCGAATCAACGTTCCACGCTCTGGTGCGCAAGCATTTTCGCGGGTCCATCAAGCCGCCGACCAATGATCGCGCCCGCGCCGAGGCAGGACTCACGCCCGGGTTCTACAAACCCCTGATGCCGCTGAGCGGGCATTAACGGTCCAAAGTCGAAGCCCACTCGTGCCCCAACCGGGACCCAGACCTAAACCTCACATTAACCATGCTAGGCCCATGGTGCCGCTTGGTATTCTGTATGAGTGGTGGGTTCAAAATGGCGATCGATACGCCGCATACATCGTCAACGCCTTCGTCGCAGGCGGATTTTCAAAGATCCATCCAAGCCAACCAACTTAAACGGGCGCGTCGGGATCGGCGGATCATTCTGGCCCATGGTGACAGCGTTCAGGTGCTACGTGTCGCGCCATGGCTCGGCGCACTGTTGGTTCTGTTCGTTCTTGCGGGCTCGGCCGGCGTTATCGCATCGGCGAGTTACCTCTTCTTCCGGGATGAACTCTTCACCGCGTCGATCAAACGACAACATCAAATTCAAGTCGCCTACGAGGACCGAGTGTCGGATCTTCGCCGCGAGATTGATCGGATCACCTCGCGGCAGTTGCTGAACCAGCAGGCCTACGAAGCCCGTGTGGAACGGCTCCTCACTGAGCATATGCAGCTCTACGAGCAAGGCGCGCGTCTCAACGTCATCCTGGACCGCGCCGGATCGCTGGGACTGGTTCCACGCCCTGCTCCGCCATCGCCCGTTGTTCCGCCCAACCAAGAAGCGAGCCTCGCACCTCGCATTCAGCTTGGCACAATGGCCGTTGATCCCTCGCAGTTCGCACCCATCCCAGATGGCGAGCTTATCACCGGCAGCATTCCACAATTGCCCACCGAGCGCGGCATGAGTGTCATGCAGCACGCTGTGACCGAACCAGCGCGTCTGTTGGAGACGCTTGATGAGTCCTTGGAAGCGCGCGAATACAACCAGATGATCGCGTTGGCCGGACTGGCCGCAGAGGCCAATCGCGAAGCCGATGGCATCGTTGAGGCTGTGGGCGGTCTTGGCGTGCGTGTGACATTGCCAAGCGCGTCGATGGAGCCGCTGCCCACGGAACTAAGGGGACAGGGCGCTGTCGGCGGCCCTCTTCTTGCTCCTGTCGCCGGGACCGATCGATTTCAGGTATATGTCGATGATGCCGAGCGTGCGCTCGCCGACCTGAGCACAGCCCGTGACGCTATTGATCTGGTGCCCGTGGCCGCACCGGCGCGCAATGCCCGCCTGTCATCGCGCTTTGGCAATCGACGCGATCCTTTCACCCGTCGCTCAGCCTTTCACTCCGGAATTGATTATGCGGCTCCAACAGGAACCCCGGTCTACGCGCCTGCCGATGGTGTCGTGACGCGTGCGCGTCGAACGGGTGGCTACGGCCTAATGATCGAGCTTGACCATGCTCATGGTCTGTCGACGCGGTTTGCACATCTGTCACGCATGCTGGTTTCACCAGGGACACAGGTGCGCCGCGGTGATGTTATTGGGCGCATTGGCTCGACTGGGCGTAGCACCGGCCCGCATCTGCACTATGAAGTGCGGCGCGGCACCCGCGCCATCGACCCCATGCCGTTCGTGCGGGCCGGTCAGCGGATCGAGGATCTTTAGTCGCTTATTGCGTTTCTCTGATTCCTGGAAAACCCTACGCAGAGGGCTGAAGCCATCAGCGCCGGTTCGCGGTTGGACAAAGCGATATGGTGGCTTTGACCGGGCGGATTGAAGATCGTCGACCCGGGCGGAGAAACGCCCTGCTGGTTTTCCGATACCGTGCCCGACAGGCCACAAGGCTTTCGGTGATCCCGTTGTGGACGTGCGAGGGATAGGTACAGTCCGGGGCTGGCTGTCATTTTCGGCTTCGTTCACGACATGACCGCCTAGTCCAAGTCGGCCACGTCTGCCGTGCCGCCGTAGGCACGCTGGGCAAGCGTCGCCTCCATGAAGCTGTCGAGCTTGCCGTCCAAGACATCCGATGGCGCTGTGCTTTCATGGCCGGTGCGCAGGTCTTTGACCAACTGATAGGGCTGCAACACATAAGATCGAATCTGGTGCCCCCAGCCGATATCCGTTTTGGCTGAGGCTTCCGCATTTGCCTTCTCTTCGCGCTTTTGCAGCTCCAGCTCATAGAGGCGGGCGCGCAGCATGTTCCAAGCGGTGGCGCGGTTCTTATGCTGGGATCGCTCGTTCTGGCACTGCACGACGATGCCGGTCGGATTGTGGGTGATGCGAACGGCAGAATCGGTGGTGTTGACGTGCTGACCGCCGGCGCCAGAGGCGCGGTAGGTGTCGATGCGGCAATCGCTCTCATTGATCTCAATGTTGATCGTGTCGTCGATCAACGGGTAAATCCAGACACTGGCAAAGCTTGTGTGCCTGCGGGCGTTGGAATCATAGGGCGAAATGCGCACTAGCCGGTGCACGCCAGCCTCGGTTTTCAGCCAGCCATAGGCATCGTCGCCTTTGACCAGGATCGTCGCTGACTTGATGCCAGCCTCTTCGCCAGCCTGCTCTTCAAGCAGTTCCACCTTGCGGCCGGACTGCTCTGCCCAGCGGGTGTACATGCGCAAGAGCATGTTCGCCCAATCCTGGCTTTCCGTGCCCCCGGCTCCGGAATGAATTTCAACATAGGAATCGTTGCCGTCGGCTTCGCCCGAAAGCAGCGCTTCAACCTGCAAGCGACGGGCCTTAGCGGCGAGGTCCTGGAGCGCGGCGACGCCCTCGTCGGCCATCTCGTCATCGCCTTCGGCCTCGCCAAGCTCGATGAGTTCGCTGGTGTCGGCGAGGTCCGTGCGCATGGCGTTCATGCCATTGATCGCGTCATCCAGCTTTTGGCGCTCGCGCATCAAGCCTTGGGCTTCCTGCGGGTCGTCCCAGAGGCGCGGATCTTCGGCCAGCGCGTTCAGTTCATCCAGGCGTTTGAGGGCAGCATCCCAG
>JBKAGN010000008.1:0-88202 GCA_046290415.1 Hyphomicrobiales bacterium
GATAGCTGCCAAGATCGGCCATCTGCGCACCCAGCGCCTCGCCCCACGCAATGGCATCGCCTTGGTTGCCCTGGTGACCGAAATAGAGGGCGTCAGCGATAGCGGGTGTGAGATCGCGTACCATTGCGGTGTTTCCGCCGAAGCCATTGCAAGCCAAGATCAGCCGCCTGCAGGCGATGTGTTCTTCTCCGCCATCTGGCAAGACAGCGAGCACGCCCTTGATCGTATTGCCATCGGCGAAGAGCGTCTGCACGGTGCGTTCGTTTGCAATCAAGATTTCCTTGGCTTCACACGCTTCACGCAGCGCGTTGATGAGCGCCTCACCAGATCGCGATGGAAGCCCATGCATGCGCCGTTGAGAATGACCGGGATAATCGAAATCATCGACCAGCGTGAACGGTAGGCCGTGGGTTTCGGTGAGCCAAGCGATCACCTCAGCAGAACCTTCGGTGAGCGCATTCACCAGCTCTGGATCCGGCTCACCACCAGCCTTTTTCATGATGTCGGCAGCAAACATCTCTGGCGTATCGGTGATCCCAGCCGCTTTTTGCTGCGCCGTCCCGGCGGCGGGTATCAGTCCCGCGCTCAGCGCCGTTGATCCTGATGGTACGGCGTCGCGTTCCAGCACCAGCACATCTTGGCCGTTTTCATGGGCGGTAAGCGCCGCAACCAGCCCGGCGCAGCCAGCGCCGATGATGAGCGTTTCGACTTCAAGATCGGCCTCACCGGAAGGTGTCGGCAGAACGCTCATCCCTCACTCTCGTCGTAGCGCTTGCCCGTGGCCAGCATCGCATCTGTGCCAAGACGCTCATTCAGGGCGGAGAAGTCAAACATACGCTCTTTGAACGGCGTGTTCGTGCCGTGCGTTTTGAGCGAGGCGTAGTAGTCCTCAGCGGTTCGCGCGATGGCCCGCACAATCCCTCCAGGAAAGATGACCAGGGAGAATCCGATGGCCTCTAGGTCAGCAGCGGTGCGCATGGGGGTCGCGCCGCCCTCCACCATATTGGCCATCAGCGGGGCGCGTCCCTTGAAACGGTCTACAATGCCGGTGAGTTGTTCCATGCTCTGCGGTGCTTCGATGAAAAGGGCATCGGCCCCTGCGTCCACATAGTGGTCTGCGCGCTCCAGCGCGGCGTCAAAACCCTCCACGGCGATGGCGTCGGTGCGGGCAATGATCAACGTGTCATCCGACGCGCGCGCATCGGCCATGGCTTTGATCTTGCCGGTCATCTCTCCGGTCGAGATGAGTGATTTATCGGCCAAGTGTCCGCAGCGCTTGGGATAGGTCTGATCTTCGAGCTGCAAGGCGCTGGCGCCAGCGCGCTCGTAAAGCCGCATGGTCCGCTGAGCGTTCAGCGCATTGCCGAAGCCGGTGTCAGCATCGATGATCACGGGTAGGTCCGTGCGGTCACGGATCAGCGACATTGTGTCGGTCATCTCATTGACAGAGGTGAGTCCGATGTCTGGCCGACCGAGCCGTGTATACGCCACTGCCGCGCCCGAGAGATAAAGCGCCTCAAACCCAGCCGACTCGGCAAGCGAAGCCGTCAGCGCATCATAGACGCCGGGTGCGATGAGGATCGGGTTTGCATCCAGGCGTTCAAGTAGGATCATGAAGCCGCCCTCTGAACCAGGTCAATGGCCTGCGCACACGTCATGACCTCGGTCACCGTGCCTAGCGAGATAAGCGTCGCGTCATGCACATCTTGATTGAAGGCAGCGCAACCATCCGACAGCAGAATTGTATCGACGTTGCGCAGATGCGCATCGCGCACCGTCGATGCCACACCGCCATTGGTAACGATCCCACCAATGATTAGCGTCTCGATACCAATCGCGCGCATGATGTATTCCAGGCGCGTCTGATAGAAGGCTGAGTAGGCGACTTTCTCCACCACATAGTCGGCGGGAGCCAGTGCCTCCACCAACGTGTGACCGAAGCTGCCGGGTGCGAAATCACCCTTGGTGAGGAACGGACGCAGCTTTTTCAGGTGCGGCGCGATCAATGGTTCGCCCTCGGGGCCTGGCACCAGGGTGAACTGCGCCGATACATAATGCCCGCCCGCTGTACGTACTGCATCGATTACGGGCTTCACACGTTCAGGCAGAGCAGCGATGGCAGGCGATGATTGCCCCGCCCGCCCATAGGCGCCCTCAGGATGCAGAAAGTCATTCTGCAGATCGATGGTCAAAACCGCTGTCTTGGCTGGATTGAAATCCGAGTGATCGCTCATGATGCCGCCTGCCGTTCAATGATAAAATTGCCAAAATCGTCCACCCGACCATTGAACCCCGGCTCCACCAAGATCGTTGTGTCCGGCTGGGTCAGTATCGCCGGGCCGTCAATCACCGTACCAATGGGCAGCGTCAGCCGATCGTACAGGGCGGTGTCGTGCCACGCGCCATTCATGCGCACGCTGCGTAACCCATAGGGTGTTGAGGTGGCGTTGGCTTCGTCCGGTGCGAGCGAGGAAAGGTCAAACTTAGGTCGCCTGCCGATGGTGCTGGTGCGCAAGTTCAAGATGCGTTGGACGCCGCCTTCCAAAAGGCGACTGAAGGCCGCGCGATAGGCGTCCTCAAACGCATCCCTGATCGCATTGCTTGTTGGCGCAATCACCTTCGAACCCGTCACCTCAACAGTGATAGGCACCGCCACGGTGTGGGTCTGCCCGGCATAGGCCATATCCAATTCAACCTGCACATCACGTGCACCGAACTGCACGCCTGAGGCATCAAGCAGGGCCATACCCTCATCGACATGGGTTTGGATCATGGTGCCGATCTCGGTTTCATCAAGCGCTGCAAGGGTCGTGTTGATTGTCTGCACAAAATCCTGGCGCATATCGGCGATCACGCAGCCGAGCGCCGATGTCACGCCTGGAAAACGAGGGACCAGCGCGCGAGCAAGCTCGCACTCATCGACCAGCGCGCAGGCGTGCAACGCTCCGCCACCGCCGAAGGGCATGAAAGAAAAGGCCTGTGGGTCATGTCCACACTCGATGCTGACCAGGCGGATGGCGCCTGCCATGCGAGCGTTTGCCACTTTCAAAATGGCTTCGGCGGCATCTTCGATGTCGAGGTCAAGCGGTTTGCCGACATGGGTATCTATGGCCGTTTGTGCAGCCTCTACATCCAACCGATCCAAGCCGCCGCCAATTGGGTTGTCAGCATCGATGCGGCCAAGCACGATGTTGGCATCGGTCACAGTCGGTCGGTCATTGCCACGTCCATAGGCAACCGGGCCTGGGTTGGAGCCCGCACTTTCTGGTCCAATGTTGAGCAGTCCACCCTTGTCTACCCAGGCGATGGAGCCGCCGCCTGCACCGATGGTGGTGATTTCGATCATCGGCGTGCGCACAACCATGCCGAAATCAATGCTGGTCTGCGCGGCCAGCGCCGACTGGCCGTCAGCAATCAGCGAGACATCAAAGCTGGTGCCGCCAACATCGCCGGTGATGATATTGTCATAGCCTGCGCTGGTGGCGATATAGGCCGCCGCGATAACGCCCGCTGCCGGGCCAGAAAGTGCAGTGCGCACGGGCAGGCGGCAGGCCGTGTCCACGGCCATGACGCCGCCATTGGATTGGACAAGCAGGAACTCTCCACCAAAGCCGCCATCGCGCAAACCCGATTCCAACCGTCCTAAATACCCAGCCACTTCGGGTTGGAGATAGGCGTTGAGCACAGTGGTGGAGGTGCGCTCGAACTCACGGATTTCCGGCAGAATTTCGCTTGAGACAGACACGTGCGGGTTTGGCCACAATGAACGCAGCGCTTGGGCAGCAGTCTGTTCGTTGGCGGGGTTGGCATAGGCGTTGATGAAGACAAGCGCCACAGCCTGGCAGCCCATCGCAAGCAGTTCGCGTGCAGCCGATTCCACAGCCGCGATGTCTACTGGCGTTTCAACACTACCCTCGGCAAGCGTGCGCTCAGGCACTTCTAGGCGTCGGTCGCGCGGCACAACAGGTTCAAAATCGCCGCGCAAGCCCCAGGTCGCACGCCTGTCGCGGCGACGCATTTCCAGCGTGTCGCGGAAGCCTTGGGTGGTGATGAGGCCGATCTTCGCGCCCTTGCGCTCCAGCAACGCATTGGTGCCTGCCGTCGTCCCGTGAACCACCGTGCGCATGGCAGAAAGGTCATCGCCAGCACTCTTGACACCGGCGAGAAAACCGCCGGACTGATCAGGCCGCGTTGTTGGGACCTTGGCAACGCTCGCCTTGCCGGTTGCCTCATCAAGAATGAAAATGTCGGTGAACGTTCCGCCGACATCGACGCCCACAATGCTCATGCAGATGCACCTCGCCACGCGAGGCCGTATGCATCATCGGCGGAAGATTCGCTAAGATATCCCAATGCGACATCGCGGGCGACAGCCGACGGCTCGCGCCCTTGGGGTGGTCCGTACCCACCACCGCCCGGCGTCTCTAAACGCACCCGCTGTCCGCGCTTCAAAGGGATGCCAACCATCTTGGATGCCAGCGCAGGCTCAGCCCAGCCCTCATCGGTTTCATAAGCAAACTGATTTTTGGCGGCTTCCTGTCCACCCGCCACGCCCTGCGGGGCAAAACGTCCGCGCTCCCCAAACAAAAAGGCTTCGGCCTGTTCTTCCAAAAGTTCGATCTCGTAGATAGCGCCGAGGCCGCCACGATGCATGCCGTGCCCAGCGCTATCCGGTCGCAGCGCCCATTGCCGAAACATCACAGGATAGGCCGCTTCCAATATCTCGGCAGGAGGGATCGTCGCTGTAGAAATGGGCGCATTGCCATGGTTCAGGCCATTGCTCTCGATCGACCCGCCATGACCGCCGCCGTAGAAAGAAAACATCACCCAGCGTTGGCCATCGGCCTTCTGTCCTGCGATGGAAAGCGCGTTGATTGTGCCGTAGGCGTTGGCGACAATCCGCTCAGGCACAGCCTTGGCGGCAGCCGAAAAGATCACATCGATCATACGCAGGATCGTTTCCGTGTAACCGCCGGTCGGCGCGGGAAATTCGGCCGATAGCAACGAGCCTTCAGGCACGTTGATGGTGATCGGTCGCATCACACCGGCATTGGCTGGCAGAGCCGGGAAGATGTGCTTCATCGCCACATAGCAGCAGGCAATGGTCGTCGGCAGGGCAATGTTAACTGGCCCGGCGGTAACAGGCGCAGTGCCTTCAAAATCAATGGTGAGATGATCACCACGCACTTCCAGCGCGACCTTGATCGGCAGGGCGGTGTCCGTGATGCCGTCATTGTCGAGATAGTCGATCGCCTCCCATCGCCCATCGGGCAGGTCGGCAAGCTCCGTGCGCATCAACGCTTCGGCGCGGTCGCCGAGCTTGGTGAACGCCGCGCCCACTGTATCGGCGCCGTAGCTACCAAGCAGCGCGTCCAGGCGTTTAACGCCCAGATCGAGCGCTGAAAGCTGACCATTTAGATCGCCGCGCGCGGATTGGGGGAGCCGCGTGTTGCGCAAGATGATGTCGATGATGTCGGTTTGAACCGTGCCTGCGCGCACCAGTTTCACCGGTGGCAAAACCACCGCTTCTTGGAAAACCTCGCGTGCCGATGGGTTGTAGTTGCCTGGCACAGCGCCGCCTAGATCGTGCCAATGGCCGACCGAAGCGAGGTAGCAGAACAGTTTGCCATCGCGGAAATAGGGGCGCACCAGCCGCATGTCGGAAAGGTGCGTGCCACCAATATGCGCGTCGTTGAAGATGTAAACATCGCCATCAGCCAGATCGCCATCGCGCGCGGCCTTTTCGATCACTGCCTTGACGGCAAACGCCATAACACCGACGAAAATCGGCAGGCCGGATTTGCCTTGGATCAGCGTGTCGCCGGTTTCTGCGTCGTAAAGCCCGTGCGAAGCATCATGCGCTTCAGCAATGATCGGGTTGAACGCGCTACGAAACAGCGTTGCGTCCATCTCATCGGCGATCTGCTCCATGCGCCCGGCAAGAACAGCCAATGTGATCGGGTCAATATCGCTCTCAGGCATTTTTTATCTCACCCATATCATTCCAGACGTCTTGGCGGGTCAGCCTGCCGCCCGCAGTTTCAAAGCGGTCGATAAAGCGAATGCCCTCGAAAGCTGTTCCGTCCAGCCATTCGCCCGAAAGCGTGCCATAGCAATAGACAGTCGGTCCCTCATCACCAGATGCGGTGTCAAAGCGCCCATACGTTTTGCGCACAAAGCTGTAGCGTGGCTTGGCCCAAGCGATCAGATCTTCCAGCGTGTTCATGGCCACGCCGCCAGGAAAGGTCATCGTAAACGTGTCGGCGAGCAAGGCCTTGGCGGACTCTAGATCGCGCGCTTCCATATGCCCGAGAAACTGGCGGACCAGTTGGGCGGCATCTGGTAACGCCGGGGCGGGCTGCCTTTGCTTGCCACCGCGCATATAGTTGGCGGCTGGCACTTCGTGCAGGGCAATGATGATTGCATCAGGCTGGGCTGGAACCACTAGGCGTACGGCACCTGTCAAAGCAGAGCAAAGACGCTCTTTTGCTTCGTCACTGTAGCCTTCGATCATCGTCACCGCGACTGACGGCATGGCTCGGCCTCCTCACAACTTGTATCTTCTATAAAACAGGTTTTGTGAATGTCATAGGACAAAAATCTTGCATTCCACAAAACAGCCGCTAGTCTAACCTTAATCAGCGCGGAGCTTTGTCAATGGTCGTTCAGCCATCGCCAGACGTGACAGACAGCATTCCCGAAGGCGGGAAAGCGCGCCGGGTTTATCTGCAGTTGAAAGATGATATCGCGCGTGGCGTGCTTGAAGATGGCGTGAACCTGCCTGGTGAGCATCGGCTGGCCGAGACCTACAGTGTGTCGCGGGTGACAATTCGCCGGGCGCTGGAGGCACTGGCTGCTGATGGTCTGATCGAGAAGCGCGCTGGTAGCGGTTCGGTTGTGCGCTCAGGCTGGGCGACACGACAGACCATCAAAGCCGATATCGCCAATCTTGTTCCGCATCTTGCCGAAATGGGTGCTAAGACCGAAGCTCGGCTGCTGGAGTTTGGCTATCAGCCTGCAGCCGCCGCGATCGCCAATGCACTTGGGCTCGCCGAAGGCGCGCGGGTTCAACGCGCCGTTCGCGTGCGTCTGCTGGATGGCCAGCCATTTTCGTACCTCGTGACCCATGTGCCTGAAGACGTGGCGCTCAGCTATTCTGAAGCCGACCTTGCCACGCGGCCGCTCTATTCTTTGTTGGAGTTGGGTGGCGTGCGGATCGACAGCGCTCAGCAATCAGTGTCAGCAATACTGGCGGCGCCTGATATCGCCAGCGCACTTGACGTTCCCACCGGCTCAGCCCTTCTTTCGCTGGAGCGTGTTGTACGTGATGAGCAGGGGCGCGGCATTGAGCATCTGGCAGCCTCTTATCGCCCCGACCGGTACCAGCTTTTCATGTCACTGGAACGTGTTGGCGATGGCGAGAACCGGCACTGGGAACCCATCGTCCAACTTGGAACCGGCCTGAACGGCGCCGCGCGTGTGCCCTCATGAGGCGTCGAACGCTCTTTGACCGGTTGTGGAGTTCCCACGAAGTTCTTCGCCGCGATGATGGAGCGTCACTGCTTTGGGTGGATCGCCATCTGGTGCACGAAGGCTCGCATCATGCCTTTGGCAAGCTGGCCGCGCGCGGCTTGATGGTTGCCAGTCAAGAACTCACCATCGCTGTCAGCGACCACTATGTGCCGACGAGCGAGCGCGCGTCGGGCGGCGCCAATGATGAAATCCGCCGCATGATTGCGACTCTGGAAACAAACGCCAACACACATGGCATTCGCCATTTCGGCCTTAACGATCCGCGCCAGGGCATTGTTCATGTTACAGGGCCGGAACAGGGCCTTACTCTGCCGGGCCTGATGGTGGTTTGTGGCGACAGTCATACCTCCACCCACGGAGCGTTTGGAGCCTTCGCGTTTGGCATCGGCGCAACCGAAGTGGCGCACGTTTTGGCAACACAAACCCTATGGCAAACCCGGCCAAAAACAATGCGGCTGACCTTCAACGGCACGTTGGCAGAGGGCGTGACAGCCAAGGATATGGCGCTGCATTGGATTGCCAAACTTGGTTCGGATGGCGCGCGCGGTCACGCGATCGAATATGCTGGCAGCGTGGTTCGTTCGCTTTCCATGGAAGCGCGGATGACGCTGTGCAACCTCTCCATTGAAGGCGGTGCAAAGTGCGGGATGATCGCGCCTGACGAGACAACTTTCGCCTATTTAAAGAGCCGACCTTTTGCGCCCTCCGGCTTGCACTGGCACGAGGCTGTGGACGATTGGCAGGCGTTGCAAAGCGATGCTGATGCTGCCTTTGATCGCGAGATTGAGATTGATGCCAGCGACGTCGCGCCGACGGTCACCTGGGGTATTGTTCCTGAACAGGCCGTGCCGATTTCCGGCACTGTTCCTGACGATGCACCGGAAGACGCGCTCGAGTATATGGGTTTGAAAGCCGGGCAGTCGCTCGATGGGCTAACAATCGATCAGGTTTTTATCGGTTCCTGCACCAACGCGCGCATCGAGGATTTGCGCGCTGCCGCAGCTGTCATCGCCGGTCAGCGCACCAAGGTTCCTGGCCTTGTATCGCCTGGATCCATGATCGTGAAAAGGCTGGCGGAGGCCGAAGGGCTTGATCGTATTTTTATCGATGCAGGCTTGGATTGGGTGGCCTCAGGCTGTTCCATGTGCGTTGCCATGAATGGAGACGTCGTCGCGCCCGGCAAGCGCTGCGCCTCGACAACAAACCGTAATTTCCGAGGCCGCCAGGGTCCCGGTGCTCGCACCCACCTCATGTCACCGGCCATGGTCGCTGCCGCGGCGGTGACCGGCGAACTGACCGATGCGCGCGGTTTGCTCAAAGATCGCCCCCTGGCCGGAGTAGCATGAGCATGACGGGTTGGCGCAACCATACGGGGCTTGCGGTGGCGTTGCCGATGGAAGGCATCGACACCGATCAGCTTATCCCGGCGCGGTTCATGTCCACGCCGCGTGCCGAAGGGTATGGGCGATTTCTCCTTCATGATCTCCGTGTTGACGGTCAGGGCAAGTTACTCGACGATCATCCCCTGAACCGGCATCCAGAAGCTTCGGTCCTGGTGGCTGGACGCAATTTTGGCGGTGGATCGTCACGCGAAGCAGCGGTCTACGCCCTGGTTGATTTTGGCATCAAGGCAGTCATCGCGCCGAGCTTTGGCGATATTTTTGCTGGCAATGCGGTCAACAATGGCTTGCTGCCTGCCCGAGTCACAGACGCCGACCACGCGGCTCTGTCCGAGGCTCTCGTCGAAGATGTTGGCTCGCTCACCATCGACCTGGAAACCTGCACGATCACGCTTGGTGACCTGACACTTCCCTTCGCGCTCGATCCGGTATGGCGCACCAAACTTATCGAAGGCTTGGACGATATCGACATGACCACGAAGCATACCGAAGCCATTGCCGATTTTGCACACATCGATCGAAAGGCGCGTCCATGGGCCTACCTGAACGCAGACATATCACCACCCACGTAACACCCAACCGGCGCAAGAGCGCCACCTTTCGGACGGTCAAAAAGAATGCCGCCGAAACCTAAAAGGAGAGGACTTATGAGAAAAACTCTGATCACCGGCACACTGGCCGCATCCACCATGCTGGCGAGCGCTGCATGGGCTGAAGAAACCATCACCGCCGTGCACGCGTTTCCCGAAACGCTGATCTACACGCAAAGCTTCCTGTCGTTCGTCGATATGGTCAATGAGCGTGGCGAAGGCGTTGTGCAGATCGACGTGCTTGGCGGACCGGAGGCCATCGGCATGTTCCAGCAACCCGACGCTGTGCGCGATGGCGTGGTCGATATGGTGTACACGCCTGGCTCCTTCTACGGCGGTGCGCTGCCAGAAAAAGATGCCCTGGTGGCGTCCAACCTGACGGCGATCGAAACGCGTGAAAATGGCGGAATCGACCTCATCAACGAAATCCATCAGGAGAAGATGGGTCTCTACTATCTTGGTTGGTTCGACTCCGGCGTCACCTACAATCTCTGGTCGGTCAACGAGCCAAGTGTGGACGAAGACGGCAATCTGGTGATCGACGATATCCGTCTGCGCGGCAACGCGGTCTACAACGCTTTCTTCACCGATTATCTCGAGGCGCAAGTGATCGATCTGCCAACGGGCGATGTCTATTCCGCGCTTGAGCGCGGCACGGTGGATGCCACTGGTTGGACCCAGATTGGCTTGATCGATCTGCGTTGGAACGAGTTCCTCAACTGGCGCATCGAGCCCAACTTCTTCTCCACCGATCTTGGTGTGATCGTCAATCTGGAAAGGTGGAACAGCCTTTCCGAAGAGGCCCAGACCATCCTGCAGGACGTTGCTATTGAGCATGAGCGGATGAGCGTTGAAGCCTTGCGTGCTAAGCGCGATGAGGACTTTGCTGCGCTTGAAGAAGGCGGCATGCAAGTGTTCTCGCTGGAAGGCGAAGCCCGCGCGGCCTATCTGGAAGCAGCCCGCTCCACCACCTGGAATCGGATGCGAACCTTGATGGAAGAAAGCCCACAGGGTGCAGGCAATTACGATCGTTTGATCGAACTGTTCTACGATCCGGCGATGGACTAACGTCCTTAAAGACGGGCGCGGTGCTAATTCAATGCGCCGCGCCTTATTGCTTCCAGTCTGAGTGCGCGCATGGCCCTTCTTACCCGCCTCTATGATCGCTTTGTCGATGCGATGGCGCTCATCGCGGCGGGCATGCTCATCTGGCTGATGGTGTCGGTGATCACCTCTGTGCTCATGCGCAATGCGGGCATTCAGCCTTTTGCCTGGCTCTTCACATCGGCTGAATATGCGATCCTGTACATGACGATGCTTGGTGCGCCCTGGCTGGTCCGCAAAAAAGGCCATGTGCATATCGAGCTTGTCACCGCTGTCTTGCCGCCTTCGCTGCGCCGTTTGCTAAGCCGTCTCGTGGCGGCAGCCTGCGTTGTTGTGTGCCTGATCCTGACCTGGAAAGGCATTGATCTGGTGGCCACGAATTTGGAGCGCAACGATTTTGATGTGCGCGCCTATTTCTACCCGCGCTGGCTGCTTACCATCGCCTTTCCGATCTCCTTCGGCTTGATGGCCATTGAATTTTCACGCTTCACGTTTGGGCGTGATCTGCTCCACTCCGGCGAGGCCGGCATCCATGAATAAGGTTGCACGCTGATGGAGTGGTATGAGGCGTTGGCCCTGCTGCTCGGCGCGATTGTTGCGCTCATGGCGCTGGGTATGCCGATTGCGCTGGCTTTTCTGGCGGCCAACATTATCGGTGCGTGGATTTTTATGGGCGGTGAGCGCGGCGTTGCGCTGCTGCTAAACAACGGTCTGGGTGCGCTGACCAAATTCGCGCTGATGCCGATCCCGCTGTTCCTGCTGATGGGTGAGGTGTTCTTCCACACCGGCCTCGGCAAGCGCATGTTCAACGCGATTGACCAATTGCTTGGCAAGCTTCCAGGGCGTTTGTCCTATGTCACCGTGCTTGGGGGCACCGGATTCTCTACTCTGTCGGGTTCCTCCATGGGCTCCACCGCGCTTCTTGGCTCGCTGATGGTGCCGGAGATGTCAGCACGCGGTTACAAGAAGAAGATGTCGATCGGCCCGATTCTGGGAACTGGCGGTTTGGCGATTATCATTCCGCCGTCGGCTTTGGCCGTTCTGCTTGCTACGCTGGCGCAAATCGACGTGGGTGCTTTGCTCATTGCTGGTGTCGTCCCCGGCCTCATTCTGGCCGGTCTCTACATCATCGCGATCTTCTTGATGACCCGCATGAACCCAAGCGCGGCGCCTGCTTACGATGTGCCCAAGTTATCGGTTGGCGCCAAGCTCGCTTTGGTCATAACCGACGTCGTGCCGATGGTCGGCTTGATGGTGGTGATCGTCACGCTGATGATCGTTGGCTTCGCCACACCCTCGGAAGCTGCAGCCTTCGGAGCTTTGGGTGCGATACTGCTGTCAGTGGTCTTTCGATGCTTCACTTGGGAGGCAATGAAGAAGTCGATCCATGGCGCGCTGCGGGTCACGCTGATGGCCTATCTGATCGTCTTCGGTTCAGCGACGTTCTCGCAGATCTTGGCCTTCTCCGGCGCCTCGCGGGGCCTAATTGGCTGGGCAACAGGGTTCGATCTGGATCCGCTGATCATGCTGCTTGTTATGTTCGGCGTCTTGCTGATCCTTGGCATGTTCATGGAGCAGATTTCCATCATGCTCCTCACAGTGCCGATCTTCTTTCCGTTGGCCACCAGTCTTGGTTTCGAGCCGATCTGGTTTGCCCTCATCATGCTGCTGGCGCTGGAAATCAGCTTCACCACGCCGCCCTTCGGGCTGCTGCTCTTTGTGATGAAGGGTGTCGCGCCACCGGACACGACGATGCGCGACATCTACCTCGCGGCGATCCCGTTCATCGCCTGCTCATTGCTGCTCGTGGCGCTGCTGATCGCGTTCCCGAGCCTGGCACTGTGGCTACCCTCACTCGGCTAGGCCGGTATCACAGCCCGCCAATGCAGGTGTATTTGGTCTCCAGATAATCATCGATCCCCTGCCAGGATCCTTCCTTGCCCAGACCGGATTCCTTGAGACCCCCAAACGGGATTTCCGGGGCCACAATCAGCACCTCGTTAATGCCAATCAGGCCGTACTCAAGCTTGTCTTGCAGGCGGAAAGCCCGCGCGAGGTCTTGCGTGTAGGCGTACGACGCCAGTCCATAGTTGGTGTCGTTGGCCGCGGCGATCGCCTCCTCCTCGCTTTCAAAACGGTAGACTGGCGCGATGGGCCCAAAGATCTCTTCGGTGGTCACGCGCATGCTTGGCGTTGCGTTGCCGATCACCGTTGGCTGATAGAACAAACCGCCGCGATCATGACGCCCGCCACCGGTGACCAGATCGCCACCCTTGGCAAGCGCATCGGCAACCAGCTCTTCGATTTTTGACAGGGCTGCGTCATCGACCAACGGACCTTGTTCTGAACCGTCTTCGGCGCCCGGCGCCACTTTCATCGCTGAGACGCGTTCGGCAAAAGCTTTGACAAAACGGTCATAGATGCCCGCCTGCACAAACAGCCTGTTGGTGCAGATGCAGGTCTGTCCGGCATTGCGAAACTTCGCGATGATCGCGCCATCGACGGCTTTGTCCAGGTCCGCATCATCGAACACGATGAAGGGAGCATTGCCGCCCAACTCCATCGACATACGCTTCACGGTGCTGGCCGCTTCTGCGAGCAACTGTTTACCTATTTCGGTCGAGCCGGTGAAGGTGATCTTGCGCACTTTCGGATTCGACGTAATCTCGCCGCCTATCGCGCGTGCGCTGCCTGTCAGCACATTCACCACGCCTTTTGGGAAGCCGACTTGTTCTGCCAGATGCCCCCACACAAGGCCGGAAAGCGGCGTCGCTGTTGCTGGTTTCACCACCACGGTACATCCGGCTGCCAGCGCTGGCCCAAGTTTGCGGGCGAGCATAGAAGAGGGGAAATTCCACGGCGTGATCGCAGCCACCACGCCAACCGGATGGCGCGTGGTCATCAGTTTGCGACCGGCGATGGGCGAGGGGATGATCGCGCCATTGGTACGGCGCGCCTCTTCGGCAAACCAAAGCACATAGGCTGCGGATGAACCCACTTCAGCGCGCGACTCAGAAAGCGGCTTGCCCTGCTCGGCGGTCAGCATTTGCGCCATGCCTTCCAGATTGTCCTGGATGGCATCATGCAGCCTGCGCATCAGCGCCACACGCTCGCCAAGCGTCAGCCCCGCATAGGCTGGAAAAGCGTCATGCGCAGCATCAATAGCGCGCTGTGTTTCGGCTTGGCCTGAATTGGGCACGGTTGCGATGGTTGCGCCGGTCGCCGGATCCGTGACGTCGATTGTCTGGCCACTGTCGGCGCCCACCCATTGCCCATTGATGAGGTTCGTCTGGCGAACGAGGGATGCAAAGCTGGTCATGGAGCAAATACCTTAGGAGGAAAGGACGTCATCAGCCGCAGCGCGCAGTGTTTGCGCGACTATCGTGATTTCGTCTGGCGTAATGCAAAGCGGTGGCGCGAAACCAATCGTGTTGGCTTCCGGCATGGCACGGGCGATCACGCCACGCTGCGTCATGGCCTCGGCGATTTTTGGACCAACCGTCATCGGCGGGAACCAGTCGCGCTTAGCTGGATCGGCTGCAAACTCCACCGCTGCCATCAAGCCCACGCCGCGCACCTCGGCCACATTAGGCTGCCCGTCCATGGCCTCATTGAGCGCTTGCTGGAACACCGGCCCCATGGCGCTGGCATTCTCCACCAGACCCATGTCATCGACCAGATTGAGCGTCGCGATCCCTGCCGCCGCGCTGACCGGATGGGCCGAATAGGTCCAACCATGCGCAAGCGGACCGAAATCGTCCGTGCCCTGCATCAGCACATCAAAAACGCGTTGTGAGATGATGGACCCTGAAAGCGGCGCGTAGGCCGACGTCAAGCCCTTGGCGATGGTCATGAAGTCGGGTTTCAGATCGTACGTCTCGGTCCCAAACATCGCGCCAGTACGACCAAATCCGGTCACCACCTCATCGGCCATCAGCAGGATGTCGTGACGGTTCAGTACCTCTTGCACCCGCGCCCAATAGCCCTGCGGCGGTGGCATGATACCACCAGTGCCCATGGCTGGTTCGCCAATAAACGCGCAGATCGTTTCCGGTCCTTCGCGCTCAATCATCGCTTCGAGATCATCGATCAGCCAATCTACGAAATCGGCCTCGCTCATGTCGGCATCCGGGCGACGTAGATATTGCGGGCTGTGGGTGTGCAGAAACCCTTCGAGCGGCAGGTGGAAGCGCGCGTGGTAGGAGGCCAGCCCAGTCATGGACCCCGAAACAATCCCTGAACCATGATAGGCCCGCCAGCGGCTGATGATCTTCTTCTTATCAGGCTTGCCGCGCAGAATGTTGTATTGCCAGGCATATTTCACATTGCTCTCATTGGCGTCCGATCCGGACAGACCGAAATAGACCCGCGCCATATGGTCCGGCGCGCGGTCCATGATCATCTTGGCAAGACGAATAGCAGGTTCGTTGCCTTGACCAGCAAAGGAATGAAAAAAGGCGAGCTTGTGCGCCTGTTCCGAAATCGCATCGGCGATCTCCGTTCGACCATAGCCGGCGTTCACGCAGTAAAGCGCGGCGAACGCATCCAGAAATCGGTTGCCATCGCGATCTTCAATGTAGACGCCCTCGCCACCGGTTACGATGCGTCCAGGTACATCGCCGCGCGCATGGTTGGCGGTGTGCGTTGTCGGGTGCAGCAGATGGTCCCTGTCCCAGGCAGCCAGTTCATCATTGATGCGTGGATCAAGGCTCATATGATGGTCTCCAAACGGGTGTTGGCGATAAGCTCCGGCACGCTCGCCTGGTTTGGCAAGGCGAGCAGCATGGCCACCATGCCTGCGACTGTTTCTGGCGTCAGGCGGTCGGCTTTTGGTGTTGCCCCTGCCACGCCTGCCAGAAGATCGGTGTCGATAGCGCCGGGGCACAGCGCAGTGGCGCGGACCCCATCATCCCACGCGGCATGGCGCACGGCCTGAGTCATTGCCAGCAGCGCATGCTTTGTCATGGAGTAGCCGACCGATGTTCCGCCACGGTAGCGCTTTGCATCGGTAGAAGCGATGTTCACAAAACGGCCCTTGCCGGTCTTGCGTAAATGCGGAAGCGCCGCCTTGATCAGCCGGAACGGCGCTTTGACGTTGACGCCCCACATCGCATCTAGATCAGCCTCGTCGCCACGCTCAAAATCGACCATCAGCATGATGCCAGCATTGTTGACCAGCGCATCGATCTGCCCGTGCTGGGCAATGGTGCCTTCAACCCAGCTTGTAGCGGTTGAAGGTTCGTTCGCATCGAACTGGTGTGCTGAGAGAGAGCCGGAAAAAGCATCGGCCTGAGAAAGGTCACGAAGGCCGAGCGATACTGTCCAGCCTTCGTTCAGTAGTTTTTGGGTGATCGCGGCTCCAAGGCCGCGACCGCCGCCTGAAACCATGACGATCTTTGCCATTAGAAGAGGCCCTGATAAACGCCGCCATCATTCACGATGTTCTGACCCGACATAAAGCCCGCTTGTGCCGAGCAAAGATAAGCAATGAGGTCACCGCATTCGGAAGGATCGGCGAAGCGGCCCGCCGGGCAATTGTCTTTGCGGTCCTGGACGATCGCCTCATAGGTCGTGTTGCCACGCTTGGCATGACCATGAAGGTTGGTGTGCAGCGCATCGGTGTCGAACAGACCCGGGCAGACCGTATTGATCGTGACATTGTGCCCAATCAGCTCGCGCGTCATAGCCGCCGAAGCACCTGACAGGGCCAAGCGTGCCGCATGGCTGTGGGCGAAGCCGACCTGCGGAAATTTGATGAAGCTCACTGACATGTTGACGATGCGGCCAAATCCCTGGGCCTTCATGCCAGGAGCAACAGCCTGCATCATCTGGACTGAGGACAGGAAATGGACCTCAAGCCAATAGCGCCAATCATCGGCTGAAATCTCGTCATAAGGCGTTGGCACCTGCCGCACGCCCGGATTGTTCACGAGAATATCGGTCGAACCGCCCGCCGCATCTAAGATCACTGCTCGCCCTTCGTCGCTGTTGAAGTCGGCAGCGACCGGTGTGGCATCCACGCCAAACTCATCCTGGATCGCTTTTGCAGCTTCAGATAGCGGGCCTTCGGTGCGGGCATTCATCACCACCGATACGCCCTCGCGCGCCAAGGAACGCGCTGTCGCTAGGCCCAATCCACGGCTTGCCGCAGTCACGATCGCTCGTCGACCTTTCAATCCAAGATCCATCGTCAGTCACTCCTACGTGTTGGTATCAGCGGTCAGGCGACCTGCTTGTTTGTTCCAATCAGGCTATCCATGCCCGCCTGCAGACCTTGAAGAGCGGTACCAGAAAGCGGGCGCAAAGGCGGTCGCGGAACGCCGCCACCGGGGAAGCCGAGAAAGTTCATCGCAGCTTTGGTCGCTGGGTAAAGCGTGCGGCCTTCGCTCACAAACAGCTCGGTCATCGCTTGACCGGTTGCTTGCAAAGCCCATGCTTCATCCATCTGCCCAGCTTTGGTTTTGTGCCAAAGCTGCATGCAGTCTTCCCAGACATTGGGGAAGCAATCGATATGGCCATCCGCACCAGCCAGCGCCGCAGCAACCCCGATGGTGGACGATGGTCCGCAGAACACGCGAATACGATCTTTCACCACATTCAGCGTCAGGTGGAAGTTCTGCCAGGCACCGCTGCTTTCCTTGATCGCCACCACATTGTCGAGGTCGGCCAGCTTGTCAGCGATGGCAGGCGTGATAGCGTTTCCGGCATTGCCGGGGATGTTGTAGAGCACGATGGGAAGCGTCGCCCTGGCGTCGATCGCTGCAAAATGTTCAATTGTTTCGTTATCGGAGAGATGGGCAAAATAGGCAGGCATTACTAGCACAGCGTCCGCACCGGCAGATTTGGCTGCGTCAATCTGTTCGATAACTTCGCCCTCGCGGATCGCGCCTGTACCAACAATGGCCGGGCCGCGCCCCTTGCACGCTTCGACAGTCAGTTCAGCCAGGCGCTCGCGTTCAGCCAGCGACAGGGCCCAGAACTCGCCAGTGCAACCGGCGGCGACAATGCCGGTCGCGCCGGCATTCAGTAGGCGTTTGATGTTGGCGACAAACCCTTCTTCATCCATCGAAAGATCGGCATGAAAAGGCGTGGTCACCGCCGGCATGGGACCGGCCCAGTCGATGCTGTGTCTGTTCATGGCAGGGCTTTCTGAAGGGCAGGGTTGGTCATGTTCGCAACGCTGGCTGCGCGGTTGAGCCTTGGGCCTTTTGGGCCGGGTCCAAAAATGTGGGCATGGTCGGCGTCGAACGATAAGGAGACGGTTTCTCCGGGGTTCCATGACTGTGGCGCCGGAACGCGACCAGTCAGACGATGGCCACCGGAAAGCTCCAGCAGGACGATATTTTCGTGCCCGGTCTTTTCCACCACCTGAATGACGCCCTTTATCGGACCCTCGCCGATCCGCACATGCTCTGGGCGCACGCCCAGGCATGCGGGGCCTGCGGCAGCGTTTTCGCCTAGCTTTCCGACGGCCAGCGACACGCCGTCGGCCTTGAACATCCAACTATCGCCTTCAGTGGAAAGTTCGCCATCCATGAGCGTCATGCCAGGCGTGCCGATGAAACTCGCCACGAACCGGTTGGCCGGTGCTGCATAAACCTCGGTCGGTGGGGCAAACTGTTGAAGCTCGCCGCCCTCCATGACTGCGATGCGGTCCGACATCGTCATCGCTTCGAGCTGATCATGCGTGACATAGACCATGGTGCGCCCAAGTCGCCGGTGCAGCTCAACAAGCTCGACACGCATATAGCCGCGCAGTTTGGCATCAAGGTTCGACAGCGGCTCGTCGAGAAGAAACACTTTGGGATCACGCACCAACGCTCGGCCGAGCGCAACGCGCTGTTGTTGGCCACCGGAAAGTTGGCGCGGTTTGCGACCGAGTAGTTCGGTCAATTGAAGCAGCTCAGCAGTCTCGGCCACCTGTGCTTTTTGCTCTGTCGCTCCAACGCCACGTTTCTTCAGCGGGTAGGCAATGTTCTGCGCCACCGTCATGTGCGGATAAAGCGCGTAGGACTGGAAGACCATGGCGATATCGCGCTGGCCCGGTGCAACATCATTGACGACACGGTCACCGATATGGATGTCGCCGGAGGTTGGGAATTCCAGACCAGCCAGCATGCGCAGCGTCGTTGTCTTGCCGCAGCCGGAAGGTCCGAGCAGAGAGACAAATTCTCCCTCATCGATCGACAGATCGAGACCGTGCACGGCGGTGAAACTGCCAAACTCTTTTCGAACGTTTGTGAAGACCACAGCGGCCATAAATCAACCTTTCACGCCGCCGGCACCGAAGCCGCGGGTCAAATAGCTTTGTAGGAAGGCAAAGACGATGATCAGCGGCACGCTCATCATCACCGAGGCGGCCATCAGCAGTGACCACTCGATGTTGAAAGACGACACCAGCATATTCATCACGCCAGTTGTGAGCGGGCGCGCGCTATCGGAGTTCACTAGGACTAGCGCGTAGAGATATTCGTTCCAGCTCAGGATGAACGTGAACAGCGCTGTCGAAATGATACCAGGCAGGAGCTGCGGCAGGATCACGTCCCAGAAAGCACCCATCCGCGATGCGCCATCGACAAGTGCAGCGCTCTCCAAGTCTTCGGGAATGCCTGCCATGAACGATCGAAGCAGCCAGAGAGCGTATGGCAGGGCGAACGTTGTGTAGGCAATCACCAAGCTGAAGATGGTGTTGGACAGGCCAAGATTCACCAGCAGCAGATAGAGCGGAATGATCAGCACGACCGACGGTAACAGGTAGGTAAAGAGTACGAGAAACGCGAGGCTCTCTCGGCCACGAAACTTGAACCGCACCAGGCTGTAAGCTCCGAGCGTTCCGATCGCCACGACCACCAAAGTCGTGACTGTCGAAAGTACAACCGAGTTGCGGAAATAGATAAGGAAGTTGGTGCGCTCGATCAGGTGCCAGTAGTGCTCGAATGTCCAGATTTCCGGCAGCATGGTCGGCGGCCGACGGAACAGCTCAAAGCCCGGTTTCACCGAGGTGACCAGCATCCAAAACAGCGGGAACGCGACGGCCAGAACTATCGCCCAAGCGAACATATTGAACGCGAACTTGCGGACAAACGACATCATGCGTCCTCCTCGCTGCGCGTACGGCGGATATACACAATCATGAAGACGAGCATGATCAGCATCATTACCACGGCGAAGGCCGACGCCATGCCCATATCATTGAGCGCGAAGGCCTCTTGATAGACGAGCAGCGGCAGCGTCTGCGTATCGCTCAAAGGGCCGCCACCAGTCAGCAGGAAGATGAGGTCGAACTCTTTGAAGTCCCAAATCGCGCGCAGCAGAATGATGACGACCAGCACGTCGCGAAGCTGCGGCAGCGTGACATCGAAGAAACGGGCGATTGGTCCGGCGCCATCAATCTTGGCGGCCTCATAGAGCGCATCCGGAATCGTCTGCAGTCGGGCCAGCACCGCGATCACCACGAACGGGAAATATTTCCACGCGCCGACCAAAATCACCGAGATCATCGCGTTCGGCATAGTGCCCAGATAATCCATCGGGAAATCGATGATCCCCAGCGTGATCAGGAAGTGGTTCATGATCCCATAGAGATCGTTGAACAGCCACTTCCAGACCAGCACCGCGACCACGGTGGAGATGAAGTAGGGAAAGAGGATCAGCGAGCGGGCAAGGCTGCGAAACCAGATGTTCTGATGGAGCACCAAAGCCATGCCAACGCCAAACAAGATTTGCAGCGTGAGCGTTCCGACTGTCCAGATGAGCGTGTTACCCAACGCGTTCCAGAACGCGCCGGTCTGCAGAAGCTCAAAATAGTTGGCAACGCCAACGAAATCGCCTTCAAGCGTTGGCGTAAAAATATTGAAAAATGACAGATAAATCGCTGAAAGCAGCGGATAAACGATAACTGACCCGAACACGATAACCGTTGGCGCGATCAGCATCACGCCGAGCATAGCGTAACGCCGTTCAAGCAGGGTTTTTGGGGCCGCAGACATCGTTTTCTTTCAGGTCGCGCCAACCGCCCCACAATAGGCGTTGAGGGGCGGTCAAGAATCGCAAAGCTTTGGCTAGGGTGTTAGCCGTTGATGATGGCTTCGATGGCCAACGATGCATCGCTTAGCGCGGTATCCACATTGTCGCCGTTCAGCACAACTTTCTGCACCAGATCGGAGATCACGTTGGAGCCGATGATCTCGCCAGCCTTCTCATTGGACTGGTGATCGGCGCTTTCGTATCCCAGGTTGAAACCACCAGCAGCAGACTCAGCCATCAGTTCCACTTCAGGCGCGTACTTCTGGATGATGTCGTTGTTCTGGTACATCGGATTGTTGTTGATCGACTGAAGCACCGGCAGCACATGGCCAGGCGCGGCGTGCAACTGTTTGATGTAGCCCTCTGGATCAAACAGGAAGGCCGCGAACTGTTTGGCTGCATCGATGTTCTGCGACTGTGCCGGGATGAAGACTGACGGGAAGTCATTGAACGTCCAGGGTGCGACGTCCGTGGAGATGCGCGGATAGCGGACGCATGTCACATGGTCGGCAATGCCCGGGTTCTGGTTGTTGACGTTGGCAAGTACGCGGCCGGTGTAAATGCCGGTGGCGGTCGCTCCAGACACGAAGGCCGTCAGGCTTTCACCCCAGGAATAGTTGGTCGCGCCAGGAGGGCAGAACTCGCGCATCTCGCGATAGAATTCCAGTGCATTGCGTGTGCCTTCATTGTCGATGGCAACGTCAAGATCGGGCGAGAACACCTGGCCACCAGCCTGGTGAATGAAGCCGATGAAGATCAGCGATGTCATTGAGTTGCGGCCATACGGCAGAGGCGCACCGAACAGACCACCGGTCTGCATGGCGGAGACAGCCGCACGCAGCTCATCCCAAGTTTCCGGCGCACTGTCGATGCCGGCCTCTTCCATCAGATCACGGCGCAGCCAGAGCATGTTGGCAGCCGAGTTGCCGATGCCTGTGCCGCAATAGTTTCCGTCAGCGGCGCGATACACATTGTTGGCGCCGGGGAAGTAGTCGTCGGAGCCAATCGCTTCGATGACGTCGTTGAACGGCACCAGCAAATCGTTGGCGTAGTAAGACTGTACCGCGAAGGACGGCAGGTGGGTGACGATGTCGGGCACTTCACCGGACGAGAACGCTGCGGCCAGCTGTGGCGCATAGCCTTCGTCAGAGGTGGTCTCAAATTCAACACGAATACCGGTCGCGGCTTCGAAGTTGGCAATCTGCAGCTCGTAGGCTTCAACCTGAGCCGGTGCGGCTTGTGGCGACCACCAGCGAAGCGTTACGTCGCTTTGTGCCCGCGCAATGCTGAATGGTGTTGCCGCCAATGCCGTCGTCGCGGCCAGGCCTTTGAGCGCTGTTCGGCGCGAAATGCCCGGCGCGGTGTCTTTTTTGTTGATCACGTTGAAGTCTCCCATTTCTTCAAAAAGTTCACATAGCGAACGCTTGTGCGATAATTCACCGATCCGACGATCTGCGCAAGTGCTTTTCCGCAATTCGTTGGCTGCCGGATACAAATGCGGTGTGCTAGGCAGACTCTTGTGCGGAATCAGCCTTTCTTTGTGGGCTGAGAAAGAATGATGAGAAGGAAGGCGCCATGGCGAGCAAGCCAAAAGAAAAGGCGGCCGGGAGAAACATGCCAGCAGAAAAAGCCAAATCCAAGGCTTCCGATACGCCGGCTGGATTGATGACGGCAGCGCCGGATGACTTGGACGAGAGCGGTAATGGTGCGCCCAACTCACGTGATTACGTCAGTTCGCTCGCGCGCGGTCTGGATGTTCTGCGCGCTTTCAATCGAACCAGACGAAAAATGACGCTCTCAGAGGTCGCTGCCGAGACAGGAAACACTCGCGCCGGCGCGCGCAGAATTCTCCTGACGCTGGTGCGGGAAGGCTATGCGGTCGCCGATGGACGGTTGTTTGATCTGACGCCGCAAGTGCTCGAGCTCGGGTTTTCCGTGCTGTCCTCCAAGGGGACATGGGACATTGCGCGGCCTTTTATCGAGCATCTGTCGGAAGAGACGCGCGAGAGTGTGTCGGCGGCGATCCTGGACAATTTTGACGTCGTTTATGTTAGCGGCACGCAGTTTCACCGGGTCATCAGTGTCGGCATCACCGTCGGGCGGCGTTTCCCTGCCCACGCCACGGCCACGGGCCGTGTGCTTTTAGCTGGCCTTCCCGAAGATCAATGGCTGGGTATGCTGCAAAGCATACCGTTAACACGCATGACCGATCGCACGGTGACTGATCGCGCCGAATTTCGAAAAGTTCTGGAGGATGTGCGCGACAAGGGCTGGTCGCTCGTCGATCAGGAATTGGAGACCGGCCTCATGTCGATCGCCGTGCCGCTCTATCTCTCTTCTGGTGTGATGGCGGGGGCGATCAATGTCGGCGTACCGACTTTGCGTATGACAACAACGGAGATGGTCGACTTCATCTTGCCGAAGCTTCAGGACACCGTCGGCAAGATCAGTCAGGCCTTGCGACGCTAGGCGGCAAAGCGCTGCGGAGAAAAACGCTCGATATCTGAGGCAGGTTTTTCGCCAAGCGCAATCGCCGCCGCCGCCTTTCCGACCAATGGGCCAAGTGTGTAACCGGCATCGCCGGGTATCGCCATTATGATGCGGTCCGACTGCGGCAGACGACCGATCACCGAGGCGCCGTCGGTCGTAGTGTTCATACCGGCCCATGTGCGAATGACCCGAAGATCGGCGATCCCGGGCACCAGTCTAGCGGCCAAAGCGACATTGCCCATCAGTGATGATGATGCCACCGCAGGTGGTTGGGTGTTTCCGCGACCAGTCGCTGGCCATCCGCCGCCAATGACGATTTGTCCCGAGCCGAACTGTTTGAGCGTGATCGACCGCTCTGCGTGCTGCACCAGATGGTGGATCGCTGGCGCGCCGGACTCGGTGATGTTCATGTGCAGCGGCTCAGCCTTGCTGGGGATCGTGATCCCAAAAGGGGCAATAAGATCGCCCGACCCCCACGCGGCGGCGATGACGATTTGGTCCGCGCCGAAAATGCCATCGGACGTGACCGCCGATATGTCGCCTAGTCCCTGATCCAATCGCGCGACGCGCACGGTCCGGCGTTCGACCCCGAGCCTCGCCGCCCAGGTCCGTAACTTCAGGTTGGCGATCAAAGGGTTGAGCTTGCCTTCATCCTTGCAAAGTTCTGCGCCAACAATTTGCGGACCAAGCCACGGCGCAACTTTGTTCAAGGCCGAGCGATCAAGAATTTCGACTTTGAGACCCTTGAATGCTTCCCGTTTGGCTTTGGTTTCCAGGAACGCCAGTTGTTCCGCGCTTTCGGCGAGCATCAACCCGCCATGGCGCACTAGATCCAGGCCACCAAGCTTCTCATCGAGTCGAGCCCAGACCTCTGCAGCCTCGCGATAAAAGGGCAGGGAGGCTTCGATGTTGGCCACCTGATCGGGATAGAGCCGCATAAAGCGGCTTTGCATTTGCACGTGCAGCGATCCGGCATTGGCGTCGGACCCTGCATTGGTTCCAGCATCAAGGATGGTGACGCGTGCGCCTTTTTCCGCCAGAGCGATAGCCGCGACAGTTCCGGTTACGCCGCCACCAATGACCAGCGTGTCAGCCGCCGTCATCTGGGGCCTCAATGATGGCCTCGACCAAGGTTTCGCCTTGGACTTCGCCTAGGGCCTCTTCGGCGGCCAAAATGGCTGAAATGGCAACTGGTTTGATGGGCACGCGCGGAGCGAAAAAACTCAAGTCTTCGATCGCCTTGCCGGTTGCCTCGGAGACCATCCGCGCAGCGATTGGTCCGCAATAGCGCCCCTGACAGCGCCCCATGCCGACGCGTGTGGCGCGCTTCAGTGATCCCACATGACCGGGCGCTGTGGCCAGCCCGGCGCGAACATCGCCTAGGGTCAACTCTTCGCAGCGGCAGATCGTGGTCTCGTCCGGCAAGGGCGCCGTATCGCGTGGCGCAATGTCATAGAGCATCCAAAGCTTGGCTTGGAACCGCCGATGCTTGGCTAGCGCTCGTAGTTTGGCGGCCAAATCGCTGGCTTCGCCATGGCCTGTTGACGCTGCTGCGCAGCCGCCCGCAATCTCGCCTTCGATCCGGGCGGCCGGTGCCCCACCCAGACCGGTACAGTCCCCAATCGCATAGAGGCCGGGTACGCTTGTCTCCATGCGCGCGCTTTTTTCGCAGCGCAGATGACCCATTGCCGGGTCGTACCGCATCTTGGCGCCAAGGAGGCGCAGAACTTCGTTCTGCGGTTCGAACCCGGCGTTCATGCACAGCGCATCGACATGCACCGTCTTTTGGTGTCCAGAAGTGGTGAACGTTGCGGCCAAGCCTTCGCCGTCTTGAGTAATTTCGGAAAGTTCGCTGTTGTTGTGCACCTGGATGCCGTGCTTGCGCAGTCCGGCCAACATGCCGAGGCCTTGCAAGGTGAGCTTTGGGTCTGCGGCCGCCATGGCCAGCGCCGTAACAGGCTTGGTGATGGCATCCGGCGCCCGCTCGGCCAGATGGACGATTTCTGCACCGCCTTTGGCCAACTCCAGCGCAACTTGCACGTTGAGGGGACCTGAGCCGCAGACGGCAATTCGCTTGCCAGGCAAGGTTTGATAGCTGCGCCAAAAAGTCTGTGCGGCGCCTGTTGTCATCACGCCAGGAAGTGTCCATCCAGGCACGGTCACAGGCCGTTCATACGCACCGGTGGCAATGATCGCGGTTTTTGGCTTGGCGATAAGCGGCGCTCCGTCACGATGGCCGAGAAACAGCAACCCGTCGAACGCTCCCCAAAGCTCAACGCCGGAGATCAACCGCGCGCCTGAAGCCTTGGCGCGTGCGACAAGCTGCGCCCCGTCATCCTGCTGCTGATCGAGAATCGTGCCATCAGCGGCCTGCTTGTAATATTGCCCGCCAGCCACTTTGCGCTCGTCCAGAAGGACCACGTCAGCGCCGGCGTCTGCAGCGGCGATAGCCGCTGACAGACCGGCTGCACCACCACCGATAACCAAGACATCGGGTGAAACGTGCAGGGCTTTGCCATCCGGCGAATTCGCCCCATCCCCGAATGCTGGCAGTGCGACCTGCCGAGCAACGGACATACCGTTTTCGACCGGAGTCATGCAGGCGCGGCGGTTCGCGTTGCCATCGACGCTAACAAGGCAATCCTGGCACACGCCCATCCCGCAGAAGATGCCGCGTTCAGCATCCTTGGCGGTTTCGCGGAACGCGCGCACCCCAGCCTGCGTTAAGGCTGCAGCCAGACTTTGACCCTCGCGAGCATTGATCGCACGCCCTTCGAACTGAAAAACGATATCGGTCATTGTATGGTCAGTCCTGCATCAGCCGATCGCGCGCTGCAACGAGCCGAGCGACAGCGCGCGAACGCCATGTCGCCCGCGCGGCAAGGGCCTCCAACGGCAAGACTTCCCGCCGCTGCGCGTTGACGTTGGCCACGAGGTCTTCATTCCAATCCACGGTTTCGCCACGCGCCTCGCCGATGCGCTTGTAGGCTGGCCCCATCCGCGCAGCATGGGCCTTGATACCGCCGGGTGTGTTGAGTTCTGCCGTTTCAAACGGACCCGATAGCGCCCATCGCGGGCCAAGGCCCATTCGCATGATTGCCTCAATACCCGCCACATCTGTTACGCCTTCATCGACAAGCCGATAGGCCTCACGCAGCACGGCGCTCTGCAATCGGTTGAGCACAAACCCCTCAATCTCATGGCCGAGATGAACCGTTTCAAATCCCGCTGACTGGAACAATCTGGCAGCCTTGGCTGTTGCCTCCTGGTCGGTACCGGGCGCGGGCACCAACTCGATGACGCGAAGAATTGAGGGCGGATTGACCGGGTGCGCGACCAGGCAGCGCTTTTGCTGGGATGAATCCGGTAGGATCTCTGAGATGGTGATCGCGGACGACGCTGTCGCCAAGACCGTTTCCGATCCAGTGCGTGCCAGCAGATCCACAAAGATAGCTCTTTTGGTTTCCAGGGTCTCCGGCCCGCATTCGATGACGAGATCTGAACCCTGCAGTGCTTTGCCGGGGTCATCAACCACTTCCACTGAACCTGCGCCACCGCGCCAGAGGCCGGCATCTCTCATGGCTTCGACATGCTCGGCCAAACCATGAGGAGCAGCCCCCTGTCGGTCTGCATCGGGGTCAGCCAGGCAAACCTTCGCGCCGGTATCGCAGAACACCGCGGCGAAGGAGACGCCGATAGAGCCCGCGCCGAGGATCGTGATCATAGGTGAATCTGGCGATTTGTCTTGCATGAGTTCACATAACGCACAAGTGTGCGGGAGAGGCAATCAAGAATTGGGTCAGCATCTGGCGACCCTGTGTTGGAGGGTTTTGCCGTGGAAAACAATCATTCCCTTGAGGGCCGTTCGGCTGTGGTAACCGGTGCGGCCAGCGGCCTGGGACGCGCCATCGCAGAACGGCTGGCGGCGGATGGTGCCAACATCGTTGCTGTTGATTTGCCCGGCAAGCTGCCTGACTTGCCCGACGGCTGGCAGTTTGAAGGGATCAATCTGGCCGAAGATGCGGCCGATGCCCAGTTGAAGGAACTCGCTGCGCGACTTGGCAAGGTGGATATCGTGATCGCCAATGCAGGCTTGGTCCCGCCCTGGCGCGGCCTGGACGAACTGGACCTTGCCGAGTGGGATCGCGTGATGCGGGTCAATGTGTGGGGCGTAGCCGCAACCATAGGCGCGTTCGCAGGCGCGCTGGAACGGTCCGGCCGTGGGTCCATAGTCGCGATGGCGTCTATCAACGGCTACAAGGCTCATCCCAAACAGGTGCTCTACACAGCCTCTAAGCATGCCGTAATAGGCGTAGTGCGCGCGGCGGCGCTGGACCTTGGGCCGCGCAACATTCGTGTGAACGCACTGGCACCAGGACCAATTGCGACCGACGCGCTGATGAGCCGCGTTGAGACACGCCATGAGGCGGGCGGTCCATCGCCGGCAGAAGCCTTAGCGGCATTGGAGGGCGAATCCGCTTTGGGCCGTCTTGCCACGGAACAGGATGTGGCGAACGCAGCCCATTTCCTTGGGTCCGATGCATCGGCAGGGATGACAGGGATCATCCTGCCGATCGAAGCGGGTCTGGCTTAACCCCTTGCTGCCCATCCATTGGAAGCCAAAATATCGTGGCTGGCTTTGATATCGCCATCAGGATCAGCGCCTTCGGCCAATGCGTCGGTGATGATTTCCAGCACTGTCACGCCGGTATAGCCGATATCGTTAAGCGCTTTGGCCGCGGAGCCTGGATCAACAATGCCGGTACCCAGCTTTGCGTGCTTGAACTCATCATAGCCTGAGTCGGAAATGTGAACGTTCTTCACCAGACTGCCCAGCATGCGGATGGCGTCGGCTGGGTCTTCCTTGATGAAGGCGCTGTTGCAGACGTCAAAATTTACACCGACTTCCGGCCCGATCAGCGCAGCGGTGTCGACCATATCTTTGGCCGTTGGCAGGTAGGTGAAGGGCACGTTTTCCAAGAGCAACTGAACACCAGTGCCCTTGGCATAGGCGACCAGTTCCTTCATGCCTTCCACAAACCAATCCAGCATCCACTGGTGCGGAGGGTTGATCAGGCTGTTCACCGGACCAGGAATGGCGACCACATAGGGGCACTCCAGCTCGGCGGAAAAGTCGATGGCTTCTTTGTAGCGATCCAGCGTGTAAGCCCTCATCAGCCGGTCCACACCGTTCGGATTGTTGTCGAGCAGCGGATAGCAGAAGCTGCTGACATGCCCGCCTTCGCCGTTCAGCCAGGCCTTGTAGTCGCGCTTTTCGGCAACAGTCAGTTCACGAGGCCAACAGTGCGGCGGAAAGATCATCAACTCATAGGTGTCATACCCGAGCGTTTTCAGATGCTTGAGCGCATCCAGACCGCCGTGTGAATAGAGAAAGGGAAAGGTACTGGCGGCAACACGGAGCGGGGACATAAACGGACCTTTCTGCTTGTCTGCATTTCCGCGCCATGTTCAAATAGCGCACACAAGTTACTATAACGCACGATTGGCATCGATCAATCGCATTTTCCAACAGGTTCAAGGTCGTTCATGTCCGCTCAACTGTTCACGCCCCTCCAACTGGGTGGGCTCACGCTGCCCAATCGCGTTGTCGTCTCGCCCATGTGTCAATATGCGGCCATTGATGGCGTGCCAGGTCAATGGCATCTGGCGCATTTGGGCCAGTTCGCGATGTCCGGTCCTGGCACCGTTTTCGTTGAGGCGACTGGGGTCGAGCCAGAAGGACGCATAACGCCTGGCTGCACTGGCCTGTACGACGATGCGTGCGAAGAGGCCTTCGCCAACATCATCACGTTCATGAAGTCGATTGCCGATGTGCGCATTGGCATTCAGCTCAGCCACGCTGGTCGCAAGGGTAGCACGGTGGAGCCTTGGGAAGGCGGCGGTTTGATCGAGGGCGAGGGCGCCTGGGTCACCGATGCACCCTCGGCGGTTCCCTATCTTCCAGGCTGGCCGGAACCACGCGCGATGGACGATGCGGCGCTTGAACGCGTGCGCAACGCCTTTGTCGATGCCGCTAAGCGCGCCGACCGCGCCGGCTTCGATCTAATCGAGTTGCACGCCGCACATGGCTATTTGCTGCATCAATTCCTGTCGCCAATCACCAACCAGCGCCAGGATCAGTATGGCGGCTCGCTGGAAAACCGCATGCGTTTTCCGTTGGAAGTCTTCAAAGCCGTGCGCGAAGCCTTCCCGGCGGAAAAGCCAGTGATCGTGCGGCTATCGGCGACCGATTGGATCGATGGCGGCTGGGACATGGCGGGAACGCTTGCCTTTTCCCAAGCCTTGAAGGGGGCGGGCTGCGAAATGATCGACGTCACCTCCGGTGGCCTGGATCAGCGCCAGAAGATCACCACCGGGCCGGGTTATCAGGTTGGATTTGCCGAGACGATCCGTCGCGAGACCGGAATGCCCGTCATGGCCGTCGGCCAGATCACCGATCCCGTTCAAGCCGAAACGATCATCGCCACTGGTCAGGCCGACCTCGTTGCACTGGCGCGCGGCATGCTTTGGGACCCGCGCTGGACTTGGAAAGCCGCGGTCGCGCTTGGCGCGGAAATCGCGCTGCCCGCGCCCTATGCGCGCTGCAATCCGGCACTTGCGGCCACACCCTTCGTCAAACGGAGCGAACGATGAGCGAGCTTGCGGGCAAAACCATTATCGTCACTGGAGCATCCAAGGGTATCGGTGCGGCAACGGCCAAAGCAATGCTTGATGCCGGCGCGACCGTGATCGCCCATTATGGCGGCGACCGTGCAGGCGTGGAAGCGGCGACGGATGGCCGAGCGCACCTGGTTCAAGCCGATTTCAAGGATTTGAAGGCTGTTGATCGTTTCTGGGCCGAAGCATTGGAGCTAGCCGATGGGCAAGTCGATGTTTTGGTCAACAATGCCGGCATTATGCGTCAAAGCGGCGGCATCTCCGATCCCATCGAGGAATGGGATGCGGTTTGGACCGAGGCCATGACCGTCAATGTGCACGCGCCGGCACGACTGATGCGTCATGCGGTACGCGACTGGCTGGGCACCGAAACCAACGGCTCGATCATCGGTATTGGCAGTTGGGTGACCACGCGCGGCACCTCGAACCCAGGTGCCATTGCTTATGCGGCCTCCAAGGCCGCGATTTCGGCCGCGACCAAGACTGTGGCGCGCAACTACGCCGCAAAAGGAATTCTTGCCTATGTCATCGCGCCAGGTGTCGTGCGCACGCGCATGTCAGTTGAAACGGCGGCCAAGGTCGGCGGCGAAGACGCAGTCACGGCCACCTTGCCGATGGGCGAGTGGGTGCCGCCGGAAGACATCGCCGAGACGGCGGTCTTTCTGGCCTCAGACCGCGCCCGCCATCTGACGGGCGCCACCATTGACGTAAACGGCGCGGCCTACATCCGTTAAGGCTGCTCTTCTATGCTACTCCGCAGCGACCTGGCGACCTTCGATCGCGTCGACGATCCGGTCCAACTCTTCCATCAGCGGCACCATACGCGCAACGCGCTCGCGGCCTTCGTCGCCGAGGCTCTCGAAGGTGGTGATCGGCGCGCGCACATCGCCGACCGGGTATCCGGCTGCGGCGGCGAGCGCCTTGGAGTAGCATTGGTGGCCGTAAAGCGGATGACCCTCGGTGATGATCGTATCGAACTGGGAAATAACCGTTTGGACCGCTTGCACATCGTCCCAACGACCCTGCTCGGCCCACTCAACGAACTTCACCGAAGCGCGCGGAATGTAGTTGCCATAGGGGTTCACATACCCTTTGGCACCCATCTTATAGCTTTCCAAAACCCGTTGCCCGGCCCAGACATTCATCAGCCCATCGCTCTCGATGATGATATCGTGGATGCGTTCGATGCGCTGGCTGGCCTCTTTAATGTAGCGGATCTGATCGAAGCTCTTGGTGAGCCTGCCGACCAGTTTGGCGCTCATATCCACGTTCGAGGTGAACGGGTTGTTGTAGAGCATGATCGGCAGATCGCAGCCCTCACAGATCGCCTGGTAATAGTTGAAAATCTCGTCCTCGGTCGGCGTGTAGTAATAGGGCGGGATGATCATCAGCCCGTCTGCGCCAAGGTCTTCGGCCTGCTTGGAATAGCGCACGGCATTGGGCGTGTAGGCGTTCATCGTGCCGACCCAGACGGTGATGCGGCCGTTGATGTATTTCACTGTGTGATCAACGAACTGCTCGCGCTCCTCGTCGGTCATGGTGAGAAACTCACCTGTCGTGCCCAAGATGATGACGCCGGGCACGCCACTGGCCATCTGCCAGTCGAGAAACCGCTCCCAAGCCGGAAAGTCGATGGCACGGCCACCTTCGGTGAACGGCGTAATGGTGACGGTATGGCTACCAGAAAAGCTCTTGCTCATTGTGTCCTCACAGAATGGGAAATGGTGTCGAGTGCAAAGGGGGCGCTGCACTGATGGCAGACCGTTTTGATGTCCTGGTGATTGGCGGTGGCATCACCGGATTGATGACCTCCTGGAACCTGGCGGAGGCCGGTGCCGCGGTTGCTTTGGTGGAGGCTGGCGATCTTGGGGCGCAGGCTTCCGGGGCCAATGCTGGGTCTCTGCACCTTCAGATCCAGTATCCTGAGTTTGCCCTCTATGGCGAAGATTGGGCGCGCGCTTACGGACCATGCCTGCGCTTCTTGAAAGATTCGCTTGGCCTCTGGCAGGCGTTGTCGGCGCGTGTGGGCGAGGACTTGGACGTCAAACTGGGTGGCGGCATCGTCGTCGCGCGGACCGATGCGCAGATCCAACTGATTGAGCGCAAAGCCGAGATCGAGGCCGAGCATGGCGTCGAGACGACCCTTTTGGATCGCAATGCGCTGCGCACCGTCGCGCCCTACCTTTCGGACAAGGCCATTGGCGGCGGTTTTTGCGCGCTGGAAGGCAAAGCCAATCCGCTGCGTGCAACGCCTGCGGTGGCGGCGGCTGCGCAAAGCGCCGGGGTCATCGTTCATCGCCACACGATGGTCACCGGGTTGGCGAACCAGGGGAGCAGTTTTCAGGTTGCCACGTCGCGCGGAACTTATCATGCGGGCCGTGTTGTGAATGCCGCCGGCGCCAAAGCCGGTGAAATCGCCGCCATGCTGGGTGTCGACATCGAGATCGATGGGTTTCCCTTGCAGGTCACCGTTACTGAACCGGTAGCGCCGCTGATTCCGCATCTGGTCTATTCGGCGGCTGGCAAGCTGTCGTTGAAACAGACGTCCAATGGTGGCTGCATCATTGGTGGTGGATGGCCGGCGGCCTCGCGTTCCGATGGCACTCTTGCCACCGACCCATCGAGCTTGACAGGCAATATGGGAATTGCCGCCGATGTGGTTCCCAAACTTGGCCATATGCGTGCGGTGCGCAGTTGGACAGCCTGGGTGAACGGAACGCCGGATTGGCGACCGATTCTGGGCGAAGTGCCCGGCACACCTGGCTTCTTTCTGGCGCTTTTTCCTTGGGTGGGCTTTAGTGCCGCGCCCATGACTGCGCAGGTCGTTGCCGAACTGGTGCTCGGTCAGAGACCGAGCGCTGACCTCAAGGGCATTTCCGTTTTGGCTGACTGATGGGGCGCTTCGTAGCACGGCCTAAGCCGCGCCACGCGTAGCAGCGTCACCATCTACCTGCGCATCTCCCATGATCTTGCGTTTGTAAGCCCGCCAGGTCATCGCCCATTGGCTTGGGTCCTCAAACACATCGCCTTTCACCTGCGCAACGGGTTGATTGTGCGGTGCTGATTTCACCATTTCAGGCTCAGTGCGCGCTTCTTCGACGATCTTGGCGACCACATCGATCCAAAGATCGATATCCTCTTTCGACCACAGCTCACCGGCTTCGGGCGTGAACGGTTCGGCGACGATCCACGGCTCATGGCTCATCCACCACGGGTCGATGCCATAGTCCGCCATGCGGTTGGCAAAATCGACGGTACCGATGCCAGTTTCTTCGGCAAGTGGACCGAGTGACCAGCGCGTCATTTCCATGCGGTGGGCTTTGACGTCAGGGTTGGAAATCGCAAGTCCGTCAATCTCAGACAGGCGCTTGTCCATGTAGTTGTTGGCAACCACCGAGATGTCGGAGGCAAGCTGAATGCCCTCGGCACCCATGCCACGCGCCCAGGCATACGCTTTAACGACCTGGGGAACATTGCCCCAGTATTCGCGCACCTTGCCGGCTGATTTGGGACGGTCATCATCGAGCCGGTAGCGCTCACCCTCTTTCACCACCACCGGTGTCGGCAGGTAGGGCGCAAGCGCATCTGAGCAGCCAAAGGCACCTACGGCCGGGCCACCGCCAGCTTTGGGTGCGCCAAAGGTCTTGTGCAGCATGAACATGCAGGCATCAAAGCCCAGCTCACGCGCTGACAGTTTGCCCATCACACCATTGAAGTTGGCGTGATCATAGAAACATAGTGCACCAGCGTTCTTGGCGACACGGACCCACTCTTTGATCTCAGGATTGTAGATGCCCATGTCGTCGGGATTGTTGAGCATGATGAGCGCGGTCTTGTCGCTCACCGCGGCCTTCAACGCGTCCAGCGAGGGGTAGCCATTCTCTTCCAGTGGAAGATTCACCACCTTGAACCCGGCCGCGGCAGCGGTTGCTGGGTTGCAGGGGTGCGACTGCGCCGATGTTACCATCTCGGTGCGCTGGCCAAGAAGGCCCTTGTCTTTCCAGTACGCTCGGGCAAGCGCTGTCATCGTGTAAGCGGCATCAGCGCCGCCTCCGGCCTGGAAGATGAACTGGTCCATGCCTGAGAGCGATCGCAAAATGCCATCGAACTCATGAATGATGCCGAGCACGCCCTGCAACGTGTCTTCATGTTGGTAGGGGTGAACCTCCGCAAGCTCCGGGCGCAGCGTGGCATATTCCGATGTTTTGGAATTGTACTTCATCGTGCAGGTGCCAAACAGGCTCACACCCATCATGCCAAGCGTCATCTGGCTCAGGTGCAGATAGTGTCTCTGCGCTTCGAACTCGGTAATTTCCGGCAATTCCGGGCGGTCCTTACGGGCCATCGCACTGGGGATCAGATCGTTGCCAACACTGTTGGTAACGTCAGATTCCGGCGCTGGGAAAACTTGCCCGCGCCCGCCTGGGCGGCCCATCTCCATGACAACCGGCTCGTCCCATTTGGCGGCGTGAAAGTTCGGCAAACGGCTCATGACAGAACCTCCTTCATGGTATCGGCAAGGCGTTGAATGTCAGCAGCGGTGTGCACTTCGGTCACGCAGTAGAGCGCCGATTGTCCGACACCCAACCCTTCACCGGAAATGTCTTTGCCACCGAAAATGCCTTTGGCGCGCAGGGCATCGTTGATCTCGGCCACGGTTTTGCCCGTGTCATCGAAATTGACAACAAATTCCTTGAACTGTGTTTCCGGCCAAACAATCCGCACGCCGGGCACTTCACCCAGAAGTTTGGCGGCATAACGCGCTTGCGAGACGATCAGCCGCCCAACCTCGGCAAAGCCATCAGGCCCGAGCAGGCTCATATAAACGGAACCAGCAATCGCCCAGAGGTAGGTGGAGTTGCCGGTCCAATCATTGCCATCCTCGCGCATGCCGTAGGAATTCTGGTGCGGGCAGGCGAGACCAAAAGCGTGTTGGCCCTCTTCTAGAGTTTGGGCAATGGAAACAAGAAACCCATTGTAGCTGCGCACATAGGCCTCTTCATCGCGTGAGGCGATGAACCCACCTGCGCCACCGCCGCAGTGCATGTGCACGCCCAGAGGTTGGACAGGCCCTGTGACGATATCAGCGCCGTAGTCGCCGGGCGCGGTCATCACGCCGAGGCTGATTGGGTCGACGCCGACAATGGTTTCAGCGCCTGCCGCCCGCGCCAGTTTGGCGACTTCGGCCGCCCCAGTTTCGATGGTTCCAAGATAGGCGGGATTCTCGAAGTAGACGGCGGCCACGTCCGAGCCAAGCTTGGCTTTCAGATCATTGAGATCGAGACGTCCCGACGTAGGGTCTGCCGAAACCATGACCACTTCAATGGCGCTTTCCATCTCTTGCGGCTGGCAATAGGTGCGGATCACTGACAGGCGCTCCGGATCGCTAAGCTGCGGTACCAGGACCTTTTTGCGCCCGGTGATCTTGGCCGCCATGCGAATGGCATGGCCGCTCGCGCAGCCCCAAGAGTAAACGGGCAGTTGCACAACATCGAGGTTAAGCAGCGCGCCGAGCTGAGAGGAGAACTCAAACCAGGTCTGGTTGCGACCGTGGTCAGACTGGTAACTGCCCCACACATTGGTGGCGAATTCAGTGCGCCCGACGATCTCATCGACAATCGCCGGTACATGGTGCTGCCACACACCTGCGCCCAGAAAGCTGAGATTGTCTTCGCAGCTTTCGTTTTTTTTCAGCCGCGTGACCAGATCGCGTTTCAGTTCCATTTCGCTGGTGAGCGCCGGTGGCAGATCGAGTGGTGTCTTGCGGTAATGATCGGCCGGAATTTGCTCGAACAAAGCCTCAACCGAGGGGGCGCCAATCTCGGCCAGCATCTCATCGATCACGCCCGGTGCTGAAAGGGCCATCCAGGGGTGGGATCGAGATTGTGTGGGCCTGGGTTCGCTCGACATGCAATTCTCCTCAGATCACGGGCGATAGTTGGTCGTCTGGACGGGCGTGCAAATAGTGCACAAAAGTTCACATAACGCACAGATGAAATCAAGTCAGCGGCGGTGCGATTTCAACCGGCAGAAAGCCGCATCATTGTTTCTCGTCCAGGTGCCGTCCGCACCCGCAGAAACCCTTCCAGTTCGGCGTCAAGATCCGGGTCGCCGCTGTCGATCCAGAGACGCGGTTGAGCAAGCTCCATCAGCTTGTCTTCGGCTGCAAGCACGATCAGTCCGTCGCGCCCGGCTTGGGCCAGCAGTTTGGGGCTGATCTGTTGATTGCCGCGACCGATCAGAAAGCCCTGCTGACCTGTCACACCCAGAACGATCCGTACCGACTTGCCACTAGAAAGGCGTTCCAACTCTGCCGCGCTCAGATCCTGCCCGACAACTTCGCCGTCGCGCATGGCATCAATCCCTAGGATTGTCGGCGTGTGGCCTTCGGCTCGCATCACAGCGCCAGCACTGGTGCCTGGACCGATGACATAGAGTGTGTCTGGGTCCATCTGATTGGCCAGTTCTGCCGCAGCGCCTGCCAGGGCCGCTCCCCAATCTTTGCGACGACCACCCTTCGACGCCTGCATGCGATTGCGGACCAGAGGCACGCGGGCATGACCGTAAAGCTCTGGTGCGATGTGCCCCTGCCGAAGCGCGGCTTCATCGATGTCCATGATCTCCGCTTCGTCGGTCCAGCCTATCCGGTCAGGCATGGTCAATACATCGGCGAGCAGGGCACCAGCAGCTTCTGGCGAAACGGCGAAGACGCCTGAGTGCATTTTCACACCGCATGGTATGCCCAAGATCGCCTGAACCGATCTGGCGGCAGATGCGACATCCCGCGCTGTGCCGTCTCCGCCGGCGAACACGATCAGATCGTGATCCGACATTGCCTGAACAGCAAGTCGCGTATCGCGCGCTGTTTGCGAGTGAGATTCGATTTCAAGCACATTGAGATCAAAATTCAGGCCTTCAGCCCAATCTGCACCGAGTGCCCCAGGCGCGACGTGAAGCCTTGCGCCGGGAACACGATCAGCAAGACGCGCCAAAGTCCGTTTGGTGCGTGGCCCGGCCTGTGGTTCTGCTCCTCGTTGCAGAGCCTCCGCCACGGTTCCGGGACCGTCCGTGCCTTTCAATCCGACGCGACCGCCCAAGCCAGCGATCGGGTTTACGATCAGTCCAATCTGCATTCTCGCCCGCCGCTCATCATCGTCTCGGTTTTTGGAGCCCACACCTGGCTATCAAGTTCAATATACGCACACCTGTTCGAAAGAGGAGGGGTCGTTCTGTCCGAGAATTCAGTTGCGTGATCTGAAACCCGCAGGCCGCAGGTATAGCGGTTTGCACGTACGGATGCGCCATTGACAGTGCGGTGCGACAAAGCGTCATAATCCGCACGAAAGTTCGTAATGCGCACAGAACGCTATGTGAGCTTTCGTCTTTGTTGGCTGGTAAGACATCGAGCCAACCCAATGTGGAGGAAGATCAATGCTCAAACGCACATTCGTTGCGGCCCTATCCGGCCTCGCTATTTTGAGCGCGCCGTTGGCAGTGGCCGAAGCGCGCACCCTTGATGAAATTTTGTCGGAAGGCGTGCTACGCGTCGGCATCAATCCGAATTTCCCGAACATGAGCACGCGCAACGACGCGGGCGATTGGGAAGGCTTTGACATCGACATTGCCAATGCCCTGGCCGAAGGTCTTGGCGTTGAAGTCGAGTGGGTCCCAACCGAGACGCCTCAGCGCGTGCCGTTCCTTGTTTCCGATCGTATCGATGTTTCGCTGGGCGCCCTTACCCGCAACGCCGAACGCGCCATGCTGATCGACTACACAGTTCCTTTGCACACCGAAGTGCTGGCCGTCCTCGCGACGTCCGAGATCGACGGCGACAGCTGGCAGGAGTTCAACCAGGAAGGTGTGACGCTCGCCAATATGCGTGGCAACTGGACCGTGGGTTGGATCGAAGAAAATATGCCCAATGTCGAGTTGGAGCTCGTTGATACTTTGGCCGACACGGTTCGTCTGGTAGCCCAGGGACGCGCGGACGCCATCGTCGAAAACATCGACTTCTTCATGGCCTTCACCGAGAACTATCCCGATGTCGATTGGCGTGTCGTCGAGAACCCGATCTTCGTCGCCTACTGCGCAATCGGCGTGGCGCAAGGCAATGACAATCTGACCGAAGTGCTCAACATCCTGCTCTATGGCCTGCATTCGTCAGGCTTCGTCAATGAGCGATGGGAAGCGCATTACGGCTCGCCGATGCTGCGTGACATCACGCCCAATCCCTACTTCTAAAATCGTCTTCCCGACGCTGCCCCCGGTCTTGCCATTTGTCTTGCTGATTTCAGCGTCAGCGGCGGGGCCGGGTGCAGTGCCGGGCAGGATTTAGGGTCGCCGGTTTGCCATGAACTACACGTTCCAATACGGCGTCGTCTGGAGCCAATTTGATGCGCTCTTGGCGGGCGCTTGGCTGACCTTCCAACTCGGCGTCGTCGCCTTTGGCGGTGGCGCCGTCATTGGGTTGGTCGGCGCGGCGATCAAAACCTACGGCGCCAAGCCTTTGCGGCTTCTGGTCGATGGGTATGTGGTCTTCATCACCAACACGCCAGCGCTGATCCAAATCTACTTTCTCTATTTCGGGCTGCCAGAAGTTGGCATTCGCTGGTCGAATGAGGCCTGCGTGCTGATCGGCCTGATCCTCAACGCCGGGGCCTATCTGACGATGATCCTGCGGGCCGGGTTCTTGTCCGTGCGCCGAACCGAATTGGAAGCAGGGCAGACCCTCGGCTTCTCGCTGGTTCAGCAAATTCGCTACATCATCGTCCCGCACATCGCCAAGTCGGTGTATCCGGCGCTTGCCAACTTCTTCATCGTCGTTCTGGTCATGGGAACGTCCATTGGCGCGCTGATCGGCGTCGATGAGCTGACCGGGCAGGCGATCAACTTATCGACCGTCAACTATCGCTGGCTGGAATATTTTTCGATCGTTGCGGTCATGTACGTCGTGCTGACCTTCATCGCCTCTATCGGGCTGGCCTTGCTCGGCCGCTGGGCGTTCCGCGTCAAGGCGAGGATTTTCTGAAAATGGACCGCCACTAATGGAACGGATCATCGAACAGATCCCGCGCTTTTTCACGCTCGACAATATGGTGCTTTTAGCTCAGTCGGCCGGTTTGACGCTGGCCATGACGGCCATGGGCTGCCTGATCGGATTCGGGCTGGCCTTTGTCCTGGTCTATCTGCGCCAGACGCCTGGCCTGTGGGCCTTGCCCTTGCGCGCCATTTGCATCGCCTATGTGGAGATTTTCCGCCGCATTCCTTTCATCGTCGTCATCTATCTGGTGCTCTTCTTCATTCAAACGATCACGACCGATGCCTCGTTGTTCACCATCGCCGTCATTGCCATCTGCATTTACGCTGTCGCCTACACCGCCGACATCATTCGCGGCGGCATCGAGTCCGTGGCACAGACGCAGGTCGAAGCGGCAACGGCGATGAATTTTGGGCGGCTGCGCACGCTCCTGACCGTTGTGCTTCCGCAGGCCTGGCCGGTCATTATTCCCCCAGCAATCGCCTTTGCTGTCTCCTTTATTAAAGACACCGCGCTCGTCAGCCAGATTGGTGTTTTTGAGCTCACCTTTCGCGGCAAGGAGCTGAACAATCAGGGCTTCTCGGCGCTGCTGGTGTTTGGCACCATCGCCTTCTGCTATTTCCTAATGTCCTTCCCGCTCAGCATGCTGGGCCAGTATCTGGAGAAACGCCTTGCCACACCTCGCGGTCAACGATCTGCGCGCCCGCTACGGCGCGATTGAGGTTCTCAAGGGGGTTTCCTTCTCCATGGAAAAGGGGGAGGTGATCGGCCTTGTCGGCCCGTCTGGTTCGGGCAAGTCAACAGTGCTGCGCACGCTTGTCGGGCTGACGCCTGTCACGTCCGGCGGTGTGACAATCCATGACAAAACCATCAATTTCAAAAGTGCAGCTTCTGTGCGCGAAGCGCGCGATCAGATGGCCATCGTTTTTCAACAGTACAATCTGTTTCAAAACATGAGCGTGCTGCAGAACGTGACGGTCGCACCGGCCAAAATAAAAAAGCGACCGATGGCCGAAGTGAGGCTTGAAGCAGAAAAGCTCCTCGCAATGGTCGGTCTTGTTGACAAGCTCGCGGCCTTTCCCGATCAATTGTCCGGCGGCCAACAGCAACGGGTTGCCATTGCGCGTGCATTGGCGTTGAAGCCGCAGATTCTCCTGCTCGACGAAGTCACCTCGGCGCTCGATCCCGAACTCGTCAACGAAGTGCTAGACACCATTCGCCGCCTTGCGGCCGAGGGCATCACGATGATCCTGGTCAGCCACGAGATGGCTTTCATCCGCGAAGTTGCCGACAAAGTGATCTTTATGGACGAGGGCGAAGTGGTTGAAGAAGGTCCACCAGCGGTCTTGTTCGACGCGCCCAAGGCCGAGCGCGCGCGCGACTTCTTCGGCAAGATTTTGCGGCACTAGAGCGTTTCTCATGAACACCGAGTCACTCGGAACGCTCTAACTTATTGTTTTGTCGCATTTTCCGGGCGCGAAACCGCACACACTTTCGCTGAAAATGCTCTGGAGCTGCGGGGCAACTGCTAAGGTCGTCGACTGGCGCTAGCGTGCCATCTTCTGCGTGAAAAAATCATCGCGCACATCCTGAATCACGTCAGAGCGCTCGACCGCTTCAGCGCTGCATAGCCATGCCATCACCGAGGCAGGCACGGCAGGGTTCACCAGTTCGCTTTGGGCGATTTTGGAGATCGGGTTGAGTCCTGCTTGGCGGATGGCGCCCTGCATGTCGGTATCCGTTGGTGGAATGCCGATGAAGGTGTGACGCACGCCGGTTCCCTCCAACTCCATGGCGAACATCTGGGTGAGCATCCGCATCGCGGCTTTCGAAGCGCAGTAGGCGGTCCAACCTTCCATCGGCGTGGTTGCGGCGCCGGTGCCAGCATTGACCACAACGCCCCGCGAGGCCTTGAGGAGCGGCAAAGCGGCCACCGTCATGCGGTGGACTCCAAGCACGTTCACCTCAAAGGCCGTGCGCAGACTGTCGGTGGCGAGATCGGCGGCATGGCCGATTGGGTCGATGACGCCGGCATTGTTGACCAACACATCCAGCTTGCCGCCAACGGCAGCGATCGCGGCATCAACTTGTCCCTGGATTGTAACATCGAGGCTGATGGTTTCTGCCCCGTCGAGCAGTTTGGTATCGGCCACCTTTCCGTAGACACCCGCGATCACACGCGCGCCTTTATCCACCAAAAGCCGGGCCAGAGCGGCTCCGATGCCCCGGTCGGCACCGGTGAGGAGGATGGTGCGACCGGAAAGGTCGGGGACTGGGATCGGGTTGAGATCGCTGAGATTGACCATAGGGGCTTGACCTCGTTTTCGTCTGGTTATTTAATTGGTCTGTCCAATTTGATGGATACAGCGCCACCACCGCTCTGTCAAAACCTCAGAAGGGTTTTCAGGGACTTTGAAAAAGAGCGCTGATCCAAATCGGGAGGTGGACCACCGCATGCGTATCCGCGCGATTGAACCCTTTCCCATCGCCTATCCCGACCCGAATGATTTCGGCACCATCCGGCGTACCGTGCTCGTCAAAGTCACGACCGAAGAGGGCGCAACTGGCTGGGGCGAGTGTATCGCCATGTGGCCGGAAGCCTGCAAGGCGGTCGCTACCATTGTCACCGATGGCTTGGAGCCGATCCTTAAAGGCGACGATGCAACCGATACCGCCACCGCGTGGGAGAAAATGCGCCGTCATGTCTGGTGGTATGGCGAGGGTGGTATCGCCTCCATGGCCATCTCAGGCGTTGATATGGCGCTCTGGGACATTGCCGGCAAAGCGGCGGGCAAACCGCTCTATGAATTGCTCGGCGGGTTGAAGCATGAGCGCCTTCTCGCCAATGCCTCCAGCCACGTGAACAAGAAGGGTGAGGCCGCCTGCGTCGCCGAGGTGGTCGGTTTCTTCGACGCAGGCTTTCGCTCCACCAAGCTCGGTTTTGCTAAGAAGGGTGAGAGCAACATCGGTGGCGATCCCGATACCGATGTGCGCTTCATCCGCGCGCTGCGCGAAGCGCTGGGTGACGAGGCCGAGATACTCGTTGATATTGGAAACGGGGTGCGCTGGGACGTCGATACCGCCATTTCAGTTTGCAACCGCATGGGCGAATACCGCATCGGCTGGTACGAAGAGCCGCTCTACCCGACCGATGACGCCGGCTATAAAAAACTCGCCGCCAGCACCTCGGTGCGCATCGCGTCTGGCGAGCGCGAGTTCACCGAAGCCGGTTACCGCCGCCAGATGGAAATGGGCGCGGTGGATGTTTATGGCGTCGATCCTGCGCGGGTCGAGGGCATCACGGGTTTTCAACGCGTCGATGCGCTGTGCACAGCTTTCGGCAAGACGATCAACGCCCATGCCTGGTCAACAGCCATCACAACGGCAGCCAGTCTGCATCTTTCACTGGCTTCGCCGAACGCGGAGATTTTCGAGTACAAGCCGTTCCCCGTCGTCGTCCAGGACGACCTTGTTGCCGAAAAGCTCTGGCACAAAGACGGCTGGGCTTATCCGATTGACGCGCCTGGTCTCGGCATCGAGGTCCAGGAAAATGTGGTCCAGCGATTGGCGGCAGCTGCATGAGCGATCAGACCACCCGCTTTGGTATGAAGGCCCCGACGCTGGAAGACATTATCGCGCCTGGTTTTTCGACACCATGGGACGCGCCAATGGTGCCGCCATTCCCATTCAAATTCCGCGACTGCCGCATCATGACGCTCTACTGGCGCACTGACCCAGATACCATCGATTTCCTTCTCCCCCCGCCCTTGAAACGCACCGGTGATATCGCCTGCGCCCACATTTATCAGATGAACGATCCGGACTGGATCGGCCCCTATGGCGAGATGAATGTCATGGTTGGCGCCGAACTGCCGGGAAAAGCATCCGGCGGTTATTCGCCCTATCTGGCGCTGTCATCGGATGGAGGGGTGGTTCATGGCCGCGAGGTCCATGGTCAGCCCAAAAAGCATGGGCACCCACAGATCGACGCGCGTGGCGACCTTCTGGTTGGTACAGTGGAGCGCAACGGCATCGACGTGCTGACCGGGACCATGGCCTACAAGCAAAAGGTGGTGGAGCCGTCCGCCATTAAGCCGCACTTTGACTTTGCAACCAACATCAATCTGAAAGCCATTGATCATATCGATGGGCGTCCGGCGATCCGCCAGCTCACCTCGCGCGCGCTCACGGATGTCACGGTCCACGAAGCGTGGGCCGGCCACTGCACCGTGGAACTGCGCCCCAATGCACAGCTTCCTCTGTTCCGTTTGCCTGTATTGGAACCACTGGAAGGATTCTACTGGCGCGCTGATTTCACCCTCGTTCAGGGCACCATTCTGCATGACTATTTGGAGGCGACGTCATGAGTGCGCGCGTTGTCGTCACCGATACGATCTTTCCCAATCTGGCGCAGGAAGAGGCTGCCGCGCGCGCAGCAGGTGCACACTTCCAGGGGTTCCAATGCAAAACCGCTGACGATGTAGCCGAGGCCGTCAAGGATGTGGACGTTGCTATCGTCCAGTTTGCGCCGTTCACCGAGGCCGCAACCAAGGCCGTCAAACCTGGCGCGACAATCATCCGCTATGGGGTGGGGTACGACAATATCGATGTCAAAGCCGCCGACGCGGCCGGATTGAAAGTCGGTTACGTGCCCGACTATTGCACCGACGAGGTTGCCGACCACACGGTGGCGCTGGCGCTTTCGATGTTGCGCAAACTTCCAAAGCTGGATGCCAGCGTCCGCGCCGGCGAGTGGGCGGCGGTCAAGCATGCCAAGCCGCTCAAGCCTTTTGGCGAGACCGTGTTCGGTTTCTTCGGCATAGGCCAGATCGGTTCGGCGGTCCTTCAGCGCGTTCGGGGATTTGGTTTTCGTGTCATCGCTTCTGACCCAGGCTTAACCGCACAAGAAGCGCACGCCTTGGGCATCACGCTCGTGGATGCAGACACGCTTCTTGCTACAGCTGACATCGTCACCTGCCATGCGCCGGCAACCGAAGGCACGATTGGGTTTTTCAATGCAGCCAACCTTGCCAAGATGCAAAAACACGCCCTGCTGGTGAACACCGCCCGCGGCCAGTTGATCAACGAAGTCGATCTGGCCGATGCGCTTCACGATGGCACCATTGCAGGTGCCGCGCTGGACGTCTTTGAGGCCGAACCACTGCCGGATTCGTCGCCGCTGCGCGATGCGCCGGGCCTCATCCTAACGCCGCACGCGGCCTGGTACTCGGAAGTAGCAATTCACCGCCTGCAAGGGCTCGTCGCCGAAGACATAAGGCTCGCCTTAACGGGGGAGGGACCGCGCAAGCCGGTACCTGGATGACATAGACATGCCCGCGCGAGCCGGGAGCCCGCATCGATGCTGGGATGAAGCTCGCACACCGAAGAACGGTACGCCACAAGGCGGCCAACAGACCCGAAACGGGAGGAAATGATGAAACATCTTACCACGAGCTGCGCCGCTGCGGCGCTCCTTGCAGCCGGAATGTCGGTCGCGGCGATCCCGGCGTCTGCACAAATGATGCTGGACGGCGGAGAGTCCGTCGACATGGTTCTACTGCCAAAATTCCTCGGCATCTTGGTCTTTGACCAAGCCCATGAGGGCGCGCAGGAAGCCCATGCGGAATTGGAAAATCCAGGCGAGCTTCTCTTCGTTGGTCCGACCCCTGAAAATTCGGTGGCCGGTCAGATTGAGATCATGACCACGTCGGCCACGCAGGGCCAAGGCGCGGTGATGCTCTCCAACAATGCCGGTGACCAGATCGTGCCGTCTGCGCAGGCTGCGCAGGAAGCCGGTACGCGCGTTGTGACGTGGGACAGCCCGATCCCTTCCGGTGACGGTGAGGATGTGTTCGTTGCCCAGGTCGATTTCGGATCCATTGGCGTTGTCATGGCCGATATGGCTCATTCCATTCTCGGTGGCTCAGGTCAGATGGCGGTGCTCTCGGCTACGCCTGACGCTGCAAACCAGAATGCGTGGATCGCGGCTATGGAAGAGGCGCTCCAGGACGACAAGTATGCTGACATTGAACTGGTCGATGTCGTCTACGGTGATGACCAAGCTGAAGTCAGCTACAACCGCGCGCTGGCCTTGGTCGATCAGTATCCGGACCTCGGTCTCATCATGTCGCCGACAACGGTTGGCATTCAGGCGTCGGCCAAGGCCATGCAGGATGAAGGCCTCTGCGACCAAGTCCGCGTCTCCGGCCTCGGCCTACCCGCTGAAATGGTATCGTACACCATGAATGGCTGCGCGCCGGAATTCGCCCTGTGGGATTTCCGTGACCTCGGTTACCTCACTTATTACACCGCCTACGGCCTGGCCACGGGCCAACTCACCGGCGACATCGGTGAAACCTTCACCGCCGGGCGTATGGGTGAGTACACCATCGAAGAAGATCCGGGTCGCCCTGGGTCCAAGCGCATCCTGATGGGACCGTTCACCGTCTATACGGCTGACAATGTCGAGGCTGCTGCGCAGTAATCGTAGCCTCTGTCTGCCGAACCTCCGGCGCGGTCCCTCCCGCCGCGCCGGAACTCTTGCAAGCGCCTTTAGGGTCTGATGTCCGAACCTGTTCTTTCCCTTGATCATGTATCGAAACGCTTTGGCTCTACCTTGGCCTTGAGCGACATGTCGCTCGCGCTTTTTCCCGGCGAGGTTCATGCCATCGTCGGCGAAAACGGTGCCGGCAAATCGACCATGATCAAGACCATGACCGGTATCCATCAGCCGAGTGAAGGGTCGGTGTCCGTTGATGGCGTGACCCGCACGATTTCGGGCTCGCAAACGGCACGGGAACTTGGCATCGCGGCGATTTACCAGGAGCCGATGGTCTTTCCCGATTTGGATGTCGCGGAAAACATTTTTATTAGCCAAGTCGGCGGTGGATGGCTGCAAAACAAGGCCAAGCAGCGTCAGGATGCCAAAGCTCTGATCGAGCGTATTGGCATGGATTTGGACGTTGATCGCGCCGCCAGTGGACTGACCTTAGCCGAACAACAGGCGGTCGAAATCGCTCGCGCACTGTCGCAGGACGTGCGCATCTTGATCATGGATGAACCGACCGCCTCGCTGTCCGCCCACGAAGCCGAGCAGTTGCGCCGTATTGCGCGCCAACTCGCCGCCGATGGGGTGGCCGTCGTCTACATTTCTCACAGGCTGGAGGAGATCTTTGAGGTTGCCGACCGTGTCACGGTGATCCGTGACGGCGAGCACATTTCCACGCGCCTCATCGGCGACACAGATACCGACACGATGATCGCCGAAATGGTTGGCCGCGAAGTGGGCAACTATTTTGCCAAAGGCAAGAACCACGCCCGTGATGAGGTCATTCTGGCCGTCAACAACCTGTCACTGGAGGGCGTGTTCGAGGATATCCATTTCGATTTGAAGCGCGGCGAAGTTCTGGCAATGGCTGGGCTCATTGGCGCCCGCCGCACCGACGTTGCGCTCGCCCTCTTTGGTATCCAGCCAGCCACATCTGGCACAGTAACCTACAAGGGCGAGCCGCTTCACATCACCTCGCCAAAACAGGCCATGGATGCCGGAATAGCCTACGTTTCGGAGGACCGCCGCAAGCTTGGGCTCGCCATGCCGATGGCCATTCGCGCCAATATCTCTTTGGCGACGTTGGGCGACTTTCTGTCCAAGATCGGCCTGATCAACCGGACCAAAGAAGCCGAAACGGCGCACCATTTCCGTCAGCGGCTCAACATCCGAACGCCTGACATTGAAACCGAAGTCGGCATGCTGTCCGGTGGCAACCAACAAAAGGTGATGCTCGCCAAATGGCTCAATATGGGGCCTGATCTGCTGATCTTTGATGAGCCGACGCGCGGCATTGATGTTGGCGCCAAGGCCGAAGTGCACGAGCTGATCCGTGATTTCGTCAAAGAGGGTGGCGCAGCGATCGTTATCTCATCCGACTTGCCAGAAGTTCTTGCGATGGGCGACCGCGTCTTGGTGATGCGCGAGGGTGAGCAAATGGCCATCCTCGATCATGCCGAGGCAAGCCAGGAACGGATCATGGCGTTGGCGACAGGGCAAAGTGAAACGGGAAAAGCCGCATGATGCGCGCGCTTTCCAATCTCAATCCACAGACACTGCGCATCATCGCTTTGCTTGTCGTGCTGGCGCTGGTGATTCTGTTCTTTTCGACGCAGATATCGAATTATCTGAACGGCCGGCTGTTCAACCGCATCTCATCCTCCGTGGCCATCATGGCGTTGATCGCCACGGCACAGACACTGGTGATCCTAACGCGCAATATCGACCTCTCGGTCGGCTCAGTTGTCGGTTTCACAGCCTTCGCGACAGGTAGCCTCATCGCCGCGGTGCCCGACCTTCATCCACTTCTGCTGGTCAGCTACGCCATGGTAATCGGCGCCTGCTTCGGTGCCTTTAACGGCTTCTTCGTCGCCTATGCGCGCGTGCCGGCGATTATCGTCACACTCGCCACTTTGGCGCTGTTTCGATCCCTGCTTGTGGAGTTCGCTGACGGTCGCAGCATAACGTCATCCCAACTGCCGCAATGGTTGACCAGTTTCCCAAACACGCGGCTGTTTGAGATTGGTGATTTCCAATTTCGCGCCTCCTTCGTTGTCGCTGTCGTCATTGTACTAGCTGTGCACATCGCGCTCCAACGCTTGCGTGTGGCGCGCAAACTCTATGCCATCGGTTCCAATCCGGAGGCCGCCGAGATGGCCGGCATCAATCAAAAGGCCACCGTCTTCGTCGCCTTCGTTTGCGCCGGTGCGCTGGCGGGCCTTGCCGGGTTCATGTTTCTTGCTCGGTTTGGCAACATCACTGTCGTGGCAGGCCTTGGCTTCGAGCTGAAGTCGGTCGCCGCTGCCGTGGTCGGCGGCGTCAACATTTTTGGCGGATCAGGCACGGTGTTTGGCGCATTGATCGGTGCGGTGCTCGTGGATTTGATCGAGACCAGTCTGGTGCGTTGGCAGCTGGTTTCCGAGTTCTGGCGCGAGGCGGTTCTCGGCGCCTTGATCCTGACGGCCGTTGCCATTGATGCCGTCGTCATGCGGCGGCTCGTGGCGCTTCGCGCGGCCAAGCACCACGAAAAGCGTGAGAAAGAGGTCGCGCATGGCTGAGCGTTCGGCCCTCGCCACAATGTGGGCACGCGTGCAAACCTGGGAAGGTTTCCTGGTCTGCGCGCTGATCTTCATCGTTCTGATGAACACCGCGCTATCGCCGCAATTCATGACGCTGGGCAATCAGATCAATCTCTTCCAGCTGTCAATCGAGAAGATCATCGTCGCGTTGGTGATGACGTTCGTGATCATCAATGCGGAGATCGATCTCTCTGTCGGATCGATGATGGGGCTGGCCGCCTGTGCTTTTGGCTATCTGTTCCAAGCTGGCGTCGATCCAGCGATTGCGATCGGGCTGGTCTTATTGCTTGGCGCCGCCGGCGGGGCGCTGAACGGCTTCTTCATCACAACGATTGGTTTGCCGTCGCTGGTGGTGACCTTGGCAACCTTGATCGGATTTCGTGGCCTTGCTCGTGTTCTGGTCGAAGATCGAGGCATCACCGACTTTCCCGAATGGTTTGATGCGCTTGGGCAACGGGGGTTGATCGGCCCGATACCGTTCGCGCTGATCGCGTTCTTTGTCCTTTTTGCCATCCTATATGTGCTGCTGCAGCGAACCGGGTTCGGCCGGAAAACCTATGTCATTGGCACCAATCGAGACGTCGCTGCCTTTGCCGGCATCGACACAAACCGGCATAAGATGATCCTGTTCATCATGTCGGGTCTGGTCTCGGCCTTCGCTGGTCTGCTCTACGCCGCCCGCGTTGGCGCGGTGCGCGGCGATGTGGCGCTTGGCTTTGAGCTCGATATCATCACCATGGTGCTTCTTGGTGGAGTGAGTATCTTTGGCGGGTCAGGCACACTTTTGGGCACGCTGCTGGCGATCCTGATCGTTCTGAACCTGCGCAACGGCATGGCGCTCCTGAACATCACAGGGCACATCCAAACAGGCGTGATCGGCGTGCTTCTCATTGCCTCGGTCCTGCTACCGCGGTTGAAGCTGCCTGCATTTGCCGATCGTCAAGCAAAAGGGGAGGCGGGCTCGTGACCACGCCCGCTCAAAAACTGGAGTTTGATACGCCGCTGGAACGCATGCCGGTCGGCGAGATGGTCGCGCGGCGCATCCTCGACATGGTGAAGGCGGGGACGCTGAAACCTGGCGACCAACTGCCCACCGAGCGCGACCTGGCGCAGTCACTCAATGTGTCCCGCCCATCTGTGCGTGAAGCCATTCGAGGACTGGCCATTCTCGGTGTTGTACGCACGGTCCAAGGTGGCGGCGCCTACATTTCCGACCTCGATGCCGAGGCACTGCTGGGCCCGATCCAGTTCTTCTTATCGCTGCAAGACCTTAACGTCACCGAGCTTTACGACGCGCGCTCGCTGATCGAAAGCGACGTTGCACGCCGCGCAGCAGTCAACATCGACGGACCGAGCCTTGCGCGGCTCGAAGCGATCCTGACTGCGCAGGCGGACTGTCTAGACAATCCCGACGCGTTTCGCGCCTCCGACTATGCCTTTCACGAGCTGATCTGGATTGGCTCGGGCAACGCCTTTCTGAAACGTATCGGCGAGAGCCTGAATGTCATCGGATTGGAGTTCCGCAAACGTGCATCGGAAAGCCCTGCCGTTCTGCGTCAGAGCTATGCCGATCACAAAGTGCTTTTCGCGGCACTGAAAGCCCGTGACGCTGATGCTGCAGCCAAAGCAGCCGAAAGCCACATGCAGAATGTTTATCGCGTCACGATCGAGCAACCCGACATGAACAAGGGGGAGAAGACATGAGTGCGCGTATCGGATTGGTCGGTGCCGGTTGGTGGGCAACCTTCAATCACATCCCAACCGTTCAAAAGTCTTCATTCGCCGACATCGTCGCGATTTGCGATCTTGATTCTGACCGCGCCAAGCAGGTCGGAGAGACCTTCCACATTACTGCTCGCTACGCCGATCTGGCAGCGATGCTGCACGAAGAAAATCTGGACGGTTTGATCGTCTCGACACCGCATGTGGCGCATCGCGAACCGGCGGTCATGGGTCTTCAGGCCGGGTGCCATGTGCTGGTCGAAAAGCCGATGGCCACGACTGCCGATGATGGTTGGGCCATTGCCGAAGCCGCGCGCACGGCAGGCAAGGAAGTGCTTGTGCCGACCGGTATGAACTTTGAATGGTTTTCTGTGAAGGCGTCCAAGTGGGTGCGCGATGGCCGCATCGGTGACGTTCGCCATGCAGTTTGCCAGATGGGGTCGGCCTTGTCTGATCTGTTTGCAGGCGAACCGATGCTGGAAACCAGCGATCACATGTATCGCCCACCAGCGTCGACCTGGGCCGACCCAAAGCGCGCAGGCGGGTATGGCTGGGGCCAGCTATCCCACGCGCTAGCCTGGCTCCTCTACGTTTCCAATCTCAAAGCAGCAAACGCCTATTGCATGGTGGGTCGCTCGCCGACCGGTGTCGATTTCTACGATGCGGCCTGCGCCCGAGCCACCAATGGCGCCACCATCGCGCTTTCGGGATCATCCACCGTGCCTAAACATGTCGGCATGCACATGGACATCAAGATTTATGGCAGCGAAGGCATGATCGACTTCAACAATGCTGAAGCCCGCCTCGCCCTTTTTCGTGACGACCAAGCCGATGAGGTTGTGGAGATGAGCGAGCAGGACGGCGAGTATGACGGTGCGCTTCCAGTGGAGGTTTTCGCCAAGCTGTGCGCCGGAGAGGCCGTTGAAAATGCGTCGAACGGTGAAAACGGCGCGCGCGTCACCGAGCTACTTCACGCGCTATACCGCTCCGCCGAAAGCGATAGCCTGATCACGATTGGGAGCTAATCCGATGCCGGCCAGTGAAATGAAGCTTAGCACCACCTGTTGGACGATGCCCGCCTGCACGTTGGAGGAATGCGCCGCCATCGCCAAAGCGCTTGGCATCCCTGCTTTGGACGTTGGGTACTTTTATGCCTCTGCGCTCGACAAACAGGCGATCCTTGCCGACCCGCTCGCCGAAGCTGAAAAAGCTAAGTCGCTAGGTATTGCGATGCCCAACCTTTATCACCTCTTCGGTGAGACACTTGATGATCGCAACCTCGCGCTTGCCGGAACGCTGGATCAGAACCTGAAAGACCTGAAACAGGCACTGACTTTCGCCGATGCTGCCGACATCGCGACCGTGTTTGTTCTGCCGGGCGTCATCAATCCAGGCCAATCGCGGCAGAGCGCACTGGAAGCCTCAGCGCAAAGCTTGAAGGAAATGAAGGCGCTGGCGGACGACTATACCGCTCAGCTTTGCTTTGAACCTCACGTGCATTCTTTTGCCGAGCATCCCGATATCGCGCGCCGGCTTGCCGAGATGTCTGGCGTTGGCGTGTGCTTGGATTATGCGCACTTCACCTGTCTTGGCTTTACCCAGGATCAGATCGATCCGCTGGCAGCCCATGCTGTCCATGTCCATTTGCGCCAAGCAGTTCCAGGTAAGCTGCAGGAGAAATTCGCGCATGGCACGCTGAACTTCCCTGCGATGTTCGCCATGCTCAGAGAGGCTGGCTACAATGGTTATGTGTCCATCGAGCCGGTGCATCAGGACTACATGAACACGTGGTTCGACGACAATCTCACCGAGATGGTCGCATTGCGCGATTGCTTTAATACGTGGAACGGGGGGTAGCGAAAATGGCAGGTTACGCGTGGGTGCTTGAAGTGCGCCCTGGCTACGAAGAGGAATACAAAAAGCGGCACGATGCGATCTGGCCGGACATGCTGGAGGCGCTGGGCAAGGCTGGCATCACCAACTACAACATCTTCCGCCATGGGCTGACCTTGTTCGGCTACTTTGAGACCGACGACCTTGAGGCGACCAAAGCTGCGCTCGCCGATGATCCAGTGAATGCTCGTTGGGCCGAGTGGATGGGACCGATCATGAAGATCGAGATCGACGAGCAGACCCAATTCCCATTCCTGTTGCCCAAACAGTTCTATATGGCTTGAGGCCATTCCACATCGTCTGAACACCTATCCAACAAAGAGAGATTTTCATGAAACTGATGCGTATCGGTCAGCCCGGCCACGAGCGTCCCGCCGCCTTGGATGCCGAGGGCAAGGTTCGCGACCTTTCGAGCCATGTCGATGACATCGCCGGTGAGGCAATCACGCCGGACGGGATCGCCAAGCTGCAGTCCATCGATCTTTCATCGCTTCCTGAAGTAGCGGTCGATCGCATTGGGCCGTGTGTCGGCGGCGTTGGCAAGTTCCTCTGCATCGGTCTCAACTATGCCGATCACGCCGCTGAAAGCGGCATGGAGGTGCCACCCGAACCGGTCATGTTCATGAAAGCGACCAGTGCAATTTGTGGACCCAATGACGATGTGCTGGTGCCGCGTGGCAGCGACAAATGCGACTGGGAAGTCGAGCTTGGCGTCGTTATCGGCAAGGGCGGCGTCTACATCGACGAGGCAGATGCCATGGATCATGTGGCCGGCTACTGCGTTATCAACGACATCTCCGAACGCACCTTTCAGATCGAGCGTGCTGGCCAGTGGGTAAAAGGCAAATCGGCCGACACGTTCGGGCCTATCGGTCCGTGGCTGGTGACGCGCGATGAGGTGGAGGATCCGCAGAACCTTGCCATGTGGCTGGAGGTCGATGGCACGCGCTATCAGAATGGCTCCACGAAAACCATGGTCTACGGCGTGCAGCATCTGGTGCACTATGTCAGCCAGTTCATGTCGCTGCAGCCGGGTGACGTCATTTCGACGGGCACACCTCCGGGCGTCGGCATGGGTCTGAAGCCGCAGAAATGGCTAAACGGCGGTGAGACCATGCGCCTTGGCATCGACGGGCTTGGCGAACAACACCAAAAGGTGCGCCGCGCATAACGCTCGGCGAAACCGTCACGCAAAACGCGTTGCTTCAGCCTCAATCCAGCAAGGCTGCATCGGCCAAGCGCTGTGGGTCGCGAATGAGCACAGTTTGCGCGTCCTCAAGGCCAATGATGTTTGCCTTGCGCAGGCGTGTGAACGACCGGCACACCGTTTCGATGGTGAGTCCCAGAAAATCGGCAATGTCGGAGCGCTTCATGGGTAGCACGATACGTGTACTAGAGCCTTCTCGAACGCCTGTGCGCTCCGCCATGACCTGAAGAAAAGAGGCAACTTTTTCCAGCGCCGACTTGCGGGCCAACATCATGAAATGGTCCTGCATGGCGCTGATCTCATTGAGCGCCGCCCTTAGCAGCCGTGTGTGCAAAGCCGGATCGCCGCTGCCATCTTCCAGCATTTGGCGGCGGTAAGCGACCACTTCGCCAGAAACCAAAACATCGCAATCGGTGTGATGGAATGCGCCATCGGGAAACCCGACCAGATCGCCTGGCAGAGCGAAGGCAATTACCTGCCGCGAGCCATTTTCTAGCACGCGCGTCAGCCGCAACAACCCGCTGACGACTTCATAGATGTGATGGGCGTCGTCGCCTTCGTGGAACAGATGTTGACCGACGGTGACATGGCGGCGGGCAAGCGGTTGGACTTGTGGGCGCGATGCAACAGCGATATCGCAGATCACGTTATGGTCATCGAAGGGGCTTGCAAGTGTAACGTACATACCAGATGCCTCCAAGTTATATGCACGGTAACTAATGCATCTGCTTTGTCGCAGCCCTTTCCATGCGATTGTATCAAAGTGTATCCGCACGTCGGCGTCCCAACCGACGTCGCCAAAGTCCCAATGACCCGATAGAGTCTTTGTATGGCCGAAAAGCACATTCTTGTTGTCGAAGATGACCCGAAGGTGCGTGCGCTTTTGCGGAATTGCTTCGAGGCCGATGGCTTTGCTGTAAGCGAATGCGACGATGGCACCTGCGTTGACGCGGCATTGCTCGGAAGCCAGCCCGACTTGATAACGCTCGACATCAATCTGGCTGGTGACAACGGGCTCGACATCGCCCGTGATATTCGCGGCAAGTACGATGTGCCCATCATCATGATCACTGGAAAGGACGATGTCATTGATCGTGTTGTGGGCTTGGAAATGGGCGCTGACGATTACATCACCAAACCCTTCCATGTGCGCGAGTTGCTGGCGCGCGTTCGAACTGTTCTGCGGCGTTCCCAAGGCCAGAGTCGATCCACTGAATTTATGGCTGAGCCACCGATCGGTGGCGAGGGAAAAGTCGATCTGGACGGGCTGACAATCGACCTCAATCAGATTCTCCTTCACGACCGCGAGGGGCAGCTGTGCGACCTCACGACAGCGGACTTCAAGCTGCTGAAGGCGTTTCTGGAGAACCCCAATCGCCAGCTCTCACGCGACCGACTGATGGACCTGATCGAAGGACCCGCCTGGGTGCCGCTCGACCGAACCATCGACAATCAGGTCGCGCGCCTGCGTCGAAAGATCGAGCGTGATCCATCGCAGCCGCGTCTCATCAAGACCATACGTGGGATCGGCTATATGCTGACGGTCGCGGCACAGCCGTTGACCTAGCGACCAGCCAACGCAGCATAAACGGCTTCAGCCAAATCGGCCTGGCGGTAGGGTTTGCGCAGCATAGGATAATCGGCGCCGACGTCCTTCTCGCGCAATACGTTCTCAGAAAATCCAGAGGTGATGAGAACCGGTAGCTCTGGATAGTATTTGGCAATCTTCCGGGCCAGGTCGTAGCCCGAGAGCGGGCCAGGCATCACCATGTCTGTGAACACCAGCGCGAAGTCTGACTGCGCTTGGATCAGCGTCCAGGCTGTGTTGGCGTCGGGCGCGCTGATGCAGCGAAAGCCGAGAGCACTAAGCCGTGCTTCGGTTAAACGGCGTATTTGCGCGTTGTCTTCAACGATCAAGATCGTTCGGTCTGATCCCTGGGCTTCTTGCTCGGTGAGAGGTGCATTGGCGTCCATTCCTTCTTCGAGACGCACCTCGGCGGCGGGGAAGTAGAGGCTCACGGTCGTGCCCTGACCGGGCTCACTGTAGAGAGCGACGTGGCCGCCAGCCTGTTTGGTGAAGCCATACACCATCGATAGACCCAGACCAGTGCCTTCACCGGCTGCCTTGGTTGTGTAAAAGGGTTCGAGCGCCAGCGTACGCTGCTCGTCGGTCATGCCTTCACCGGTATCGCTGACCGACAGGCGCACATATCGGCCGGCGGCAACGCCAATCTCCTGAGCAACATAGGTGTCGTCGATCTTGACATTGCTGGTTTCAAGAAAGATCCGCCCTCCCTCCGGCATCGCGTCTTGAGAGTTGAGCGCCAGATTGAGGATTGCGGTCTGGAGTTGCGTCGGATCGGCCTGCACTGGCCAGAGATTGTCATCCATCGCCAGATCAAGCTGGCATTGTGCGCTAACCGTATGCCGCAAAAGCGACACGGCGCTCGACAGCCCGGCATTCAAGTCAATCAGTTCCAGTCGCAATGGCCGTTTGCGTGCAAACATGACCAGCCTGGAAGTCAGATCCGCGCCGAGCTCAGCGGCTGCCAACGCATCGGCGATGATCTGATCGGCGTTTTTCGGCATGTGCTCAAGGTCGAGCAGTTCGAGGTTTCCGATGACCACGGTCAGGAGGTTGTTGAAATCGTGGGCGATACCGCCGGTCATCCGTCCAATCGCATCCATCCTCTGAGACCGGGCGGCTGCCTCCTCGGCGGCCTTTCGGCGGGTCAGATCATGAATCATGGCGACAAACACGGTCGCCTCATCGACTTGCGCCTGGCCCAGCGCAATGTGGACTGGAAACAGGGAGCCATCCTGCCGCATAGCCTCGACCTCGCGGCCTTTGCCGATGACGTGGGCGGTCCTGCTTTCTAGGTAGCGTTCGACGTAACCTTTGTGCGGCTCGCGCATGTCTTCGGGCATGAGCATGCTGATATGAGTGCCGACCATCTGCTCGCTTGGGTAACCGAATAGTGCACCTACGGCAGCGTTGACGCGCAGCATTATGCCTTCAGCGTCTGCGATGATGATACCATCAACCGCGGCGTTCAAAAGGGCGTTGAGTACCCGGTGATCATCTGATGGCGTCATATTATCCCTCCAACCGGACCGGCCGTCCGCTGGCCACTGCCCAGCCTGAACCATAGAGACCCAGCCAAAATGGCTGACGGCGCAAGATTGCACCAGTTGCAAAATGGTCCGGCTCTTGGATGCCTGCGAGATTGTCCACCAAGCTCTCGCGCGGAGGTTGAGCCAGGTCAACCGAGGAATGTCCCAGCCATGTATTTCCAGGTGAGCATCAAAAGAAAGCAAGCATCCTGTGTCCACAACCATCCAACGACCACCATTTCTCGATCATCTGCCAGAGGACCTGCAGGCGCAGATCATGCGCCATGCCCGCCAGCAGCGCGTGAAAGCCGGCACTGAAATCTTCGGGCCAGGCAAGCCGGCGCAAAACCTCTATCTGCTCGTTTCGGGCACCTTGCGGGTGCAAAAGCTCGCTGAGAGCGGCCGCGAGATGGTGCTCTACCGCGTGCATGCTGGCGAAAGCTGCATTTTGACAACGGCGTGCCTGCTTGCGCATGAAGACTATGCGGCCACCGGCATCGCAGAGACCGATCTAGAGGTGATTGCCGTTCCGCAGACCGTGTTCGATGAGCTGATCGCAACCTCCGAAGCCTTTCGCGGGCTTATCTTTAAGGCGTATTCGCGCCGCATCACCGACCTCCTCACCGTGATCGAGGAGGTTGCCTTTCGCCGCGTGGACTTGAGGCTTGCTGCCAAACTGATCGACCTGGCTGGCGACGGAGATGAGGTGCGCGCCACGCACCAGGACCTTGCCATTGAGCTTGGGACAGCAAGGGAAGTTGTCTCCAGGCAGTTGCAAGACTTTCAGCGCCGCGGCTGGCTCGCCCTGTCGCGCGGCACCCTGACGATTACCAACCGCGATGCCCTGGCCCGCTTTGCCCAATCGGCCAGTTCCATCGTGGTGTGACACCTTTGGTGTGACTAGGTCACAGACGGCTCACCCTGAGCAAGGCATAAGCGAATCCATCGAACGCAAGAGAAGGACCGCAGTCATGAACGTCAATATGGGATCAGCAGACCGAACCATCCGCTTCATTGCAGGGCTTTTGCTCTTGGCCGCGCCCGTCATCGCCTCCTATCTTGGAGCGGCACTGGGCACGACCCTCACTTTTGGCGCCGTTGTCATTGGCCTGGTGCTGATTGGAACCGCCTTTATGCGCTTCTGCCCACTTTATCGTGTGCTCGGCGTCTCAACTGGACAGAAATAACTCATGGAAACGCAATTCACGCCCTTTGCATCGCTCGCCGGCGGACTGCTGATCGGCCTTGCCTCGGTGTTCCTAATGGCACTTCGTGGCCGCATTTTTGGCGCCACAGGCATCCTTGCCGGTGTTCTGCATCCTGCCGATAGACCCGATTGGATGTGGCGTGCCTTGCTCCTGTTGGGCATGGTCACCGGCCCGTTGGTCTACATGCTCATGTTCGGTCGGATGCCCGAAATCGAGGTTCCCGTTGGCTTGGGCGCATTGCTGGTCGGCGGTTTTATCGTCGGTCTCGGTGTGACCTATGGCTCGGGCTGCACGTCGGGCCACGGTGTATGCGGCATGGCGCGGCTTTCACCACGGTCGATCGTGGCGACGCTGACTTTCATGCTGACCACCGGACTGACCGTTTTTGTTGTCCGTCACCTGCTTCCGGGAGTGGTCTGATGCGTCACATCCTAACCTATCTGATCGGTGTGCTTTTCGGTCTCGGTATCTCGCTGTCAGGCATGGCGAACCCCGCCAAGGTCATCAACTTTTTTGATGTCGCCGGCACCTGGGATCCAAGCTTGGCCTTTGTCATGGGCGGTGCTGTCATCGTTGCTTTCATCGGCTATCGCATCGTCTTGGGTCGCGAACGTCCGGTGTTTGAACCGGCCTTCGATGTTCCCACCCGGCGAGATCTTGATGCCCGTTTGATCGGCGGATCAGCCGTATTCGGCATCGGCTGGGGCATTGCAGGCTTTTGCCCAGGCGGCGCGTTGCCGGCCCTTGGCACGCTCGACACGCGGGTTTTTCTGTTCGTCGCTGCGCTGCTTGCCGGCATTTTCGCCGCCCGCTTTCTCATGCGCCTCACTACTGGACGCGCATCCAGACAACCTGCCTGACGGCAGCCCCTCGTTTTCCTGATTTGAAGGAGATCACCATGACCAATTTAATTGTTCATCCGGACGTCACCGCCTTTTTTGACCAGGCGACAAATACAATCAGCTACGTCGTCAAAGACCCGGAATCCAATAGCGCGGCCATCGTCGATTCCGTCATGGACATCGATTACGCCGCCGGTCGGATCACGTTCGATCATGCTGACGCCATCATTGATCACGTGAAGAAAAACGATCTGAAGGTTGAGTGGCTCTTGGAAACCCATGTCCACGCCGACCACCTGTCCGCCGCGCCCTATCTGCAGGAAAAACTCGGCGGCAAAATCGGCATCGGCAAGAACATCACCGTTGTCCAGGACACCTTCGGCAAAGTGTTCAACGAAGGCACTGAGTTCGCCCGTGACGGCAGTCAGTTCGACAAACTGTTTGAAGATGGTGACACGTTCAAGATCGGCACAATGGCCGTGGACGTTCTGCACACGCCAGGGCACACCCCGGCCTGTTTGACCTACGTTGTTGGTGACGCTGCCTTTGTCGGTGACACGCTGTTCATGCCGGATGGTGGCTCAGCACGCGCCGATTTCCCTGGCGGCGATGCTGGTGTTCTCTACGACTCGATCCAGAAGGTCCTCGCCCTTCCCGACGAGACCCGTCTGTTCATGTGCCACGATTATGGGCCGAACGGTCGCGAGATCCGGTGGGAGACCACGGTCGCGCAGGAAAAAACCGAAAACATCCATGTCGGCCAAGGCCAGTCGCGCGAGGAGTTCGTTGCCATGCGCAATGCACGCGATGCGACGCTCGACATGCCCAAGCTCATTATTCCCTCGTTGCAGGTGAATATGCGCGCCGGTCAGCTTCCGCCAGCCGATAAGGATGGCAAGAAGTTCCTCAAAGTGCCGGTCAACACGCTCTAGGAGGGCCCGCAATGGAAATCCGTCGCTTGAATGAAGGCTTTGGCGTGAGCGATCAGATCACGCCGGCCGACCTGCCAAAGATAGCTGAGCTCGGTTTCAAGGCCGTGATATGCAATCGTCCGGACGGGGAGGGCGCCGATCAACCTGCGTTCGAAACGGTTGCCGACAGCGCTCAACGCGTCGGCCTCGAAGCTGCCTATGTACCGGTTGCCCCAACCGGTGTAACGGCTGACGATCGCCATGAGTTCGCACGCCAACTGCAGGCGTTGCCCAAACCGGTGCTCGCCTATTGCCGCAGTGGCAATCGCTCGAGCATCTTGTGGCAGAGCCTTGAGCCCGCTGAACGCCAGGTCGGCTGACCGATGCCTCCCCCCGCATCCAACGGCCGCCTGGCGCGGGTGTTCCCGATCCTGTCCTGGGGCCGGGCCTATGACCGTGAAGCATTAATCGGCGATGGCATCGCCGCCGTGGTTGTGACGATCATGTTGATCCCGCAATCCCTGGCCTATGCGCTGCTGGCCGGGGTGCCGGCGGAGATCGGGCTTTATGCCTCGATGCTGCCTTTGGTGGCCTATGCGCTTTTCGGATCGAGCCGCACGCTGTCTGTTGGGCCGGTCGCCATCGTCTCGCTCATGACGGCGGCCGCGCTCGCCCAACTGAACTTGCAGAGCACCGCCGAAATCGTGGCAGCCGCGGCAATTCTTGCGCTTCTTTCGGGCGTGATCCTCCTAGCGATGGGGGTTTTGCGCCTCGGCTTTGTCGCCAATTTTCTCAGTCATCCTGTGATTTCAGGCTTCATCACGGCCTCGGGCATTTTGATTGCTGCCAGCCAGTTGAAGCATCTTCTTGGCGTGCCGATTTCTGGACATACCTTACCTGAGATCTTGACGGCACTCGTAGTCGCCATTGATCAGATCAACCTGCCGACGGTCCTCGTCGGTGCCTTCGCGACAGCTTTTCTTGTCTGGGTGCGCGGTGGTTTGGCGGGCTTGCTGTCACGTCTAGGAACGCCGAAAGGGCTCATTGGGCCACTGGTGAAAGCCGGTCCTGTGTTCGCCGTGATTGCGACCACCTGGGCTGCCTGGCAGTTCGATCTCGCCAGTTCGGGCGTCAGCTTGGTCGGCGTTGTGCCATCCGGCCTGCCACAAATGTCAGTTCCCGGTTTCAACGCCGATCTTTGGCTGGCCCTTTTGGGGTCGGCGGCGTTGATCTCTCTTATTGGGTTCGTTGAATCGGTATCGGTGGCCCAGACTTTGGCCGCCAAGCGCCGCCAGCGCATCGACCCGGATCAGGAGCTGATTGGCCTGGGCGCGTCAAACGTCGCCTCGGCGGTTTCGGGCGGCATTCCGGTGACGGGCGGCTTTTCCCGGTCCGTCGTAAATTTCGATGCTGGTGCGCAAACCCCTGCAGCGGGCGCGTTGACGGCCATTGGCATCGGTCTCGCCGCACTGTTCTTGACGCCCTATCTCTTCTTCCTGCCCAAGGCAACGCTGGCGGCAACCATCATAGTTGCGGTTCTGACGCTGGTGGACCTCACCATCCTGCAGCGCAGTTGGCGCTATTCCCGCGCCGATTTTGCCGCTGTGGCCATAACCATGGCGCTCACACTTGTTGTCGGCGTCGAGGCTGGTGTCGCCAGTGGCGTCGTTCTCTCGCTTCTATTGCACCTGTTGAAGACGTCGCGCCCGCACATTGCCGAGGTTGGATTGGTGCCGGGTGGCGAGCATTTTCGCAACATCCTGCGTCACGACGTCCAAACCGATCCGCAGGTGCTCAGCCTTAGGATCGACGAAAGCCTCTACTTCGCCAATGCGCGCATGATGGAAGATCATATCTACGCGCGCGTCGCCGACGATCCCGATGTGTGCCATTTGATTCTGATGTTCTCGGCGGTCAACGAGGTTGATTTCAGCGCGCTGGAAAGCCTTGAAACCATCAACGATCGCCTGCGCGACATGAACATCACGCTGCACCTGTCTGAGGTGAAAGGCCCTGTCATGGACCGGCTTCGTCGCAGTTCCTTCCTCGATCATCTAACGGGGCGTGTTTTCCTCTCGCAATATGAAGCCTTTCAGACGCTCCGCCAAAGCGAACCGCCCGAGAAACGCACCGCTGCGTAGGTCAAATCAAAGCGTGCGTCCGCTGGCTAATGCGCCATAAGGACTGGCAGTTCCGTTTGCTCGATCATGCTACGCGTCGTCCCGCCAAAGACGAACTGGCGCATCCGCGAATGATCGTAAGCACCCATAACGACGAGTTCCGCCTTGGTTTCGCGGGCATGATTCATGAGTCCCTCGGCGATCTCCTTGCCGCCGCTCGGGTATTGTTGAACCGTGACCGTACAGCCATGGTGGCTCAGCCAATGGGCCACGTCGGAACCCGGGTTTTCGCCGTCGCGGAATGTGGTCATGACCGGGTCGAAGACGGCAACAATCACTTCCTCGGCCGCGCGCAGCATTGGCATGGCGGCCCGAATAGCACGCGAGGCTGGTAGTCCCGAGTTCCAGCCGATGAGAACCCGCTTTGGCAACAGCGGTTCGGGCATATGAAGCGTGTTGAGGACAACAGCCACCGGCGCTCGAAACAAGGCCGCGCCCATGGCGTCATCGAACAGCTCGGGCTCGGCGCGCAGATCGCCAAGGACAACCACCAAATCGCAAGTGAGGGCACGTCGTGCCAGCGCGTCGGGGAACGCGGCCGGTTCGGCCGAAAGCGCGCTGACATCGCACGCTGCGCCACGCTCGGACAGAAAGCTCTTCAACTCTTGTGCCGAGGCATCGAGTTCAGCCTTTGCCTTCTCCAAGTCGCGCTGCCAATCGCCATAGTTCGCCACAGTGGCGAAATCGCCCATCCCCGTTGCGTAGATCGGAAGCATCGGCAACCGGCCAAGCACGACGACGGAAAGGTGCAGGCCACGTTGCGCAGCGACGCTGCAAAGGCGTTCAAAGCGATCGCGCTCTGCTTTACCGTTGGTCAGAACCAAAACGCTGGATCTGTTCATCGCGACATCTCCTTTGCAGCTGACAAGGATGATGGCCTAGCAGCAGGAAATCCCATTGATCTCGCGCAACGGCGCGACGTCGAAGCATGTAGTGGTGGCGATTTGCCGATCAACGCAGCTCCAGGAGACCACCGTCAACCGGGATGATCTGTCCGGTCATCCAACGTCCACCGGGGCTGGAGAGAAAGGCCACCAGAGCTGCAATCTCTTCCGGTTCGCCCCAGCGTCCAATTGGGTAGCGCTGGATCACTTGGTCGAGCAACTCGGCCAAATGCGCATCATCTCTTGCCCGGGCTCGAAACTGCGACTCCGATAATGGAGTTCGCACTGCGCCAGGGGCTACGGCGTTCACGCGTAGGCCCTGATCAGCGAAATCAGCCGCCAATTGCCGGGTGAGGGCGGCAACTGCACCCTTCGCGGCTGAATAGCCTGCCACGCCTTTCATCCCGGAGAGGGCAACGGTCGATGTGGTAAAGACCAAAGCGCCATCGCCACTGGCGACAAGATGCGGCAAGGTCGCCCGAGCTGTGAGAAACGCTGCCGTCGCATTGAGGCGCAGGGATCGCTCCCAATCACCCAACGATAGGGAAAGAATGCCGCCTTCGATCATGGCCCCGGCATTCGCCGCCACGGCGTCTAGCCTGCCGGTGGTTTGAATGGTGGCCTGGACCATTCCTGCCACCGAGCTTTCATCAGCAACGTCGGCGTGCACAGCATGGGCTTGGCCGCCGCCCGACCGGATGCTTGCGGCGACAGCCTCTGCGCCTTCAGCGTTGATATCTGCGCAGATGACTGTGGCGCTGTCCTCGCCGAAACGCTGTGCGATAGCCTTGCCAATGCCCGATGCAGCCCCGGTGACCAAGGCCGTCCACGGGCCGTCGCGCAGCTTGGAACCAGACATCAATCAGACGGGATCAGGCGCGAAGATCTGCGGATACATGTGCCGCATCGCCTCTTCGTCGAACTCTTGCTTGAAGGCGTGCTGCGTGGGCAAGGCTTTGGCCCTCTGTCCGGCCGGTCGCGCGTCCACTTCCTTCATAAGGCGATCGAGATTGGGATACTTCTCCATGATATTGTCGTCCGCCAGCATATAGGTCAGCCGGTCCCCCCATCCCCAGACTGCCATGTCGAGGATCGTGTAGGTCTCGCCCATCATGTAGCGGCCTTTGGCAAGGCGATCATCGATGATCTGCCAGTGTCGCCGCGCCTCAAAATCATAGCGCTTGATGGCGTAGGGAATTTGCTCAGGCGCGAACTTGCGAAAATGCACCGCCTGGCCGGAATAGGGTCCAACGCCCGAGGCGATGAACATCAACCAAGAGAGCAGCGTACCACGCGCACCTGGCTCGTCCGATGGCAGGAACTGCCCTATCTTTTCCGCCAGATAGAGCAGGATAGCATTGCTGTCGAAAACCGGCACATCGCCATCGATGATGGCAGGAACCTTCGCATTCGGATTGATCTGTTTGTAGGTATCGCTGTGCTGCTGACCCCGTTTGGAATCGATGGGGATCGGTTCGTACGACAGACCACTTTCTTCCAGAAATAGTGCCACCTTCATCGGATTCGGCGCGGCATTGTAGAAGAACTTGATCATGGCATCCCTGAACGTGCGATATCGTAACACTTGTGCGCATGTTGAACATGCGTAAGCTTGGCTTGCAAGCGTTCCTCCTTTTACGCCAACCGCACAGGACTCACCTGCCATGGACCCACGCATCAACAGCGACCGGCCTTGGGAGACCGACGAGGAAACCTGGCGCAGCCTCGTGAACCGCGTCCGCGCTGGTCGTGAATTGGCACCAAAGACGTGGCCCGGCGGTGCGCGATGCGCGATGGCGTTATCCTTCGATTGCGATCACGAAACCTTCGAGCTGGGCATGGGGAAGGCTGCCATCGGGCGCCTTGGCTGGGGAGAGTTTGGTCGGCGGCGTGGTGTGCCGCGCATTCTCAACGTTCTTGCTAAGCACGATGCCAAAGCGAGCTTCTTTGTGCCGGCCGTTTCGGCGTTAATTGAGCCCGGCGCACTCGGTTCAATTGTTGAAGCGGGGCACGAAATCGGCGTCCATGGTTGGATCCATGAAAACACGTCCAAACTGGATCGAGAAACCGAGCGCGAGCTTTTGCTGCGATCCCGCGACACGCTGGAAAAGCTAACTGGAGTGACACCGGTCGGCCACCGCGCCGCCAATTGGGATTTGAGTGCTCACACCATCGAGTTGGTCGCCGAAACAGGCTTTGATTATGACAGCAGCATGATGGCCGATGATAGCTGTTACGAGCTTCTCGCCGAGGGTCGCGGGACCGGTTTGGTCGAAATTCCCGTCGATTGGGTGCGCGATGATGCGGTCTATCTCCTCTTCAATCGCGAGCCCGCGACACGACCCTGGACGGCGCCAACCGACGTACTCGACATCTTCAAGCGTGAGTTCGACATGGCCTTTGACGAAGGCGGCGTTTGCCAGCTTGTCTTCCATCCGTTCGTCATCGGGTATCGCTCGCGCATCTGGCTATTAGATGCCTTAATTCAGCACGCAAAAGCGCGCGGCCCGGTATGGTTTCCAACCCACGCTGAGTTGGCCGATTGGGTGCGCACCCAAGGGTAAGCTAGACCAACATTATCTCAACGTGTGCGCATCACGAACAAAAATTTGTCTTGCGCACTTTTTGAAAGTGTTTCATCCTCCGTAATTGTACGCAGGCTAACCTCTGCGACTTTCGGGGATGGGAGGCTAGCCTTTGCGGGTGTTTGTAACGGCGATGGATCGAGTGAATGCGGTGGCCACCGTGCTGGTGGCAGTGCTGCTTGCGATCGTTGCGATCGCCGTCATGGGCCAGGTCACAGTCCGTTTCATTCTCACCGCCTTCGGTATCAATATCTCCGCCCCTTGGACCGAAGAGATTGCCCGATACACCCTGATCTGGATGGTGTTTCTGGGGGCTGCGATTGGCGTGCGGCATGCCCGCATGATCGCGTTGGAATTCGGCGTGCGCAAATTGCCCAAGGGTGTCGGCGTACCTTTGCGCTATGCGGTGATGGTCATGAGCATGGCATTTTTCGGCCTGCTCTTCTGGGTCGGCATGGATTTCTTGGAGCTTGGCCGTTCCGAGCGCAGCCCGGTGCTCGGCATCACGCGAGATTATGTCTACTGGGCGATGCCCGTCGGCATGGTTCTAATGATCCTCAACTCGCTGGCGCTGATCGCCGAAACCATCCTTGAGGGTCGCGATATTCGCTTCGCCTCCGACTTCGCGCCGGAGGACTAGAACTTGGTCTTACTCGTTGTTGTTCTGCTGGTGCTGTTCGTTGCCAGCGTCCCCATCGCGATGTCGCTTGGCATGGCTGCGATCCCAACGCTTGTCGATCGCGGCATCCCGTTTATCGCCATTCCGCAAGTCATTTTTGAAGCGCTGGACAGCTTCGCTCTGATGGCGTTGCCGCTCTATATCTTGGCCGGTCGGCTCATGCAGCATGGCGGCATTGCCGGGCGCCTGGTGGATTTTGCTAAGGCTCTTGTGAGCTGGGTGCGGGGTGGTTTGGCCGCCGCCGTCGTCATGACGTCGATGCTGTTTGCCACCATCTCTGGTTCCTCGGCTGCAACGGCTGCCGCCATCGGGTCCATGCTCATTCCGGAGATGGAAAAGCAGAAATATCCTCGCCCCTTCAGTGCCGCTGTCACGGCATCCTCAGGCGAGCTCGGTGTGATCATCCCACCATCCGTGGCAATGGTGATTTACGGTGTCATCACCGGTGTTTCGATCACTGATCTTTTCATTGCCGGCTTCTTGCCGGGCCTGATGATCGCTGTCTCGCTGATGACAACGGCCATCCTAATCGCTTGGATCATGGGCTATGGCGAGCGCCAGCCTTTCAGCCTTGGGCCCTGGGCGCGCGACGTGGGCCATGCCCTTTGGCGTGCCTCGCTCTCGCTCTTCATGCCGGTGATCATTCTGGGCGGCATATTCGGTGGCATCTTCACAGCCACCGAGGCGGCGGTCGTCGCCGTCTTCTATGCCCTGTTCCTCAGCCTGGTCGTTTATCGTGAGATCAGCATTCGCGATCTGCCGCGTATTTTTGCAAGCGCCGCCATCACCTCATCGGTCGTGATGATCATCGTGGCGTTCGCGGCCATGTTTGCCTTCGCTTTGCACTTGCTGCGCGCGCCCCAGCAACTGGGCATGCTGCTTACCACGATCACAGAAAACCCGATCCTCTTCCTGCTACTCGTCAACCTCTTCCTGCTCATCGTTGGCATGTTCATGGAGACGTTCGCAGCCATCGTGATCCTTGGCCCGATCCTTACGCCAATTGCCGCGAGCTACGGCATCGATCCGGTCCATTTCGGCCTGATCATGATCGTCAATCTGGCGGTCGGCATGGTGACGCCGCCGGTCGGGGTCAATCTATTCATCGCCTGCGGCATAGCGCGCATCAGTATGGAGCAACTGATGCGTCCGCTGGCGATTTTCCTAGGTGTGCTCATCATCAATCTGCTGATCATCACCTACGTGCCGGGCATCTCGCTCGCGCTGCTCCGCTAAAACCAACAATTGGGAGTACCGATCGCATGACCATCAAAACGACCCTTATTGGGGCCGCAGTCGCCTTTGCGTGCACCGCGGGTGCTGCACAGGCGCAAACCTACACCATGACGCTTGCCCACGTTCTCAGCGACTCAAGCCCGTATCAGGTGATCCTGGAGGAGTTCAAAAGCTTGATCGAAGAGCGTTCCGGTGGCGACATCGCAGTGGAAATCCAGTGCTGCGGCCAGGCTGGCAACGAAACCCGCGCCATTCAATCCATGCGCACGGGCATTCTGACGGGCGGCTTTGTCGGTGGCTCGACGCTGGAAAACGTTGTGCCGGCCTATCGCGTTCTGTCTCTGCCTTACCTCTTTGAGGACAAGGCGCAGGCCTACGAGATCCTGCAAAGCGAGATGGGCCGAGAAATGCTCGATCTGCTGGGTGAGTTCGACATGTATGGCCTCGGCTTCGGCTCGATCTATGAGCGCTCGGTGGCGGCCAAAGAACCAGCGCGCGTCGAAACGATCGAAGACATGCAAGGCCTGAAAATCCGCGTTCTGCCGACGCCCGGTTTCGTGGAAGCCTACAATGCAATGGGGACCCAGCCGACGCCCATGTCCTATGGTGAGCTTTTCATGGCGATCCAGAACAATGTCGTCGATGCGCTGGAAATCTCTCCTGATGCCATCGTGGCCGATGGTTTCTATGAGACCGTCAACAGCTACACGATGACCCGCGCACATCAGTCGACGACCGTCTTCGTGCTATCGGAAAGCTGGTGGGACGGTCTGCCCGCAGATGTTCAGGCGATGATCCAGACGGCGGCTGATGACGCGATCGCCGTGGGTATCGAAGCCCATGATCGCTTGGCCGACGAAGGTCTGGAAACAGCCCGGGCAGCTGGCGTTGAGATCATCGAGCCGGATCTTGGTCCGTTCATGGAAGCGGCGCGTCAGAGCTGGGATGTGATCCTAGAAGGTCAGCCCGAAGCGACCGACTTCAAAGATCGCTTTGAAGCCTTCATGGCACAATAACCAGACTAGCATATACAAGATGACCGTCCGGCGGGTTTCCCGCCGGACGGTCTAAAGGCAACACTTAGCCTTCGCCGTTGAGCCGATCATGCACTTGCTTTCGCAGCGCCTCGATCTGCGCGGGATCACGCCCAAACCCATCGGGAACGGTGATCGCTGGTCCAACGTCCAACTGAACCTTCGCTAACGGCAGCGGTATCTTGAAGTGATCCCATCGGCTGGTTATGGCCCAGTTTGGCTGGCTCTTGACGCGAAGCGGCATTAGAACCGCGTCCATCCGCGCCGCCATGTGCAGTGCGCCGAGCTTCACCGCATGCCGCGGGCCCAACGGTCCGTCGATCGCGATGCCCACCAGGACTGGACGGTTGGCATCGCGCGTTTTTTCCAAAAGCACGTGACGCATGTGGTGATAACCTTGGCGACCTGGCGGTAGCAGGTAAGGGTCATATCCAAACCGGCGACAGATGCCTGCAATCACCTTGCCGCGAAACGATTGGCTCGTAAAAACCGTAACAGGCCTCCCGGCAGCAAGCGCAAACAGCGACAGATAGCTGCTATGCCAGAAGACGGCGATGACCGGCTTGCCGGCAGCAAGCTGTTCATCGACTTTGGTAAGTTCTCCGGCATCTGACCTCCAACTCAGCGCCAGAAGCCAGATGAAGAAAGCGCTGATCCGCCCCAGCTGTGCCGCCATCCAGTCCCAGCCTGCCGGGCCGGATTGGGCATCTTCAGTGACTTGATTGGCGGTTTGGGCGTTCATCGCTCGGCTGAGTCCGATGGCATCTGATCCGGCGGTAACAACACGGCGTCCGAAACGGCATGCGCAAAGTTGGCAACAATATCGAGTTCGCTTTCTAGCCGGCGCCTTGCAAACTCCCAGGCGCTTGCCTCTGGTGCCTCGCCTTTGGGTTCGCCTTCGAGCACGCTTTCATAAAGTTCCAGAACACGGTCCAAACAACGCGTTGTCGAAAACCTGCCGGCCGTTTGGCGTGCCGCCTGCCGCATCGCCTCACGCTGTTGCAACGGTAGATCAGCAAGCCAGGCCAGTGCCTCTGCCAAGGCGTCAGCATCGGCGCTATGCGGCAGCAACCGACCGTTGCTCCCATCCTCGACCACTTCGCGCACGCCGGGCGCATCCAAAGCAATCACGGGCACGCCAGCCGCCATCGCTTCGGTGAGCACCAGGCCTTGTGTCTCTGAGATGGAAGTGAACGCAAACACGTCTTGCGCGGCATAGGCGTCCCATAATGCCTCGCCGGTCAAAACCCCGGTGAAGCGAACGCGCTCAGCCAGACCAGCGCCAGCAAAGGCATGCTCCATGATTGATCGGTAGCTACCATCACCGGTGATCATTGCTGCAGCTTTCGGTCGGCGCGCCAACACTTCGGCTATCGCTTGGACGAGAATATCGAGGTTCTTTTCCGGCGCCAACCGGCCGACATGGCCGATCACAAACTGGTCGGGCGCAAGGTTCCAGCGCTCACGGGCTCGGTCACGCCTGCCGGAAGCAAAGGCATCGACATCGATACCGGTTGGAATCACCGTCATCGGCGCTTGCACACCATGGCGTTTGAGATGCTGAACGATGCTTTGGCTGGGCGCGATCACATGGTCGCAAAGATCGCAATAGCCATGAGCAAGACTGAGAACGAGCCGTTGCAGCCAGGCCGAATCCTGCGCGATGTAGTGTCCGTAAAGCTCATAGCGCGTGTGGTAGGTGAAGATGATCGGTACCTGATAAACCGATGCAACCCGCAGCGCCGTATCGCCCAGAAGAAACGGGTGGTGCGTATGGACAAGGTCGGGTGCGAAGTCTTCGATCACCTCGCTAAGCGGCCAGGTGAGCGGCAAAGGCATCGAAAAATCACTGCCGCCAAAACGCTGCAGCGCGACAATCCGCTCGACGCCCTCTTCAGCGACGGGTGTTCCAGGAAACTCCGGTGCCACGACCAGTACGCTGTGCTGTTCGACCACCAGCCCACTGACGCTGCGCGCGACACCACCGACATGCGGCACATACGTGTTGGTGAGCATCAAGATGTTCAAGCGCTGATCCTGCCCGATGTCGCCAAGGAATGAGATGCGACCAGGGTCTGGCGCGATCACATGGTTTTCAAAACCGACTGTATGGCATCAATCGGTTGCTGGACATGATCGCCGACAATCTCGCGCAAAAGGGATCTTTTTGCCAAAGCGCTCAACGAGTCGCGCACATGTCCCATCGTTTTGGCATCGGCGACAAGGACCAGCGCTCGGTCCGGTTTCTGGGCGATCAGATCGTTGAGGTATTCTGCAAGCGCTTTGGCAAACGCAGCCTTATCCAGGGCCTTCCAGTCGGTTTGCTCAACCGCCGTGCGGCGGCCACCGGCGACAGGGTAGCGCCCTGGCCGTTCTGTCCCAATCGCGCGAGTCGACTGCAGGGCAATCTCATCGGTCCAGACGACCTGCAAATCCCAGGCAACCGGCTTACCGCGATTTTCCAGGACCAGATGGCGTTGCCCATTGGCGAGAGCAACAAGCGATGCATGGGGTAGTTTCAAGACGACCTCAGCGAAGGAACCAACAGGATGCTCAAACCTTCGCACGCGGCAAGCTGGCGCTGTTGATAATCGTCAACCGACGCCCTTCAGCCCGAGCAGATGCCGAACCCGGGGCCTTAGTGGTTATCGCGTGGCAGCTTCCGACCAATCCGCTGATAGGCGGTTGCCAGTTCCAGGCACCCGCCCTGCGCCAGTTGGCCGACATTGGCGCGGTAGATTTCCTGCCAAGGCGTCTGATGCTCTAGCGCCGGCTCGGTCCAAGCGTCGCGCCGGGCCTGCCATTCCTCTTGCGATACAACAGCATTCAACGTGCCGTTTTCCACGTCGAGGCGAACCTTGTCGCCGGTTTGCAACAGCGCGAGGCCGCCGCCGACTACCGCTTCCGGCGAGGCATTGAGGATCGACGGACTTTCCGACGTGCCCGATTGGCGACCATCGCCAACGGTCGGCAGATGGTTGATGCCCTTTTGTACAAAGGCGTCCGGTGGCTGCATGTTCACCACCTCGGCCGAGCCCGGATAGCCGACGCAACCGACATTGCGAATGAAGAGGATGGTCTCTTCATCGATGCCCAAGCTCTCATCGTTGATGCGGTCGTGATAGTCCTCCGGGCCTTCAAAGACGACGGCCTTCGCCTCAAACACGCCGTCCTTCAGAAAGCGTGCGCGAAAGTCTTGCGAAATCACAGATGTCTTCATCAGCGCGCTATCGAACAGGTTCCCGGACAAAACGATGAACCCAGCTTTGTCGCGCAACGGATTGTCGAAGGGGCGGATAACGTCCTGATCTTCGCTGCGCGCGCCGTTGAGCGCTTCGGAGACAGGTTTGCCCGACGCCGTCATGGCCTCGCCATGCAGGTGACCAGCGGCCAAGAGCTCGCCCATGACGGCGGGCACACCGCCGGCGCGGTAAAAGCCTTCGCCGAGGAACTCGCCAGCCGGCTGCATGTTCACCAAAAGCGGTAGATCGAAGCCAACCGTTTGCCAGTCGGTAACGTCCAACTCGACGCCGGCGTGGCGGGCGATTGCCTGCAGATGCGGCGGGGCATTGGTCGAACCACCGATCGCTGTGTTGACGCGGATCGCGTTTTCAAACGCCTGGCGGGTCAAAATATCGGAGGGTTTGAGGTCCTCATGGGCCATTGCGACGGCGCGTTTGCCGGTTTCGAACGCCATTGCCATGCGCTCGCGAAACGGGGCGGGGATCGCCGATGAGCCGGGCAGGGTCATGCCCAATGCTTCTGCCATCGCGTTCATCGTCGAGGCGGTGCCCATTGTGTTGCAATGGCCAAGCGAAGGCGCAGATGCGCAGGCCCGGTTCATGAACTCATCATAATCAATCTTGCCTTCGGCCAGCAGGCGCCGGGATTCCCAAATGATCGTTCCCGACCCGGCGCGTTTGCCTTTCCACCAACCGTCCAGCATCGGCCCGCCATTGAGCGCAATCGCCGGGATGTCCACGGTCGCAGCACCCATCAGTTGCGCCGGTGTGGTCTTGTCACAGCCGGTTGTCAGAACGACGGCGTCGATCGGATAGCCGTGCAGCACTTCGACCAGGCTGAGATAGGCAAGGTTGCGGTCGAGCGCGGCGGTAGGCCGTTTGCCGGTCTCCTGGATCGGGTGAACCGGAAACTCCATCGGTATGCCGCCAGCATCGCGGATGCCAGCTTTGATCCGGTCCATCAGAAACAGGTGGATCTTGTTGCACGGTGCAAGGTCAGAACCGGTGTTGGCGATGCCGATCACCGGGCGACCAGATTGCAACTCCTCGCGTGTGAAAGTCTGGTTTTGGTAGCGTTCCAGATAAAGCGCCGTCATGCCGGGATTGTTGGGATTGTCGAACCATTCCTGGCTCCGGAACCGTTTGTTCGCGCGCGTGTTGGCCATGAAATCTCGTCTCCCGAAACAATGTTTGTTTCTCCGAGGCTATAGACCCTTCACATCATCGCAAAAAGGGCATTGTTCGAGTGATCCGTCGGTTCCCTCAAGCTTGCCACGATGACGGGCGGTCTATTGCCCCAAACACATTGCAAAATACAGCTGCGGATGTGCGGACCCCCTTTTAGGCGGAATGGACGCCAATCTGGTACTGCGATGTCGCGTCACGCGTCGAGGTATTAGGTTAGATCTTGGTGGCGTGCTTTCGCGATGTCTTTGCCGACAGGCTGCAGGAGTCCAACGAAAGGGCGCTGGATCGACAGTTCTTGAAGGCACGCATTGAGGCCCGCGCTGTGGCCAAACGTGCGCAGTTCCTTTGCTCTGATTCCGCTGGCATGATCTCTGGCCAAAACATAGCGATTGATGGCAGTTGGTAGATGCTTGATTTGAACGTCGGATATGCCCGGCTAAGTTTGCATCCAGAAATCGGTGGCGGCATCGCAGGGCTTTGGGTTGGCGACAAGCCGGTTCTGCGCTCCTGGTCGGGAAGGGCAGAGGACGGCCCCTTCGCCTTGGCCTCCAATATTCTGGTGCCATTTTCCAATCGGATCGACCGTGGATTTACATTCGAGGGCATCTTCCACCCGATGGTCCAAAACATGGACATCGATCCGCTGGCGATACACGGCGATGGGCTCCAAAAAGAATGGGCAGTTGTCTCGGCCAGAGAAAGCGAAGCAGAGCTTCGCTTGCCCAATGGTGCCTTCGGGCCGTTTGTCTATGAGGCAGTGCAGGCCTTCTTGTTAAGTGAAGCGGGCCTCACCAATACCCTGACCATGACCAACAGGGCCGACATCGCGCTGCCATTTGGAGGCGGGTTTCACCCTTGGTTTCCGCGCACTGAGGAAACCCGTTTGCAGGCGAACGCACCGGATCATTGGCCCGAAGGTGAGGGCAGTTTGCCGGCCTCAAACAGCCCGCAACTTCCACCTGACGATTTCGATTTTTCGACCACAAAGCCTTTGCCCAATCGTTGGGTCAATGCCGGTTTTTCGCGCTGGGATGGCAAGGCGCACATCACCCAGGGCGACGACGCTGTTTCGGTGACGCTCACCAGCGAGACGCTGACAACCGCCATCATCTATTCACCAGAACCCGATTGCGGCTTCTTCTGTTTTGAGCCGGTTTCACACCCAGTCAATGCCCACAATCTGCCTGGCATGCCGGGTCTCAAAGTGCTGCAGCCGGGCGAAAGCCTGACGTTGGAGATGCGATTGGATTGGGGAGAGGTGTGAAGGACTCTTGTCCGATCCAAGACGGCCGCCACGCGGTGGCCGAATGCGTGCTTTGGTGGTTCCTGCCTTGTCCGCATCACGCCTGAGGGCGATGTTGATCGGCTGGTCAAACTGCCGGTGACCAATTCCACACGTTGCATATTTGGTGGTCCTGACCGTAAGACGCTGGTCGTAACATCGGCGCAGTACACGGTGAGCGAGCAGCAACTGGCCGAGAACCCGACCGAAGGCGCCGTGCTGATGGCTTCAATGCCTGTGGCGGGAGTTCCTCACCATCAATTTGGAGCCTGATATGACCAATGCTTTGCTTCTTGGCCGCGTTTGGCGAGCGGACGCCGGTGGTTCCGGCGGCCCATCTGTTGTTACGGTGCGCGACGATGAAGTCATCGACATCACGTCCAAAGAGGCACCGACGGTAAGGGATATCTGCGAATTGGACGACCCGGCGGGATATGTTGCCGATGCCGATGGCGAAGTGCTTGGAACTTTGAATGACATATTGGCGGCGCCGGTTGCTGATGAGGCCATCACGCATCTTCTGGCGCCTTGCGACCTCCAGGCGGTGAAGGCCTGCGGCGTTACCTTTGCCGGTTCGATGGTGGAGCGGGTGATCGAAGAACGCGCCGCCGGTGACCCTTCAGCCGCTCAGGCGATCCGCGCGCGCATCGGCGCCCTGATTGGAGAGAGCCTCAAAGACATCACGCCCGGCTCCGATGACGCGATGGCGGTGAAGCAGGCACTGATCCAAGAGGGTCTTTGGAGCCAATATCTGGAAGTGGGCATTGGTCCGGATGCCGAAGTTTTTTCCAAAGCCCAGGTGCTTTCTTCGGTAGGCCATGGTGCCAAGGTTGGCCTGCATCCATCATCGAAATGGAACAACCCGGAACCGGAAGTCGTGCTCACCGTCTCGTCCAACGGGCGCATCGTCGGTGCGACGCTGGGCAATGATGTGAACCTGCGCGACATCGAAGGTCGCTCTGCGCTGCTGCTCTCCAAAGCCAAGGACAACAACGCCTCCAGCGCCATCGGCCCATTCATTCGCTTGTTCGATGGCGATTTCACGCTCGACGATGTGCGCAAACAGACGCTGACCTTGCATGTGGAAGGCCCCGACGGCTTTGTTATGCACGGCCACTCCGACATGGCGCAGATCAGCCGCGATCCGGCGGACCTGGTGCGCCAGACACTTGGGGCGCATCATCAATATCCCGATGGCATCATGCTTTTCCTCGGCACGCTATTCGCGCCCACGCAGGACCGCGACCCCGATAGCGCACCAGGCGATGGATTCACCCACAAACTGGGCGATGTGGTCACCATTTCCTCACCCGATCTCGGCGCGCTCACCAACACAGTCGATCTGTCCACCAACTGCCCGCCTTGGACATTCGGCACTCGGGCGCTGATGGCGAATCTGGCGCAACGGGGACTTCTTTAAGCTGATGACGGCAGTCAGTTCGTCTCGGCTTGCGCCAGATAGACGGTTTGGGTGAACGGGTTGCCGGTCAATGGATTGTCGAAGGTAACAGGTTCCGCCCAAGCCTTCGGGAATGCGGCAGCAAGGCGTTCGAGGAACCGCGGATCGGTAGCCTTGTCCGACCACAGCCCAAAAATGCCACCCGGTTTCAAATGGCGCTTGAGCGCGCGCAAACCGTCTACCCGGTAGAATCCCTCGCTGCGGCTATCCAACAGGTGATCGGGGTCATGGTCGATATCGACAAGCACGGCGTCGAAGCAGCGCCCAGTTTGTTTGGGATCGAACCCATCACCTGCCGCCATGGCGAAGAAATCACCTTGCACCAAACGGCACGCAGGGTCATCGGCCAGACGCGTGCCCATGGGCAGGAGGCCGGTTTGATGCCACTCGATCACGGGCTTAAAGAAATCCACGACAATCAATTCAGCAACCGACGCATGACCAACAACCGCTTCGGCGGTGTAGCCAAGCCCCAGCCCACCAACCACAATATCGAGAGACGAACCGGGGCATGCCGCCACACCAAGCTGTCCAAGCGCGACCTCGGAGGCGGTGAAATGGCTCGACATCAAAAACGCATCGCCCAGCAGGATCTCCCAGACATCCTTGCCAAGCTTCAAATCATGGCGACGACGTAGGCTGAGCGCGCCGCTTGGCGTCGGACAGTAGTCGAGTTCTTCAAACAATGCGCTCATCTCAATGGGGGCCTCAATTGATTGCCAAAGTGACAGGTTAGCACGATTGGAGGTGTCGGTGGGTTGAAGAAAGGCGCACGGCCACCAAAGGCGAGTATGACATCCAGCTTGGGGCGCTCTTGCGAAAAATCCTTTGAGCGCGCACTTTGCTGGGCGAGATATGCTGACAATGACGCCACCCACTCGCGATCCCATTGGTGCGGTGCTCGATGCGCCAACAGGCGCCGTGCTCGCCGTGATCGCTGGTGTCGAAGGACCATCCTATCGCCCGGTCGGTGCAATGATGGCGGTTGTGCCTCCCGAAAAACGCGTCGGCACGCTGTCTTCGGGATGCATCGAAAACGATATTGCCTTGCACGCCATGGAGGCAGCCAAGTCAGGCAAGCCGCTTTTGCTGCGTTACGGTCGCGGCTCGCCTTACATGGATATCCAATTGCCGTGTGGTGGGGGTCTGGACATTTTGCTGTTGCCTTCGCCAGATCAGACATCGCTTGCGCTGGTTAAACAGAACAGGACTGCGCGCGTACCCTGTTCGCTTATCATCGATACCCAAACAGGCGCGATGGAGGTTGCCGACAGCGGCCCGACTCATCGCGACGGCGATCGGCTTACGGTGCGCTTTGAGCCAGACATCCGATTTCTCGTTTTTGGCAAGGGTCCTGAGGCCAGCACCTTCGCGGCGCTGGTTCAGTCCGCTGGCTATCCCAACCTACTTCTTTCGCCGGACGCCGAGACTCTCGACCATGGATCCGTTGCTGGCTGCGACACGCGGCATCTGACGGCGCAGGCCTACCCAGACGATTTGGCCGCTGATGATCGCACCGCCATCGTCCTCTTTTTTCATGATCATGATTGGGAACCACCGATTTTGGCGGGCGCGCTTCAGACCTCCGCCTTCTACATCGGTGCACAGGGCAGTCAGCGAGCCCGGGATGCACGCCTCCAGGCTTTGCAGCTCATGGGCATCGAACCGACCGATCTTGCTCGATTGCACGGCCCCGTTGGACTCATTCCGTCGGCCCGCGATGCGGGGACCCTGGCGGTTTCCGTTCTTGCTGAAGTGCTGAACGAAGCCATGTCGGCGGCCAAAACCGAGGCGGCATGACCGTTGCCGGTGTATTGCTGGCTGCGGGGTCTTCTCGCCGCTTCGGCGCGACCGACAAGCTACTTGCGATGCTCCAAGGCCGCCCGCTGGTCACACACGCTGCGCAGGCGATGTGCGCGTTTGATCCAGACGTGTTGATTGCAGTCACCACGTCGCCTGAAGTCGCAGCGCTCCTCCCAGACTTTGAGATCGCCGCGCCGCCTGAAGAGGCACCTGAGCAGTCCGACAGTCTACGCGCCGGGATTTCCCTGGCCGAAAGCCGTGGTGCGACGCGCATCGTGATTGCGTTGGCCGATATGCCATTTGTCACGGCCGACTTGCTGCAAAAGGTTGCCGGGCGGTGTACGGCGACGCGAGCGAGCGCGGCGACCGATGGCCAACGCACAACGCCGCCGGCATGCTTTCCGCAATCCTGTTTTTCTGACTTGAGAGACCTTCGTGGCGATCGTGGCGCCGCTGCGCTGTTGAGAGACTTGCCACCTTCGGCGCTTGTAGATGTGCCGCCAGAAACCTTGCGCGATATTGATACGCCAGACCTGCTGCGAGCCGCTCAATCCGATGTGGACCGGTATTGACGACGAGCGCGCGAATTGACCGCCGCCCGCCACTCGATCTCGGCCGCCACAAAGAAAAAAAGACGCTCGGGTATGCAGGCAAACGTAAGGTCATCGCCTGCTCCGGTCTGTCTCCCTAGGCTTCAACGAGTTGCTGAACGCTTCTAGCAGGCGGCGGATTCGGTGATGGCAAATAATCAAAGCCTGCGCTTTGCATAGGGAGGATACCCATGAAGAAGGCGTTATTGACCGCCGTGCTGGCCGCATCGGTCGCACTGCCTGCGTCAGCTTTCGCTCAAGATGAGCCGATCCGCATCGGCATTCTTGTGGCGCTGGAAGGCGCATTTGCCGAAGGCGGCGCCGACGGCGTGCGCAATGTCGAGATGGCACTGGAAGAAGCTGGCTTCATGGCCGGTGGGCGCGAAATTGAATATGTCGTTGCCCCGTCCGATACCACGCCCGACACCGCTGTGCGCCAGGCACGCAAGCTCGTCGAGCAGGACAATGTCGATATCATTCTCGGACCGCTGTCGGGTTCGGAGGGCATTGCGCTTCGCGATTACGCCAAAACGGTGCCAAACATCACGATCATCAACGGCATCTCCGGTGCATTGGAGACGACGTGGGTCGATCCGGCTGAGAACTTCTTCCGCTTCAACCTTGATGGCGCACAATGGGGCGCGGGACTGGGCACCTATGTGGTCGAAGAAAAGGGTTGGGATCGTGTTGCAACGGTCGCCGCTGACTACTCGTTCGGCTACACCAACTTCCTCGGTTTCGCCGTCGACTTCTGCCGCGCAGGCGGTGAGATCGTGGAGCGCTTCTGGGTCCCACTTGGGTCCTCTGATTTCGGTGGCGTGATTGCTGCGCTGCCCGATGATGTGGACGCCATCTATCTTGGCGTTGGTGGCACAGATGCCATCAACTTCCTCAACCAGTACCAGCAGGCCGGATCGGAAACGAACCTGATCGGCGGCACCATTATGGCCGACCAGACGGTTCTTACCTCGCGCGGTCGCGCCAAGGATGCCTTGATTGGCACGCCGACATCCGGTCCTCTGGCGGTGGACAACACCGACCCAGCATGGACGGATTATGTCGCTCGCTACCAGGCAGCTTTCCCGGAAGATGAGCGTTTCCCTGCGCCATCACTGTTCGGTGTTGGCTACTATGTGGCGGCCCTTGCGGCCATTGAAGCGCTGAACCAGGTGGACGGTGACCTCAGCGATGATCAAGCCGCCTTCCAGGCTGCGCTTGGCGCGCTATCGCTGGAGACCCCGCTTGGCGTCGTCGAACTCAACGAGAACCGCCAGGCAACCGGCACCGTGTTTATCAACGAAGTTGTTGAAGACGGCGAGGGTGGGCTGACCAACCGGCTTGTCGCAACGCAGGAAGGCGTCAACCAGACGCTTGGCATGTCTGCCGAAGAGTTCCGCGCCATGGGTTTGCCATCGCGCGACACGCCGGACTGCACGGCGCTGGGTGGCGCAGGCTAACCGACCAAACAGATGCAGCAAGGCCGGGTATGAACCCGGCCTTGTCATTTCCGGTCCCGCGCCTTCCCTCCGGGCGCTTTTCGGTTGGCCTATCCAAGCACTGCGGCCATGCGAGGTATATGGCATGTCGTTGATCACGTTTCTGACGCGAGTCCATTTCGCCGACCGCGTTCTTGAGGACGCGCTTCCCGAAGCGCTGAACCGCTTGGGTGCGACGCGACCGATGCTGATCATGGACGCCGCCGGCCAAGTTGGAGACACCGGCAGCCGCCTTGAAGATGCTCTGCCATTGAATGCCGTCGTCACGACCTTCCCTCAATTGGGATCAAGCGTGCCGATCGGGCGGCTGCGGGCCGCCAGCGAGGTTTTTGTCAAAGGCGAATGCGATTCCTTGATCTGCCTCGGTGGCAAAACGGCTCTGGATTTTGGCCGAGTTTTGGCCGCCTTTCTGCCTGGTCCTGCCTCGCGCCCGCTCATTGCCGTGCCCACCACAGTGGCCAATGTCGGCCTTGGACCGGTCCATATGCCGGGCTTGATGGCAAGCTCCGGTAAGCTGCGGCAAACGGCCTTGCCTGCCGCGATCCTGTTGGATGCTACACTGACGCTGGCCGTTGAACCGCACACCCTGGCCGCCAATGGGTTCAACGCACTGACCAATTGCATCGAGGCCTTTTTGGCCACCGCCTACAATCCGCCAGCTGATGGCATTGCGCTGGAGGGCATTCGCCGCTCGTCGCTGTTTCTTGAACGCGCGGTCTCCGAACACGGCGATCTGGATGCTCACCGCGAGCTGCTTGCCGTTGCCCTTAACGCCGGTCTCGCAGCGCAAAAAGGCTTTGGCGGCGTTGAGGCGCTGGCCCGAGCTGCCGAAGACGAGATTGAGGGCGGGGGCGCCCATGGCCGTCTTTATCCCTCAGTGATGCGACCTGTGATGGCGTTTAATGCGCCAGCAGTCGGTGGACGCTATCAGCGCATTGCCGAAGCGATGGCGCTGCCGGGGCAAAGTGATGTTGCCGATGCGCTTGTGACCATGGGCCAACGGATTGGATTGCCAGAGCGATTGGGGACCGAGCCTATCGACGGCCAACGGCTGGATAGCGTGGCCCGACGCGCGGCCGCCGACCCGGCCAATTTAACCAATCCGCGCCATGCGACGCAGGCTGATTACCGCGCGCTCCTGGAGCAGGCGCTTTAACCGACCTTGCCCGACTGCCTCGCGCTTGACGTTGCTGGGCACATGGGGAAGTCTACTTAAAAAAGGCATTAAAAAATGCTGAAAGGGTGGAAACAGTGAGCAGTGCCATAGCCGTCTTTCACGGCGCGTTCGGTCGCGTGTGTTTGTATTCCATGGATCGTAAAATGGCGCCGCATGGCCACCGTGAGGGCCATCTCGTGTTCCACGTCGCCGGACCTGCCGGACAAATGGTCGTCGAAGACAGGGCCGTGCCAATTTCTGCCGGTCAGGCGGTGGCGGTCAGCCCGTGGCAGGGCCACTATTACGAACCCCTTATCTACAGTGAGCCAACGCTGGCGCTCGTCTTGTACATCCGTCCGGGTTGGTTCCTCGAGGCTGCGCGTCAGGTTTCCGCATCGATGCGTTTTGGCCGCAACGGCATTGAGGTCACTGATCACCTTGCTCGGATGGTCGCGGAAACAGCGCGTGTCATGCTTGATCACGACATGGAAGATCCCCTTTTGGAAGATCGTTTGTGTACGCTTACCCAAGCCGCCTATGATCAGTCCTGGCAGTGGACCGAACGCGGGGCAGCTTTTACCGGACCACAGACCCCAGCGCGCGACTTCCGCATCCGCAACGCCTTGCGGTTAATGCAGGACAATATCGGCGGAGAGTATGCACTCAATATGATTGCCCGCGAGGTGGGGCTGTCACGCCCGCATTTCTTCAAGCTGTTTCGCGCCCAGATTGGTCTAACGCCGAACCTGTATCTCAACGCTTTGCGCATGGAGCGGGCGATCGAACAGCTTAGCGCCACGCAGGCGCCGGTTTCTGATATCGGCCTGGACCTTGGCTTTTCCAGCCAGGCTAGTTTCTCGCGCTTCTTTATCTCCAACGGGGTTGTGCCACCGTCGAACTACCGGCGATCGGTGCAGTCAGTGGAGCTGGCTCATCCGCAATGACCGCCGGAAATTGGCGCCCCTTCGAAGCGCCTTTTTTGCGGACCTGAAGCGCAATCAGAAGACTGTCGGGTATGCGATCGCGGCCAGGCTCGCGTTAGCTTCCCGGCAAAGGAGATTGTCGCCCCCATGATCGGATTCGCATCCAGACACCCTATTTGGTCTCTGATCATTCTGCTCGCGGTCGCCGTCTTCGCCTGGATGATCTTTGCGCCGTGGCCTCCCGGCCTTGAAGAGGCGTTGGGTCGCAAGCGCATTTTCCTCAACGCGATCTTCGGTGGCGTGACGCTGGGCGCGCTCTACTTTCTGGTCGCCTCAGGGTTCACCCTGATTTTTGGGCTCATGCGCAACGTCAATCTCGCCCATGGATCGCTCTACCTGCTCGGTGGCTATCTTGGTTTTGAGATTTCGGAGTTCACTGGCTCCTGGCTCCTGGCCTTTCCGATTGTCTTTATCATCGTCGCGCTTTTGGGCGTCGTCCTCCAGCATCAAGTGTTCCGCCGCATGGACGGCGAGGATCTGCGCCAGACCATGGTCACGATCGGTCTTTCGGTGGTGCTCGCCGATCTGATGCTTTGGTATTGGGGAGGGCAGAGCTACACCATCTTCGCGCCCGATTGGCTGTCTGGGCCGGCAACGCTGCCGGTTATTTCGTCAATCCGCGAATCCGGCGAGATCGTCTATCTGCGTTACCCGGCTGTGCGGATCGCCATCCTGGTGGCGGCCATCGTCATCGGCATTGGCATGTGGTTGCTTCTCAACCGCACGCGGCTGGGCATGTTTGTGCGCGCTGGTGTTGATGACCGTGAGATGCTGGCCGCTTCGGGCGTGCGCATCCAGTACATCTTCTTGGCGGTCTTTGCCTTCGGTGCGGGTCTGGCTGGCATTGCGGGGATCGTCGGCGGCACTTTTCAATCGCTCAGTCCCGGCGAAGACACGCGTTTCCTCCTGGCATCGCTCGTCGTGGTGATTGTGGGCGGGATGGGCTCCATTCCAGGAGCCGCGCTTGGCGCTCTCATCATTGGCCTGTCCGAGCAGCTTGGGCTGGTCTACGCCCCCACCTATTCGGTCGTGTTCACGTTCCTGATCATGGCCGTCGTCCTGGCGTTTCGACCCCAGGGACTGTTGGGGAGCGCGCGGTAAGCCATGGCGGTCATTGGCAACACGGATCGGATCGATGGCGACGCGAAGTCGGCACCTTCGCAAAGCTGGTGGGAACGCATACCCACGGCAGCCTGGGTGCTCGGCGTGGTACTGCTTTTCATGCCGGTCGTCGCCAATGACTTCATCTTGTTCCAGGTTTTCGGCTGGACGTTCATTCTGGGCATGATCGCGTTGTCGCTCATGTTCCTGGCCGGCTATGGCGGTATGGTGAGCCTGATCCAGATGTCGGTTGCGGCCATGGCCGGATACATGGTCGCGATCTTTGGTGTGTCCGGCATCACGGAGTTGTCATTGGGCATGCCGTGGTGGATCAACATCCCGTTGGCGATCTTGATCGCGACGATCTTCGGGACCCTTGTTGGCGCGCTGGCCGTGCGCACCGAGGGCATCTACACGATCATGATCACGCTGGCGATTGCGTCGGCCTTTTTCTATTTCACCCGTCAGAACTACACGATTTTCAACGGTTACACCGGCTTCAACCTGGTGGTGCCGCCGCAGCTTTTCGGTGTCGATTGGCGTCAGCCGATGCCCTTCTACTATTTGACGCTAAGCTGCGCTTTCCTTGCTTATCTTGCGGTCCTTTATGTGTCGCGGGCGCCGTTTGGGCTGGCTCTGCAAGGCGTGCGCGACAACCCGCGGCGCATGGCGGCACTTGGCTACAATATCGTGGCCCATCGGATCGCGGCCTACGCCTTTGCCAGCGTGATTGCGGCGGTGGGTGGCATCTTGCTGGTTTGGCAGAACGCGCAGATCGCGCCTGGCACGGCCGGTATCGGCGCGGTCATCGACATCCTGGTGATCGCCGTAATCGGTGGCCTTGGCCGTCCGATCGGCGCGTTCATCGGCGCGCTGATCTATGTGGTGCTCAGCACTTTTGCACCCGATTTCCTGCTGTCGATCGGCATGTCAGGCGAGCGCTTCAATTTGCTCATTGGGCTGGGTTTCCTGGCGATCGTTTACTTCTCTCCGGATGGCATTCTGGGCTTGTGGGAGCGCTGGCGCGCCAGCCGACAAAGACGTGGTGATCCACTCGTCGGGAGCGACGGATCATGAATGTGATCGCTGTGCCAGATAGCGCCGAGCGCATGGTTTCGGTCAGTTCGGGCAACGCGCTTGAATTGCGCGGCGTCACCAAGATGTTCGGCGCTTTGGCGGCGATCTCCGACATCACATTGACGGTCGGTTCCGGCGAGCGCCGCGCGGTGCTGGGCTCAAATGGTGCCGGCAAGACCACGCTGTTTAACTGCGTCACCGGAGATTTCTTCCCCACCAGCGGTACGATCCGCTTGTTTGGCGAGGATGTGTCGCGCTTTCCAGCCTATGAGCGCATCCGTCGCGGGCTACGTCGCACCTACCAGATTAGCCTGCTGTTCGGTGGCCTGACGGTCAGCGACAATGTCTACCTCGCCTGCCGCGGGGTATCGCGTGGCCGCTTCTCGATGCTGCGGACGCGCCAGAGCGATCCATTGCGGCTTCGCGTTGGCGAACTGATCGAAGCGGTCAATTTGACCGACGCGAGCGACGCCTTGGTGTCGGAGCTGAGCTATGGGCAACAGCGTCAGCTTGAGATTGCACTGGCGTTGGCCGGTGCGCCACGTCTGATCCTGTTCGATGAACCGGCTGCGGGCCTTTCGCCGACCGAGCGGACCGAACTGATCAACATCCTGACCTCCCTGCCAAGCCACATTGGCTATGTCATCATCGAGCACGATATGGACGTGGCGCTGCGCGTCGCTGAAAGCGTCACGATGATGCACAATGGTCGCGTCTTCAAAGAAGGTACGCCAGAAGAAATCGAAAACGATCCTGAGGTGCAGGCGCTCTACCTTGGGCACGGTGAAGATGGGGGGCATGCGTGATGGCGACGAGCAGCCGCCGCGGTCCCGCCGCGCTAGAGATCAAAGGCCTAAACGTCTTCTACGGTGCCTCGCATGCGCTGCAGGGCGTCGACTTGCAGCTGGAGTCAGGCGTGCTTTCGGTCGTTGGCCGCAATGGTATGGGCAAGACAACGCTGTGCAAGGCGATCATGGGTCTCGTGCCGGTGGCCAGCGGCTCCATCAGTTTTGACGGCCAATCGCTTGTCGGCAAAGACCCCACCGAAATCTCCCGGATGGGTATTGGCTATGTGCCGCAGGGCCGTCGCTTGTGGCCGACACTCTCGGTCGATGAGCACCTGAAAATGGTCGCGACCAAGAATGGATCCTGGACCGTTGAACGGGTTTACGCGACTTTCCCGCGTCTGGCCGAGCGAAAGGGCAATGGCGGGGCTCAGTTGTCGGGTGGCGAGCAGCAGATGCTCGCAATCTCGCGTGCGCTGTTGCTGAACCCGCGCTTGCTTGTGATGGATGAGCCGACCGAGGGCCTCGCCCCGGTTATTGTCGACCAGGTCGAACAGATGCTGATGCAGCTCGCCGACGAAGGCGACATGGAAGTGCTGGTCATTGAGCAGAACATCGGTGTGGCCTGCGCGGTCGCCGATGACGTCGCCATCATGGTCAATGGCCGGATCGCGCGCATGGCACCTGCCGCCACGCTTGCCGCCGACCGCGATCTGCAACAACGTTTGCTCGGCGTGGGCCGCCACGCGCACGACGATACCCCCGAACCGGAAACACAAGATGACCGCAGCAGCGGTGGCGAGCCCGGGCAGGAACCGGCAGCGCGCGCGACCAAGATCTACAACGCAAACCCGACCATCCCAAACCGCTGGTCCAAGCCCGTACCGGTCGCGCAGCTTGAACGCCTTGCTCGCGTTGTCACGGCCTCCACACCGACAACCATCAGCGTTCCACAGGTGGAGATCAGGCCGCTGACCTCGCCGGGCGAAAGCGTTGTCCTGATTGCCGGTACGCTCGACACCAAAGGCGATGAACTGCGCTACATGCGCGATATCGTTCGTGCCGCCGGTCTGCCTGTTCGCATGGCTGATCTCTCCACATCAGGCGGGCACTCAGGGGCAGAAGTTCCTGCCCATCAGATCGCCGCCTTCCATCCTCGCGGCGCGTCAGGCGTGTTCACTGGCGATCGCGGCACATCGGTGGCGGGCATGGTTTTGGCGTTCGAGCGCTGGATCGAGCGGCAATCCGGCATTGCAGGCATTCTCTCAGCCGGCGGCTCCGGCGGGACAGCCATGGTTGCCCCCGCCATGCGCGCGCTGCCTGTTGGCGTACCCAAGCTCATCGTCTCAACCGTCGCCTCCGGCCAGGTTTCGCAGTATGTCGGCCCATCGGACATCACGATGATGCATTCGGTCGCCGATGTGCAGGGGCTCAATGTGCTGACCGAAGAAGTGCTCGGCAATGCCGCCAACGCCATGGTTGGCATGGTGAGCGCGCGACGCGCCGCAGCAGCCATCAAGACTGCCAAACCATCAGCCAAGCCAGCCGTCGGCCTGACCATGTTCGGCGTGACGACGCCCTGCGTGCAGCAAACTGTTGCGCGCTTGGGCGATGATGTGGATTGCCTGGTTTTCCACGCCACCGGTATTGGTGGCCAATCGATGGAGAAGCTCATCGATTCTGGCAAAATCACTGGCGTCATCGACACCACGACGACCGAGATTTGCGACATGTTGGTTGGCGGTGTTTTCCCAGCCACCGAGGATCGCTTCGGCGCGATGATCCGCACGCGTATACCGTACATCGGCTCGGTTGGCGCAACCGACATGGTCAATTTCGGCGCGCCAGAAACGGTGCCGGACCAGTTCAAGGGACGCACGTTCTACGAGCACAATCCGCAGGTCACGTTGATGCGCACCACGCCGGAGGAGTGCGCGCAGATCGGCCAGTGGATCGGCAGTCGCCTCAATGAGATGGAAGGGCCAGTGCGCTTTATCCTGACCGAGGGCGGTGTCTCGTCCCTCGATGCGCCGGGCCGGCCGTTCCACGATCCGGCCGCCAAAGCGGCGCTGTTTGGTGCGCTCAAGACAACCGTTCGCGCGACAAGCAACCGGCAGCTTATCAGCGTACCTCACCACATCAATGATCCTGCATTTGCCGACACGCTTGTCAGCGCCTATCGCGCGCTGCATGGCGGTCGGCCGGCACGAGGAAGGCAAGCAAGCCGATGATCCCCCGACATCAAATCCTGGAAAAATTCCGCTCTATGATAGCGGCGGGCGAGCCCATTATTGGTGGAGGGGCAGGCACGGGCTTGTCGGCCAAATGCGAAGAGGCCGGTGGGATCGACCTTATCGTCATATACAATTCCGGGCGCTATCGCATGGCCGGTCGCGGCAGCCTTGCGGGTCTAATGCCCTACGGCGATGCCAACGCGGTGGTGATGGAAATGGCCGGCGAGGTGCTGCCGGTGGTGAAAAAAACGCCGGTGCTTGCCGGTGTGTGCGCGACTGATCCGTTTCGCCTGATGCCGGTGTTTCTGGATGAGTTGAAGCGCGTTGGCTTCTCCGGCGTACAGAACTTCCCCACTGTTGGCCTGATCGATGGCACCTTCCGGGCGAACCTCGAAGAGACCGGCATGGGCTTTGGCCATGAGGTGGATATGATCAAGCTGGCCGCCGACCGCGACATGCTGACCACGCCCTATGTGTTCAGCCCGGAAAGCGCTGAGGCGATGGCCAAGGCCGGCGCTGACGTCATTGTCGTGCATCTGGGCCTCACCACCGGTGGTGCTATTGGTGCCGATACCGCCGTTACGCTGGAGCAGTGCCCTGCTTTGGTGGACGAGTGGGCCGAAGGCGCACTGAAGGTGAACAAGGACGCAATAATCCTAGTGCATGGCGGCCCGGTGGCCATGCCTGATGACGCCGATTTCGTCCTGAAAAATTCAACTAACTGCCATGGCTTCTACGGCGCTTCATCCATGGAGCGCCTGCCAACCGAAGTGGCTTTGACTGAACAAACACGCGCGTTCAAGCGCATTAAGGGCCGCTGACGCATCGTCAGCGGGATGGGAGGATCTCATGTCCGGACAACTTATCGGAGAGCTGATTTTGTGGCTGATCGCGGCGGTCATCGTCATAGCGATCATCTACTGGGTCATGCAGTGGCTCTATAAGCGCTCGACCAAGGAAGTCGCGTTCGTTCGTACCGGCTTTCTGGGCGAAAAAGTCGTAATCGATGGCGGCGCATTCGTCTGGCCGATCATCCACGACATCACGCCGGTCAACATGAACACGCTGCCGCTTGCGGTCAGCCGAACCAATGACCACGCCTTGATCACCAAAGACCGCATGCGCGTCGATGTTGAGGCCGAGTTCTACATCCGCGTACGCCAGGATAAGCAATCAGTCGCGATGGCCGCTTCCACGCTTGGGCGCCGGACCCTTGAAGCACAAAACCTGCATGGCTTGCTGTCGGGCAAGTTTGAAAGCGCCATGCGCGCCGTGGCTGCCGAGATGGACATGGCCGGCATGCACGAAAACCGCCACACTTACGTGGAGCGCGTTCGCTCGCTGGCGCAGGACGATCTTGAAAAGAACGGGCTGGAGCTGGAGTCGGTCGCCATCATCGATATCGACCAAACCGCGCTGGAATATTTCAATCCGTCGAACAGGTTCGACGCCGAAGGTCTGACATCGCTGATCAAAGAGATTGAGGAGCGTCGGAAGCTGCGCAACGACATTGAGCAGGACTCGATGATCAAGATCCGGGCGCGCAATCTTGAAGCAGAAAAAGAAGCGCTTGAGATTGAGCGCGAGAGCGAGTCGGCCAGGCTTGCCCAGGAACGTGAAGTGGAATTTCACCGCGCTCAACAGCGGGCCGAGTTGGCCAGGGAACGGGCCGAGCGGGAAACCGAGGCTGAGAGCGCCGAAATTTCTGCCAGAGAAGCGATAGAAAAGGCTCGGATTGCCAATGAGAGAGGCATTGCCGAAGCACGCATAGCGTCCGAACGCGACATCAAGGCTCGCGAGATCGCTCGGCAGAAAGACATCGATTCCGAAGAGATCGCGGCACGCGAGAGCACGGAAACCGCGCGCATATTGCAGGAGCGCGCCATCACCGAAGCGCGTATTGCCAACGAGAAAGAAACGCAGGCTCTGGAGATAGCCCGTCAAAAGGATATCGAGAACGAAGAAATCCTAGCCCGCGAAGCCACCGAACGTGCTCGCATCGCGCAGGAGAAGGCCATCGCTGAAGCCCGGATTGCCAAGGATCGCGAAACCCAAGAGCTGGAAATCGCGCGGCAAAAATCGGTACGCCAGGCGGAAATCGAAGCCAATGAATCCAACGAAAAGCGCCGCATGGCGCAGGATTTGCTGCTCGCTCAGACCCGTATCAAGGGCGAAGAGGACATCAAGCAGCGCGAGATCGCCCGTCAACAGGCGCTTGACGAAGCAGAGATAACCTCCCGCGAAACCATTGAACGCTTGCGCATTCTTCAGGCTGCTGAAGTGTCAGAAGCACGCATTGCCGAAGACCAGCGGGTGCGTGAGCTGGA
>JBKAGN010000009.1:0-82158 GCA_046290415.1 Hyphomicrobiales bacterium
GCTGGCCGGTGAGCCAGTCGATTTGTCTGATCGCGCGCTTTTTGCGCTCCACCGCCCGCTTGGCGAATGGATGGGAACACAGCCATGGCGCATGATCGAACATGGCCGCAAGAAGTACATCTGGCATTTGGGCGACCAGCCGGAGCTTTACGATCTGGCGAGCGATCCTTTGGAGATGTGCAATCTTGCTAGCAGACCAGACTCCAGGGATCTCGTGAAAGATCTTCACAATCGCCTAACAGCTTTCATGCGCGATAAAAATGATCCGCTGCTACCAACTGCGCAGTCGGTACATCGTTAACTTCCAGTATCTTGCGGCTCACCGTAGACCACCGGCGCAAAACATCGAAGCGTCTTGCCCGCGAAAGCTAGGCGATCGAAAATATGTAAACGACCCCGGTGTTCGTTATCACGCAGCAATAACGCGGACCCACCGCGTGGCTGAGGACTTTCAACACTGTCCGTAAACCGAACGGCTCGTTCGATAGACGCCAACGAACGGCGGGAAAGTAGCCATCGTCCACTCCGGCGAATTCGACCCACCGCTGCCTTTCGCATGGTAACTTGGCGAGGTCCCCACGTGGCGGCAAACCGGCCATAATTGAAATATCAAACGGTGGAAACAGCGAGCGGCTCAAAGAGCCGCTAGATGCCCGCTTTCTAAGTTCGCCAGAAACCACCATTAGTTGGGTACACTTTCAGCGCTCACACAGGTGAGAACGACGAAGATGCACACTCCAAAACAGGAACAAGGGAACCGCTATGAGTTCCATCCCCAATCCGATTTGGTGCCCGATCGATGGCGCACTGTCGCTTGCCAATGAAACCAGCCGCGCAAGACCGCCGATAAACGTAACTGTAGCCAGTAGCTGGAAACGTTGAAGCCAGTTCCCAATTTCGAGCGCAACGCTCCAATAGGCCAAGCCCATGGCGAGGAAGATGCCGGACAGGAACCGAAAATGGCTTTGTGAGTCAGGGTTGGCTACCGACACGTCAAAGCCTGGAAACGACAACCCATATACCACGCCAGCAGCCCCGGCACTGATCGGGATCAGCGCCAAGACAGCAACAGTGATGCGGAAGGCTAGCACGTTCGGTTAGACCGTGTTGCCACCTGCCGGCTCAAACCTGAGAGCCAGACCATTGAGGCAATGCCGCTCGCCGGTTGGCGGTGGACCGTCATCGAAGATATGGCCCAAGTGACCCTTGCAACGCCGACAATGCACCTCGGTGCGCGGGATGAAGAGGGTGTTGTCCGGTTTGGTGCGAACGGCGTCGTCGATCGCCTGCCAGAAGCTCGGCCATCCGGTTTCACTGTCGTACTTCGTCTCCGACGAGTAAACCGGCAAGTTACAGCCAGCACAGTGATAGGTGCCTTCGCGTGTTTCATCGTTGAGTGGACTGGTAAAGGGCGTTTCGGTCTTCTCTTCGCGCAAAACCAAAAACTGGTTCTCGGTGAGACGTTCACGCCACTCGGCTTCGCTCAGTTCGATCTCATAGGCGTCACCGAAGTCGTTCAATTCTGAGTCCGCTTGGTCAGAAGCATCCAAGGCCGATCCAGAGCGCAGCCAGTAAGCGCCCGTCGATCCAACGCCGATCACGGCAGCAGAACCAAGAAGAAATGTGCGTCTGTTCATTGGGATGATCCTCCAAATGGTGGGGTGGAGCCCCACGCATGGATAGACGTGCGCAGGGTCCCCCAAAGACCGCGCTGCGTAGGACGCGCGGATTGGTATCGATGGAAAGGGGTTGAGTCACATGCCCTTGGATACGGCGAAACTGCCAAAAGCGGCGCTTCCCAAATCGGCCAACATGGTCGCTGCACCCGATTCCAAGTCGATCGTGTAGAGACCTGCGGTATCCTGCCCATCAATCTGCAGGATGGCGTAGGCTTCGTCAGTGCCTTCTTCAGGCGAGACGATATCAAAGCCGCCGACCGGCAGAATGTCGACCGGTTCACCATCAATCGTGACCAAGCCGATCGTCTCAAGCGTGCCTGCGTTGTTGGCAAGGCTCACAAGAGCATTCGCGCGCGCGTCGAGCGCGTACTGGAAGGTGCTCTCGGCTGCCATGCCATTGATCGCATTGGTGTAGGCGTTGGCAAAGACCAGCGGATCAGCGCCTTCAGACGCATCACCCTCAGCGTAGAACAGGTCGGTGAAGCGGCGCACAGAATTTGCGCGCTCATCCATGTCACCAAAGCCAATGGGGAAGTAGACAAGGTTGTCGCCTTCAGACGAAACGGCGCGGACAGCATCGATTGCATTGTTGAAGTCGAACGCCACAACTGCGTTGGCGCCGATCACAGCGTCATCCATGAAGGTGGCATCTTGGTCCACGGCCTCGCCTGTCACCGGGTCTATGACGACGATGCTGCCATTGGCGTACCCGACCAGTTCGCCGGTAACCGGGCGCCATGCGATCGAGCGCACAGGCGTGGATAGCTCAACAGTCTGTGCCTCCGCCGGGGCGGCCAGGCTGCTCATCATGGTGAGGGAAACACCATCGGCAGACAGCGCGTAGCCGGTGGTGCCCGCATGATGATGGGAAAGCGCGGGGACTGCCATCATGGCAAGTACCGACGCGGAAAGAAGAAAGCGGGTCATGGGAATATCCTTGGGAAATGGGGAAATTGAAGCGCGTTGTGCGCGACCCCTCAGCTCATCCGGACAGAAGGACCGGAGAGCCGAGGGGCAGCGGACGTGGCTGTCAAAGTCGGGTGCTTACTGAGGCAGCAGAACGCCATCGACCACGTGGATCACGCCGTTCGACTGATCGACATCAGCGATGGTGACTTCAGCAGCATTGCCGCTCTCGTCGTAGATGTAGACGGAGCCACCGTTCATCTGGGCTGACAGCGCGTCACCGGACACGGTTTCCATGTGGAAGAAACCATCGCTGGAAGCGTTGATGCCTGCCATCAAGTCGGCAGCGGAGATGTCACCGGCGACGACGTGCGCGGTGAGAATCTTCACCAGCATATCTTTGTTCTCTTCCATCAGAAGCGTTTCAACGGTGCCCTCAGGCAGTGCCGCAAACGCATCGTTGACTGGTGCGAACACCGTGAACGGGCCTTCGCTGGAAAGCGTGTCGACCAGGCCAGCAGCCTGAACGGCGGCAACCAGCGTGGTGTGAATGGGTGAGTTAACAGCGTTTTCGACGATGTTGCGTTCTTCCAGCATCGGCGCGCCGCCCACAGTCGGGTTCATGGCATATGCTGCACCGGCGAAAGCCATTGTCGTGGCGGCTGCGGTCGCGAGAAGAGTCTTTGAGAAGGTCATTGTTTCGTCCTTTGTTGTTGTCTGGGGTAGACACAAACAAGGACGGGACGGCTGGCGGGAAAGTTTCAGCGCGTTCGAAAAAATCGCAATCCAACGCTCAATACCGCGCTAAAACGCTGAAAAAACACAATATAAAAATGCAAATGATCTGACAATTACGGCCACTGGCTGACGTCGCGCTAGATCTGAAGCGACGAAACCGGCCCAACCGCGAGAATTTCACCGGTCGGCTGCCCAGTAGGTGAGCCACCGTTTGGCTCGTCGCTAATGGCTAGGGCAGCACCGAGTTCGAGCTGAACGGTTAGATCAGGTTCGAGGGCAACTTCAATGCGCTCGCCAGCCGGCAAGGTTCCCAGAGACACCGGCTCGCTTTCCGGTGCGATCAGCCAGAGCTCAAAATCTCGTCCACTCGTTGGATCGCCGGAAGCGCGCGTAAGTACGAGAACATCGGAGCCGGGTTCAAAGTACGCTGAAACGTCCAAAGCGCGCTCTTCGTTTTGTAGCTGAGCGATCAGAGCTTGACCTTCGGTCCGAGGATCAGGGCTTGGCAGGTAAACGGCTACAGCCAGGAACAGCGCGGCGGCGGCGGCAACCGCTGAAAATCCACGCCAAAACCAAAGGCTGCTGAACCAACCCGACTTTGCCTCAACCGACGAATGGTCCGCAAACAGCCGTGTCTCAATCGCTTCCAGCACGCCAGACGGTGGTGCGACAGGATGGAAAGCTTCAGCGAGCGGAAAGAAGGCCTCGTCCCACGAAGCAACATTTGCACGCAGCGCCGGTTCGTCGCGAAGCCGCTGTTCAAAGGCTTGGCGCTCCGCCGCAGTGAGAAGGCCAAGAGCGTACTCAGCGGCGAGAGCTTCATCGTCTGATCTGTCGGGGACGTTGGGATCGGTCACCATCACGTTCCCTCCATACAGGTCTTGAGCTTTGCAAGGCCGCGTCGCAGCCAGGTGCGCACGGTGTTCAGCGGCACATCGAGTTTGTCGGAGATATCCTGATAGCTGTCGCCGAGAACGTAAGCGTCGCGGACCGCGAGCGCCTGTTTGTCGTCGAGCTGTTCCAGGCAGTGCGTGAGTTGCTCACCAAGCGATGTGTTCAACGCCTCTTGCTCGGGGTTCTTTGCTGGATCAGCGGGCTCCGACACATCGTCAATCGGCGCTGAAGCCGGCGTGCGTGCGCGCATCAGATCAATGGCATGGTTGCGCGTCAGCACAACCAGCCAACCCATGGGGCTATACTGACTGCCGGCAAATGCCGGGGCTTTCTGCCAGATTTTGACGTAAACCATCTGAAGCGCGTCTTCTGCATCGTGTCTATTCTTTAACAGACGAAGCAAGACGCCAAAAAGTTTCGCACTGGTCTCGTTATACAGAGAACCGAACGCCTCGCGATCGGCAAGGGCAACGCGTGCCAGCAGTGCCTGAATGTGATCAGCGTTCATGGGCCACAATGCTTTCCATAGACCAGCATCTTGCCTGTATGGCATCCGATGAAACCGAAAGCGAGCGCCCCCGTGCGCAACCCGCTCCTTGCGAAGAACGCAACGATGACAGTCTTCCTAAAACCACCATTTTGGTGGGGCAGAGCTCGCTGCCGATTTTCATGACTCTCGAGCTGCAAATACCCCTGCCAAAACTCTCTCGGTTTTGAGAGGGTTTTTGTAACCACAACTTCGTTGGAAGCAGCAATGCTAGCCCGTGCCATTTTAGGGAAATTCGGGCGTTTGGTCGTTTCGTGGCGGCAAAGCAGCCGCCAGCAGGAGTTCTGTGTTTCAACGGCGATCTTCATCGGAATGAAGATCAGTCATGACCGTCATACCGCGGTGCGCCGCCCCATATCGTCCATGGAACAAGGGAAAGCTCCTCGGACAGACACTACCGCTCGAGCTGGCCGACTGCTCGATACCCACGTAAGCCAGTTGGAAATCGGTCAAATAAGAAGCGGGACACCGCAATTTGCGGTACTCTATCGACCGTTACGAGGAAGCAGTTGGGCCATTTAATGAATGTTAGTTTCTTTTGGACAACGATGCTGGGTCTTAAGTCGATGCATTGCAAGCATCTGCTGGTGGGTCCCGTAATTGCGAGGGCTTCGACATTTTGGGAGTTAGTTCTTTGTCTCAAACTGCACTGCCAAGCGCCAGTGACGCGTCCAATATGTCACTTCAACGAGCACTTTCTGCGATCAGGCAACATCTCAATATGGATGTTGCCTACTTATCCCAGATTGATGGCGACGACTCGGTGTTTGAACTCGTTGATGCACCTGGCTTAGAAGAGCTCGTGAAGCCAGGCGACCGTAAGGCACTTGAAGATGTCTATTGTATGCACATCGTGGAAGGTCGATTGCCCGAGCTCATCCCTGATACAGGAGCCAACGACTTTGCCTTGTCGATGCCGATCACCAAGATGGTGCCAATCGGTTCGCACATGTCCATCCCGCTGCGTCTTCCCGACGGCGAACTCTACGGAATGTTCTGTTGCCTCAGCGCGCGGCCCAATCCGTCGCTAAATGAGCGCGATCTCAACACCATGCGGATGTTTGCCGACCTTGCCGCCGAGCGGGTGGCCGAGCGCATCGAACAAGAGCGTGAACTCAATGTTAAGCGGCAGGCGATCGAGGCAGCGATCGAATCGGATCGCTTTCAGCTCGTTTTCCAACCTATCGTGAGCCTTGCCAACGGCACAATCCAAGGCTTTGAAAGCCTGTCACGATTCAGTTCGGAGCCGTACCGGCCCCCAAATCTGTGGTTCGACGATGCTCAGAGCGTTGGGCTAGGAACCAAGTTGGAGTGCCTGGCGATCCAACGAGCTCTTGACCATTCTTCAAACTTGCCAGACAGCGCCTACGTGTCGCTCAACATCTCGCCGGACAATGTCCTGACCGATACGTTCATGCAGCTACTGGGAGGCGAGCATGACCTTAGCCGATTGATGCTGGAAATAACCGAGCATTCGCAGGTGCAGGACTATCAGGCTCTGCTGAATGCATTGAAACCGTTACGCGAGCGGGGTTTGAAGCTTGCCGTCGATGATGCAGGCGCAGGCTATGCCAGCCTCAGCCATATCATCCAGTTGAATGCGGACGTCATCAAGCTCGATATGGGCCTTGTGCGTGATATCGACACCGATGATGCCAAGCGTTCGCTCGCCGGTGGCATGGTCATGTTCGCCCGCCAAATGGGTATCAAGGTAATCGCCGAGGGCATCGAAACGGCAGCTGAACGCGACACGTTGAAAGGTCTTGGCATTTTTGCCGGTCAAGGTTTCCTCCTTGGCAAACCAAGCCCTATAGATGTTCATCTCAATCAAAGCGATGTCGTGTGTTTAGCAGGTTAGCCCAAATACTCGGAAAGTTATGTTTTTGAGCTGCCAACGGCGTTTGTTGGCTGCTTTCTCAGCCAAAGCCAATGCAGTGCAGTGCAAGGCGATGCAAGGGTACCCGTGAGCTGCTACCGTTGTTTAGACCACACGGCTGGAGATTTCCCAGGAGTATGGCTCAAGGCGATGATGTCAATATCGAGTCGTTGATCAGCGACATCGGTTGCTTTTTTTGAGCACGTTTTTCAGGCGCTCGTTCGCAGAGGAATTGCGCTCCTCGAGTCCAGCCTCTTCGACTGGATCGGGAAGACTGCGCTTATCCAGCTTACAAAACCACCGCCTGGCCGTCGCGCCCCGCATCCTTCTCCATGACTTCTTTCAGGCGCTCCCGCGGATAGTTGCAGCCTTCCGGCTGGGCGCGACGTCCTGATTTTCTGGTCCGCCCACGACCCGCACCAGACGTTCCCGCATACGGGGCGGAGATCTCGGAGAAGCTTAATCCCATGATTGTTGTTGGGTGACCTAGCCACAGAACAAAGGCACTGGATGCAGAAAAAACGCCGAAACTACCGCGATCAACATTGTCAATGGCTACTCCAATCCGAACTGCCTCCGAAAATCGCGTTCGAATATAGTTGTCGGCACTAGCGCCTGCAGCCGCCGCAGGCTGCGAGCCTCGCGACCCGCATCAAGAATGCTTGGCGGGTTGGACATGGTTGCAAGGCGCAAGACGGCCTCTGCAACAACGACAGGATCATCGGCCTTGGCGAGGCTCGCCTCGACCGAGCGTTGCACTGTGAGAGCCTTGCCTTCGGTTTCACCCTGAGCGAAGACGGTGTTTTCTCCGATGGCGGTTCGCATGAAGCCGGGGCGAACAGCGAGCGATCGGAGGCCTGTTCGCCGTAACTCGTGATCAAGCGAGGTTGAGAAGCCTTGGAGTGCATGTTTGGTCGCCGCGTAGACACCCATGAAGGGTGCCGGCAGAAAGCTCGTGACCGAGCAGATGTTGACGATCCGGCCCCGGCCAACTTCCCGCATCGGCGGCAGGACCGCTCGTGCCATGCGCATCGCGCCAAAAAGGTTGGTCTCAAATGCTTTTCGGTTCTGCTCTTCGGTAAACGCGTCGAAGGCACCGATTTGGGCGAAGCCGGCATTATTGACCAGAAGGTCGATGCGACCGTGACTTTCGAGAATTTCCGCGACGAGCGTATTGCACGAGATAGGATCGGTAACGTCGAGGCGCGCTAAGCCATCTTGCGATCGGCTGGTCCCAATGACGGTGGCGCCAGCGTCGGTCAGGCGCGCGGCGATGGCAGCACCGATCCCGCTTGAGGCGCCGGTGACGATAGCGACTTTGTCTTTCATGGATGTATCCTCAGCTTTGCAGAAGCCGCGCCTTTCGGGAGGCCAAGTAAATGCGGGCGGCGGGATCGTCCGAGAGACCGATCGCCCGGTCGAAAGCCGCGCGCGCGTCTTCGACTTCGCCAAGTTGCGCGAGCACATGGGCGCGTGTCGCCCACCAGGGTTGATAGGTTTTGCGGCCCGCTTCGGGGATCGCGTCGAGTGCCGAGAGCGAAACTTCGGGCCCATCAGTCTCGGTCAGCACCGCCGCCTGCCCGGTGCGTGCGCCAACGGTGGGCGCGACCTGAACAAGTCCGGCATAGAGGATCTTGAGTTCGCCCCAGTCGGTGGTGCCAGTCCGGCGCCGCGCGGCATGGACTGCCTGAATGGACGCTTCGAGTTGGTAGCGCCCGAAAGTCAAGCGGCTGGTCGCGTTTGCCAGCGCCTTTTCGCCGTCCGCCAGCAGCGTCGAATCCCAGAGCGCAGTGTTTTGCTCATCAAGAGGTATAAGCGCACCGGTTTCAGCATCGGTTCGTGCCGGACGGCGCGCTTCGGCAAACAGCATCAGGGCAAACAGACCATGCGCCTCTGCGGAATCGGGGTAGGTCCCAGCAACAAGGCTAACGAGCCAGATTGCTTCGTCGGCAAGGCTTGCGGCTTTCCGGTCGCCGGCGGGAATACCGATATAGCCAACGGCATATGCGCCATAGATCGCATTGAGCACGTCGCTCATCCGGTCTTCGAAATCACGACCCTCGGGCAGATCGAAGGTGATCGCTGCCGTTTCGATTTTCGCTTTTACCCGGGTCAGCCGCTGGCCAAGCGTGCCGGGCGGCATCAGAAACACCGAGGCCATACGCCGCGCGTCGAGACCGAGAACGGCCTGCAACATCAATGGCGCCCGCAGCGCCGGTTCGATGGCAGGATGGGCGCAGATGAACATAAGCGGCAAGCGCGGATCAAAGACGCGTCTAGGTGTTTCAGCACGTTCTTCGGCCATGCGGATCAATTCCTCTTCATAGGCGGTCGGCAGCATCCCGGTGCGCGCTCGATCAATGGCGCGGTTGCGGGCAGTGGTCGTCAGCCAAGCTTCGGGATTGTCGGGAACGCCCGTTGCCGGCCAGGTTTCCAGAGCCTTGATCAGTGCCTCACCCAGTGCATCCTCGGCATCGGCCAGCGAGCCGGTCCGCGCGACCAGCCGGGCGACCAGCTTGCCGTAAGACAAACGGGCTGCCCTTTCGACCGCGCGGGCCACTTCGATCGTCACTGGCGCGTGATAACCGGCCGTACTTCGACCGCCCCAGTTGAGGCCGCCGGATTTCGTGCCGCCCATGCGAGCGCGGTGTCCAGGTCGGGCACGTCGATCACATAGAAACCGCCAAGCTGCTCTTTCGTGGCCGCATAGGGGCCGTCCTGGACGTCACGCTGGCCGTTCGTCATGCGGATCGTAGTGGCAGTGTCTGATGGGTGCAGCGCCTCGCCGCCGACCATGATTCCAGCATCGACCAGAGCGCGGGTATAGGCGCCCCAAACCTCTCCGTCGGCCGCCGCGCGCACCGCGTCGGCATCGGGATGATCGGCAGGCGGGGTGTAGTTCATGATGATGTATTGCATATCAGTGTCTCCTAGAGTTGTGGGGTCAGTAGCGTGCGAGAACCGGTAGAAGCGCGGTCGGTGTCCGGTCCGGGGTGCACATGTTGTTGTCGCGGGGCCGCACGCCGAAATAGACACCCGCCTCGTCCATAGCGAAAAGGTCGTGGTCCTCGCCGCACTCGGCGACTGGAAGCCAATGCCCGCAACCCGTCAGCGAGATATCGGTTTCTAGGTTGTAGGTCAGATCGCAGTCGGCCATGCCCATCGCGGCGACGATTTCCGGATTATCGGTCAGAAGCGTCACATGCTTCCAGTTTTCATGGAAGACACCGTGGAACGCACCGTCGACGGTCTCGGAGAGTTCGCGAATCTCGAATGGTCCTCCGGTGCGGAACTGGAAGGTCCGCATCGTCATGTCTCGGTCCAGCGCATGGGTGAAGATCAACTGCCAGCGGCCATCGGCGAAGGTGAATTCGCGCGTGCCGTAGGCGCCATACCACTCTTCGGGTTCGGCGCTGCGGTAGGTGCCATGCACGGCCTCGAGGTCCTCGCGCGGGGCGAAGTCCTGGGCCAGGGCCGTTCCGGCGCAAGCCAGCGCGGCGGTGGCAAGAAGTGTCGTTCTGAAGATCATGAATGTCTCCTCTAGTTCGAGAAAGCCGATATCGGCTTCACAAGGGAGACGGATGAGAAAGAGCTATTTCTACAAAATACACATCTTTTTTGGCGTTCATGTATTCCAACTGATCTCGACAACCACATGGTTCGCGGCGGCTCAAGCGTTCTTTGGACCCAAGTCGAAAGCTGACTTCTCCAGTTCGTTCGTTGAAAACAATCAGCTTCTAAAGCGGTTCGATTTCAGAAATCCGCATTGTTTTTCATATCGATATCGTGAACCTGACCGTTCCTGGCGGCAAAGCCGCCGTTAGCAGTCGCTCAGTTACCGACCTTAACGAGCAGTTGCAATTGAGTCCGAAGCTTCGCACTGGGTTCGCTCCAGAAGCCGCCATTCTTAAAAGTGTCGACTTGATTGACCGGATGACCGCTGTCCGCGCGAGGCTACAAATAGGCGAATAGCTGGCTGTGGCGAGCAAACTCCAATCAACGCCAAATTGTGTATCCGGCACTCTCTTTCGGAACCATAATGGTCCGTGGTTATCGTGTCGGCTTCTCCTTAGCTGACTTCTCAAATACCGGACTGGCCACATTGTCGGTTGCGAGCCATGCTCTGCCCCAGACAGTGCGGGGATTACGCACCATCTCAAGCCTTCAGATGGACAGTGACCATAACAACGACCTCGGCGCCAGGTTCAAAGTTTGCCGATACACGTAGCCAGTTCCCAAAATGACTAACACGCGCGGCGACAACCTCATCCTTGTGCGTGGGGAGCGCGAAAACCGTGCCTTCACTGATCCAATGCATGCCATCTGGTGAAATTTCGACTTGTCCTTGACCCGCAGGTCCGGTTGCGGTTTTCAATGCCCGAACGAACAGGACTGCTTCGCGCGCCCAGCCCGCCTCATATGGCTCGCTGGCGGCTGCATCGCGCCAGGTTTCGTTTCGCGTGATGATCGCGGTGTGGTTCTCCGGCAGCATCACAATGCTCCTGAAATGCAAACGCTGTCGATGTAGAGAAAGGCGCGTTTATCGCTGTCTGTCTCCACAAAAAATGCGAAGTTCAGCATGTTCCAAAGATGATGCATGGCGGGCATGCGGATGGAATCCATTTGGGCGACATCAAAGAGGCGGTCGTTGCACTGAAGGGCCAACGGCTTCATCGCTTCCAGGTCAAAATCGAACCGCAGATAGGTCCAATTTACCTTCGTTGCGATCTCATTGTAACACAGCCGCTGCTGGCCGCCCGGAAGGTCCTGCCAACCTTCATCGGCCAGATGGTAGTGGCTGCGGGTTTTGTCATCATCTCCAATGTCGACAAACTGCGTGCCACCTTGTTTGAACTGCCATTTTTCTTTGCGCACGCCGTCATACGCATTCAAAAAGCGCAGGTGCGGCATCACCCGCTCCGGCGCGCTGTGGGTGTCGCCATGCTGCAGGTCGAACAGGAACCCAAAAGCGCGCAGGTCCGTATCGCCAAGCTTCAACACGTTTGCCTCGGGCTTATAGGTTACATAAGCCTCGAAGCGGACGGGTGCCGGTTTGCGAAAGGTGAGCCGTTTGATCGCGACGTTCTGCGCGCCGGCACGTTTCTGGGTCGCAATTTTCAAGGCATGCGAGCCGCTCATGGCGCCGTGCGAGCCTGCATCCCAGTGGGCCAGATTGGACAGCATCGGACTGGTGTGCTGCGCATAGCCCGGCAGCATGGAGTCCAGACTGTCTTCGTAATTCCCGACCAGTTGCGACCATCCGCAATAACCGCATGAGAAGTCGTCATAGGCAATTAGTCGCGCCAAGGGGTCGAAGCGGCTGAGACCTGGCGTGGATAGCTGCATCGCTTTTTGAAAGGCCTCGACCGAGCCCGGTTGCAAAGTTTGGTTGATCAAGCCGAAGCCCCCTTGGAGTGTCGCGCGTTCATGCGCTGGATTCGCGATCGGGGTGGAGTGCGCGCACTGCATCCCAGTCTATCGTCAGGCCGAGACCCGGTCCTTGCGGCACTGCGACCTGGCTCCCGCGCTGACGGATGCTACCAGGATCAAGGTCAGCGAGCTGGGTCTTGAAGGGGCTGCCATCAGTTTCACACTCCATGATGCGGAAATTGGGAGAGGCTGCCGCCAGATGCACACTTGCCGTTTCGCAGACAATACCGGACATGCCGATATGCGGCGCATAGGCAACGCCATGGGCGGCGGCGAAGTCGATCATGCGGCGGGTCCCAGTGATGCCGCCGGAGCGCGCTACATCCGGCTGCAGGATCGAAAGCGTTCGGTTGCCCACAAGCCGCTTGGACTGGGCGGTGACAAAGTCGCTTTCGCCAGCGGCCAGAGGTGTGATGCACTGAGCATGCAGCGCCTCATAACCGTCTTCATCTTCCGGCGCCAAGGGCTCCTCGAACCACACATACCCATTTGCGCCCAAAGCGTCACCGACCTTCAAGGCACCATCCAGCTCATACGCCCAATTGGCATCTACACATAAATCTACCTGCGCGCCCGCTACGGCACGCATCTGTTCGATCCGGCGACAGGATGCCTCGACATCACTGACAATCTTGATCTTGATCTGTTTAAAGCCGGCGTCGATGTAGCGCTCAAGCTCAGCTTTGGCGTTTTCATCATCCCCCCAGTTGACCGCCGCCGCGTAGACATCGACCACCGGCCGCCCCAGGCCACCGAGCAGTTGATAAAGTGGCAGGCCGGCGCGCTGCCCATGGATATCCCACAGGGCGATATCGATACCGGACATGGCTTCGAGCAACATGCCGCCAGCACGGCCCGACAGCGCACGGCGCATGCTCGCCCAGTGCGCCGCAATGGCACTGGCCGGCTGTCCAAGAATACGCGGTTTCAGCGCCGTATCGATCAGCTCGCAATAGGCTTTGGGCGCAAAACGCGCCAACGTTTCGCCGACGCCTGTAATGCCATCATCGGTACGCACCTCGACGAGAACGCAGGATACCCGGTCATACGCGCCCCAGGAGGTGACCGTAGGTGTCGGGAGTTTCTGCGTGAGCGGATGCGCGATCACATCGGTGATCGTGAGATCGTTCGTCATGCGGTCACCGGTTCGGGTCATGAGGCCGCCATGCCACGCACTGCGTTCCAGTCTATTGAGATGCCAAGTCCCGGCCCCTGGGGCACCTCCAGACATCCTGCGTGCGCTTGGACATAACCGGGCGCACGATCGGCCAACTCGGCCTTGAAGCGATTGGGTGCCATAGCGCACTCCACCATCGCTTCGCCCCCTAGCGCCGCAGCTATGTGGAGGCCAACAGTTTCGCAAAGAATGCCAGACATGCCGACATGGGCTGCATAGGTGACACCTTCTGCCTGTGCGTAACGGGCGGTGCTGAAGGTTTCGCTTATCCCGCCGGTGCGGGTCACGTTGGGCTGGATATAGGACAACGCGCCACTGTCGATCAGCCGTTTGGCCTGCCGGCTGGTAAAATGGCTTTCACCCGCTGCCAAAGGCACCGTTAACCGCCTGGCCAAAACCTCGTAGCCATCCTCATCATCAGGATCGAGCGGTTCTTCAAACCAGGCATAGCCATGAGCGGCCAAGGCGTGGCCAACATACTCCGCCTCGTCCAGCGCGTAAGCCCAGTTCGCATCAGCATAAAGGGTGATGTCTGTCCCCGCTTCCTTGCGCACCAGCGCGATCCGCTTCGCTGCCTCCTTGGGCGGCCGCCCGATCTTGACCTTGATTTTGTCGAAGCCACGCTCCTTGTAAGATGCAACCTGACGGATGGCGTCTTCATCGTCGGACCAGTTGATTGAGGCGGCATAGACTGGGACCTTGGCCGCAGACCTGTCTGCCAGGAAACTATGAATCGGCATGCCCGCCTTGCGGCCCTTAATGTCCCACAAAGCGATATCGATACCCGCAATGGCTTTGACCAGCATGCCGCCGGCGCGGCCTGACAGGGCTCGACGCATGGACAGCCAGAGTTCTGCGATGTCCGACGGATCCTGACCGACAAGCCTTGGCGCAAGGACGTTTTGTATAAGTTCGCAATAGGCCTTGGGCGCGAACCGCGCGAGCACCTCCCCTGCGCCGACAACGCCCTGGCGGGTGCGCACCTCAACGATCACGATGGCAATGCTGCTGTAGCGACCCCATGCGGTTTGCGTCGGTTGTGAGAGCTCTTGAACGACGGGGTAAGCGCGCACGTGCTCGATCCGGTCAGGCGACCCGATCCGTTGCTGCGCATCCGCATCAGTAACCGCTGTCTGTAATGCGTGATCGTGCACCTGCGATCCTTTTTTCAACCGGCTGAGTCACCCGCGTATAGCACAGCTTGATAACTTAGCAACCTAGTTGCCAAGTTGCTATGATCATGCTACGGCGCCGACATGAGCATCGAAGTCATCACTCAGAAAATCGGAACCAGGCGCGACGCCGCACGCCGGATGCTGCCGGCGCGACGGTTGGCCGACTCCATTTCTGATTCCATCGCCCATGCTGTGCTGGAAGGATCGTTGGCGCCGGGAGATGCTTTGCCGTCTGAAGGTGAGATCGCTCGCGAGTTCGAGGTGAGCAGGCCGATTGCGCGCGAGGCACTGCGTCATCTGTCCGCAGCTGGGCTGGTGCATACCCAGCAAGGCAAGGTTGCCCGGGTGAAGGCGCTGAACGGCGAGCCTGTAGACCGCATTTATGGGATGGCTGCGCGCTCCAGCCTCAAAAGGCTGCGGGAAGCCAATGAGATGCGGCGGGTGGTCGAAACCAGCGTTGCCAAACTTGCAGCCGAAAGGCGCGATGCGGTCGGGATCGAAGCGCTTGAGAGGGCTTGGGATACGATGCGCCAAGGTGGGCCGAACCCGGACATCTTTACCCGTGCGGATATCGACTTCCACCAAGCCATCGCCCTGACCACGGGCAACTCCATGATCCGCATACAGGTGGAGGGGTTGAAATCGGTCCAGCGGGAGGTGTCCGAACTCTTCACCCATCGGAACACTCGCACCCCCGAAGACTGGCGTGCGACGATCGAGCGCCATGGCGACGTTTTCGACGCCATCCTCACGGGCAATCCTTTGGCCGCCGAGCAGGCTATTATCGCGCACTACAGTGCGGCCGATATCGCATCGCTGGAGGTGGCAAGTGACTTTCTCAGTGACGCCGATGGTTGAGGCGGTAAGCACGCTTGCCGGGCGGCGCGCCTTTGTGACCGGCGCCAACACCGGCATTGGGCGTGCGCTAGCCTTGGCGTGCGCGCGAGGAGGCGCCGATGTCCTTATTCATCATTGCGGCGACGGGGCCGGTGCGAAGGACGTTGCATCGCAAGTCACCGCTATGGGCCGCTGCGCCGATCTCCTAGAGCTCGATTTCTCCGACACGCAAGGCGTTGTCCAAGCCGCTGATAGCCTGGCCGATACACAGCCCGCCATCGACATTCTCATTCTCAACGCGGCCATTGAGCATCGCAGGGCGTGGACCGAAATCGACGCCGACCTTGTTCATGGGCATGTCAGCATCAATCTCACGGCATCCTTGCTGCTGATGACGAGGCTGGTGGATGCCATGGCACAGCGTGGCTGGGGCCGCGTGGTCGCCATCGGCAGTGTTCTTGCTGCGCGTCCGCGCGCTGAAGCCACGATTTACGCGTCCTTGAAGTCTGCCCAATTGACAGCGATGCGGGCCATCGCCCGCGACGTGGCCGCCAAGGGTGTGACCATGAACGTCGTCTCGCCAGGATCGATCCTAACCGATCGCTCGCGAGATGTTTTGTCTGATCCCGATACGCGGCGGTTTGTCGAACGCAAGATACCCGCGGGCCGTATTGGCGAGCCGGAAGATTGCGTGGCGCCGGTCCTGATGCTGTGCTCCGACGCCGCAAGCTACATCACTGGCGCGGACATCCCGGTCGATGGCGGATGGCGCATTGGCGATGCCATGGAGCGGCCGTAATGCACGGGAACGCCGCTCGCCTTACTTGCGACATCGGGACCACCCGCCTGTTCGATTGTGCGTGCGATGTTGGTGAAAGCCCCACTTGGGATGCCGATACATCCTCCCTTTGGTGGGTGGATATCGAAGCGAAGGCGCTCTTACGGGGCGGCATTCGTGACGGTGTGATCGAGCGGCATGTGTTGAGCGTCGCGCCCAGTTTCATCGCCGCTATCACGCCGAATGCTGTTCTTCTTGCAGCGGATCGCGGCTGGTACACGCTGAACCTGTCAGACCAGCGCTTATCCTTGCTGGCGGAACCGGAGACAAGCCCATCCGCAGACTGGCGCATGAACGACGGCGTCATTGATTTCCAAGGCCGACTATGGACCGGCAGCATCGGGCTCCCCCGCGGTGATCAGTCCTTCGGCGCGCTTTACCGCTGGGATGCCGACGGCGTCCATGTTTTGGCCGACGACCTTCTGACCCAAAACGGGCTGGCGATCTCCCCGGACGGCCGCACGCTGTACCTCGCCGACAGCCACCCCTCGCGCGCCGTCATATGGGCGTTCGATCTCGATTCAAGCGACGGCAGTCTCAGCGGCAAGCGCGTATTTCATACCCCACAACTGGGTCGGCCCGATGGTGCAGCAATCGACTGCGAAGGCGGCTATTGGGTTGCCCTGATCGACGCCGGGACAGTTGCCCGTCTGAGCCCTGACGGTACGATTACCCACCGGGTCAGCGTGCCTGTCTCGCGCCCCACCAATGTGTGTTTCGGCGGCGACGGCATGCGGCAAGCATTCGTGACGTCCATGCGCGTCGGGCTCGACGACGATGCCCTGGAACACCAACCGGATGCTGGCGCGGTGTTCACCTTCGAGGCTCCTTTTGCGGGCCTTGTGCAACCCATACCCAATGTTCCGTCAACTCTGTGGCCGTCGGACGCGATGCCGGCCAACAGCACCTGAACCAACAGCATCGCGCACTCATGGGAGGATAGGATGAAGAACACGAAAACGGTTGCTGCGTTGGCCTTGGCCACCGCTCTGTGCACCCTGGGCGCAAGCGTCTGGGCGCAGGATCTGCGCGTCACGGTATGGACAGGAAGCGACGCGCATCTGTCTATGCTCAACGGCATTGCCGATGGCTTTGAAGAGGCCAATCCCGGCACCACGGTCACATTCGAAACAATCCCTTTCAGCGAGTACACGCAGAAGCTGACCCTGCAGTTGGCTGGCGGTAATCCTCCGGATGTGGGGTGGCTGCTGGAATCGGACGCACCGACGTTCACAGCAGCGGGGGTTTTGGCCGATATCGGTCCGGCCCTGCGTGCCGATAATGACTACGACTTTGATGATTTTGCCGATCCTGCCATGGGCTTATGGGTGGATGGCGTTGCCGTTTATGGGATCCCGTTCTCCACCTCGCCCTTTATGCTCTATTACAATGCGACGGCTTTCGACGAAGCGGGTCTTGCAACCCCCAACGCGTTGGCTGCTGAAGGCAACTGGACTTGGGAAACGCTGCGCGAGGCTGCTGCGGTGCTGGCCAATGGCGATGGTTTCTGGGGCTTTGAAGGCAAGGACGGCCAAGGCTATGACAGCCGCATCATGCACTCCATGATGCCGGTTATCCGCGCCTATGGTGGCGATGCTTGGACCAATGGCGAGTGCGGGTTCACGAGCCCGGAGGCCATCGCCGCCATGGAGCACTATCATGCGATGATCTTCGAAGATCAATCGGTGGTGCCCCCCGGTGAGATCGGCGATTTCTTCGCCGGTGATGCCGCCATGACGATCAACCAGATCAGCCGTGTCACGCGGCTTGCCGATGCCGATTTCGAATGGGGCATCGCGCCGCTTCCGACCGGACCGGGCGGCACCGCTGATGTTATCGGCCAGGCGGCGCTTGTTGTTTTCGAGCAGGGCGAGAACCGGGACCTTGCTACGCAGTTGATCGCGCATATTACAAGCGTGGAAGGAGTTGCCACGATGGCGCAGTTCTTCCCGCCGGCACGCGCTTCGGTGCTTGCGTCCGACGCCTTCACGCAAAGCAATGATGCCATTGCACCGGAACAGATGGAGCTTGTGAAAGCAGCCATCGAAGGCGGAACCGTGTTGCCGGCTCATGAGCGTTACCCGCAAATTTTCGCGGCCATGAGCCCACGGGTTGATGCGCTGTGGCAGCCGGACGCGGATGTCGGGGCCGTTATGGCCAGCGTTTGCGACGCCATCGCCGGCGATCTGTAAGCAGCCGGCGTGAGCGTTTCCCCCGCCCAAGAAAGCCCGGCGCGCGCCACATCCATCCCAAGGCGCGCGCCGCTCATCACACTCAGGCGCCGTGAGGCACTAACCGCATGGGCGTTTGTAACCCCGACGGTCATCGGTTTTGGGATTTTCTTCCTTGGCCCGTTGATCGCAGTTTTCGGCTACAGCCTCACCGAATGGAATCTGCTCACCCAGCGTGCCACCTACGTCGGCTTGGAGAACTATGCAGACGCGCTGGCGCAGAACCCTGATTTCTGGCCTGTTCTCACCAACTCATTGATTTTCGCGATTGGGCTGGTGCCCATGAATATGGCGCTCGCTCTGACGCTGGCCCTTTTCCTGTCGCGTCCGGCTTTTGGGGCGGTTTTCTTCCGTGTTGTGTTTTTCGCGCCGGTGGTCACGTCAGCGGTGGCCTGGGCCATCGTCTGGAAATTCCTGTTGCAAGGCGAGGCGGGTGCGGTGAACCAGGCGTTGGCCGTGATCGGGATCGACGGGCCGAACTGGTTGCGCGAGCCGGATTGGGCGATGTTTGCCGTCATCTTCACTCGCGTCATCAAGATGGTTGGGCTCAATATGATCCTCTACATCGCAGCGCTTCAAGCCGTCCCACGCGACTATGAAGCGGCAGCCATTCTGGAGGGCGCCTCGCGCTGGCAGATCTTCAAGTGGATCATCTGGCCCTTGCTGGCACCAACGACGCTGGTAATCATGGTGATTACCACCATCGGCTCGCTGAAGATATTTGACCATATCTTCCTTATGACTGGTGGCGGCCCGGAAAACGGTACCTTGGTGCTGGCCTTTTACATCTATCAGCAGGCGTTTCTTTTCTTTGATGTCGGTTACGCGTCGGCACTCGCGGTGATCATGTTCATTGTCATCCTTGCGCTGACTTTGATTCAAGTGGCGCTACGCCACAGGAACGCATCATGAGCTGGAAACGTCGCCAGCGGGTGATGCGCGTGTGTTGGCTTTTGGCCTTGTCGATCGTGGCCGTGCCTTTCGTCTTCCCGTTTTTGTGGATGATCGCGTCCTCGTTCAAAAACGCGGCCGAGGTGCTGGGCTCCACCAGCCTCATCCCAAGCACCATGCGCTGGTCGAACTATGTGGAGGTGTTCGAGTACCAACCCTTTGCGCGGCAATATTTCAATTCGCTCTACATCGCGGTGCTAGTGTCGGTCCTCACGCTTATTGTCGCGTCGCTTGCCGGATATGCGTTGGCCCGCATGCGCTTTGCTGGTGCGGGGCTATTGATGCTGTTCCTCATCTCCGCACTCATGGTGCCGGAGGAGGTGACGATCATCCCGAACTTCTTCCTTATGCGCTGGGCCGGGATGATGGACACCCACTGGCCGCTCATTCTTCTGCCCGTCTTTGGTTCGCACGGTGTGATGGCAACGTTTCTGATGCGGCAATACTTTCTGGCGATCCCCAAGGAGCTGGAAGAAGCCGGCAAGATGGACGGGCTCTCGCCGCTGGGTATCTGGTGGAAGATCGCGCTGCCCATGTCGCGTCCGGCGCTTGCGGCGGTGGCGATCATCACCTTTCTATTTTCCTGGAACCTCTTTCTTGAGCCTTTGGTGTTCCTGTCTTCGCTGGAGCTGTTCACCTTGCCGCTGGCGCTGAACAACTTCACCGATGCTTACGGCCAGCCGCTTTGGCACCTGCAATTGGCGGCGACCAGCCTCGCAGTGGTTCCGGTTCTTGTTGTCTACATCCTCGCCCAGCGCCAAATCATGGAGAGCTTTGCGCTTTCCGGTGTTAAGGGCTGAGCCATGCGTTGGGATATCCTCTTATGAGCAGCCTCACCCTTTCAGACGTGCGCAAGAGCTTTGGCAAGACCGAGGTGATCCGGGGCGTCGACCTGACAATCGACGATGGCGAGTTCGCGGTCTTCGTCGGCCCATCCGGCTGCGGAAAATCGACCTTGCTGCGCATGATCGCCGGCCTTGAGGACATAACCGATGGTGAGGTTCTGATCGGCGATCGCGTGGTCAACGATGTGCAGGCATCCAAACGCGGCGTTGCGATGGTGTTTCAGTCTTATGCGCTCTATCCGCATCTTACGGTACGCGAAAACATGGGTTTTGGCCTGCGCGTGCGCAAAATGCCGCCCGCAGACATTGCGCGGAAGGTGGACGAAGCGTCTGCCACCTTGCGGCTGGATGCGCTGATGCATCGCTATCCCCGCGAGCTATCGGGCGGCCAGCGTCAGCGTGTTGCCATCGGCCGGGCTATTGTGGGCGAGCCCGACATGTTTCTGTTCGACGAACCCTTATCCAATCTGGATGCTGAACTGCGTGTGCATATGCGCTCAGAAATCGCCACGCTGCATAAGCGCCTTGGCAACACCATGATCTATGTGACGCACGACCAGATCGAAGCGATGACGCTGGCCGACAAGATCGTCGTGCTGCGCGACGGACACATCGAACAGGTTGGTACGCCGCGTGAGCTTTATGGGCACCCGGCCAACGTGTTCGTGGCGCAGTTCATTGGTAGTCCGAAAATGAACATTGTTCCGATCAGCTCGCTCGATCCGCAAAGACTTGGCGGGCAAAGCCGCGCGGCACAAGTGGGTATGCGGCCAGAGCATGTGTCGCTGGTGGCCCCAGGCACCGGCATCGCCGATGGGGTTGTGCAGATCAGCGAATACACCGGCGCGGGATCGCTGGTGCAACTGGATGTCCCCGGCGCCGGCATTTGCCTCGTCCTGCACGGCGAAAACGCACCTGCTAGCGGCACCTCCATGGGATTGGCAATTGACCCTTCCAATCTGCACTTCTTCGCTTCTGATGGAGAGTCGGTGCAGTAGGTTCTGTTATGAAACGATTGGTCATGTTCTTCTGTTTACGGACGGAAAAAGACAAACGGGCGCCTATTGTCCGCTTTCGCAAATTCGACTGAGTTACACAGCAATTGTTTTCTGACTGCAGTGACTGCTACCCGACGATGTCGGGATTCCGTCCCACTGGTGCTTTCGTCTCTTTTGGGGATAAACCGGGAATGCCCTAGGTTGCCGTCGCTTTTAACTACGTCCTCCAAACTGCCGGATCTGCACGGGTCATAGCAAAGCTCACACCACCGGCAGCATCTTTTCGCCACGCCTGCCGGTGATCCTGTGTTCTTTCCAGCCGATGTTGAATGCGTTGTCGCGCTTGAAGAAGGTGATGTGGTCGCAAGGCGTTCGGTCTTTGAGGAGCGACGCGAGCTCCTCGCGTGAGGTGAGCTCGGTTGCTCCGGCGTTGAAGGCGGGGATGATGATGCAGGCTGAGGCTCCGACGCGGCCGTCGCTATCGGGGTGATCCCAGATGTGCCGGCCATAGTTCTTTTCATTGGATGCGCAGGAGAGCCCGTTCTGGTGGCCGAAGGCGTTGATGGCCGCCGACCTGAACCCTGAACGGATGATGATGGGGCCGTACAGCGCGACGATGGGCTCAAGGATCCGCTCGCAGAGCTCTGCCGGCGACCGCGCGGGTTCATCGTCGGGCATGTTGATAGGCCGGGCCGGGCGATCTCGGAGTGGAGGAACTGCCGCATAACGAAGTGCCGGGAGAGCTGCACCCGACCAAGGCGATCAAGGCGCCAGTAGAGTGCGCGCCGCTGCTCGTCGTTGAGATCGGCAAGCCGCAGTGGCAGAGGGGGATGGAGCTTGGTCAGTGTATCTGAGCCGGTGTCTTCGCTGCGTGCGCGGCGATAGATTTCGGTCGCCCCCGGACTGCTGTCGTCGGCCTCCGGGGAATGAGCGTCCAGTTCTTGAGCGTGATCATTCATCTGCCAGGCCCGCTAGCCGTCTGCGCGCAGCTGGGCGAGCACTGGTCGTAGGGCGTTGACGGCCCGGTTGGAGGTCGCAACCAGCCAGTCTCGGAAGTCGTCTTCCTCCCACGGGTCGCCGGGATAGGCCAGGCGTAGAGTGACCTCGAAGCTCGCCAGGTCGCCGTGTGTCGTGATTTCGCTGTCAGGCGGGTCAACAATGAAGTTCTGGCCGATCTCCGCTGCCATCGGCGGCAGGAACGGCTGCAGGTCTGCATAGGCGGTCGCGCCGTCCGGACCCTTGAGGCGCAGGAAGAGACCAGCGCGACCGTCCTTGGTCCGGAAGGCTGTCATGGCATGAAGGGGAGGTGGTAAGGATATCCTGATCCAGCCATTGCCACCATGGCGGGGTAGGTCCTGGTCGGCATGGTCGAAGTCTGCGGCATCGATGACGCTCTGCCAGAAGGCGCGCTCATGGTCACGCTGCTGGGCGCTTTGCGGGTCGATGGCTCGTTCGGTGCCTGATGTGGTTTCAGCTGGGTCTTCGATCATGAGAGGTACGCTGGCGCTATCGATCAGTACGCGGTGTTTGATGATCTCGCTGCGGACCGGCACGCTCGGGATGACCAACTGATCGCCCTGTTCGTTCTGCCAAACCTGGATTTCGACCAGAGCAAGGGACGCCGACAATCCGCTTGAGCGATTGAGGTGATCAGCAATGGCATGCACATCGCTTCGGATACCATCGCCGGCGACAATCAGAAGGAAGTCGCCTGTCTGAAGCGACCTGGTTACGCGATCGACAAACAGCGCCTCGTCGAGTCCTTCGACAACCCTGCTCACAGCCTCGAAGAGTGGGTTGGCGGATGTTGAATGCGTTCGTTTGCGAACCTGCTCTCCAAGATCGCTGTACGTCCATGTTCTCATCAGCGAGGCATATTCAAGGATCTGCGCGATCACCTCGCGCCGGGCCTGCGGGTTGCGCCAGAGCTTGCACTCGACAAGAACCAGTTGGCCATCGCCTGTCACACCAAAGATGTCGAGATAGACCGTTCCACTGGAGCGGGGAATGGGGAGTTCGCGGCAGATCGGAGCCATTGCCCCTGCGCCCGGACTGATCTCCTCAAGCGGGACGAGGGCAGGGTGGGAGAAGAGCAGGTCCTGCAGCCAGCTTTCCGGGAATGTCTCGCCCCCCGTACCGAGCGCAGTCCGTCTTAGCCACTGGTGCCGGGTTTCGGGTTGGCAATTGAGGAACAGGGGTGGCACGTCGCAGGTCCTTTGCTGAAGCGCCGGCAGATATCTCCATCTCTGTAGCGCAGCTTCGTCACTCGTTTTCTGACACGGATAGATATCCGTCAAAGACGGTCAAGCATCAAATTCTGGCTTCGTTTCAACTTGCCCATTCCCGGAACACTCTGCGGGTATGGATCAAAGCGATGCATTCGGCCTGCAACTGAAGGCCATCCGGACCGGTCTGTCGTGGAGCCAGCAGCGGCTGGCCGATGATACCGGTCTGTCCGTCGAGGCAATCTCCAATCTCGAACGCGGCCTCAACATGCCCAGCTACGCCACGATGGAGAGGCTGGCGGCGGCCCTCAACGTACCCATCCGGCACTTCTTTGAGTTCGATGACTACAACCCGGAACGCTCGCAGCATCTTGCGTCTTTGCTCGCCCATGCGCGCAAGATGAGCGACGGCGATCTCAAGCGCGCCGTCGCCATCATGAAGGTGCTCGCCGAAGGCCAGTGACCCAGGAAGGGCGCTCATCGCGAGGTCGGCCAAAATGGGGCCGGATATGCAGGTTTGCAGGGACGAGCCCTTCACAATTGGCCATCGTTGACTGGTCCAGCGGGCTCGAGCCCGAGGACACTTGCGCGGTATGCTGCGGTCAGTTCACCGTATTGTCTTGGGTTCTCGACACGCGGCTGCCCATCGCGCCTTGGCCTTTGGCCCGATGAGCGCGTCGGGTTTGCCCGGAGCGACCTGCCTTCTCGGTCATAGCGAATAGACCCAATGATCTTTGTACGCAGATAGCCCAGAGCCTGTGTGAGGCTGTCGACCTGGTCATCATGCCGCCCTGCTGGAAAGCTGAGCAGTTCCCTCTCAAATGGCTCCAGCCAATCAAGGGTTCCGTATGCCGCAGCGGAGTTCGGCGTGTTCGCCATATCAGGAAACACGACGCCGCCGTGACGGATCATGTAGGAAACCGCACGCAAGCGAGCGTCTTTGTCCTCTAGGGGGTGTAGTGGAACAACCCTTGCATTGATCCGGGTTCTCAACTGCTGGGCAAGCCCTGTTCCACTCTGCGTGTCTTCGATCAGGATCCTGTTGGCGCCAAAACGATGAGCCTGTTTGATGGCAGCCTCGAGCAGTTCGTCCGCCTCAAGCCGCGCGCGCCGGACATGGATCAGAAAGATGCCGGTCTGCGTCACCGCATATGTCGTACAGACCGAGTAGTCGTTGTGTTCGCCGGTCTTCTGGGCTGTATCCCAGCTCTGGAGCACCATGTGCTGACCCTGCTGGGCGCGCTTATAGGTCTCGTCATCAAAATAGTGGAGTTCGGTTCGCTTGATGATGTTGCCGCCAAAGGGCGTCGGGTTCTGTTGGTACTGCGCGTTGAAATCACGGTCGCCAAGATTGCATCGGATCTGCTGCAGGGTCTCAGGCCCTGTGCGCCTCGGGTCGATCACTGAACCAATTTCGCGCTGGTAAACATCGTCGGGATTATAAGATAGCTGGTGCTGCTGGGGCGTCTCAGCGATGGCTGGAATGTTCACCAGTGTCCAAGGATGATCGGGTTCAGCCGTCAGATGACCCACCAGATCATCTTCATGCAGACGCTGCATGACAACGATAATCGCTCCTTCCTCCGGATTGTCCAATCGGCTCGCCAGGGTTTGCGAGTACCATGTATTCACTCTTTGACGTTCGGCTTCTGACATCACGCCACCGGCCCGGATCGGATCATCGACAATCAGGATGTCACCACCACGTCCGGTCAGCGTTCCGCCGACGGATGTGGCCAGTCGAAAGCCGCCCTGCGACGTTCGCTGCTGAAGCTGAGTGTCGCGGCCGCCAGCAAGACTGAAAGCCGGGAAGGCTTCATGAAACACAGCCTGGCCTACCAACCTGCGAAACTGCTCGGCATGGTCTCTGGCGAGCTCCTCTGAATAGCTTGCGCACAAGACCCGCTTTTGGGGATCGCGACCCAGTACCCAGGCGGGGAGGGCGACACTGGCTGTAATCGACTTCAAGGACCGCGGCGGCAGCGTGATAATCAAACGCTTGATCTGACCAAGAGCTACACGGTCGAGGTGGTAGGCCATGGTCTTAAGGTGCCAGTTCATCGCAAAATCATTGTCGGCAATCAGTGACCGCGCGGCCCAGCTCAAAAACGGGCTGAACCGTTCCGAAATCACCGCATGGAGCACCGCCCTTTGCTCGCAGCCTGGCAGTGCTGCCAGGCCAGAGGGGCCATCTGCGTGGGGACCATCGTTGAGTGAGTCAAACATCACTGGTGCTCCTCTCTGGATGGGTCGTTGTCAGGTGATCCGTATTGTGCGAGCGCTTCCTCCAGTACCGCCCGGCCTGCTGGCGACAGTTCCATCTCAGAATTGGCTGATCGATTGATGGCCTCGTTTCGAAGCAAGAGGACCTGTTTGACCGCTCGGTCTTTGCCCATGGCGGCGTCGTTGACGAGACGGAGCATGATCGCTTCAAACAAGGTGACCTCCACCGTCTTTCCGTCGATCTTGACCCTGGTCTTACGAGACAGCACTGCCGTCAGCACTTCCGAGACTGCTTCGGGATGATCGACAGGTTTGGGCCTTGGCTTCCTCGGGCGACCGTTTGGGTTGCCGGACTGACCTTTCCTGAACTGATGCTCCACCGGTGGTTTGCCATATCCCACCTCATGTTTGGCCTTCTCGATCTTCCGTTGTCGATTTTTGCGTCGCTGAGCCTTGAGTGGATCGACGACGGGGCGGGAGAGTGATCGCTCGCCACCATGACCGCGCACAGCAGGTGTCGGAACGGGGTTCTTCGGACGCCTGCGCCGGCGCGGCTCGTCGTTCTGTCCAGTCTTGATGGTCATGGTGTTCTCCTTTCGGGGGGGGTAACAGACAGCCGGCTAACTTGCCCGGCCTTCGCCTGCCTTTTTGGTTTCGGGGTTACTGGCTAGACTTGCTTGAGGGTTTTCACCGCCGCTGCGCCTCCTGCCGATCCGTCGACCGGTTTTGGTTCGAAGGTCCTGGCTTTTGGAGGTGTGACCGATGTCTTCGGGCGGCTGCGTTGCCGAACAGGTGAGGGGGAAGCGACGACCTTTCTTGGCCTGGTGCGGTGGCGGGGCTCGCTCCTATCCGCGCCAGCTGATCGTTCTTCCGTTGTCGTTCTAGCGGGAGCAGTCGCCTCATGCCGCCGCCGGTCTCGCACTTGGTTGATGGTCTCACCCGTTGCTGCCAGGCGCGGCTCTACCCCGGTGCGGGCCTTAAACCTTCGAAGGGCAACATCGACGTACATGGGGTCGAGCTCGAGCGCGCGTGCCCTGCGTCCGCTGCGCTCGCAGGCAAGCAGCAAGGTCCCCGACCCGCAAAAGGGATCGAGGACGATGTCTCCTGGCTTGGTCACGTCCTTGATCGCCTCGGTGACCATTGCGACCGGCTTGACCGTTGGATGATCAGCCAGATCCTGGTCCCGCGTCCCACCAAAACTGCTGGCGCCGGGAAAGGTCCAGAGATTGGACCTGTTGCGCCCATAGCAACCGAGTTGGACGTTGTTGATGTGGGCGGCTTTGCCTGCCTTGTAGATCGCGATCAGCTCATGCTGGCTTCTGTACAGCGATCCCATGCCTGCATTCGTCTTAGCCCAGACGATGAGGTTTATCTGGTGAAGTCCGAGCCTCTTTGCTGCTCGATCAAGCGCCGAAAGCCCGCGCCAGTCCATGCAGACATAGAGCAAGCCACCTTCGCGCGTGACATCGGCCATGAGGCCGAGCGATGTTGCAAGGAAGCCTTCGAATGCCTCGTCCGACATCTCACCAGACGCCATGATGAACTCGCGGTGTTTTGCCTTGCCCTTGCCGCTGACATGGCCATGGACGGGTACATTGTAGGGCGGATCAGTGAACACCATGGCGACGGGGTCCCTGTCGGTGAACCCGGGTTCAGGAACAATGCCTTCTGGCCCAGGACCAGCCTCCAGTGTTGAAGTCGAGCACAAACCTGTTGCCCGCCCCCGTTCGACTTCCGGTACCAGAAGCGCGTTGAGGTCTTTCTGGTCCGTCGCATCGCCGCAGAGCAGGCGATGCTCACCGATCAGCCATAGATCGCCCCGGCTTGAGACGGGCTCAGCGCTTGACGGAACGTCATCATCGCGATCGGGTGTGGCCGGTGATGCCAATGCCGCTGGATGCAGGAGCTGATCGATTTGCGGCATTTCAAAACCGGTCAGCTCGAGATCAAAATCAATATCGATCTCAAGGATGTCCTCAAGGTCGATCTTTAGGGCATCGGCATCCCAGAACGCATCTTCGGTTAGCCGGTTGTCGGCAAGGCGGAACGCTTTCACCTGCGCGGGTGTGAGATGCTCGATGAGGATTACCGGCAACTCATCGAAGGAGAGACGCTTCGCGGCCTCGAGCCGCGCGGCGCCGGCGATCACCTCCCCATCTGCGGTGATGAGCAATGGGACGTTGAAACCAAAGGTTTCGATGCTGTGGGTGATCTTCTCAATCTGCTTCGGCGGATGTTTCCGCGCCTGGTTCTTTGGCAGGCGCAAGGTTTCGATCAATCGGAACTCGATTGAAAGTCCGTTGGAGGAAGACGTGTTCGATAGTTCTGATGACATGGGTCATATCCTTTTTCTGCGATCGCGCGGAATGCGCACGCAGACAAGGATATCGATGTCAATCAATAATAATAGACGAGGTGGCAATAAAAACAGGGCATCGTATCTAGGTTTGTTTTCGTAAAAGAATGAAACAGGGGTCGAATACTTGACACAAAATCAGTCATACCCATCTTAATCGATATTTCACTTAATCGGTCTGCCAGTTGCCAAATTTGGAACGCAGTGAACCCGGGTTCATAGGCTCAAACATCTGACAAGACTTAGAAAAAATTTGTTCCGGCTGCGCAATCCTGACGCTATTACTGCCGTCCTGTCGTGGTCGGCTCAAGCCGACTGACGCTCGCCCGGGCAAGATCGCGTTCGCATCACAGTCAAAACGGCAAGCGTGGTATACGCCATCCGAGCGCACGTCCGCCAATTGACGTCGGTTGTTGAGCGCCGACTTACGAGCCTTCGATCTTGCGATGTGATTCGCTGCTCGGTCTCTACTTTAGGTAGAGCGGGCGGCGACGAGGCTTCGCAGATGTTTGTGACACGGTCTCGGGGACACCTTAACTCGCGGTCCGAGTTCAAGGGACTACTTGAGGAACAAACTGCCGATTGCACTAGGCCGTGTACTCATAAACGAACGATGTCCGCTGTCGGCATAACCTCTGAGGCTGATCCATTCACCGCGTATGGCGGCTCTGCGGACAAACTGACCAGGAAGCAGTTTGCGGCCAACTTCTCAATTGGGCGGGACGCAGTCTTTGGACGCTTCAGCATTTCACGCCTGCTTCATCCCCAAAGCAGCCTTTGGCGGCATCGCGGTAGATGCTCGAATTGGCCTGGAAGCGGCCAGTCGCTGCATAAGCCATCAGAAGCCCGGGAGCGCAAAAAAGCGGACACCCGATACTACGTCTAAATAAGTCATCTGAGGTGGCACACAAACACGAACCTAAGGCCTACCGGCGCGACGCACAGCTTGCTTGGCGGCACTAACTTCGATGCGCTTTCTTTCTAGCACGAATTCCGACGAGGCTTTTGCTGTGAACAATTCATCCGCCGCAAGCGCTAGGCCAAATTCTGAGTTTTCCCGGACCTCTTCATCGCTTAGGTACTTCAAGAATACCCCAACGCGGTCAAGCCGTGCCGTCACTCTTTCGCGACGCCTGCCGGCGGTGAACAACTTGTACTCGTCGTTTGCAGCTGCCACGAGATGATTGCTCACTTGATTATCAAACGTCCCGCAATCCACGCAAACAAGGTCGAGGTATGCGAAATAGAAGAACAACTCATCTAGCATGAATTGCCCGTAAGAGGTGATGCGGACACGGTCCACGCTATCGTCGTACACATCAAGACGATTGTTAGCCTCAACAAACCCGTGTTTGAGCAGCATATCCAGGTTGAGTTGCAGGTCCACAAGCATTCGGAACTTCTCGGCAAATTCAGCTTTGAGTTCTGCGACCTCATAAAACTGAGGTGTCCCGGAGTCGGAGCTTTTTGATAAGCGCCTGAGAACTCGCAAGGCCGTAAAGTGCGAAGCGTGACGATTATCCCTCAGCTGGAAGATGTTTGGGATATCGCTTAACCGTTCGTCATAGAAATAGCGGTTTGGTATCATCACCGGCTTGATCACCTGGTGAATTTGAAAGTCCCATTTCCCTGCCTGGAGCATTTCTTCAACGTTGGTGTATCCTGAAAGCAAGAAACTTCTGAAAAGATCAAGAGATAACCTAATGTCGCCGTGACCACATGCGGTTAGAAATCGGTTAAGTGGAGACGCGGAGTATTTAAATCCTCTGCCAACAATTTCCAGGTATTTACAGGCCTCTTCGATCAACGTCGTGTCCGTACTTCGTGTGATCTCTGCCCGTCGTTTTGGATCACGAAGCAGCGCAACGGCGTAGTCAATGCGCTTGATGAACACCATCGAAGGTTTCGGCGAGCTAATGTGAAAACCGGCATTCTGGAACGCGTCTAGGACCCCGTGGATCTTCGAGTTGTGGAATCGTTCTTCGCGCATCGAAATAAGGGTGATGCAGCCTAACGCCTCGCAGATCTCCTGTGCGACAGAAAAGCAAAAATCTTGAATAGGACCAGTAAACTGGTCTGTATTGTCGACAACAACGATGGCCCCTCTGGACTTTTCTGCCCAATAGGAACAAAGAGCGCGGGCGCAGTATGGGCTGTCGGACCTCCATTTGGCTACAAGGTCATTGAGTTTCGTGTTGTAGGCCTCAGAACTTGCCTTAAGCCCAGCAAGGTCTTGCTTTCTCGCGATTTCAAGTCTGTCCGCAAAGAGCGTCTTCAAGAGTTCATCCCGGTCCTTTTCAAGAAGTCGCTCTCTATCGAGCTGTCGCACAAGACCGTCCCATATAGCCTTTCTAATCGCGCTTTGATCCTCGGGAACCTTGAGAAGGTCGACAATCGCAACAACGGCATGGTCTGACAGCCATCGCGGTGGATTGTGAAGAAGCAATCGTTTGATGAACGTCGATTTGCCAGACCCCTTACCGCCGAATAGAACTAGTACTTCTCCCCCTCGTTCGTGCTTTAAGTTCTTTGTTATCCTTCCGCCTAGGTCACCGCCTTTGCCAGTGTCCTGCAGTTGTCGAACGCCAAACTGCTCAAAATAAGGTGTGAGCGAGTCTTGAATGTGCGTCGTCATGCCCGTCGCGGCTTGCGCATAGTCTCGTTCCGAGACGTAGCAACGCTGCATAAACTCAGTTTGCCCATCGCCAATGACCCCGAATAGTCTTGAAGCGATAGGACGTAGAAAGTTCGCGAGTCTATTTGCGCCGATAGCATGCGAATAAGAAGGTATTTTATCCTTCGCAAAGAAAATTTCTCGATCTTTCGGCGGCGAACTAGTGAGAAGTTCAATTAGAGAAGCCTGTTCAGTAATGGAATGGTACGCAAGTCCATTGATTGCCTTCGTGTGTCTTTTGGAAAAGAAGTCGATGCCCCTAATAACAAAAGCTTTTATTGTGTCCCATCGCTTGCCCTTCTCAAAAACCTTGAACAGGATCCATTCGTAGCCGTTTGTAATTCCAGCGAATTCACACCCTGTGTTTAGGCAGTAGTCGCGAACTTGATGCATTGCCGACTTGATGTTGTCATCCGTCAGCAGCTCTGACACGCTTATATAAGAGCATGTTTCACCTTGCTTGTTTGCGTTGGGAAGCTCGAAGTAAAAGCCTGACCTTTTTGCTTCAATGAACAGCAAGTCGTCGCCTGATGCCTTCTTAAGCACATAATCAGCAAATCCTGGCTGAATGTACTCCTCAACTGTCACTCGGTTCTTGGGCCAGTGCAGTATATCATGGATTACGGTGTCGATAATTTTGTGACGCGTTTCAGCTTCGTTCGCATCTTTTTTACGCCACGCTTGGGCTTCTGTTACGAAATCCTTCACGAATGACATCTGATCAGAGTTTACCGCCATGCTCACTTAACTCACCCGATCTGGTCAAATATTCTTCTTTAGCGACTCGATGTAGTGTAACTGCGTCGCCTCAGGTTGAATAGCATCGGATTAGGGCTTTCCGCGCGTTTGGTGAGGTTGGTCTGACCAAGTACTCTGTGAGTTCGTTCGGAAGAACCGTGGTGGTACAGCTAAAGCAGTTCCGCGGTTTTCCGCTTGCTGCAAATGTCCAGGAAGCGGATTGCACCGGCAGCATTGCTATTGATAAGCAGATGGCAGGTTGGGGGCGATCTGTGCTCGCGGCTAACGGCAGCTTTGCCGCCACTTGGGGACCTCGCCAAGGTCCCAAGCGAAAGGCAGCAATGGGCCGGAACTGCCTAACCAGCTAATGGCAGCTTAGCCGCCAGCAGGCGTCGTTATGGAGTGGTTTCCAAACCGCCAACTCTCTGGTCGCTTGTAGTTTCTTGCCCTTCGGCCCTAGTGACAGCCTGATTAACCACCGAACGTTTGGGGGCTCGGGCCGGCTACGATGGATTGCTGGCGTATAGCCTCAAAAACTTGTCGACGCCGCGCTCCACGCGGAGCTTCACTTGGTGCTCGCTCAGCACAAGGGTTGGATCTATCTGTAACTCAATTGGAAGCAAGCCCTGGCAAAGAACCGCTAAGTCTTCCGCTGCTTCATGCGCGTCAGGAACATGCAGAAGTCCCTGGTTAGCCCATCCGGCAATGAGATCCCGCAAAGCGCGATGCATCCGGCCCGAGCCCGAACGCATCGGGCCTGAGCACCAATCCGAAATCCCACTCGTCTCCTTCTTTCTGAAAACCGCCCCAGCCGACATATCTGCCATCGGCCAGAAACGCCCAATGCCCCAACCCGTCCCGCGCCCAGAAAGCTTCTTTCATGGCTATAAATTTGGTTGCTGTCTCTTCGTCCCAAGCAGTTGGCAGCAGAGGCATGTGCTCTGCCGTCCGTGGATCGGACATGTGCTCTGCAATCTCGGCTGGCGCGATCTCCGACAAGCGAACGAAGGTGAGTTCAGGTTCCAAGACGGCGACTTCCGGTTTTCATTTTCGATGATGGCTTATGTGAGACAGGTGATCGGTGAAACCGTTAAGCTCTTTGATCGACCTGATGTGATGGATTGTCTTGCCGTTTGCGCGGGTCTGGATTTTTGTGAATAGCTCTGGCGTCCAAAAAGCGCGCGACATCTTCAGGTGCTTGAAGCCCGCGAGCGTGCCTTTCAACACCGAACTGCCTTCCGGCCAACCAAGTGGTTTCACGAAGGGTCCCTTGAGAAACCGCTTGATGACCCACCAGTAATGAATGCGATACGGAAGATCGACGTAAACCAGAGTATCGGCCGCATCGATACGATCCCAGAACGACCGCATCGTGCCCAGGCCTTCGATAACCCATTCCTCGGATGCAATCATGTCCGCATGTTTCTGGTGGAAGATGTCTCTGTCAACGAGGTCGCCGTTTGTCTGGTATTCAATCAAGTCCAGCGGAAACAGGTCGATGCCGGTCGCCTGGGATATCTTCTGGCTCAACGTCGACTTGCCCCCCGCAGGCTTTCCGAAGATCGTTACTCTTTTCATTGGTGCAATTTTCGTACTTGCTTTCTCTATCTCGCTACCAATCCTGCGGCGCCTGCCACGGAAATCAATGCGAACAAGGTGGCGGGCGGAAAGGCGAATGGTGTGATACCGCCGCGAAGCGCTATGGCCCCGCTCAGGAATGTCAACGCAACGCAGTGCACGGTCATGAATATGACGAGCGGCTGGCCCACAAATCCCAATGCCGCGAGAAGATAGGCAAGGCATACCGAAATCAGAAAAACGCTTGCTGCGTGCCAGGCAAAGGCGACGGTGACGCGTGGAACGTTTGGAATACCCTCGGCTGTTAAGACGGGGCGTGCGTTCTTCTTTCCCCCGATAAATATGTGCGCGGCAGCCGTCAGGCCCGCGAGGGCGGATGCCGTGAAAAGAAGTGGGACGTTCATGTGTTTCTCCTACCGGTTTCCATTGGTTTGAAGCGCAATCGCGCTGTGCATATCGTGTTGCATTAGTTGGGCCTTGGGGGTGTGGGATTTACGCCGGAACTGGCCGCCGGACCTTTGACGCCAAATGGCGCTTGCGCGCGTCCCGCATGGGCGGAAGGCCGCAGCCGTTGCCAATCGATGATGACGCCCAGCAGAGCCAGGAGCAGGATGTCGCCCGCGGCCCATGCCAGCCACACCCCGACCTCGCCCACAACCAAGGGCAGGGCAAAGATCAAGGGGATTACAAAGAGATAGGGTTTCGACAGTCCAAGCAGCAGCGACATGCGTGCGTTACCGATGGCCTGGAAATGGCCACCGATGACAATCAGCGGCCCGGTCAGAAAAAAGGTGAGGAAGGCAAGCGGCAAGATGGCGCCGAGTTCTGCTGCCACGGACGGGTCGGAGACGAAGACAAATCCGATCTGGTCCCCGAACACATACAGGCAGATCTGCACGATCGCACCGAAGAGAAACGCGGCGCAAAACGCGAAACGCAAGCTCATGGCGACGCGGCCATGGAGCTTAGCGCCAAAATTGTTCCCAGTGATCGATTGCATCGCTTGGCTCAGCCCCAAAAGGGGCACGAATGCGAATATCTGCAAACGCGTGACGATGCCGTAGGCCGAGACGGTCGTCGCGTAATCACGCGAGGCAACGTGTTGAAGCACCGCGATGATCGACACGGATGCGATGGACACGCTGACCAACCCGAGGCTTGGTGATGCACCAAGCGCGAAGATGCTCCGCCATGCGGTAAACATGCGGCCATCCAGCGCGTCGGCGATACGCAGGCGCGTACTATGAGAGAGCCCCCAAACGTAGATGATCGCCAGACCGATGGTCTGCGCGGCAGCGGTTCCAATCGCCGCCCCGGCGACCCCGAGACCGAGGCCAACGATAAAGACAGAATTGAAGACGATGTTCGCAAATGACACGAAAAGGCTCATCATCGTCATGAAGCGGATGCGCCCAAGGTTCTGTAGCGCCCGGGCGTGAAGCGACAGAAGGAAAGCGAGCGCGGCGGTCACAACGGTGATTTTCAGATAGGGGAGGGCAAGCGCCGCCAAGTCGTCGTCGCCGTTCGCCACCATCTGCACAGCGGTTTCGCCAATAAGAGCAAAAAGAACCACGAGACCCACGCAAAGAGCCAAAGACAGGCCATGCGCACCGGCAATAAGATCGCGCGCCTTTTCCGGCGCACCGGCACCCAGATGCCGGGCCATGACGCTGGACATACCCGCCGAGACGAGCGTCGAAAGCGCCGCGACCCCCATGAAAAACGGAAAGATCAGCGTGACGGCGGCAAGCGCCTCTGGACCGACGAAGCGGCCCAGAAACCACGCATCCGCGATGCTGATCAATCCATGCACCGCCAAAAGCAGGATGATCGGCAAGGCGGTGCGGGCGTAAAGCGCCCCCATGCCGAGGGTCAGAAACGGATTTTTCGGCGCCTCCGTCATGATCGAGACACCTGGGGCCCATCCCCATCGTCTGCGCCATCGGAATAGCGGCGAACGGTGATGCCTTCATCTGCGGCAGGCGCTTCGAAATGGTTGGTCACGATCCAAAACTGTTCGTCGCTTACCGCGAACGGGTGATCACCGGCGGCGTTTCGTGCGTGCAGCCTCGACAGACAGACCGTGTCCGCGATGTCGAGAAAATGGAGGAAGTGCGGTACGCCGGCATCTTCGGAAATGGCTTTCAGCCACCTGCGCTGATCGCGCGTGTTTGCAGGAAAGTCGAGAACAACGGAAACACCCGCCTCGAGGACCGAGATAACGTGCGGCCCCACGACGTCCCGTAACCTGGCGGAACATCGCACATAATCCTTCAGGGTGTGCAACTGATCGGCGAAGAGGGTTTCGAGCCAGACGTGCTCCGAAATCCGGATCGTTCCGGGTTGCGCGGCCAGCCGCCCTGCGAGGGTCGATTTTCCCGCAGCAACCTTTCCGCAAAGCAAGTGCAGCGTTGGCGTATTCACGTTCATGTGCCTGGGTTCCAAGTGTTTGGGAAAAGGGGTTGGGATCAAAGCGGGGGCGCAAAAAGGTGTGCCACCCAATCGCGCAGCCAAATCTCCAGACCGATCTGATCGGCGACGAGAAACAACGTCGGGACCGGCGCGACTGCGACCGCCGCACAGATTAGGAACTCTCTGAACGTCAGGGTCCGACTGTATCCAACGGCCATCGCGATGCCGCCACCGCCCCCCACAACCGTGTTGCCGGGCATGTTGATCAGGGCGATGAAAGCCAGCCCCCGAAATTGCAGAATGCGCCGCAGGATGGGCCGGTTGCAAAACCGCGCGTGCAGAACGGCGATTGCATCCGGGGTTTTTAGATTTTCGCCCTGGGCGGTTCTGCGCGTGAACAGATGCGCATATCGACCGGCGGCGAATGCGATGGTCAGACCCAGGATGGTTGCCGCATAGACCGACGGGGCCATGGCGGACCCCAGGACAAGCAGGACGGCGAGGCCGATTTCAGCGCTTGGGACAAATGGGATTGCGAGCAATAGGGCGTAACCCAGCAAAAGGATGCAGGTCATCGGTCCGGATGGTGCGTCGATGTCCAGCGCCGCGAGGATTGTCGGGGGCAGCTCTTGCCCATGGACCAAGAGGCCTACCGGAACCCCGACCAAGAATGCCAGGCCGATGATGCGAAAGCGCCTTGTCACGGGTGACGCTCTGCCGGTCCGAACGGCGCGCGTGGCAGGATCGAGGCAGGTCATGCCTGAGCCTGTTCGTTTGCCTTGCCAAGCGATGCCCACGCGATCCACGAGATTGCAGCCAAAGCTAGAAATGCGACCGAGAAGTGCAGCACGTCGTCGAGATCGGTCGGCGGCGCAAGCATCGCGGGGCCGGCCGTGAACACGACTGCGGTGGCGGTTGCCGGACGAAGCCAACGTGGCTGGAGCAGAAGCGACAGCACGACCATGGAGATTGGCACAAGCGCAAGGAAGCCGCCAAGCAACATCAGCTCATCTGTGATCAGCATGCCGTCGTAGTAGCCGGTCAGGAGCATCTCGAGATGCGACTTCAGAACGAACTGGTGAATGTCGCGAAAGATGATGTTCAGCAGGATGAACAGCCAGAGCGCGGACAGAAGCGTATGTGGATCGAGTTTGCGCATATCGGTTTCTTCGTTTTTGAGGATGGGGGCGTCAGACTTGGGATTGCGATCCGCGCGAGACGGCCATGGAAAATGGGCGCGTCGCTAAGATGCGGCGGATGAGGAATTCCGCGGCCCCGAGGTTGATCGCCCAAGCCGCGACCATGATCAGATCGCGCGCAATCCCGAGTGGCTCGGCACCGGACACTGCCATTGCCAGAATGAGGAGCACCGTCTGCGTCGAGGCCCCCTGGCCGATGGCGTAAGACCGCAGCATTGCGGCCCGATGTGAAGCGACATTACGGGCGCGGATCGCGATCACCGCCCAGACAAGGGAAGCGAACATCGCAAGGCTCAGTGAGACGCGCGCCCAATAAAGCAGCGGTCCCTGAAGGGCAGGTGGAAAGACGTAGAAAACCGTCATCCAAAGCCCGGTCAACGCGCTGATCGCGCCGGCTGCGACGACCAGGCGGCCGAGCCCTTTGTGAAAAGCGGGGCGGTCCCTCCGAAGGCTCGGCAGAAACTGCACCACGCCGGCAAGACAGAAGACCGAGCTTGCCAGGATGTGGAGGATGATCGGGACCGGGTCGATGACCGCGCGCGGATTCGGCGGCACGATCGGCGGCGCGCCCAAAAGTTCGGGTATCCGGACAAGGGACAGGATTGCCGGAATGAACGAGTAGACGACCACGATCGCAAGGAATGCCCATTCGGATTTGGTGAGGCTGCGCATTATCGGTTTCCGGTTGTATTGATGCACGCTTCCGAAGCGAGGGCGCGAAGAGTGCCGCACGAAGTCATTGCGGGCTGCTGATGTCGACAATCGCACCGTCTGGGTCTCGCAAAAGCAGTCGAGTTTGCCCGTAGGGCATCCGGGTCGGCATTTGGATGGTCTCGGCATCGAGAGCCGTCGCGCGTTCGAGGACGGCCTCGAGGTCGGCGACAACAAATGTCACTACGACGCCCTGAGGGGCCTCGCGGCATTCAGTTGGCATCGTTTCATGATCCCGGCTCAGGATGCCGAATTCGAAACCGGGTAGGTCCGGATGCGTCAGAATGACGAACCAGTCGGAGTCGAAGTGCCGGACTAGGCCGAGCAGGGTCTGGTAGAACGTGGCGGCCTTGTCGGGATCGCCGCTCAGGATGTTCGTGAATGCGCGGTTCATGTTGCGGTCCTCCTTGTAGGGCGCGGGGCTTCGGCCCTGGTGCCCTCGACCCGGTTCCCGCCTTGGTTAGTATGTACGTGTGCGATTGGTCGATTGCCGAATGTCGTCCATCTGCTATACGCAGATGCATGAACTGGCAGGCCATCTCCTTTGACTGGAACCAAGTGCGCGCGTTTCTGGCGACAGCCGAGAAGGGCTCGTTCAGCGGTGCAGCCCGGGCTCTGAAGACGACCCAACCGACCATCGCCCGGCAGATTGGAGCACTTGAAGAGTCGCTTGGCGTGACGCTGGTCGAACGGAGCGTGCGCGGCATGAAGCTGACCGAGGCGGGTCGCAACCTCCTTGATCATGTGCGCGCCATGGGCGAGGCGGCGACACTGATCTCGATGGTGCGATCCATTCGCAGGATGTCACGGGCGAGGTTACCGTGACCGCCACCGATTTGCTGTCAGTGTCCGTGCTGCCGCGTGTGCTCTGGCCGCTGCGGGAGGCCGCGCCCGGTGTTCGCGTGCGCATTCTCACATCGAGCGAGTTGGAGAACCTGACCGAACGTGACGCTGACATCGCGATCCGTCACGTCCGGCCGGATCAGCCCGATCTGATCGCCCGGCACCTCGGCGATTTTCGCGCCAACCTCTTTGCGACCTCCGAATACCTTGATCGGGTGGGCCGTCCAGAGAGCTTGCGCGACATTGCCGACTACGATTTCGTCGGCAACGCAGACCCCGAACGTCTGATGGCACCGCTTCACAATATGGGCATACCCGTGCGACCCGAAAGCTTTGTGATGTCCAGCGCGAATGGCGTTGTGGCGTGGGAATTGGTGAAGGCCGGATACGGGGTGTCGATGCTGCCCGAAGCGCTTGCCGATGCGGAGCCGACCCTTGAACGGGTTATTGCCGATTTCCCGACGCTTGAGTTTCCGATCTGGCTTGTCACGCACCGCGAATTGCAAACGAGCCGACGTATCCGCATCGTTTTCGACACATTGGCCCGAGGGCTGGCGGAACGCCTTGCGCGACAAGGGCGGTCGGGGTCTGCGCCCAAGATCGCCGCGCCCGGTTCGCGGCCGATGGCGCTTTCCAAAGCGCCCGCGTCCAAAGCGTGATCGGGCAGGGTCGGTCTGGACTCGAGCGGCCGAGCAGATTGACATCGCCCCGCTGTCAAGTGCCCGGTTCAGCGGGTTCCAACCAGGCTATAAGGTAGTCCCGCAGGCGATCTTCGAGGGGCCGCTTGCCATTGATCGCGCAAAAGTTCAGCGCCATGGCCTGAACGGCGAAAGCCTGAACTCCCTCGGCGAGGAGATGCGGATCGACCGTTGGGCGGAAGCCGGCTCTTTCGAACCATTGCGAAAGGACCGCGTCGAACTTGCCGAACGCCATCGCGATGGGGCCGATATCCGCGATGGCCGCAGCGCCCGAATGACGGATGATCAAATCGAAGACGTACCTTTCGCACGTCATCAGGTCGACCAAGGGATGAAGGCGCAACGCCACCTCTGCGGCACTTTTGGGCACAGGCGTTGCCGCCATATCGTCAAGGACGCGGTCCATCCGCCCGCCCAGCAGGACCTCCATCAAGGCATCCTTGTCCTTGAAATGCGTGAAGAAGGTGCCCTTCGCGACGCCGGCCTTCAACACCAGCTCGTCCACGCGAAGGCCATCATAACCGTTCTGCGCGATGATGTCTTCAGCGGCTGAAATCAGCCGCTCACGCGTCCGGATCGATCTTTTTTGCACCAGCTTGGCCATGCGGGTCTTTCGCATAGAAACTGACCGGGGTCAATTTTTCTTGACCCGCGCGCGGCGTTCTTTATATATGACCACGGTCATATTTAGGAGAATCGCACATGACACAAAAACGCGTCTTGGTCCTTAACGGTCACCCGGCCGAAAGCTCGCTGTCGCGCACCTTCGCCGAGACTTACGCGCACGCCGCAGAGCAGGCCGGGCACGATGTTCGCGTCCGGCATTTGCACGATCTGCACTTCGATCCCGATTTCGGGTCGGCGCGCTACACTGACCTGAAACCGCTTGAGCCGGTCCTCGAAGACGTCCTTCAGGATTTGGAATGGAGCCAGCATATCGTGCTGGCCTCGCCGATGTGGTGGGGCGGGCTCCCTGCGAAATTGAAGGGCCTTCTCGATCGGGTGCTGTTGCCTGGGCGAACCTTCGACCCACGGTCGATGAAGCGCGGCAAGCCCGCACCGCTGCTGGAGGGGCGAACCGCGCGTGTCATCCTGACCTCCGACACTCCGGGAGTCCTGCTTCGGCTGCTCTACCGGAATGCGATCCTATGGCAGTTGCGGGGTCAGATCTTCGAATTGATCGGCATCAGGCCCACGCGGTTCACCCATTTCACCGGCGCCAGCCACCCGAAGGAGGGTCGTGTGGATCAGTGGCTGGAAAAGGTGCGCTTGATCGGCCGTCAGGGCGCCTGAACAAAACTGACTCGGAAAACCTGACAGGCGCGCCAGAAAAGCGCCTGTCGGGCGACGCCCCGCAGCCCGCAGGAATTCCTATACCGGTGTATGGCCGCTGTTCGAATTTCGGCAATGTATCCAGCATGGAAAAATGGGCATTCCTCAGTCCGAACGCCGATCGCATCAGATTTCGGCGGCCAAGGAACCAGGGCGGAGCCATCCAAGAATGACCGATTTAAGTAATGTCGACCCGTGGGACCGGGTGGCGGATGGTTATGAGACCTCTGCGCGACCCGTCTTCGTACAATTCGCTGACGCCGCGATGCATCTTGCCAACGTGCAGCCCGGTCAAAACGTTGCGGACATCGCCTGTGGGCCGGGAACGCTCACCTCATTGCTTGCCGAACGCGGCGCGCGTGTTTGCGCGATCGATTTCTCGCCCCGCATGTTGCGGATATTGGAGACAAATGTGGGTCACGAGAGGCTCCATGGCGTCTCCGTCCACCACGGCGACGGCCAGGCCCTGCCGTTCGCAGACGACCAATTCGATGCGGCGTTTTCCTTGTTTGGCCTGATGTTCTTTCCCGACCGCCCAAAGGGCTACGCCGAGATGTTTCGCACCTTGCGCAAGGGTGGCACGGCCTGCGTCTCAAGCTGGGCGCGGCTGTCACTTTGTCCTCTGTTCGACGTGATGGCGCAGACGATCACGCGCCTCGATCCGTCGCGAGAACCCCCTGCATACGACATCGGATCGTTGGAAAACCCGGACGTTCTTTCGGCGGAAATGCGGGCCGGCGGGTTCGAGGACGTCGCCGTGCATCCGGTAGAGCGCAGCTTCGCGTTTTCGTCCGCCGGCCAGCTTTGGCACGGATTGACGGAGGGAAGCGCGCCGGTCTCGGACATGCGGTCGCGTCTACCCGCCGAGGCCTGGGGCAAGATTTCTGATGATGCGGTCCGGTTCATCGACGCAAGTGTTGGGCCGTTTCCGACCAAGTTGGGGGCAATCGCGTGGGTTGCGATCGGACAGAAACCTGCGGCCTGAGCCTGACGGTTTCGAAAAAGAGAAAACCAAAATCGAGCAGTGAAGGACGGAAATTATGACGATTCTCCAAGAAGATCCGCAGAGCGTGTTCCGGACATATCATCTCCCCGCGCCAGCGCGTGGCGCTGGGTTTCTGCAAGGGCTGAACCTGACCCCGACCGAACGGCATCGCAGCGTTGCTGGACGATTGCGGCGCGGTCTGGGTCGCGGCGCACGGGCAATCGCTTTTGCCTTTATGTCCGCCGTGCCAGTTCTGGCGCAGACGCCGCGCGACGCGCTGCTCGAAACCGTTATCGGCGTCGAAGGCACGCTTGATGCGCGGGTCGGGCTGGTGATCCGCCAGAGCGGTACGGACTGGTCGTGGAGCCATCGCGCGGAAGAGCGGGTTTTGATGACCAGCACGTTCAAACCGTTGCTTTGCGGTGCGATTCTGGCCCGGGTCGATGCGGGCACGCTTGATCTGGAGGAAACCCTGGCGATCACGCCATCGGACCTTCAAGACTACGCGCCGGTGACCGAGGGGCGGGTCGGGAGCGCCATGTCCATTGGCGATCTCTGCCTGGCTACCATTGATCTGAGCGACAATACCGCCGCGAACCTGTTGATCGAGCGTTTGGGTGGCCCGGACGCGATCACCGAATTCTTGCGGAGCATTGGGGATGAGGTGGGCCGGCTGGACCGCCGTGAACCGGAGCTGAACACGTCCGGCGCTGACGGTCTGTGGGACACGTCGACGCCGGACGCGATGGCCGCGTCACTGGAAACACTGTTGACGGGCGATGTGCTGTCGCAGCAATCCCGCACGCAGTTGCGCGAGTGGATGGGCCTCGGCGGCGTCACCGGCACTCTGCTGCGCGCTTATGTGCCGGACACGTGGGATGTTGCCGACAAGTCCGGGGCGAGCGCCGACAGCCGAAGCCTGATTGCAATGGTGACCCCAGAATCAGAGGCGCCGTATTTCGTCGCGATCTATATCTCGGACGCCGAAATGGGGTTTGAACGACGCAACGCAGCCCTGATCGAGCTGTCAGCCGCCGTTGCCGACCTGATCGCGGAGCGTTGAAAAACGCATGTCAACGCAGCTTCTGACAGGCCTATCTCGACCCGCTTGACAGGCATCGCGTGTCTTTCTAAAGCGGGCGCAGGCAACAGACGCCTGCCGCCCGCCGACATTCCGTCACGGTGAAGTTCTGTATCAGACACGATCTTCGTCATCCTCGGCACCTGTCGCGTGGATGGTAATGCGGGCCCCGTCCAATCCTTGCGCGACCTTGAGCCGGAAGGATAACGGGGTCATGTCGTCCCACACAAATTCGTTTCTCACCGGGCCGCTTGGCCCGATCTATGCGCGCACGGCGCTTCCCATCATCTTCGTTATGGGCATGAACGGGCTTCTTGCCCTGGTAGATGCCCTGTTCCTCGGGCACTTCGCGGGACCGCAGGCCTTGGCCGCCGTCACGCTGATGTTTCCGCTTTATATGCTGATCGTGGCGCTGGCGACGCTGGTGTCCTCGGGCATGTCGAGCATCCTGGCCCGACAACTCGGCGCTTCGCGCGTGAACGCGGCGCGCGCGACGTATTCTGCCGCGCACGGGCTCGCCGTCTTTATCGGCCTCGTCCTGATCGCGTTCTTCCTGGCCCTTGGAAAACCGGTCGCGCTTCTCGCGGCCGGCGGGTCAGAGGACCTGGCCGGGATGGGGCTCACCTACCTGCGCATCATGGTCTTCTCCGCGCCCCTGATCTTCGTGCTGTCGGTCAACTCCGACGCCCTGCGCAACGAGGGGCTGGTGATGTTCATGGCCGCGATGAGTCTTCTGGTCTCGCTCAGCAACATGGGCTTCAACTATGTCCTGATCGGACTTCTGGACATGGGCGTGGCGGGGTCTGCCTATGGCACGGCGCTGGCACAGGCACTCGCGCTCATCATCATCCTGAGCTTTCGCATCTTCGGCGAGACGGGGTTGCGCCCGTCCGCGCTCTGGCACCATTCGCCGTTGTCGGGGTGGCGGGGCATCCTCGCGCTCGGCGCGCCGCAAAGCCTCAATTTCCTCGGGCTAGCACTCGGGTCGGGGGCGATCATCGCGGCCCTCCAATGGGTGGAGGCGCCGAACTACGACGCCACGGTCTCGGCCTATGGCATCGTCACGCGGCTTATCACCTTCGCCTTCCTGCCGCTCCTTGGCCTCGCCCATGCAATGCAGACGATCACGGGCAACAACTACGGCGCGGGCGCCTTCCGGCGCAGCGACGCGAGCCTTCGGACGGGAGTCATCGCGGCCTTCGCTTATTGTCTGGCGCTCCAGATCGGCATGACGGTGTTCGCAGCGCCGATCGGCGCGGCCTTCGTGTCGGACCCCGTAGTCATCGGAGAGGTCGCGCGCATTCTGCCCGTGATCTCGGCGGGGTTCTTCGCCGCCGGGCCGCTGATGATGATCGCCATGCATTTCCAGGCCATCGGCGACGCGGGCCGCGCAGCGATCCTGGGTCTGTCCAAACCCTATCTCTTCGCGATTCCGCTGACGTTCGCGTTGGCGGGGTCGATCGGTGAGATGGGCATCTGGCTGGCGGCGCCGGTCGCGGAGGTCCTTCTGGTCGGGCTGACGGCCCTCGTCCTGGCACGGGTCGCACGGGTGCAGTCCCTGCGTTGGGGGCTTTTCACCAAAACCATGGAGGTGCGGGCATGACACGCGATTTGCCAACGATCCCGCAGGCGAAGCAGGACGCAAAAGACCTGCGTGCCATGCGCGCCGAACAGGGCGAGGCGATCAGCCACGCGCAGACGCTGGAGCGGGTCGCGCGGAGTTACGGCTTCCGAGACTGGAACGCGTTTCACGCCGCGTTGCGCGACCGGCCGCCGCAAGGCTGGGAGGTCGGCGGGCGGGTGACCGGGCGCTACCTGTCGCAGCCCTTCGCCGCGACGGTGCTTGCCGTTGACCAGTTTCGTCCCGGCTGGTTCCGGCTGCTGCTCGACCTGGACGCGGCGGTTGACGTGGTCCGCTTCGACAGCTTCTCGAACCTGCGCAAGCGGATCCGGGTCGACGTCGGGCCAGAAGGGCACTCGAAGGAGAGAACCTCCGACGGCGCGCCGCATGTCGCGCTCGATCTCGACCAACCCGGCGCGGAAAGGACATCCCATGAACCATGAATTGATCTTCTCGCTCGCCGGGTTGGTGGCGATGGCCGGGTGGGTCGCGCTGCTTGTGTCGCCGCTTATCCCGGTCTGGTCGGACCGGATCGCGGGTCTGGTTCTTCCAGGCGTCCTTTCGGCGGGCTACGTCGTAATCCTGTTCGGTTTCCCCGCGCCGGGCGGCGGCTTCGGCAGCTTCGCGGAGGTGAGCGTGCTTTTCGCGCAGGCCGATGCGCTTATGGCGGGGTGGATTCATTTCCTGGCCTTCGACCTTCTGGTCGGGGCGTGGATCTGTCGGCGGGGGCGGCGCGATGGTTTGCCGTTCTGGTTGGTCGCGCCGTGCCTGCCGGTGACCTTCCTGTTCGGGCCGGCCGGCTTCTTGCTGTTTCAGCTTGTCCGGGCCGGTTACGGCATGGCGGTCGGGCGTCATCCGTGACACCCATTGCCGCCTTCGGACCGTCGCCCTGGTCGTGGGTGACGGTCCGCTCGGCCGGTTGCACGGGGCGTCAGCGCGGCTCCGAGGTCGCAGCGCTCTGTGTCTCGAAAAACCGCGTGAAAGGCAGCGTCAGCAGGCCAAGGAAGACGAGGTTCCCGATGAGGTTCAGGGGCGCCCCGGCCAGAACCGACCCAGCATTGTCCACCACGAACCGGGCCCAGACCGAGGTGAGGATCGTCCGCCTTGTGAAGGCGGGCGCGACGCGCAAACCCTCCCCGGCAAGCGCCCAAAGCATCAATCCCCAGCCCACCATGATGCCGCCGCCGATGGCGCTGAGCAGGTGGGCCTCCTGGGCGGTGAAGGTCGGAAGGCCGTCGAGCGGCCAGAAGATGAGGTCGCCGAAAAAGGCGGGAATGTCGGCCGTCACGGGGTTGGAGCCGAGCCAGATGACGACGCCGAAGACCACGACCAATGCGGCCCCAAGTTTCAGAACAAATTCCTGCGGGTTCATTTCATGTCCTTTCCGTGAACCGTTTGCCGGGCCTGTCTGGCGCGCGCAGGTAATCCGCTCAATTACCTTGTAGGTAAGTGCCGCTGGACTCAGGACATGCTAGCTGGTCCGGAAAAGGAGATCCGACATGAACCGGTTCGGAGAAATGCTGAAATCCTGGCGCGAGACGCGGGGTCTGAGCCAACTGCAATTGGCCTGCGATGCGTCGGTTTCGGCGCGGCATATCTCGTTCCTCGAAACGGGCCGGTCGCGGCCCAGTCGGGACATGGTGCTCCACCTCTCCGAGGTTCTCGCCGTGCCCCGGACGGCGCGCAACGGGTTGCTCGCCGCATCGGGCTTCGCGCCGGTCTACGCGGCCGAGCCGCCGGACAGCGATGGTCTGCAGCCGGTGCTGGCGGCCATGTCGCGCCTGCTGGACCGGCATGAGCCTTATCCGGGCGTGATCCTCGACGGGCTTTGGCGCTTGCGCGACCTGAACCGGTCGGCGCACCGTCTGTTCGGTCTGGCGGGGCTTGGGCCGGCCGACAGCCTGCTCGACGCGATGGCCAAGCCGGGTTGGGGCCCCGGCGTCGTGGAGAATTGGGGCGAGGTTGGACACCACGCGATGGTGCGGTTGCGAGCCGAAAGCTTGCATGCCGGCGGCATCGCGGAACTGGACGCCGCCGCGGCGCGGCTCGCTGCCGATCCGGTGGTGGCGGCATGGAAGCTCGAAGAACCGCTTCCGCCAGTCGTGCCCACGATCTATCGCGCGCGCGATCTGCGGCTTAGCCTGTTCTCGACCATCGCGCAGTTCCGCAGCGCCGAGGACATCGCGGTTGCGGACCTGCATATCGAGTTGATGTTTCCGGCCGACGCCGCCGCGCAGCAGGCGCTGGACGCGCTGGACGGCGATACCGGCGCCCGATCCTGACCGCCGATGCGTTCCGATCTATCCGGGCGCATAGGATCATAAACCCTGGCGAGCCATGCGCCGGTTTGGGCCGAAACCCTGCACAAGGATGCTCAATTATTCGGCGCGAGCGAATTCGCCAAAGCATGGACCGATACCCAAAAGGCGAAAGCGAACAGTCCCGGCGGTTTCGGTCGGGCGGGACAGCCGGCCGATCCATGCGCCAACGCATGGCGGGTGTATGGAATTGGACACTCGACCAATCATCGGCGCACAGGGATATCTCACCCGCGGCAGAGCGGACCCATCCGCTCCAGAACAGGGGTAGGAACGATGCAGAGCCTTTTTGTGGATGCGCTTGTGATCGGCTGCGGCGCAACATTGGTCATGGATATCGTGGCTTTTGCCTTGAAACGTGCCTTCGGCCTGCAGCCACTTGATTACGGGCTGGTGGGCCGTTGGGCCCATTGGCGACTTCGCGGAGAGGGGGCGCCGCGCCCGATCGGGCAAGTCCCACCTTGGCGGCATGAAAGGACCATTGGGTGGCTTTTGCACTACCTGATCGGTGTCGTGTTCGCGCTTGTATTCTTGAGGCTGATGGGCGCCGGATGGGCGGCGGCGCCAAGACTATTACCGGCGTTGATCTTCGGCGCGCTTACGGTTGCCGCGCCGTTCTTCGTGTTGCAGCCCGCCTTCGGGGCGGGCCTTGCCGCACGTCGCACACCCAAGCCGGGCCTTGCACGCGCCAAGAGCCTTTGGGCTCATCTGAGCTTCGGGGCCGGGATCTGGTTGGCGGCGGCGCTTTGGGCCTTGCTCAGGTGACGGATCGTGCGGTGCTTGGTTCTGGATGCACCGAAAGACGGAAAATCGCGCTCTCGGCAATGGGAAGGCAACGGTGATCATCAGACCTTTCAAGCCGACCGATGCGCCCGATCTGACGGAGATCCTGCACGCGGCCGTCCACGTTATCGGGGCGCGGGACTATACGCCTGAGCAATTGAGGGCATGGAGCCCGGCGCCGATGCCGTCGCAGGACTATGTGACGCGCGTGGCGGATGGCCGGACCGTTTTGGTCGCGCTGGGCGCCAGCGAAAGACCGGTGGCTTTCATCGAAATAGAGGCCGATGGTCACATCGATTGCTTCTATTGCCACCCCGACTTCGCGGGATCGGGCGTCGGTCGGGCGCTGTTCCGGCATGCACTATCACACGCGATCAAGGCAGACTGCCCACGCCTTTTCGTCGAGGCGAGCGCGGCGGCGCGCCGTTTCTTTCTGCGCGAAGGATTTGTTGTGATTGCCCGCCGAGAATTCCTGCGCCGCAACCTAATCATCCACAATTATGCCATGGAGAAAAAGCTGGGTTCAGGCGGCGCATGTCACATCGGGCCGTTTCGAGACGTCAAGCATAGAGGCGACCAGCCCGCCGGAATTCTATTGGCTCAACCAAACAAGGGCCTCACATGACCAGACACCTGATTTCACAAGGATCCCCGTTCGAACGCGATATCGGGTATTCGCGCGCCGTGGTCGACGGGGACACGATCTACGTGTCCGGCACGACGGGGTTTGATTATTCGACGATGGAGATCTCCGCGGATGTCGCCGAACAGGCCGAGCAGTGCCTTCGGAACATCGACTGGGCCCTGACGCAGGCGGGGGCTTCTGTCGCCGATGTCGTGCGGGTGCATTACATCCTGCCCGACGCCGATGACTTTCCCGCATGCTGGCCGGTTCTGCGGGCCTGGTTCGGCGACGTCCGTCCAGCGGCGACGATGTTTGCCGCCGGGCTTGCAGATCCTCGTATGAAGATCGAGGTCGAAGTCACCGCACGCCGCCAACAGCCCGGATGAATTTCTTGACCGGCCGCGTCACATTCGGCCCGCCCCGTTCGTCATGTTCATGCAACGCAACGAATTGGATGGATCCATGAAAGACACAGTCGAACCCATGAGCTACGAAACCTTGCAGCCGTCGCTCTATACGCACCTGGGACAGACCCACCAGATGATGGCCCAACTGGGCCTCGATCCAACGCTCTCGACCCTGCTTGAGTTGCGGGCGTCACAGATCAACCAGTGCGAATTCTGTGTGAACATGCACCTTGCCCACGCCCGCAAGATCGGCGTCTCGCAGGACAAGCTCGACCAGCTTGTCGTGTGGCGTCACGCGCACGTTTTCTCCGAGGCCGAACGTGCGGCGTTGGCTTGGACCGAAGCAATGACCTATCTCGATCGTGGGTGTGACTTCGCTTTGCTGCGCGCGGATCTTCTCAGCCATTTTTCCGACGCCGAAGTCTCATTGATCACCGCGGATATCGGGATGATCAATCTGTGGAACCGGGTGCAGAGGTCGAAATACTGACATGCGCGACAGGACCGAGATCTTCGAAGACGTGCGGCCCCGCCTGACGGGGATCGCCTATCGGATGCTCGGCTCGGTCAGCGATGCGCAGGACGCGGTTCAAGACACCTATTTGAATTGGGCCACTTATGACGGGCCTGCCATCGATACACCCGCGGCCTGGTTGTCGCGGGTGTGCACGAACATCTGCCTTGATCGTTTGAAGGCCGCGCACAAAACCCGCCTCGACTATGTCGGCCCTTGGATTCCGGATCAGATCCAGACGGATTTCGACGGCGGGCCGGAAGAACGTGCGGAGATCGCATCATCGCTTACAACGGCCTTCCTGCTATTGCTTGAGCGGCTGACCCCAAAAGAGCGGGCGAGCTATCTTCTGCACGACATCTTCGGAATGCCGTTCGAGGACGTCGCCGCGGTGCTGGACCTGAAACCCGCCAATTGCCGCAAACTGGCCGCGCGGGCCCGCGCATTCGTTGCCGAAGGCAAGGCGCGGCATATCCCAGATCAGGCGATGCAGATCCGATTACTCGACGCGTTCCAATCGGCCTTGAGAACCGGGAACGCCGATGGCCTTGCAAAAATGCTACGCGACGATGCCGACTTGCGCGCCGATAGCGGTGGCAAAGTCATCGCTATCCGGCACGTGATCGAAGGGTCGGCGCGTGTTTCCCGGTTCATCTCCGAGGTTCTTTCGCCGGTCTGGAAAGACATGACCTTCACGGTGGGAACGGTGAACGGGTTGCTCGGTATCTTGGTCGAAGACGCGGGCGGTGCGCATGCCTTCGTGTCCTTTTCCTACGATCCGATGGGCCGTGCATGCCACGTGTTCGTCATGCGGCATCCCGACAAACTCAACCTGCTGACCGAGACGCGCATCCGACCTTCGCGGGATGGTGCGCTTTTGCTCCATTGAGGGCGGTTGCGAACGGGGTGACGCAGGGGCCGGATGCCGGTTCGGCGTGCTGCTTTCCTGCATTCGGACAAGCCTTGTGAAACCGGAAAGATCCTGATGGCAAGACAGCTCAGACCGGTCGAAAAGGTCGACCTTCCAGCGGGTTCATTGCTCGCGCAGTATTTTGCGGAGGGCGATTTTCTGGACAGCTACGCCGTCAGCGCCCAGGCGTCACCCAGGCAGGCCGCGGAAGAAATCGTGCGCTTTCCCGGTTGGGCTCGTCTGCTTGTGGGTCTGCGGAATGTCTTGACCGCGCCTTTCGGTTTGACGGCCAATGGCCCGGAGGCGCCTGACAAGTTGGGTGTTTTTCCGGTCGAAGCGGAAACGGATGACGAGATTATCGCGGGTTTCAATGACCGGCATCTCAACTTTCGAGTATCGGTCCTGTCGCGCGCCGGCCGCGTGACCTTGTCCACATGGGTGCGGCCCCATAATCGCGCGGGGCGCATGTACCTTGCAGCGATCATGCCGTTCCACGTGGCGATCGCTCGTGACGCCGTCTGGCGAGTTGCACGCATGGCGGGTTCTGACGAGGATGAATACCCCGATCGCAATTCTGCGGAGAAGTGAAGAGGGGGCCGGGTCCGGAGAAACCGTGTCCTAATCAGGGTCCAGCAGCTTCGCGTCGTTTGCAAGGCAACGAGTTCGAACACGACTGTGGAGGATCGGACCGAAGCGGTAGTGATATAAGGCGGTTGGGCAGCTCGCATGTGCGGCCCGTGTGCACGGGATGGCTTTCGCACCTTTGCAGGCGCCAAGGCTGCAACAACGCCAATGGCCCTTTGCACGACGCGGCCGACATTTCTACGCTGCCAGTCGCGGGACCACGCTTTCGACCAACCGCAGGAATCGTGAGTTGCGAGCCCCCGCAACCACCTCATTCAAAATAACTTATATAAATCAGCATTTTAGCTAGACGACTGATCGTGCCCAGAATCGCACTTCAATAAAATCAATAACTTAGCTTTGCAGGTTCAAATCACCTGCAACCAACCCAGAATGACATCCTATCCAGACCGCGATGTCGCGCCATCATCCCGCAGATTTTGGATTTTCAAGTTCAGCCACTGCGTATGGCTCCCCAAACTGGCGCTTCGCGTTGGGTGTAACCATGTCGGCAGTTGGCGGCTTAGTGGACAATTGGATTACGGGCGCTCACGGCCCATTGCGGACCTCCAGTTCCAAGTATCGTGCCACGATGCTGCTTCTTCAAACCGGACATTCGCGCATCATGCTGAATGTCGGGCGCCCAAAGGTCGGCAGTGCGGACTAAGCCGTCCAATGCATCTGCGGCATGCCCCATCGTCCAGATCACTACCCGGCGATGAGCGCCTCTCTGCAATGTAGCTCAGTTTCCCGAAAGCGGTCGTTCAAGCCGGGTTTCAAGAGCTAGATCAGAACCGGTCGTTCGCCGCGCGGCCGTTTGATGTCTCACACGCGGACCAAGCAGCCTTATGCTGGTACAGCGACTTTCACGTCGGCGGCACGACCGAGCCACGGTGTGCCTGCGGCAGTGCAGCACGCATTCCCCAAAACGGTCATTTAACCCGGGCAATCGAGCCGTCATCCAAACCAATCGTTCGCTGCGCGGGCTTTGGATGGCTCAGATGCGGATCGAACAGCCATATGACGCGCTTCGAACGTGCGTGCCTTCGGTACGCCGGGTTGAGTATAGCGTCTTTTGGGCAGCATTCACCTAACCGCAGGTCACGATTGATTCACGTCATTGTTGGAGGCGGATTTTATCTGTTTTCTCGTCATGCGGGATTGCCTGGCTTGGGGGCTCGGTCGATGTCTCATACCGATCAATGCACGATCGCCCGACGGCGTGCCAAGGCCAAGTACGGGTTCTTCGTGCACGCAACTGTCTATGCTGCAGTGATGGTGTTGCTGGTGATCGTGAACCTGGTGACCTCACCGGGCGACATCTGGTTAATCTGGCCGTTGATTGGCTGGGGGTCTGCAGTGGTGTTGCACGGACTGCGGGTCTTCTTGCTGGCTGACAGAAATGACATCCTCGATGCATTGACAGAGCGCGAGCTTCGCCAGTCAGGCATGGGTAAACCGAAAGACGGCGTGCTTCGGACGCAGCCGAAGTAGTGGCTGGGCGAGAGTTCGATATCGTTCTATGGGGCGCGACCGGGGCCACGGGGCGCCGCGCCGCGCACCATCTTGCCCACCGTTGCGCGGAGTGTGGACTCGCGCTTGCCATCGGCGGTCGGAACGAGGCCAAACTGCAAGCCCTGCGGCAGGAACTGCCCGACGTGGGTCGCCCTATTGCCGTGGTGATAGGCGACAGCCATGACACCGCTTTCATGGGGGGCATGACCGCCCGGACGCACGTGGTCGCGTCCACTGCGGGGCCTTTCGCGCTTTACGGAAGCGAACTTGTGGCGGCCTGTGCCAAGAACGGGACGCACTACTGCGATCTGTCGGCGGAACCGCAATGGCTGCACGCCATGATGGACGCGCATGAAGCGAAGGCCCGCGAAACCGGCGCGCGGATCGTGCATTCCTGCGGACATGACTCGATCCCCTCCGATCTCGGCGTGCAGTTCCTGCAGGAGGCGGCGCACGCCCGCTACGGCCAGCCGTGCCGGCGCGTCGCGACCCGCGTGACGCGGATGAAGGGCGGCTTCAGCGGCGGAACGGCCGCGAGTTTCCTCAATGCAATGCGGCTACGTGAATCCGATCCGGAGTTCAGCCGATTGTCCGTCGATCCTTATGCACTGTGTCCCAAGGGAATGCGGGACGGTCCCGACGGTCCCGACCGCATGATGCCGATCGAGGTGACCTGGGACGCCGAGCTGAAGGCCTGGACCAAGCCGTATTTCATGGGTCCGATGAATGCCAAGGTCGTCCGGCGCACCAATGCAATCATGGATTACCCATATGGGCGCGACTTCCGCTACGAAGAAACCGGCCTGACCCGTGGCGGAATTGGCGGCTGGTGGGCCGCGATGCGCGATACGCTTCTCGGAAGGCTGTTCCTCATCACCATGTCGGTCCCGGCGACAAGGCGGATGCTCGAGCGGCGAGTTCTGCCGAAATCCGGCGAGGGTCCGAGCCGTGAGGTGCGCGAGTCCGGTTCACACGAGATCATGCAAGTTGGCGAGATGCCCGACGGAACCATCCTGAAGGCGCGGATTACTGGGCAGGGCGACCCCGGGGTGCGCTCCACAACGCTCATGCTGACAGAGGCGGCCCTCTGTCTGAGGCAGGACGAAGCAAGGATCACGATAGGGGGCGGGTTTTGGACGCCTGCATCCGCGATGGGGCCGCTCTTGCGGGCCCGGATCGTGCAGCACGCGGGTCTGTCATTCGACCTGCTTGAAGACGGAGGCGTCTGATGGTGCCGCCGCCACGCGATGAGGCGAGCTGAAGGAAAATCGGGCCAGCACGGATCACGCCACGCGACGTTTCGGACGTCCTTGTCCCACGTCAAGGAGAAGAACACTCCGGATGTTAGCCTGAGGGGAAGATCTAGCGGCTCAAGCGAGCAGTACCACAACTTGGGGAAATTGATCGGGTTTTTTTTGAAGGACGACCCTCTTGGTTGAAACAGAAAACGCTGCTGTTAGTCCGCCTCACCGAGACGATCTCGCGATTGCGTCGGTTCGGGTTCTGGCTTGCGGGCGGGGGGAGCAGCACAAGGAGCACCGATACGGCAGCTGGAAACCTCAGCTCTGGTGGGTTCTCTTCGGGAGAAGCTGGGTGCCGCTGCCTCTGCAGTGCTTCCTGATCGAGCACCGCGACGGGTTGGTGCTTTTCGATACCGGGATTGATCCGGCTATCGTTTCCGACAGCCGCTATATCAGACAGGCAATCGGGCGCTTTTTGCTACCACGCATCTTCAAGCTGCACGTGAACGAAGACGATCGTATTGACCATGTCTTGGATAAGGCAGGCATCGTCGCCGGTGACATTCAGACCGCGGTGATCTCGCACCTGCATTTCGACCATGTTGGCGGCATCGCGCAGGTTCCGCAGGCCGAATTGATCGTGAGTGCGCGCGAATGGGCAATCCTGTCGGAGCCGCATCCGGAGCAAGAGTGGATTCTGCGGGAACATATCGAAATCCCGTCGGCGAAGTGGCGTCAGATCACCTTCGAGCCGAACGACGACCCGCTCTTCGCAGGGTTCGATGGCATTTACGATCTCGCGGGGGATGGGTCCATGATCCTGTTGCCAACGCCGGGGCATACGGCGGGCTCGCTGTCGATGCTGATCCGCCGGGGAGGATGGGACCCGATCCTTCTTGTCGCTGATCTCACATACGAGGCGGATCTGCTCGAAAAGGAGACCGTACCCGGAACGGGTGACAGCGAAATCCTATTGGCTTCATTCGCCAATGTGCGTCGACTGAAGCAGCGGCTTCCGGGACTGGCCATCATCGCATCGCACGACTTCGCTGCTAGCGCGGAGATTGCGCGTGCCACAGGCAGCGACGCATATCGGAGAGGACCAGCACAATGACGGACACGACCAAGGCTGACTGGGATGCCATCGTCATCGGATCGGGTATGGGGGGCATGGCCGCCGCCGCTGCGCTGTCGAAGGCCGGGCACAAGGTTCTGTTGCTGGAGCAGTACCAGACACTTGGCGGCCTGAGCCACAGCTTCACCATCGAGGGGTTCAGCTGGGACGCGGGCATCCACTATCTCAACTGCGTCGCCCCGGAAGACCGAGAGCGCCGGTTTCTTGACTGGCTGGCGGACGAACCGATCGAGTTGGCATCGATGGGCACGATCTATGACAACCTGCATATCGGCAACGCGGAGCCGTTGTCCTTGTCCCGCCCTTATGAGGCGCAGGCGCTTGACCTTAAGGACCGGTTCCCGGACGAGGCGGACGCCATCGACGCATGGATTGCCGCACTCAAAGAGGGGCGCGAGGCAGCCATCAAGATCACCGCAACCCGTGCGATGCCTGAGTTCGTTGGCACAGTGCTGAAATGGTGGCATGGCCACGCCGTCGAACGCTGGGGCCTAAGGACGACCCAGGAAGTGATTGACGAGATAACGGACAACCCCGTCCTCGCGGCAGCCTTCGCCGCGCAGTGGTTCGACCATGGCGGTCGGCCCAGCAAGGGGAGCTTTGCAATTCATGCCCTGATCACGGGGTCGTATTTGGAAAGCGGAGCCTGGTATCCCAAGGGCGGCGGCGGTGCCCTTGCGAAGCACATCATTCCAACGATCACGAAGGCAGGTGGCGAAGCGCGGGCTGACACAAAGGTCGAAACGCTGCTTTTGAAAGACGACCGGGTCATCGGTGTGCGAACGGCGCAGGGAGAGGAGATCCATACTGACACTGTGATCACGGGCATTGGGGCACGCGAAACGGTCAACAGCCTGCTGCCCGCCGATTGCCGCCATCAGGACTGGATCGATGAGATCAACGCCCTGCCGCATTCCGTTGCGCATTTCAGCCTGTTCGTGGGTTTCGAGGGCGATATCGAGCGTGCTGGGGCGACCCGGTCAAACCACTGGATCTACCCGGACGGGAAGGTCGACGTCGTCTGGACGGATGCGCCCGACAGCCCGCCGCCCGGCCTTTTCGTCTCCTTCGCATCGTTGAAGGACCCCGCGCATGACCCCGGACCCTCGCAGAAATACGCTGGCGAAATCGTCACCTGGGTCGACTGGTCGGTGGTGGAGAAATGGGCCGACAAGGCGCCGGGGCAGCGAGGTGAGGACTACCGAAACTTCAAGGCCCAAGTCGAGGACAAGATGTTTGCGCTGTTCGAGGCATACTTCCCGGATTTGGCCAAGCTCGTCGTGTTACGCAACCTGTCGACGCCACTGACGACCCAAGCGATCACAGGGCACCACAAAGGCGCCTTCTACGGGATCGACACAACGCCCGACCGACTGATGAGCGAAGCACTGCAAACCCGAACACCCATCCCCGGCCTTTATCTTGCCGGTCAGGATGTGCTGACCCCGGGCATTCCCGGCGCGCTTTGGGGCGGTATTCTGGCCGCGGCGACCGTCGATCCAAAGCTCTTCCGACAACTGCCAAGCTAGATGGCGACGTAGCATGCCGACCGACCATCCACCCATATCCAACGTTCGAACCGCGACAGAGCTTTGGCGCAGGTATGGTTGGGCAGTCTCGCACCGAGAAGTCCTCGAATCTTCAGAGCCGAGCGCGATACCCGACAGCCAGGACTGACAACGAACGAAAGCAAAGGACAACGAGCATGCATTGGGCACTCCTTGCCTTGGGGGTTGGCATTGAAATTCTTGCAAGCGCGTCACTCAAATTGTCAGACGGGTTCACTAAGGTCGGCTACGCCGGCCTGACACTGGTCTGCTTCGGCGTCGCCTTCTTCATCATGTCTCAAGTCGTGCGGACGATGCCGCTCGGGGTGGCCTATTCCGTTTGGGCCGGCGGCGGCATCGCGGGTGTGACGATCATGGGTGCGGTCTTCTTCGGCCAGTCGCTGGATGGCTATGCCTATCTGGGTATCGGCCTGATCCTGGTTGGGACGGTTGTCCTGAACGGCACTGTCCAGTGCGGCAAGCGGCTAGAGCGATGACCATGGCGAAGCCGCGCTTATCCTGGGTGGTTTTCGCGGCCATGCTTGTGCCGTGGCTGGTCATGAACCTTCGGACGGCGCCGAGGATCGAGGAACTGGCCGGAGGCGCGCGACTTCTGGAGATGCGGCTGACGGGTTATTCCTTCGATGAGGCGCGAGGCTTCGTTGCCGCGATCGGAGAGGAGGGCGCGAGGCTCTATCTCGATGTGCAGCTTTGGCTCGACATGGCCTTTCCCCTGCTTCTGGGCGTGGTTCTATTCCTTGGCTACCGATGGCTGTTTCCGGGCCTGCCGGGTCGTATTATCGGCACGATCTCGCTCGGGTCCATCGTGGTGGATTACCTGGAAAACGCGGCGGTTGCTGCGATGTTGCGCGCGGGCGCCGATGGCATGACACCCCAGATGGCGGCGACTGCGAATTTCTGGACGACGACCAAGTGGGGCTTGGCGTTCGTCGGTGCGGTGACGTTGCTTGTCGGGATCGCCCTGCGACTGCGCCGCCGATGACTGTCGCGTCCGCAAACCGGCTTCGGCGGTCGCTGATTGGCGCCCGGTATTGCGTTGGAGTTTGGTTTTTAGGGTTCGCGACATACCCACGAATGGAGGAGGTCCCGGAATGGCACAGAAGGATACCCGCCCCACAAAGGATACGACCCATCTCGGCGCCTCGGAACTGACCGCCGCCATCAAGGCCGGCGATCTCTCCGCCGAAGAGGTCGTCGATGCCCAGATCCGTCACATCGAGGCCGTCAATCCCGCCCTCAACGCGGTTGTCATTCCGTTGTTCGACGAGGCCCGCGCGCAAGCCAAGCTGGCCGACGAGGCGTGTGCCCGGGGCAAGCCCCTTGGCGCGCTGCACGGCGTGCCCATAACCATCAAGGAGCAATACAAGGTCAGGGGCACTCAAGTCACGCTCGGCGCGACCAACAAGATCGGCAACGTCTACGAAGACGAAGGGCCATTGGTCACAAGGCTCCGCGCCGAGGGTGCGATCATCGTCGGCAAGACCAACATCGCGCAGACCCTTCTGGGCTATGAGAGCGACAACCGGGTTTACGGCCGCAGCAACAATCCTTGGGACCTGACGCGCTCGCCCGGGGGCAGCAGCGGCGGTGACGCGGCGATCATCGCGGCCGGTGGCGTTCCGCTCGCCTTGGCGAGCGACCTGGGCGGCAGCGTTCGCATCCCACCGCTTTTCTGCGGCGTCCACGGCTTCAAGCCGACGATGGGGCGTTTCACCAACGACGACTTCCCCAGCGAACTGCTCGGATACGGACAGGAAGCCATCCTCCCGCAGCCCGGACCGATCGCCCGAACCGTTGCCGATCTCGCGCTGGCGATGGAGGTGTTCGCCAAGACTTCGGAGAATGCCACGATCGACAACGTCCCTCCGGTCCCGTGGGCCGACCCGTCGACGATCTCGGTTAAGGGCATGCGCATCGGCTATTACACGGACAACGGTCTCTTCGGTGCGTCTCCTGCGCTGCGACGCGCAGTCGAAGAGGCTGCGAGCGCCCTGCGCAAATTGGGGGCCGAAACCGTGCAAGTTGCTGCGCCAGACCCTTTCGAGGCGATGCGGATCTTCCTCGGCGTGATGTCCGCTGGTGGCGTTGGCCGGATGAAATCCCTGCTCGGCTCGGAAAAGCCGATCCCGCAAGTGGCCGATGCGGTCAAGGGCATGGGAACGCCGCGCGCGGTCCTCGCCGTGCTTTCCCGGATCATGGCCGCGCGGGGACAGCACCACAATTCGCGTGTGATTGGGAGCATGGGTGCACTCAAGACCGCCAACTATTGGCGTCTCGTCGAGGCGCGCACGGATTACAGGGAACGCTTTCAACGTGAGCTAGATGCCGTTGGGCTGGATGCCGTGCTGTGCCCACCCTGCGCCGTTCCAGCGATGATACACGGTGCTAGCGAACATCTGTTTCCAGCGATAAGCTACGCCTTCACCTACAACGTTCTCGGCGTACCGGCTGGCGTCGTCTCAACAACCAGGGTGCGACCGGGTGAAGAGAGCGACCGCAAGGTCGGTAATGACATCGCCGATATCACGGCGCAGCAGGTCGAACGCGGTAGTGCGGGGTTGCCGGTCGGGGTGCAGGTTGTTGCTCGACACTGGCACGACCATTTAGCGCTCGCCGTGATGGCGGCGCTGGAAGTGCAGCTCCGCAAGACGGAGGAGTATCCATTTCGGCCGGAATTACCGGTAAACAGCTAGACAAACGGTACGGCTGGAAAGTCCGCAACCCGGACCTTGGGGTCTGAGATCTCGCTGCACCGGTCACGAATGACCGCTTTTCCTTCTTTGCCGCAGCGGTCAGGACTAGAGGCGTTCATGCTGCATGTGCGAGGGCTTCGGCCGGATCACTTCTGGAAAGGGCTCAAAGCGGCCGGTCGACCTAACAGACCAAGCTGCAGTGTCCCGGGCAAAGCAGACATTGAAGCTTGGCATGCCGGCGTGATTCAAGCTCCGAAAAGGAGCCTTGAACATGAGACACGCCCTCTCCGACACCGAATGGCGAGTTATTGCACCCATCCTTCCGTGCAAGCCGCGAGGTGTCCCGCGTGTGGATGACAGGCGTGTCCTGAACGGCATTTTCTGGATCTTGAGGTCAGGAGCGCCGTGGCGTGATCTGCCCGAGCGCTACGGTCCCTACACCACCTGCTACAATCGCTTCGTGCGTTGGCGTCGCGCAGGCGTTTGGGATCGTATCCTGGCTGCCATCTCGCATGGGGACGATGCTGAGGTGCAGATGATCGACAGCACGATAGTCCGCGCCCACCAGCACGCAAGTTGCATCCAGAACAATGACAGCGAAGGCTTTGGGCGTTCGCGTGGAGGTCTGACGACAAAAATCCATGCCGTTGTCGATGCGAACGGACTGCCGCTCCAAGTCATGATTACCGGTGGTCAACAGCATGACAGTCTGATGGCACTTGCGCTACTTGAAGGCCTACCGAGCGGCGGAATGGTTCTCGCCGACAAGGCTTACGACGCGACCGAGATAAGAACGTTCGTGAGTTCACGCGGAGGCTGGGCAAACATCCCACCCCGTCGGAACCGGCGCGATCCGATCTGCTTCAGTCCGTATCTCTTCCGTCATCGTAATCACGTTGAGCGGTTCTTCAACCGGATGAAACATTGTCGACGCATCGCTACGCGATATGAGAAACACGCAGCCAACTTTCTTGCCTTCGTCAAGCTCGCTGCCATCCGGCTTTGGCTGCGGGTTAATGAGTCCACGGCCTAGAAGCTGGCAAAGCTCGGCTTTCGGGGAACACGGCCAGGCAGGCGACCGCGCCTGACGTGAAGGAACTCTAACGGAGTGGCGCGGCCTTTGCGCTGAGTTAGGGACAGCGTCACCTTGCTAGCGGAGACCGGTACGAATTGGTCTTACAGCATCATTCTCAAGTTTGGCAGCGAGATGCTGAATTTGAGAACGTGGTTCCCTGTAATTCCCTTTGGTTCTCGCTGATATGAGATCTAGCGAAAATTATTGTAAGTCATTGACAGGTAAAAGGATAAATTGGTTTTCTATCCCATTTTTTTCTATTTAAGCTGAATTTCCCTGTTTTGAGTAATGGGACAGGGAATGGAAGCCGGAGACCCGTTCGCGGGCGACTGTCTACACCACCACGCAGTCTTGCGTCTTCGGCAAACCTCGGCAATCTCCGCTATAAGTCAATCTAATCAATGACTTGCGGTCCTTTTCGGCCGAGCTAACGGCCATTCTCGCCTGCTTTGCGACTGGAGAGTTGCCTCAGACCGTTGGCGCGGCCGTCTCGTCCGGGGCGAGGGCATGATTGACCAGCCGATAGCCAAACGACACAGACCCACCCTTCCGAGGGCCCTAGCGTCAGGATGCGGCGATCTTGTCGCGGATACGTTCGGCGGTGACCTCGCGCTCGCGTTGGGCAAAGGAGAGAAGGACGTTCAGGGTCAGCCGCCCCATTGATGAGATGGTGTTAAACTGCTGGGTGATGGAAATGAATGCCACGTCATGCCTCTCAAAGACTTCCACCATGTGAGCAAAGTCAGCCAGGGACCGGGTGAGGCGATCGATCTTGTAGACGACGATCACATCGACCTTGCCGGTTTCGATATCGAGAAGAAGCCAGGCCAGGGCGGGCGGTCCATGGTGCCGCCGAGGTGTCGGCATCATCATAGAGAGCTGGCGGTTCTCTTGCTGTGCGAAACGGACAAGTCGTGCTACGCGCTTTGCGTTTGGAACGTCGTCTGTTCAAGGGTTGACAGGTCCGGCAGTGAGCCAGCGCCGCCGATGCGTGCCACAGCCGTGGCGCCGCATGCATTGCCAAGCTGGAGTGCCCGTTCCATCGAGTGTCCACCAAGCCATGCCGATAGAAAGCCGGCGTTGAAGGCATCGCCAGCGCCGGTGGTATCCTTCACTTCAACGCTGTGACCGGGCGCATGGACCGCTTCGTGGCCAGCGTGCAGGCATGTCGCGCCTTTTGATCCTTGCTTGATGATGGTGGCAAGGCGTGGCTGGGCCTTGGCACAACGGGTTTGCAGCGCCTTGGCTTCATCCTCATTAGGCAAAAAGATATCGACCAGGGAGATGATGTCCGAAAGGTCTGAACGGTCGAGAGTCTGTCCGTCCCAGCTGCAATCGAGCGAGATGGTCATGTCACGGGCCCGTGCCGCAAAAAGCAGATCTGGATGCTCTAGGGCTGTGGTCATTTCACCGATATGCAAGTGCTTAGCATCCGGTAGGTTGTCGATCATGGACTGTGGCACGGCCGCTCCTACGCGGCGGGTGATAAAAGCGCGATCGGTGGCCGTCACCAACGCAGCTGTGAGCTGAGCATCGTGATCTTCGGTTTGCTGACAATAGGATCGCACGCGGTTTTGCCGGATTTCCGCGTCCACAACAGCGCCAAATGGCGCAGCCGGTAGCATTCCGGCCAGGCCGACATCGTTGCCTAACGCGGCAAGATAGGCTGCCGCAATGTAGGCCCCGCCGCCAGCGCAAATTTTCAAGGCATCGGCATAAACTTCGCGTCCAGGCTGCGGCGTGTCGTCCAGCCCGGTAAAGATGAGGTCACAATAGACCCGTCCAGCACAGAGAATTGGCATTCTGCCCGTCATTCATTGATGCCTGCGCCAACCACCATGCCGGTCTGGGCGTCAAACAGGTGCATCGCAGCAGGATCCGCGCTCAGACCAAGCACGTCACCCGCCCGGGGTGGTGTGCGACCAGAACCAGTGGCAATGATCTCCCGGCCATCAACATCGACGTAAAGCAGCGTTTCGGCACCCAGCGGTTCAGCCACCGAAACCTGACCGTTAAGCAATACCGATCCATTGGTTGCAGGACCGATATCTTCTGGGCGCACACCCAACAACACGTCGTGTCCGCTGCCAATCTCTCTACCGGGCATCGGGACAGACACATCATTGTACAGTTTGACGGCTCCATCCTCGTAGGTGCCCTTAAGAAGGTTCATGGAGGGGGCTCCGATGAACTGGGCAACGAATGTGTTGGCGGGGGAATGATAGACCTCTGCCGGCGTTCCGATCTGCTGAATATAGCCATCCTTCATGATAACGATACGGTCGGCCATCGTCATGGCCTCGACCTGGTCGTGAGTGACGAAGATAATGGTGTTTTTGACGCGGCGGTGCAGCTTCTTGATCTCAAGGCGCATCTGCGTGCGCAACTGGGCATCAAGGTTGGAGAGAGGCTCATCGAACAGGAACACCGCTGGATCGCGGACCATCGCCCGGCCGATGGCGACGCGTTGGCGTTGACCACCGGAGAGCTGTGATGGTTTGCGATGCAACAACTCGGTCATGCCAAGAATGCCCGCGACCTCGTCGATCCGCGCTTCTTTCTCCGGCTTGGAAAGGGACGAACTGCGCAAGCCAAAGCCGATGTTCTTTCGCACCGACATGTGCGGATAGATGGCGTAGTTCTGGAACACCATGGCGATGTCGCGATCCTTGGGCTCCAGATTATTGACCACGCGACCGGCGATTTCGATCTCGCCTTCGGTGATCTCCTCAAGGCCGGCAATCATGCGCAAAGTGGTCGACTTGCCGCAGCCAGACGGGCCGACAAACACCACAAACTCGCCGTCGGCCACGTCCAAATTGATGGAATGCAAAACCTGCGTCTTGTCGTAACGCTTGACCAAATTGCGCAGCGAGAGATGGGCCATTCAAGCGGTCTCCAAAAGGGCATTGAAAGCATCGCCAAGGGATTTGTCAGCCGTGGCAAGCTGGTCTGTTTTTGTGGTCAGCGCGGCGCGCAAGGCTGTTGCCGTGCTATGATAGCCGTCGAGCGCCGCATCCAGCGCCACAGGGCCGGGCCCACCGAAGCGCTCGCGCCGGGCAACAAAGGTTTCGAGTGACACCGCATCGGCAAACGTGGCCGCGTCCAGCGTGCTTGCGCGGCCGGTTTCGTTTTCGAAAGCGGCGGAGAAAGCGTCAAAGCCCTGGCCGAGCGGCACACCATCGGCGATGACCGCGCGAGAGGTATGCGACGCGATTTCATGGGCCTGGCGAAACGACAGCCCCGCCTCGCGCACCAGCGTGTCTGCAAGCTCAGTCACTGTCACGCAGGCCGCGTCGGCATTGCGCGCCACGGCTTCGGGGTTGATCCGGCAAGCAGGCAGGAAGGCGGCCAAGAGCGCGGTCGCGCGGCCCGCGCTTTCAAACGCGGCAAAGCCCGCCGTTTGAACTTCCCCCTCGCTATCATTCATATCGGTGAACGGCGTGTTGTGCATGGTCATGATCATGGTTTCACATCGTCCAACCGTGACGGACGCCAGATGGCGCAGATGCTCAATGGGCACGGGGTTGCGCTTCTGCGGCATGATGGATGAAATTTGCACGAGGCTGTTGGGCACATAGAGTTGGCCAACCTCGAAGGCCGACCAGAAGGCCATGTCCTGAACGAGCCGGCCAAAGTGCAGAAAGGGCAGCTTGATCGCCGAATAGAGCCCTGTGATGTAATCCACCGAAGCAATGCACCCATAGCTGTTCTGCTTGGGGGCGGCGAAACCCAGAAGCTCCGCGACGCGTTCACGGGAAATTGGAAAGCCAGTGGTGGTGATCGCCGCTGCACCCATGGGGCAGAGGTCGAGCGCTTCGCGCGCAGCTTGAACTCGCTTAATGTCGGCCAGCAGCACCTCAAGAGCTGCCGCCAGATAATGCCCGAATGTGGACGCTTGCGCAGGTTGCCCATGGGTGTAAGCCACGATCAGTGTATCGCGCTCTTTGCGGGCTTTTTCGATCAGCGCATTGGCCAAGTCTAGCAGTGCGGCGGTCAGCACATCAGTTCTGCTGCGCAGCGCCATCTTGAAGACCGTGTGGTCCATATCGTTGCGCGAGCGGGCCGTGTGCAACATGCCGCCCAGATCGGGGCCGAGTCGACGCCTAACCTGGTCCTCCACGAAAAAAAAATAGTCTTCATGCTCGCCGGTATAAGTTAGCGCGGCGATGTCGGTTTCCCGGTCAATGGCATCCAGCGCTGTTGCAATCTGCTGGCCCTGCCCGCTGGTGAGGATGCTGGTTTCGACCAACATGACAAGATGGGCCTTGTTGATAGCGGCCATGTGCTCCGCGAAGTGCGCCTTTACACCTTCGAACAAGGGGGCGAGAACCGTCTCGCGGTAAACCGGATCAGGGAAGACGGACTGGTCGGTCATCCTTTGAGGCCCGCCATGACCACTCCGCGGATGATAAACCGCTGGAATATGAGGAACACGACGAGCGTTGGGATCGTGGAAATCGCCGCGCCCGTCATGATCAGCTCCCACTGCACATCGGCCTCGTCACCAAAGCTCGAAAGACCGACGGGCAGCGTGTAAAGCTCTGTTGAGGTCGTCACGATGAGTGGCCACAAAAAGGCCGTCCAATTGCCCAGGAAAACGAAGATCGCGAGGGCCGCCAAGGCCGGTTTCACCATCGGCATCGCCACGGTCCACCAGATCTGGAACTCGTTCAGCCCGTCAATGCGCGCAGCTTCGAGAAAATCGTTCGGCACGGTCTCAAAAAACTGCTTCATGAGAAAAACGCCGAAGGCTGTCATCAGGCCTGGAAACATGATGCCCCAATAGCTGTCGAGCCAGCCGAAGCTCTGGCTCATCAGGTACCAGGGGATGACCAGCATCTCAGTCGGGATCATCAGCGTGGAGAGGATGGCGATGAATACGATGTAGCGCCCACGAAACCGGAACTTACACAGCGTATAGCCGATGAGGCTGTCAAAGAAGACGCTGGAAATGGTCGTGATGGTGGCAATGATCATGGAGTTGATGAACCAGTTGTAGAAGCGGCCATCCTCCAGCACATAGGCGTAGTTTTCCAGGTGCGGCTCTTCTGGAATGAGGCTGACATTGTAGACCTCGAACGGCCATTTCAGCGATGTCGAGATCATGTAGGCGATCGGCATCACCATCAGCACGCCGCCGATGAAAAGCAGCGTCCAGCGGATGAATTGCCCGAAGGAGCGGCGCTGCTTGGCGCGGTTGCCTTCCAGCAGCGCCGCAGAGGACGCTTTGATCGGTCCTACATCGGAGGCATCGACTGAGGCCATCTATTTGTCCCTCAGGATGCGCAGTTGCAGCAGGCTGACCGCAAGCAGGATGAGGAACAGCACAACGGTCTGCGCTGCGGCATAGCCCATGTTGAAGCTGTCGAATGCCGTCTCATAGATCATCAGAACCAGCGGCTTTGTGGAGTTCAAAGGGCCGCCTGGATCGTTGGTTGTCATGTTGAAAACGATATCGAAGATACGCAGGAAGCCGATGGAGGAAAACACCACAATGAAGACGATGGTGGGTTTCAGGAGTGGCAGAGTGATCTCCACCAGCACCGTCCACCACGACACGCCATCGATCTTTGCAGCTTCATAGTAGCTGCGTGGAATGGCCCGCAGGCCTGCCATGAAGATGATAACTTGGAATCCCAACCCCGCCCAGATGGCAGGCGCCAGAACCGCTGGCAGGGCTATCGTGGTGGAATTCAAAAACGCGATCTGGCCAATGCCAAGCGAGGCCAGGAAGTTGTTGATGAGTCCGGTCGGCACTGGCTGATAAAACCAGCGCCACACCCACGCCATGGCCACGGCAGAGGTCATGAAAGGCAAGAAGTAGAGCGCACGCAATGTGCCATGGGCGAAGCGCACCTTGTCCAGGTGGTAGGCAATGATGAAGGCGAGAACCAAGCTGATGGGCGTGCCGATCAGCAGGTAGGCAAAGGTGTTGTAAAATACCTTCCAAAACACCGGATCACTGACCAGCGTTACGTAGTTATCGAACCCCGTCCAGTTGCGCTCGCCCAAAAGGTTCCATTCCTGAAACGACAGAACGAACGCATTGAACGTTGGGTAAAACCGGATGACGACGAAAAACACCACCGGCACAGCCAGAAAGCCCCACGCCCAAAGCGTGCGTTTCTGCATGATGGAAAGGTTGTTGAGCCGCGCCATGGCCATGGAAAAGACATCCGCATACGAGAGGGTGCCGGCCGCGAAACTGCGGTCGGCACCAGTGTTAGGGTCGGTGCCTATTGGCTGTAGTAGGCGTCAAGCAGGTCCTGCTCGGCGGCAGCTGCCTGTGCCAGACTGTCTTCCAACGATTGGCCTTCAATGTCGGTGCGCGCCACCATATCGACGATGATCTGACGCTGGGCGCTTTCGTCGGCGAACTTTGTGGTGTGCGCGTAGCCTAGGCCACGAATGAACGGACCAAAGACCTCGTCATTCACATTCTCCTCAGCCATTCCGGCCTCTTCACGTGCGGGCAGTTCACCCACCACTTCGAGCCAGATCTGCATCGCTTCATCGGAACTGATGTACTCCATAAACTTCACCGCCGCGTCATAGCGCTCGCCTTCGGCTTTGCTGGTGATCGCGTTCACCCAGTAGGAAGAGTAATTTGACTGGGTACCATCTGGACCAGCGGGAAGTTCGGCAACGCCCCACTCCAAGCCGCGGGTGTTGTTGAGCGCACCGATGCGGAACGAACCATCAATGTGCATGCCCGCACGACCGGCGCGGAAGGCCGCCTGCGGTTCGTCCATGAAGCCGATCTGTGTCACGCCATGCTCATCTTCCAGGCTGGTGTAGAACTCCAGCGCGGCAAGGCCTGCTTCGGTGTTGTAGTTCACCGTCTGATAGTCATCCATGTAGGGCTCGCCGCCGAACTGGCGGATAAGAACTTCGCGGAACCAGTGGTGGTCCTGCGCCGTGAGGCCGGTGGTGATGCCCACCTGCGTGATGTTGCCCGCAGCGTCGCGCTCGGTCAGCGCCGAAGCCACCTCCACCAGCTCATCCAAGGTCGTTGGTGGGCCTTCAATACCAGCGGCTTCGAATAGACGCTCGTTGTAGAAAAGGGCCAGCGAGCGCACAGCCGTTGGCAGGGCGAAATATTGCCCATCGCGCTTCATGGCCTGCACCATGGGGAAAAACTCTTCATCAATCACAGCAGGGTCGAATGTGTCGGTCGGCAGCGGCTGAATAAGCTCCGCTTCGATGTAGTCGTTCAGCCAGCCGTAGAACAATTGCACCACGTCCGGGCCTTCACCGGCTGGCACGGCAACGGCGGTGCGCGTGCGATAATCCGCATAGGGAAAATGCGTCATGTTGACGGTAATATCCGGATTGGCCGCCTCGAAATTTTCGATGAGTTGCTCCATCGCCTGCACACGCGCATCGAAGAAGTACTGCCAATATTCAATTTCAACGGCGGAGGCTGGCGTGGCCGCTAGCAAGGCGCCGGATGCGGCGGCTCCAAAAAGTGTTCTGCGCAGTTGGTTTTTCATCGAGTTAGGTCTCCCTTTTGGCGAGGCGAAGAGGCAATCGGCTGGTTGTGCCGTTTGAGACAGCGCCGAATAATTCAATTGAGTTGAGTTAACACGCAAACCAAGCTATTTGGCAAGGCACTATGGTGCTTTCTCCAGCTAGCCTTGCAAATGGCCAACGTCTATCGGGGTCGAATGCGGAGCGATCGCGCGCATTCAACCGTTCGCTTGTGTTGGGCAAGGTTCGTGAAGCTGGCGCAACAGGCCGAGCACAGATCGCCCGCGCCACGGGCTTATCCACCCAGGCGGTAAGCAACATCATCGGTGATCTTTTAGCCGATGGCTGGCTGCATGAGGCAGGCAAGCGCAGCGAGGGGCGTGGCCAACCGGCGATGCAATACGTCATTGCCCCTTGTGCTGGTGCAGCGCTGGGCATCGAAATTCGTCCCGCGGCTGTGCTAATTGCCCTTGTTGGCGTTGATGGGCGCACCCTGTTCACCGACCGGGTTGCGATTGAGACCGCCGATCCCGACACGCTGCAAGCCTTGCTGCCGGGTCTGTGTGCGCGCGCGCTTGAAAACTGCACAAGAAAGGCCGGTGAACGGATCCTTGGCGCGGGTGTTGTGATGCCCGGTCCATTCGGTTCCACCGGACTAAGTGGAGCGCCATCGGATCTGCCCGGCTGGGCGCACATTGATGCCCAATCGCATTTGGAAAATGCTTTGGGTTTGCCTGTGACCATTGAAAACGATGCTAACGCCGCGGCCATGGCCGAGCGTGTACTAGGCGTCGCGCAGGACATCGACACCTTTGCCTACCTTTATTTCGGCACGGGGCTAGGCTTGGGCTTGGTAATGAATGGTGCACTGCAACGTGGTGCCTTTGGCAATGCAGGGGAAATTGGCCATGTGATGGTGCCCCACCGTGGTGCGCTGCGCCCATTGGAGCAGGCGGTGAGCCGAATGGCGCTGCAGGCCCATATGGAGGCAGCCGGAAAAAGCGCCGACCGTGTGGAAGCGCTACAGACGTTGCTTGCTGCCGGTCATCCTGCGCTTCTGGAGTGGCTGGACGATGCAGCGCCCGCTCTGTCACAGGGTATCGCCATTGTGGAAAATCTGCTGGATCCCCAAACCATCGTTCTGGGCGGTGCCGTGCCGCAGGAGTTGGTTGATGCGCTCCTGGCACGCACGAACCTGCCAACCCGCACCGTTTCCAACCGGCCGCATCGCAAGCACGACCGCCTTTTGGCCGGGACCTGTGGGCGGATGACGGCGCCCCGAGGCGCAGCCGCGCTTGTCATCAACACGGCATTCACGCCGCACATTGCAGCTATGGCGTGACCCGGCACCTTTTCTCTCACGTGTAGGACACATCCCATGCCACGTACCGCGCCGCAGCGTATCGCTGATGAACGCCAGATGCCTCGAAGCCTTGCGTTGTGGCGAGCTCTTCAGCCGTTGCGCTCGATCATTCGATTCATGAACACCGGCGCGCATCCTGATGATGAAACATCTGCCATGTTGGCCGCGCTCGCTTTTCACGATGGCATCAACCTTTCCTACGCCTGCGCCAACCGTGGCGAAGGCGGCCAAAATGATATCGGCCCGGAGACCACAGAAGATCTGGGGACCGTGCGTACCGCCGAGATGGAACGTGCTGCCGATGTGTTGGATATGAGGCTGTATTGGCTTTCAACCAGCCCTGATGATCTGGTGTTTGACTTTGGCTTCTCCAAGTCAGGCGTTGAAACCATGGCCAAGTGGACACGGGAGCGGACCCTTGCCCGGTTTGTGGAGATTATTCGTACCGAGAAGCCAGATATCATCTGCCCCACATTCCTGGACATTCCTGGCCAGCACGGCCACCACCGGGCGATGACAGAGGCGGCCCATCTGGTGATGAACCTCGCTGCGGACCCAAGCTTTGAAGGCAGCGGGCTGCCTGCCTGGCAGGTCTCCAAGCTCTATTTGCCAGCCTGGTCGGGGGCGGGGGGTGCCTATGACGATGAAGTGCCGCCACCGCCGGCAACGGTTACAATCAATGGTCACGGCATCGAAGAGTTTTCGGGGTGGTCTTGGGAGCAGATAGGCCAACAATCGCGCTGGTTTCACAAAACGCAAGGGATGGGCCAATGGGTGCTATCAGGGGATGAGCGCAATTGGCCCCTGCACCTGGTCCGTTCCGTGGTCGGAGAGGATCAAGGTTCCATCACCGACGGTCTTCCGCCGACCTTGCGCGATTTGGATGTCGATGGCGCAACCCACGCTAGCCTGCTGAGCGCGCACCACGCCATCCAGGATGCTATCGCAGTTTTTCCGGACCGCGCAGCGATCATGAAGGCTGCGCAGGCGGCTCATGGCGCTTTGACGACCATCGAGGTGCCGGAACACCTTTCCCATGTCATCGGGTCAAAGACTGCCCAACTCGCCCGCGTCATTCGTCTTGCCTCGGGAGCGAAGGTATGGGGATGGTTTGACAAGGATGTGCTTCAGCCGGGCCAGTCGACGTCTATGATCCTGGACGTGCGTCAGCCGGACGATGGCGCAATGACCCTATCGATGAACATGCCGCCCGACTGGCACGTTGATGGCGCCCGCATCACGGTTTCCAACTCCGTTGCCCCCAGCGACCCCTATCCATCGGCGTACGATCCCCTGGATCCGCCAAAACCGGCGATCTTCGTCGACGTGAATGGAGCGAAATCGACTGTTTCTTTCGAAGCCTCGCCGTTGGTGTTGCCGAAAGTGTTGGCGCGCCTTTCGATCGATAAGGGCGTCATCAATCTGGCAAATACAATGCGGACGTTTTCGCTCAGCTTGTCGGAAAGCAGCGGAGGACAAGCCGCATTCCAATTGCCTGACGGCTGGACGCAAAGCTGGAGCACCAAACACCAGGTTTTGATTACCGCGCCCGATGACATAGACGCTGGCCTCTACACCTTGCCGCTGTTGCTTGACGGGGAACCGGCGATGACTGTGCGCCGGTTCACCTATCCCCATATCGCACCACGAATGCGTAGCTTTCCAGCGCAGCTACACCTTCGAGCCGTGCATGTGACTTTGCCTAAAGGGCGCATTGGCTATGTTGGCGCCGGCCATGACATGGTGGCTGGATGGCTGGCGGCGATTGGCTGTGATGTTCTGGTGCTGGACGAGCAAGCTCTCTCGATGCGCGGGGTATTTGATGGTTTGGACAGCCTGCTTATCGGGGTGTTCGCTAACCGCTATCGCCCCGATCTGCGCACCCGAATGGATGATATCCATGGCTGGGTGAGGGAAGGCGGCAATCTTGTGACGCTTTACCACCGGCCATGGGATGACTGGGACCCCGAGCACACGCCGCCGGCACGTCTTGAAATTGGCCAACCCTCGCTTCGCTGGCGGGTGACTGATGAGAACGCCGAGGTAACTCTCCTCGCACCGGAGCATCCTCTGCTCAATACGCCCAACCACATTGGCAAGGAAGACTGGCAGGGCTGGCACAAGGAACGCGGGCTTTACTTCGCAAAGAGCTGGGACAAGGCCTATACTCCGCTGTTGCAGATGGCCGATCCGGGTGAGGGGCCGCACAAAGGAGCTCTGCTCAGCGCACAGATTGGCAAGGGTCGCCATACGCATTGCTGCCTGATCCTACACCATCAACTGGAGAAATTGACCCCTGGCGCTTTTCGTTTGATGGCCAATCTGCTCAACCGGCAATGAGTCAACCTCTGGCTTCGCGGCAGGACAATCTACGCGCTTCGGCCTGGCTTATCGCTGATATGAGCCTCAACATCTGGGCGCTTTCGATCGTCAAAGCCATGGGGCTGGACTATGGCGCGACGCAGTTGGTGTTTTTGCGGGCCATGGTCGGCCTGCTACTGTTGCTTCCTTGGGCCTACCGTGAACGCTCTGCCTTCCTCGAACTTGACCGGCTGACCCTTCATGGCGTTCGCGTGGCATTGTCTGCGATAACGCTCGTCTTGAGTTTCTTCGCTATTGCGCGCGTGCCTTTTGCGCTTTTTTCGGCGATCAATTTCACGCGCCCGATCATCCTTATGGTGCTTGCCGCGCTGCTTCTGAGCGAGTCTGTCGCCAGGCCACGCTGGATTGCTGCTATTGTCGGTCTAGCGGGCGCCTGTGTTGCGATGAACCCGACCGAGGCGGCGTTCGATTGGGGGCTGGCTGCGCTCTTTGCAATGGTGATGACCGGTACCCTTGCCGTCATCATCACCCGGAAGCTCAAAGGCACGCCTGCCGTGGTGATGATGGTGTTTTACACGGCCGGATTGGCACTCTTCACGGCGCCATTTGCATGGGCCGATTGGACCCCTGTCGTAACAGCGCACTGGCCGCTACTTCTTTCTATTGGTCTGTTCGCCCAATGCGCACAGTTCTGTTTCCTTCAGGCCCATTGGCTGGGTGATGCTGGTGTGCTTGGCCCAGTTTCCTATCTTTCCTTGGTGCTCTCGATGGGCGCTGGATTTTTGTTCTTTGGCGAGTTGCCCAGCCTGTCCTTGATCGCTGGTGCGGTAATCATTCTGGCAGCCGCTTGGTACATTCGACGATTGTCCTGATGCCCGCAATCTCCAAGGATCTGTATGTGGGGGCTCAAGCCCCGCTGCCCCGACCCTTTGTCGGCACGTTCAGGTTCGAGCGCGTCGTCTTACCCAAGCGGCTTTTTGCGCTATCACGCATTTGGTCGTCCGGCGCCCGGTTGTCACTGTCGTTCCCCTCTTAGAACCTAGCCATTTTTTCGGTGTTGAGGGTGAGCCCCGAGCTCCAAGCTTTGACTCTCGCCCCGGAACCGGTCGTTCACAAGCCAATCATATAATGTCGGACATTATGGTTGATATTGTCCGACATTAATGTCATGATGCATAAAGTTAGGAGGCGAAGTTTGGCTGCTGAGACCACCATTTCCGACCAATCCGATGCGCAGGCGAGATCGAAGCACGTCCTCGACACGCTCCCGCGTGGCAGCACCGGCCGCGATGTGCTGGAAGCGCTTTCTCAGATGATTGAGGCCGAGCAGTTGCAGATCGGTGACCGGCTACCGCCTGAAGTCGAAATCGCAAGCCAACTCGGCATTGGCCGCGCCAAGGTGCGCGAAGCCCTCACGGCTTGGCAGAATATGGGCATCATCACCCGCAACAAGAAAGCGGGCACACGTTTGGCTGCGGAAGTCACCTCCAACTCCATTCACCTGCCGGTGACACTGAAGTTGGAGGCGGAAAGTCTGCTGCGCACTCATGCGGTGCGACGTCCATTGGAGCTGGAAACAGTCCGGCTGGCGGCCCGAAACCACAGCGCTCAAGATTGCAGGCTTATTGAAGCGCGGATCGCCGAACTGGTGGCCATTCATCGCGCGGGCGAAGACTGGCGCCAAGCCGATTACCGCTTTCATGCCGCCTTGCAGGCTGCGTGCGGCAATCCTTTGTTCGGACAACTGATCCAGCAAATACAGCAAGGGTTCAACGAGGTCTACGAGGCACCCTTCGGCCAGCCCCATCTCGGCGCCAACAGCATCCCGCTTCACCTTCCAATGGCAGAGGCTGTGATTGCCGGCGATGAGGCAGAAGCCGTGCGCCTCATGGCGGCCATCATGGACATGGTCGAGGCCGAAATTCGCCAGAACTTGGATCGCCACAATGTCTGATCAGCCCGACGCCTTCCACTCTGATATTGCAACGCTTCTGGCTGCGGTCTTGCCCAATTCCCACGGTTCTGTGACCCCGCCAATCGTTCAGTCTTCGCTGTTTTCGTTCGACAGCTACCAAGCGTTTGAAAAACGCATGGCTTGCGCCAGCGGTGCCGCCATCTACACGCGGGTTCAGAACCCAACGGTAGCGGCCTTCGAGTCGCTGATGGCTAAGGCCGAGGATGGTGAAGGAGCTATCGGTTTCGCCTCTGGCATGGCCGCCATCGCATCGACTCTGCTGGCCTTTGTGCGGCCAGGGGATTGCATCGCATGCTGTGAACACGTCTATCCCGACACCTACCGCTTCATGGAGCGCATGTTGCGCCCTTTCGGCGTGTCGGTCTCCTACCATTCTCCAAAGCAATTTGCTGAGGACGCCGACCTGCTGAGCGGCAAGGCCGTCGCTTATCTGGAAAGCCCAAGTTCCATGACATTTGAGCCGATGGAACTTCCTCAAATCGCCAATCATGCAAGGCGGCATGGCACCGTCACTATGATCGATAACTCATGGGCAAGTCCGGTCTTTCAGAAGCCTCTGACGATTGGGATCGACATCGTGCTGCATTCGGCTTCGAAGTACATTTCTGGCCATTCGGACACGGTTGCGGGCGTTGTGGTTGCCTCCCGGGCGCATATTGACCGCATACGTGACCTGACCCTTCCGCTTCTCGGCGCGAAACTGGCGCCTTTTGAAGCGTTTCTGCTCACCCGTGGCTTGCGCACTTTGTCGGCGCGGATGCGCCACCATCAGGCGACAGCCAACCTGTTCATCGATCGACTGGCTGGTTTGCCGCAGGTGGTGGCTGTGAACAGCCCCGGATCTGACCCCGCAACCGGGCTTGCTGGGCGGAGCGGCTTAATGTCGGTGGAGCTCGACGATAGCGTCGATATTCCCGCATTTTCCAACGCACTCAACCTGTTTCGGCTCGGCGTGAGTTGGGGTGGCTTCGAAAGCCTGATCCTGCCGACCCGCATCGCGCTCGCACAAGCGGGCGAAGAGAACTCTCTGCAACGATTTGGCGTCTCTCCAAACTTGGTTCGTCTGAGCCTTGGACTGGAAGACGCCGAAGACCTCTGGGCCGACTTTGTCAACGCCCTGAGTCAAAGCGCTGCCTGACACGGCATCAAGACGCTGAAAACCTAAACTAGGAGAAGGAAACACCGATGAAGACGAGATCTCTCAAAACCCTGTTGATGGGGGTCGGCACAGCCGCCCTTCTGGTAGCCGGTCCAGCGCAGGCCGACACGACATTGCGCCTGGTGGAAGTGATCACCAGCCCGGAGCGCACTGCGGTGCTGGAACAGCTCGTGGCGCAATATGAAGCCGACAATGAAGGTGTGACCGTTGAGATCACTAGCCTTCCTTGGGGTCAGGCCTTCGAAACGCTGGCAACGATGGTCGCCGGTGGCGACATCCCCGATGTGGTGGAAATGCCTGACACCTGGGCCGCGCTCTATGCTGGTTCTGGTCGCTTGGCGAGCCTGGAAGGTCACATCGCCGGCTGGGAACATGGCGGGACGCTGACCGACAAGACGCTCGCCATGGGCCGCCAGGCCGGCGAAGCTTACATGATCCCTTACGGGTTCTACCTGCGCGCCATGTTCTACAACCGCAACCTGTTGGCCGAAGCTGGCGTGGAAAACCCTCCAGGCACGATGGAAGAGTTCATGGCAGCAGCAGCAGCTGTCTCTGAACTTGAGGGTAAGTCAGGCTATTGTCTGCGTGGCGGACCAGGTGGCACGAACGGCTGGATCATGATGGCTGCCGCCATGAACGGCACCAATGAGTTCTTCACCGAAGATGGTCAAAGCCGGATCAACGAGCCGGGCTCAGTGGAAGGTATCCAGTTCCTGCTAGATCTCTACCAAAATGGGTATGCACCACGAGACAGCGTCAATTGGGGCTTCAACGAGATCGTCGCCGGTTTTTACTCCGGCACCTGCGCTTTCCTCGATCAGGACCCTGATGCGTTAATTGCAATTGCCGAACGCATGGATGCAGAAGATTTCGCGGTCATGCCGATGCCGGTAGGCCGGTCGGGCCAGGCCTTCCCAACCATTGGTTTTGCCGGATGGTCGATCTTCAACACCACCGAACATGAAGACGAAGCTTGGGATTTGGTCGCAGCGCTCTCCACCCCTGAAGCAAACTCTGTGTGGGCTCAGCGTGTTGGCGTGATCCCCATCCATGAGGGTGCCGATCAGGACCCATATTTCCAGACCGACCAGTTCTCGGGTTGGTTCGACACGTTGAACGGTGAGCAGTATGTGCCGACCGTCATGCCGACTTTCCTGGAAGAATGGGGCTTTTTCGCAAGCACGATCGTGCTGGAAACCAGCCAGGAAGCGTTACTCGGCCAGCGCAGCGCGCAGGACTTGGCCGACGAATGGGCTGAGTTCCTGAACGAAGCCTATGCCGATTGGCAAGCAGACCAGTGATTGTAGACGCTCACAAAACTGTCGTTCCCGGGGCACCCCGGGTACGACGCTCCTTGTACTGGCAGTACATGGTTGAGCCATTCCTTTACGTCTCGCCAGCGGTCTTCTTGATCGGGTCGGTTATCCTCATCCCGCTGATCATTGGGATTTCGTATTCTTTCCAATCCATTGAGCTGCTCAATCCGTTTCAGACCGGCTGGATCGGTTTGGAGAATTACGCTGATCTTTGGACGGACCGAAAGTTTTGGATCGCGCTGGAAAACACGTTCTGGTGGACGTTCTGGTCGGTCAGCTTTCAGTTCCTGCTTGGCCTTGGCCTGGCTCTTCTGCTCAACACGCAGTTTGTCGGTAAGCGGTTGTTCCAGGCACTGGTCTTTCTGCCCTGGGCGGTGCCGACCTTCCTGTCGGCTCTCACTTGGTCCTGGCTCTTCAATCCAACCATCGGCCCCTTGCCGCATTGGATGGCCGCGCTGGGAATCCTTGATGAGCCCTACAATATCATGGGTGACCCTGAGCTTGCCATGTGGGGACCGATCGTTGCCAACATCTGGTTTGGCGTCCCGTTCTTTGCCATCACCTTGCTGGCAGCTCTCCAATCGATCCCTGGCGAGCTCTACGAGGCGGCTGAAATCGATGGCGCCACGGCTTGGCAAAGCTTTACCAAGATCACACTACCGTTTCTCGCACCGATGATCGCGATCACTGTGATGCTTCGGACCATTTGGATTGCAAATTTCGCAGACCTCATTTTCGTGATGACCGGCGGTGGGCCGGCGAATTCCACACAGATTCTGTCAACCTACATTTTCACAACAGCCTTCCGTCGTCTCGACTTCGGCTACGCCTCGACGATTGCGGTCGTCCTTTTGGTGCTCCTGCTCATCTACGCCATCGTCGTGCTGTGGCTGCGCAAAAAGCTGGTCAAGATCTAGGGGCCAATCATGACGCATGCAGAACCAAACCCGGTCTTGGTTGTCGGCAAATACGCCGCGCTTCTGGCTTATCTGACGTTTGCGCTTTTCCCGCTCTATTGGCTGGTCAAAATCGCGCTGACGCCAGACCGGTTGATCTTCACTGAAGGCACGCAGTTGTGGCCGTCGCGGGTGACGCTGGACAATTTCAGTACGGTGATCTTTCAGACCGATTTCATGGCGTTTTTCGGCAACTCGCTTTTTGTGTCTCTGGGCACAGCTGCGATTACGACGATCATCGCTGCCGGAGCGGGTTACGCCTTCTCGCGCTTTGTTTTTGCGGGCAAGCGGATCATCATCGCGATCATGCTCATCACACAGATGTTCCCGCTGTTGATGATCATCGCGCCGATTTACAAGATTGTGGCCTCGCTCGGACTGCTCAATTCGCTAACGTCTCTTATTGTCGTCTACACCGCTTTCAACATCGCGATTGCCACATTCCTTATGCAGTCGTTTTTCGACGGTATCCCCAAAGATTTGGAAGAGGCGGCGATGATGGATGGTTGCAGCCGTTTTCAAGCGCTTCGCAAAGTCATTTTCCCGCTGACGCTCCCAGGCCTTGGGGCGACGTTGGGTTTTGTTTTTACCGCCGCTTGGTCGGAGCTATTATTCGCGCTGATGCTGATTTCTGACAATGATTCCATGACGTTCCCGGTCGGCTTGTTGACCTTCGTTTCACGGTTCTCGGTCGATTGGGGGCAAATGATGGCGGCTGGTTCGCTGTCACTGATCCCTAGCTGCCTCTTCTTCATCTTTATCCAACGCTACCTTGTGCAGGGCCTGACTTCAGGCGCCGTCAAAGGATAGGAGGGCACGGCCATGGCACGCATGGAACTCAAGAACATCGGCAAACGGTACGGATCGGTTGAGGTTCTGCGAAGCATCGATCTGCACATCGATGATGGTGAGTTCATCGTCCTTGTCGGCCCATCCGGTTGCGGCAAGTCCACGCTGCTGCGCATGATCGCTGGGCTCGAACCGATCACGAACGGTGACTTTTTTATCAATGGCGAGCGCATGAACGATGTGCGCCCGCGAGATCGTGACATCGCGATGGTGTTCCAATCCTACGCTCTGTACCCGCACATGGATGTTCGGCGGAACATGGGTTTCTCCATGGAAATCCGCAAAGAGCCTGTTCATGAGAAGGAACAACGGGTCGCTCAAGCGGCCAAGACTTTGGGCCTCAAATTGCTCATGGATCGTCTGCCAAAGGCACTGTCTGGCGGGCAACGTCAACGCGTTGCCATGGGACGCGCCATCATTCGCGATCCGCGTGCGTTCCTTTTTGATGAGCCTCTCTCCAACCTGGATGCGGCGTTGCGAGTCGATATGCGATTGGAAATTGCACGGCTCCATCAAAGGCTCAAATCGACGATGATCTATGTGACGCATGATCAGGTCGAGGCGCTCACGCTCGCCGACCGGATCGTCGTCCTCAATGGCGGCGACATCCAACAGGTTGGCTCACCACTTGATCTCTATGAAAGGCCTGCGAACAAGTTCGTGGCTCAGTTCATTGGCTCTCCGACCATGAACGTTGTTCCGGTGACCGGCGGCACAGGGCACGTCAGGCTGTTCAACGGGCTTGTTGTCAACTTCCGCAATCAACTCGACTTCGGGTCGGCCACCGAACTTGGAATACGTCCAGAACATTTCGATATCGCGGCCGAAGGCTGCGGCGATCTCGACGCCACGATTGAATTGGCCGAGCACCTCGGTTCGGACACCAACCTCTACGTCAAAGTAAGAGATCTTGGCCCACTGATGGTGCGCAAACACGGAAACATCAGTGCCAAACCGGGTGACCGTCTTGGATTGCGCTTCCAGCCGAACAAAGCGCATGTCTTCTCCGCTGATGGCCTTACTATGCCGCATGCAATGGCCAAGGCCGCGTGACATGACGGACGAAAGATCGATCCGCCTGGCACTTGAGAAGAAGACCCTGTGGTTGTCCACTTGGATGATCCACCACGCCAACACCATCCGCGAGAAAGGCAAGATCAAAGTGGGCGGCCATCAGGCCTCATCGGCCTCGATGAACGCGATCATGAACGCGCTCTACTTCGATGTCTTGCGTCCGGAAGACCGGGTTGCCGTGAAGCCCCATGCCAGCCCGGTGTTCCACGCGATCCAATATCTGCTTGGCAACCAGACCCGCCAGCAGCTTGAAGACTTCAGGCGCTTGGGCGGCGCGCAGCCCTATCCCTCGCGCACCAAGGACCGCGCCGACGTCGATTTCTCAACGGGATCGGTGGGCATGGGCGTCGCAATGACGGCGTTTGCCAGCATGACGCAAGACTATCTGAACGGCCATGGCTGGCTGAACCGCCCGAAAGGACGGATGATCGCGCTGGTCGGGGATGCAGAGTTGGACGAAGGCAACATCTACGAAGCCCTTCTTGAAGGTGCCAAGCAGGATCTGCGCAATTGCTGGTGGGTTATCGACTACAACCGGCAATCGCTGGACGGTGTGGTCAGCGAAGGACTGAACGCGCGCTTTCGCGACATCTTTATCGCCAGCGGCTGGGACGTCATCGAACTGAAATATGGCTCGCGGATGCAAGCGGCATTCGACAAGCCCGGAGGCAGCCGGCTTCGAGACTGGATCGATCAATGCGACAACGGCCTATATGCTGCGCTGACGTTCAAGGGTGGCGCGGCCTGGCGCGAACAGTTGGAGTCTGACTTCGCCGGTGACAATGAAGCGCTGGCGCTGATCGCCGACCATGATGACACACAGCTCACCGATCTGATGAGCAATCTGGCCGGACACGACGCGGCGATAATCGCCGAGACGATGCACGCCATCGATCATGACCGGCCGGTCTGTTTCATCTGCTACACCATCAAGGGGCATGGCCTGCCGCTGGCTGGGCACAAGGACAATCACGCCGGCGTCCTCACTTCCGCGCAAATCGATCAGTTGCGCGCCGACATGGGAATTGCCGAGGGCGAGGAATGGGAACCCATGGCAGGGCTCTCTGTGGATCAGGCATCAGTGAGCGCGTTTCTTGAAGCGGTTCCCTTCAACGCGGCCGGAACCCGACGTTTCAGCGCCCCAGCCATTCCAACCGACGCGACCATCAAGCCTCGCTTGAAGGAGGCGATCTCCACCCAGGAAGCCTTCGGGCAGATCTTGCAGTCCATCGTCTCCGATGCGCCAGCCATAGCAGAGCGAATCGTGACAACGTCACCCGATGTTTCGGTCTCCACCAATCTTGGACCATGGATCAACAAGACCGGGCTTTTCGCCAAGGCGGACCAGCCTGATGTTTTTCGCGATCAGGCGGTTCCTTCGACTCAGAAATGGCGACGCAGCACCGATGGCCGGCATGTGGAACTGGGCATCGCGGAAAACAACCTCTTCACCTTCCTCGGTGCGCTTGGTCTGTCGCATTCGCTGTTCGGTGAAAGGCTTTTGCCGGTCGGCACCGTGTACGACCCCTTCATCTGCCGCGGCCTCGATGCGCTGAACTACGCCTGTTACCAGGATGCGCGCTTCATGTTGGTGGCAACGCCATCGGGCGTGTCGCTCAGCCACGAAGGCGGCGCGCATCAGTCGATTTCAACACCGATGATCGGCATGGCGCAGGATGGTTTGGCTGCCTTCGAGCCGGCCTATGCCGACGAACTGTTGGCGATCATGCAATGGTCCTTCGACTACATGCAGCGCGACCGCCCAGACGCGGAACCGGAGGCCAACTGGTTGCGCGATAAGAAAGGCGGGTCTGTCTATCTGCGCCTTTCTACCGTGCCGGTTGACCAGATCCAGCGGGAAAAAACGCCTGAGTTTACTCAAGACGTGATCGACGGCGGGTACTGGCTACGCAAACCTGATCCGGGAACGCAATTGGCCATTGCCTATACCGGCGTGATGGCGCCGGAGGCGATCAAGGCCGCTGGATTGTTGTCGGAACGTATGCGCGGCCTTGGCGTGCTGGCCATCACATCGGCCGACCGATTGAATGCCGGATGGCAGGCCGCCGAACGGGCGCGCCAGCGTGGAGTCAGCTCGGCAATCTCCAAGGTCGAAACACTGCTTGCCGATTTGCCAGGCGATGCCGGCCTGGTCACTGTCACCGATGCCCATCCGGCAGGGCTTTCCTGGCTGGGAGGCGTGTGGGGCCACCGCGTCAGATCCTTGGGCGTTGAGCATTTTGGTCAAGCTGGGACAGTGGACGATGTTTATCGTCTGCACCGGATTGATGCCGATGCCATCATCGATGCCGCCTGGTCAGTTCTTGGAAGGCGGCCGCCGCCGCGGCAATAGTCGTCCGCCACTCCCTTCAAACCATCTCAGTTGTCGAACACTGGCAAGCCGGTGAATGACGGCGCTCGCCACAGCCCCCGAGTTTCCTGGCCAATCAAGGCTCCACAATTATTCCCAACGCAGAGTGACTTGGCCTCTTCGAATGCAGCCACCCAAAGTGGAAAAATGGCTTGTTCAAAGGAGCGGCACAATTCCATGATTGGTCCACACCACCACTTCGCTTATTTCAGAAGGTGACATTGGTGGTCGGTGACGTCGATCTATATAAAGTTCTTCGACTCCATGATGTCTATTGGAAAGTCTCCACGTGACCCTGCTCATTCTTTTCGTCGTGCTTGCGATCGGCGTGTCGTTTCTCTGCTCCATTCTCGAAGCGGTGCTTCTGTCGATTACACCGGCTTTCGTTGAGGCGGCGGAAACGGATCGCCCGGACCTCGCCAAGAAGCTGAGGCGATTGCGGACCGATATCGAACGCCCGTTGGCAGCGATCCTTTCCCTCAACACAATCGCTCACACGGTCGGGGCAACAGGGGCAGGCGCCCAAGCTGCTGTTGTTTTCAATGACGCAGGCGTGGGAATCTTCTCTGCCGTTCTGACATTGGGTATTCTGGTACTTTCAGAAATCATCCCAAAGACGCTTGGTGCAACCTACTGGCGCCCGCTCGCGCCGTTCGCAGTGCGCGTCTTGCCATGGTTGATTGTCGCGCAGTTGCCGCTTGTCTGGATGAGCCAAGCGATCACGCGGTTCCTGACGCGGGGCAAGGTGGATTCAGAGGTCTCGCGCGATGAAATCACCGCCTTGACCAATGCCGGGCAGCGTTTGGGCGTCGTGGAGGAAGACGAGACGCGCGTGGTGGCCAACCTCCTGCGGATGCCGGAGATCGCCACGCGGGAGGTTATGACACCGCGGACGGTGATCGAGCATGTGGCCGCCGAGGCGACCGTTGCGTCGATACTGGCCGGGCGCGAGTCGTTCACCCATTCGCGCTTGCTGGTCACCGGCGAGTCTGTCGATGAAGTCCATGGATTTGTGCTGGCACGCGAGCTGCTACTGGCCGCCGTTCGCGGCGACGAAGAGCGTACGGCACAGGAGTTTGTCCGAGACATGCCGCGCATAACCGAAGCGACGGACCTCGACACGCTTTTCGACATCTTGATGGAGCGAGAAGCCCACATAGCCCTGGTGCAGGATGATTATGGTGGCACGGCTGGACTCGTCACGATGGAAGACGTGCTTGAGACCCTGCTCGGGACCGAGATCGTGGACGAGCATGATGAGGCTGCAGATCTTCGCAAAGTCGCTCGCGCCCGCGCTCGGCAGCAACGCGAAATCCGGGACAACGCAGCAGTCAAGTGAAGTTCGGCAGGAATGATTGCGGCTACACGCGTGAACTCCGGTCTCCGGCCATAGCGTTGCACCAGAGCCTTGTCGGGCACCCTTGCGCAGTGCTGCTCGGCGACAAGGTGATAGGCTCAAGACGTTACCAATCGTCGATGTCGAGCAATTATTCATCAGCTCGTCGGCCGATGCGTTGGCGAGCGAGTTGGTTTCTCATCGAAGGGTTATTGGGGTCGGGTCGACGGCTGACCGCGCTGCGCATCAACCGCAGTTTGCTCATCGCCCTTTGCAGTTGACGCGGGTCAACGGGCTTGGCGTTGTCGCCGGTACGGTCTCGTCATGGATAGTTTTCTTCTTCAAGACCGTTCCGATGCCGGGCGCAGGCTCGCCGCGAAACTCACCCATCTGAAGAATGCGCGACCGCTGGTGCTTGGGCTGCCGCGGGGCGGCATTCCGGTGGCCGTGGAAATTGCCAAGGCCTTGGATGCGCCGCTAGAGCCGATGTTTGCCAAGAAGATCGGTGCGCCTGATCAGCCGGAACTTGCCATCGGTGCGGTTGCGGATGGACCCGAACCCGAGCTTGTTCTCAATCAACACGTCACGCGCCAGCTACGGCTCAGCTCTGACTATGTGCGAGAGCAAATGGAGCGGAAGCTCGACGAGATCGCCCATCGCCGCGCAGAGTATCTTGGGCAGCGAACCTTGAGTGATCCGGCGGGCAGGACCGTTATTCTGGTCGATGATGGTATCGCCACGGGCTGCAGCGTTAAGGC
>JBKAGN010000010.1:0-79556 GCA_046290415.1 Hyphomicrobiales bacterium
TGGGCAGAAATTTTCGTCGCCGCCTTGGCAGGTTCGCTCACCTATGGTGCGATAGCTCTGATAGAACGGCGCATCACGTTCTGGCACCCGTCGAACCGGCGTGCCCGATAAGACTTGAAGAATAAGGGGAATGGGCGTCGCAAAGGCGCTCACGAAAACTGGAAGGAGTTCCAACTTATGAAAACCGCAACCAAATTGCTCGCAGGGGCCGCGCTGCTGGCCTCTTCATTCTCGGTGGCCGCGCCTGCGCTGTCTGCCGATGAACTGACGCTGCAGCTGAAATGGGTCACGCAAGCCCAGTTTGCCGGCTACTATGTGGCGCTGCACGAAGGGCTCTATGAGGCCGAAGACCTCGATGTGACCATCAATCCAGGCGGCCCGGACATTGCGCCGCCGCAGGTGATTGCCGGTGGTGCCGCCGATGTGATCGTGGAGTGGATGCCAGCGGCTCTGGCGGCGCGTGAGCGCGGTGTGCCACTCGTCAACATTGCCCAGCCCTTCGCGCGCTCGGGCATGATGCTCACCTGCCGCGCCGACAGCGGTGTTTCTTCGCCGGAAGACTTCCCAGGCAAGACTCTGGGCGTGTGGTTCTTCGGCAACGAATATCCGTTCCTCTCCTGGATGAGCCAGCTTGGCATTCCCACCGATGGTGGTGATGAGGGCGTGACGGTTGTGCGCCAGGGCTTCAACGTTGATCCGTTGATCCAGGGTCAGGCCGCTTGCGTTTCGACCATGAACTACAATGAATACTGGCAGGTGATCGACGCTGGTTTCTCACCGGACGATTTGGTGGTGTTCAACTACACCGACCAAGGCGTGGCGACGCTGGAAGACGGTCTTTATGTGCTCGAAGAGTCGCTGGAAGACCCCGAAATGGTCGACAAGCTGACCCGCTTCGTGCGCGCGTCTATGGCCGGCTGGAACTGGGCGCAGGAAAACCCGGAAGAGGCGGCGATGATCGTGCTGGAATATGATCAGACCGGGGCACAGACCGAGGCTCACCAGATCCGGATGATGGGTGAGATCAACAATCTGACCGCTGGTTCCACTGGCGTGTTGGATGTTGCAGCGGCTGAAACCACTGTCGACTCGCTGCTCACCGGCGGTGAGGACCCAGTGATCACCGAGCGCCCGACCGGGGCTTGGACATCGGTTATCACGGACGGGCTCTAAGCCGTCCCTTTGTGGTCTGGGTCGCTCTGTTCTTTCAGAACAACCGCTCCGCCAGACGACGTCATGAATGTTGAGAAAGGGCCGGGAGACCGGCCCTTTTTTGCGTCGGCCAATTAGCGGTAAAACTGAATGCCGCCCAGGCTGAGGTCCACTTCAAACGCCCTACCAATCCCCAAAATGCCGATGCGGCGGAGCTTCGTGACATCCAGCGGCACATCGATCCGGTGCGGCGCGAAATCAGAAAACGGGATGCGGTGCGTCTCCCAGTCAGGTCCGGCGATAAAGCTCTGCCGGTAGCTCTGCCAGGGGCGCGTTACATCGGCTGTGCGTAGATGCAGATTGTAGGTCTCGCCGTTTCCAGCGCGGTTGGGCCGAAGGCCCAGAGCAAGCGAGGAATCGATGACATCCAAAGCGATGCCGGCGAAGGCGCTCGCGTCCACCGCCGAGCCATCAGGCGCCAAATCCAACGCCATCTGAATGAAGCCGCCATTGTTCTCTAGGCTCACTTGGCCGCGCATGCCATAGGCTTCCCGGCCGTTGACCGTTTCGCGCGCCATCGCCCCTTGGGAAACGCCGCCCATCACGCCATCGGCGATGAACTGCCAGTTGGCGCCGTTGCTCGCCTGCGGGGCGGGGCGGCTGAGATCATCAATGATGGGCGACAGGTCACTCATAGGAGCGCCTTCCCCAGTGCCTTGGCGATTTCGGTGGCGAGGCGGGCATTGTTTTTCACCAGTGCGATGTTGCTGGTGAGGCTCGCACCGTCGGTCAGCTCCAGAAGGCGGGCGAGCAGAAACGGCGTGACGTCTTTGCCAGTGATGCCTTGGCTTTCCAGATCGGCTTGTGCCTGCGCGATGTAGCCTTGCATTACGTTTTGCGGGATCTCATCGGCGGCGGGGATCGGGTTGGCAACCAGCATGCCGCCTGCCACGCCCAGCTGATCGCGGGTCTTCTGGAAGGCTGCGATCTCTTGCGCACTGTCGATGCGCAGCGGAATGGGAAGATCGGAGGTGCGCGACCAGAAGGCTGGCATCACATCGGTCTGGTAGCCGACCACCGGCACGCCCTGCGTTTCCAGCACTTCCAGCGTTTTGGGAATATCGAGGATCGCCTTCGCCCCCGCCGCCACCACGATCACGCCGGTGCGACCGAGCTCCATCAGATCGGCGGAGACGTCAAAGCTCTCGCTCGCGCCTTGATGCACGCCGCCGATGCCGCCGGTGGCGAACACTTTGATGCCGACCCATTCGGCGACCATCATGGTGGCCGCAACGGTGGTGCCGGCGCTTTCGCCGCTGGAAACGGCGAAGGCGAGATCCGCGCGGGAGGCCTTGCGGGCGTTTTTGGCTTGGCCCAAAGCGGCGCGCTCCGCATCGCTCAAACCCACCTTGATGCGACCATCCACCACCGCGATTAACGCCGGCGTCGCGCCACCCTCGGCGATGATCGCTTCGACGGCCTCGGCCATCTGAAGGTTCTCAGGGTAGGGCATGCCGTGGGTGATGATCGTGCTTTCCAGCGCCACCAGCGGGCGGCCAGCCGCCAAAGCCTCGGCAACCGACGGGTGGATATCGACCAGGGCGTGTAACGTGTCAGGTGTCATGATGCGGGCAACTTTCGTGATGTGATGCGTGCCAGGCGGTCGGTCTGCGACTGGAACCAACCCGGGCTAAGATCGGGTAAAACGTCCTCGGTCGATTGGACTGTGGCATGGGCGAGCAGCGCGCCGAGCCGCGAGGCATCGACCAACGATTGGCCTGCCATCAAGCCATAAAGTGTGCCGGACATCAGCGCATCGCCCGCGCCGGTGACATCCAGCGTGGCGGCTTCCAGGCTCGACACCCATGCGATGCCGGTGTCGTCTGCCACAAGATGGCCATCCGCGCCGAGGGTGAGCACCACGCCTTTTGCCGCGCGTGCGCGCAAACCGGCGGCAAGGTTCTCCGGCGCCAAGGCGGGTGTGCCGAGCAGCGCGCCGGCCTCGTCGGCATTGGTGAACAGGACATCGATGGCCGACAACTCATCGGGCAACCGCACCGCCTTGGGCACCGACACGGTGTTGACCGCCAGCTTCGCGCTTGCCTTGCGGGCCATCAGCGCCCGCAGCGTGGCCTCTGGCAGGTTGCAATCGGCAAAGATCCAGCCGCTCGCGGCGATCACCGGCCAGGCGGGTTGCAAGGCGTCGGGCGTCAGTGCGTCGAAAACTTGCATGGCGGCGAGACCCACATGCAACTCGCCGTCATAGTCGAGGATCGCGGCATAGTCGGCGGTTGGGAAGGCCTTGGACCGGGCGACCTGGCTGGTATCCACGCCCAGCGCCTCAAGGTGGCCGAGGATGGCGTCTCCCGCCGCATCCTCTCCGACCAGGGAAACCATGGCGACGGAGGCCTGCAAGCGGGCCAACGTTTCGGCCATATTGCGGGCCACGCCGCCGAAGCTCTGGCGCATAATCGCCGGGTTGGAGGTGCCGGGAATCAGTCGGTCCTTGACCTGATATTTGCGGTTGATCACCGCCCCGCCGATGCACACCAGATCGAAGGCCGGCGGCACTGTCAGCTCTGCGTTGTTGGGGGATGTCATGCGGCACCGCTTCGCCAAGGATGGCCGAGGCTATAGCGAACGTATGGCGGTTGAGGAAGAGGCTGGCACTTACCCCGCGCAGCTGATCTCCACGCGGCGGTTGAGCGAGCGACCGGCTTCATCATCATTGCTGGCAATGGGCTGATCTTCGCCCATGCCCAAAGCCTCCATGCGCCCGGCGTCCAAGCCTCGCGCCGCCAACGCCGCGACCACCGATGCGGCGCGGCGCTGCGACAGGTCGCGGTTGTAGTCATCTGCGCCCTCGCTGGACGAATGGCCGATGATCTGGATGCTGGTGGCGGTGTCGCCGGAAAGGCCGGCATACAGGTCATCAAGCACGCTGTTTGAACTGGCGCGGATGACGTCGGAGTCGAAATCAAAGCTGATGCCATAGACCGTATCGCCGCAACCGAGCGCCGGTGGTTCGGGCGGCAGGCAGACCGGCGCGTCGGTTGAGGCTTCTCCGTCATAGGGTCGGAACGGTGCACCATTGGAGGAGCGCAGACCGCGCAAGGCGCCATCCTCGGTGGCGATCAGGATGAAGTGGGAGGGGATGCCGGCGTCATCGGTGCCCAGGGCACGCAGCACGTTGCCATCGACGGTGCCGGACAGGCGGCTTCCGCGATCGTAACAGCCGGTGACCGAAACGCCCTCCTGGGCCAGCTCGATGTCCACGCCGCGCCCATCCCAGATGCCGCTGAAGAGGTCTGACGGTGGGGCGGCAGCCTGCGTGCCGGTGCCGATCAGCTCGGAGAATTCGAAGAACGTGTTCTCCACTTGCACATCCAGCCCGCCGGAAAGCTGCAGTTTTACCCAGCGTGCGTCCGGCTGATCGGCGGCGAGAGTAAGATCGGTGACAAGCCCGCGCGCGTCGTGCTCGGTGAGCGTGCCGCTGGCCAAGGGCACAAACGGCCCGTCGGCGCTGTCGGCGGAGCCGAGCACCTCGACGGACGCAAAGAAGGTTTGCGAGGGGCTTGGCGTTTCCAGCACGCTGGGAATGGCAAACCTGTCGAACCGCGTGGGCGCGGGCAGGGCGTAGGTGATCTCCAGCGTGTCGGTCGGGCCGCCGAAGCGTGGCGTCATCACATACTTGCCGGGGTTACCGTCGATGGCTGCAATGGCCTGCTCCATGGTCGTGCGGAAGTCAGCGCTGGTGGTGATGGCAACCGGCAGCACCCCTTGCGCAAATGTCATCAGATCGATGGGTGTTGGTGTGTCTTGCGCGTTGGCACCTGCGGCAAGCAGTGTGGTGATGGCAGCGGATGTGGCAAAGCGCCTAAGCATGGATCGTCCCCCGTTTTACCGGAGTTTAGGCAAGGGAGATGGGTTGGGGCAATGGGGCGATGCCAAACACACGGCGTCATGGCCGGACTCGATCCGGCCATCCAGCTTTTGCACGCTCAACTCGCGAGATAGGGCAAGCGGACGGCTGCCAGCTGGATAGCCGCCTCAAGGGCGGCTATGACGATGGTGGTGCAAGTGGAGCAATAAGTTCGCACGCACCTCGCCACACCCACAGACCGTCATCCCTGTGCCTGTCACAGGGATCCATGCCTGAGGCTGATCCGGCACCGCTTATGGTTGGGGCATTCATCGGAATGGATCCCCGCCACACGCGCTCGCGCGGCGGGCGAGGATGACGATTGGAGGTGGTGGTAGCTCCGTCGTCATGGCCGGACGTGATCCGGCCATCCAGCTTTTACACGCTCGGCTTGCACAATGGTGTAGCCGGTGAACGACCAACTGGATAGCCGCCTCAAGGGCGGCTATGACGATAGCGGTGCAAGTGGAGCAATAAGTTCGCAAGCACCTCGCCCCACCAGAAGACCGTCATCCCTGTGCCTGTCACAGGGATCCATGCCTGCGGCTGATCCGGCACCACTTATCGTTGACGTGCGCGGAGGAATGGATCCCCGCCACACGCGCTCGCGCGACGGGCGAGGATAACGATAGGAGTTGCTGAAAGCCCTGTCGTCATGGCCGGGCCTGACCCGGCCATCCAGCTCCCGTGTTTCAGAATGCAAGATGGTGCCGCCGGAAAGCGACCAACTGGATAGCCGCGTCAAGAGCGGCTGTGACTAACGGGGCAGTGGTAGAACGCTGCCCATCTCTGGATATTGATAAAATCATTGATCGCCAACTTCGGATAGCAATCGGGTGACCCGCAGGGCCCAAATCATTGCGAAGTAAACGTCTGGCCCGTCAAATTTGGTGCATATGAATTGATTATGATTTTCTGTTAGTTTCTACCTAAATTATGTCATTTCGAAATCATGTGTGATTCATGGATCCTGTTGTTGCTTTTCAATCCATAAGCAAGATTCTACAGGAACAACCTGATGTGAACGTCAAGGACGAATTTCTACGCTGGCTCGGCAAAGTTGATGCGCTCCTTCAAGAACTAGAGCCGTTGTCAGCGGCTGAAGTGAGTGCGTCTCGACAGGTTCATCTATATCGTGACCCCTGGGCAGTTAAAGATACGGCCAACGCGGCCTTGTATCGTGCCCTGGCGAAGGCAGAGTTTTCGTTGCCAGTCGAAAGCCAAGGAAGCTTCATTGCACCAGGCAATGCTTTAGATGCGATGGCGGGCGTTTCCCGCATCATGAAGACTGCAGAAAAAAATGTGCTGATCGTCGACCCTTACATGGACGATTTGATGTTGACCCACTATGCAGTGTTAGCCTCGGAAGGCGTGCTTGTAGAACTGTTGTCTGATGAGCGGACAGTGAAGCCATCATTTGGACCGGCAGTTGAGCGATTTCGAGTGCAGTTTGCAGATAAACGACCGATTTCTGCACGCCTTTCCCGACCAGGTTCTTTGCATGACCGTTTAGTTTTCCTGGATGGTCAAGTGGCCTACAGCATAACGCAGTCATTTAAAGACTTAGCAAGTCGAGCACATGCGTCGATAATTCGTGTCGATACCGAGCTGACTGCAATGAAGTACAACGCCTATCAAGCTCTTTGGCTTGACGGAAAAGTTGTTGCATAACGGTTTGCCTTAAGACGAAAGGGAGCACCGTCGATGCCAACCCGTCTTATCGCCCATCCCCACCCCTTGACCAAAATTTGACCAAATGGTCTAGTTTCCTCTGAAAGCGGTTGCGCTCGCCAGAAGGCGCCCGCTGATGTCGAGGGGATCGGCCGTATGGTCAGCCTGCACGAGGCGGTGGAGTTCGAGGCGTTGGCGACCGAGCGGTCGGGCCAGTCGCGGTTGGGCGGAACGCCCAGAGCAAATCAGATTGCGAACGGAGCGAGTTCGCCGCTCCAAGAGATGATGCGTCAGGCCTCTTCCATCCGCGACGCCCATTGGGGCGAGACCATCACCTACAGCCGCAAAGTGTTTGCGCCGCTCACCACCATGTGCCGCGACACCTGCGGCTACTGCACTTTCGTCAAGCATCCCGACGATCCCGGCGCCTACATCATGACGCCGGACGAGGTTTTGGCGACGGCACGCAAGGGCGAAGAGGTTGGTTGCAAGGAGTTGCTGTTTTCGTTGGGCGAGAAGCCGGAGCAGCGCTACGACAAAGCCGCCAAGGCGCTGGAAATGCTCGGCTATGCCTCGATGATCGACTATCTGGCGGCCATGTGCGCGCTGGTGCTGGAAGAGACGAGCCTGCTGCCGCACGTCAATGCCGGCACGCTGACCGACGATGAGATCGAGAAGCTGAAGCCGGTGTCGGCCTCGATGGGCATGATGCTGGAGACGGTCTCCAACCGGCTGATGCAGCCGGGCATGCCGCACCATCAGTGCCCGGACAAAACGCCGAAAGCGCGGCTGCGCACGCTGGAGGTGGCAGGCCGCAACAAGGTGCCGTTCACCACTGGCCTGTTGATCGGGATCGGCGAGACCTGGGCCGAGCGCGTCGAGGCGCTGTTTGCGATCAACGCGGCGCATCGCCGCCACGGGCACATCCAGGAAGTGATCATCCAGAATTTTCGCGCCAAGCCGGGCATCGCCATGGCCGATCATCCCGAGCCGCCGCTGGACGATATGCTGCTGACGCTCGCCACGGCGCGTCTGGTGCTTGATCCGTCGATCAGCCTGCAGGCGCCGCCGAACCTGTCTTCCCGCCATGCGGCGTATCTGGATGCCGGGATCAATGATTGGGGCGGGATTTCGCCGGTGACGCGGGACTTTATCAACCCTGAACGGCCCTGGCCGCAGCTTGATGGCTTGGCTGAAGCGTGCGTCGCCAAGGGCTTGCGGCTGCAAGAGCGGCTCACCGTTTATCCGGCCTATCTGCGCACCGGTGGCTATGTGGCGCCGCCTGTCGCCGCGCGGGCCAAGGCGATGGCGCGCCAGGATGGGTTGGCGCTCTGCCAGGCGTTGGAGCAGGAAGGGGAGGCTGCCCATGCTGCTGCCTAAACCCGCCTCCTCGCCGGTGCGGGCGATCCTCGATCAGGCGCTGGCCGGCAAGGATGTAACCCGTGAGCAGGGCACGGTTCTGTTTCAGGCGCGCGGCGCCGATCTGGAAGCCATTGTTGCTGTGGCCGATCAGCTGCGCCGCCAGGTGGTGGGCGATGAGGTGACGTTCGCCGTCAACCGGAACATCAACTTCACCAACATCTGCTACATGGGCTGCCAGTTCTGCGGCTTTGCCAAGCGCATGGAAGAGGAAGGCGCGGAGTTCCTGTCGCTGGAAACCATCGTTGCCCGGGCGCGCGAGGCGTGGGACCGCGGCGCCACGGAGGTCTGCATTCAGGGCGGGCTGCATCCGAAGATGAAGGGCACGCATTACCGCGACATTCTGCTCGCCATCAAAGCCGAACTGCCGGACATGCACATCCATGCCTTCTCGCCGTTTGAGATCTGGTATGGCGTGAAAAAGACCGGTATGAGCATTGCCGAGTTTCTGAGCGATCTGAAAGCCTGCGGTTTGGGGTCGATGCCGGGCACGGCGGCAGAGATTTTGGACACCGAGATCCGCAAGGTGCTGACCCGCGACAAGCTGACCGCCGAGGAGTGGGTGGAGATCATTTCCACCGCGCACCGGGTTGGGATTCCGACCACGGCGACGATCATGTACGGCCATGTCGATGGTCCGGAACACTGGTCGGATCATCTGGTGCGTATTCGCGACATTCAGGCCATTAGTCGCGACAAACGGGCCGATAGTCGCGACAAAACCAGCTTTAGTCGCGACAAACAGGGGGGGCATTCTTTCCGTGGTTTTACGGAGTTCGTGCCGCTCTCCTTCGTTCATGAGGACGCGCCGCTCTACCGCAAGGATCCCACGGCAGTTCGCCCCGGCCCGACCCGCGAAGAGGTGGTGTTGATGCACGCCGTCTCGCGGATCATGCTGCATGGCTACATTGATAACATTCAGGTTTCCTGGACCAAGCTCGGCCCGGAAATGGCGCGGGCGATGCTCGGCTGCGGCGTCAATGATCTCGGAGGCACCTTGATGAATGAAAGCATCTCGCGGGCCGCCGGCGCGAAGAATGGGCAGGAGGTTACGGCCCACGAGATGGTCCAAATCATCCGTTCCGCAGGTCGCGTTCCTGTGCAGCGGAATACGCTTTACGGAACGATCCAACGCTTTGATAACATTGACCCTTTAGCGCAGGATCCGCTGGTGGATCGTAACGGTGCTGACCCCTTGGCCTTTCTTGAGAAGGGTGAGCGCAAGCGTGCCTAGGGTGACCCTCCTTGCTGGCGGTGTCGGCGGTGCGAAGATGGCCGAGGGCCTTGCTGCGCTGGATGATGTGGAGCTGACGATCATCGGCAACATCGCCGATGATGAGCAGTTTCACGGGCTTTGGGTTTCGCCGGACATCGACACGGTGACTTACACGCTGGCTGGGCTGATCGATCGCAGCCAGGGCTGGGGCGTTGAAGATGAGGGTTTGCGGGCGCTTGGTGTCTTGGAAAAGCTTGGCGAGCACACCTGGATGACGTTGGGCGACAAAGATCTTGGCCTGCACATTTACCGCACGATGCGCCGCAATGAGGGCGATCGCCCGAGCGAAATTGCGCGCCACATTGCCAAGGCATTTGGTGTTAAACCGACCATCGTTCTGCCCACCGATGATTGGATGCAAACGCGGCTGGTGACCGACATTGGTCCCTTGAGTTTCCAAGAATATTTCGTGCGCGAAAAGTGCAAGCCGGAGGTTCAAGAGATTTGGTTTGAGGGCGTTGAGTTCGCCAAGCCGACGCCGGAGGCGCTGGAAGCCCTTGAAAACGCGGACCTTATCGTTTTTGCGCCCTCCAACCCGCTGGTGAGCATCGATCCGATCCTGGCCATTCCCGGCATGCACGATGCCGTGGTGGAAGCACCAGCGCCGGTGATTGCTGTCAGCCCGTTGATCGCTGGCAAGACGGTCAAAGGCCCGGCGGCGCGGATGATGGCGGGGGTGGGCCTTGTGGCTTCGGCTCTGGGTGTCGCGCGCCACTATCAGGGGTTGGTCGATTGCGTGGTGATCGACGATCAGGATGCGGCGCTTGAAGCCGACGTCGAAGCGCTCGGCATGGAGGTCTCGGTCACCGACATCATGATGCCAACGCTGGAGCGCAAGCGCGCGCTGGCCGCCCATTTGGTGGAGGTGGCGCTGTGACCTCGCCCAACGCCCCGCTTTGTGTTGTCATTCCGATGAAAGATCCGGATCAGGCGAAGACCCGGCTCGGCGACACCTTACCGGCCAAAACCCGTGCGGCGCTAACCCGCACCCTGTTCCGGCAGACATTGCGGGTGCTGAAATCACTCGATCAAGGCCTGCACATTGTGGTGGTCACCGATTCCGATGCGATCGCCGAAATTTGCCTGCCCTTTCGTGTGCAGGTGTTGGCTGATCCAGGTGGAGGGTTGAACGAGGCGGTGAAAGCGGGCGCAGATTATGCGGCGCATCACCGCTTTGCCAGTGTCTGCATTCTGCCCGGCGATCTCGCCGACCCATCGCGCAATGATCTTGCCGCGCTGTTGGCGATGCCGCGCGAGGTCAACTCTGCCATCATTGCCCCTGCCCATGATGGCGGTACCAACGCACTTCTGGTCACGCCGCCGGACGCCATGCGTTTTGCCTATGGAACGGACAGCTGCGCGGCCCATCAGGCCCAAGCTGAGAACGCTGGCCTTTCGTGTCTCGTGATGCCGTTGACCAGCCTGCTTTACGATGTCGACCGGTCTTCTGATCTTGGCGCCAGATTGGCGCGCGGTCTGGACCGCTCGCTTGGCGCGTTTGCCAAAGGTGGCGGACAATGAGGCGCGCGGAGATCCTTGCCGTGCCCGGCCTGCCGGAAGTGAAGCCGGGCGATGATCTTGCTGCCCTGATCGGTGAGGCCCTGGTGGCCGCTGATCTCATTCCTGGCGATGGCGATATCCTGACCCTTGCCCACAAGATTGTTTCCAAAGCCGAAGGCCAAGTGCGGCGTCTCGCCGATATCACACCGGGCAAAGAGGCGCAGCGCTATGGCGCTGAACTTTCCAAGGACCCGCGTAAAGTGCAGGCGGTTCTGGATGAAAGCACCCGGGTGATCCGCGCCTTCAAGCATCCGCACGCCACTGAAGGCACGATGATCTGCGAGCATCGGCTTGGCTTCATCTCGGCCAATGCGGCGGTGGATGAAAGCAACACTGGCGGCGCGGATGAAGTGATCCAATTGCCCAAGGACCCCGATGCCAGCGCGCAAAAGCTGCGCGATGCGCTGCAATCGCGCTTTGGTGCGCAGATCGGCATCATCATCACGGATACATTTGGCCGGCCCTGGCGACTTGGCCAGGTGAATGTGGCCATCGGCCTGGCCGGCGTGCCGGCGCGGATCAGTGAGGCAGGCGGACAGGACGCGCGAGGGCGCGTGTTAAAGGTGACCGAGCCTGCCTTTGCCGATGAGGTGGCGGCTGCATCAGGTTTGGTGATCGGCAAGGCGGCGCAGACGCCGGTCGTGCTTTTTCGCGGTCTTGATTGGCCAATAACGGATGAGGCGCGGGGGTCGGACCTTCTGCGCGCGCAAACTGAGGACATGTTTCGATGACAATAGCGATCGTGGGGGGCACAGGGCCTCAAGGAAAAGGGTTGGCGCTGCGTTTTGCGCGCGCCGGTGTTCCGGTGGCCATTGGCTCGCGCGATGGCGCGCGGGCCGCGGACATTGCCGGCGAACTATCGGCCCAATTGGGTGGCGATGCCGCACCGATCACCGGCCACAGCAATGATGAGGCCGTGGCGGCAGCCGACCGGATGGTGATCCTGTCGGTGCCCTATGCCGGTCACAACGCAACGCTGGAACAGATCAAAGGCGGCCTTACCGGCAAAATCCTGGTCGATATCGTGGTGCCGCTGGCGCCGAACGATCCGAAAATCGTGGAGATGCCGCCGGAAGGTTCGGCCACAGAAGCGGCGCAAGCCATCCTTGGCGATGATATCCCGGTTGTTGGCGCCTTGCACAATGTGTCGGCCATTACACTCAACACACTTGATTGGGACATCAATTGCGATGTTCTGGTCTGCGGTAACGCGCTGGATGCCCGCAAAGAGGTGATGGCGCTCGTCAAAAAGCTCGGTGTGGAAGCCTACAATGCCGGTGGCTCCAGTGCGGCGCGCTGCATTGAGGCGATCACGCCCATTCTCATCCGTATCAATATTTCCAAACAGGTGCCCTTTACCCACGCAGGCATCAAGATCTGGCCACCGGAGCACTAGCGTGCTCCGGTCTTCTTTTCGTGCTGAACGGAGAAGGATGACTGTTTCCGGAAAACCGGCTCCATCCCGGCTCAAGCCAGGGGCATGCTTTTCCTAGTTCAACACCGACTACCTAGACTGAAATCGAACACTATCGAGGGGATAAACCGATGGAATTTGGGATCACATTCAAAGGCTTTGTCGAGCCTGACCGGGCACGCGCCTTGGTGCGCCAGGCGGAGAATGCCGGCTTCACCTATTGCTGGTTCTACGACAGCCACATTTTGTGGCGCGAGAGCTTTGCGGCGATGGCCATGTGCATGGAGCACACCAAAACCATGCGGTTTGGCCCCTGCGTGACCAACCCCAACACCCGCGATTGGTCGCTGGCCGCGTCCATGTTCGGCTCACTGGCCAAACAGTCCGGTGGCCGGTTCGACATCGGCGTCGGGCGCGGCGACAGCGCGGTGCGCGTGATGGGCAAGAAGCCAGCCAAGCTCGCGGTGCTGGAAGAGTTCATCATCAAGGTCAAGGCCATGGTGCGCGGCGAAGAGGTGACCTATGGCGACGTACCCGCGCCCATCCAGTTCCCCTGGGCGACCGGCTACGAACTGCCGGCATGGGTGGCCGCCTATGGCCCGATGGCGCTGAAATCAGCCGGTAAGGTGGGCGACGGGCTGATCCTGCAAATCGCCGAGCCGGGCATCTGCAAATGGCTGGCCGATCAGGCCATCGCCGCCGGCAAAGAAGCCGGCCGTGACATGTCGAACTTCAAGGTGATGTCGGCGGCACCGGCCTATATTGGTGATATGGCCGAAGCCCGTGAAGCCACAAAATGGTTCCCCGCCATGGTCGGCAACCATGTCGCCGATATTGTGGAGAAGTACGGCGCTGACACCGATCTGGTGCCGCAGAGCCTGACTGCCTATGTCGAAAAACGTCGCGGCTACGACTACTCCAAGCACGGTCAGAGCGACAATCCGTACCTTGATTTCATCACCGATGACATCATCGACGGGTTTGCCGTTCTTGGCTCGGTAGACGATCACATCGCCAAGCTTCAAGAGCTGGAAAGTGTCGGCGTAACGCAGTTCAACATCTATCTGGACAATGGTGATGAAGAGAACATCATCGCGCGCTACGGCGACACGATTATCCCCGCGATGACGAGCTAACAAGACGCCGCCAGAGAGCGTGCGCGCGGCAGAAGGATTGGCCGGCGGCAAGTTTGTCGGCCAAGTCCGGCCGCTACGGGCTTTTCCCAAGAGACGAAGGTTGCGGCGCACCTAATTGCTGCGCCGCACCGTTGTTGTGACTGGCGGTCAACATCTAAAGCATTGAATAGATTATAGATTTTTTGACCTAGCCAAAGGTTGAACGCCCTTCGTTCATTACCCGGAAGTATAGGGGGTAGTCCGTACGTACCCGCTTCAAGAATCCGAAACCTTCCGATAGTTTGCCCGACAGCTTTGGATCGTTACCATTCGGTAATCCTATGGGCGCGCCTTCGGGCCTGTTCACAGGAAAGCCCATTCGGGCATACGCGATCCAAGGGCTGGAAACGTCTTTAGGGAGGACGCGTATTGTCTGACTACTCAGAAGAAAACACGGCATACTGGAAGGCAAACCTTCGCCTTATCAGCATCTGCCTTGTTATCTGGGCCGTGGCATCGTTTGGCTTCGCCATTCTGCTACGCCCACTCATTTCTGGTATCGCCGTCGGCGGCACCGATCTTGGTTTTTGGTTTGCCCAGCAGGGCTCCATCCTCGTGTTCTTGGTCCTGATCTTCTTCTACGCTTGGCGTATGAATGCTCTCGACCGTGAACACGGCGTGGACGAAGAATAGTCCGGGAGCGCTGTAATGGATCAAACAACCCTCAACTTTATCGTGGTGGGCGCGTCGTTTGCGCTCTACTTCGGTATCGCCATCTGGGCGCGTGCTGCGTCAACGAGTGAGTTCTATGCCGCCGGTCGCGGCGTGAACCCAATCGTCAACGGTATGGCGACCGCAGCTGACTGGATGTCCGCTGCTTCGTTTATTTCGATGGCGGGTCTCATCGCCTTCGTTGGTTACAACAACTCGCTGTTCCTGATGGGTTGGACGGGCGGCTACGTGCTGATGGCCATGCTGCTTGCACCGTACCTGCGTAAGTTCGGCAAGTTCACGGTGCCAGAGTTCGTTGGTGACCGGTACTACTCCACCGCCGCGCGCGTTGTGGCGGTTATCTGTCTCATCGTGATCTCGGTGACCTACGTGATCGGTCAGATGCGTGGTGCAGGCATTGCCTTCTCGCGCTTCCTGGAAATCCCGATCGACCTCGGCCTCTACACCGCTGGTTTTGTCGTTCTGGTCTACGCTGTGCTCGGCGGCATGAAGGGCATCACCTACACCCAGGTGGCCCAGTACTGCGTGCTGATCGTCGCCTACACAATTCCGGCGATCTTCATCTCGCTCAACCTGACCGGCAACCCGATCCCGGGTCTTGGCCTGTTCTCGACCATGGCGGAAGGCAATGCGGGCGCAGGCCAGCATCTTCTCGTGGTGCTCGATGGGCTGCTCACCGATCTTGGCTTTAGGGAATATACAGCGACCACCAACCCTTGGTTGATGGCGCTCTACACCCTGTCGCTGATGATCGGTACGGCTGGTCTGCCGCACGTGATCATCCGCTTCTTCACCGTTCCTAAGGTGGCTGATGCGCGTTGGTCGGCTGGTTGGGCACTGGTGTTCATCGCCCTTCTGTACCTGACGGCTCCGGCTGTGGGTGCGATGGCGCGCCTCAACATCACCACCACGATGTGGCCGGCTGGTCTTGAAGGTGAAGCGGTTGCTGTCGACGAATTGCCCGATTGGTTCGAAACCTGGCAGGTCACTGGCCTACTGGGTGTCGAAGACAAGAACGGCGATGGTCGGATCCAGTACTACAACGACGCCAACCCCGCGATGGCCGAACTGGCCGCTGAGCGTGGCTGGGAAGGCAATGAGCTTGTCACCTTCAACCGTGACATCCTCGTGCTTGCCAACCCGGAGATCGCACAGCTTCCAGGCTGGGTGATCGCGTTGATCGCTGCCGGTGGTATCGCTGCCGCGCTGTCAACGGCTGCTGGTCTGTTGCTCGCCATCTCGTCGGCGATCAGTCATGACCTCATCAAGTCGGTGTTCAATCCGGATATCTCTGAGAAGGGCGAGCTGCTCGCAGCGCGTATTTCGATGTTGGTGTCCATCTGTGTGGCGGTGTATCTGGGCCTCAATCCCCCGGGCTTCGCGGCTCAGGTGGTGGCGCTGGCCTTCGGTCTTGCCGCTGCGACTCTGTTCCCGACACTGATGATGGGCATCTTCTCCAAGCGGATGAACTCTGCTGGTGCTATCGCAGGTATGCTGGCCGGTCTGATTTCGACCTGTCTCTATCTGTTCCTGTTCCTTGGATGGTTCTTCATCCCAGGCACGGCAATGCTCGATAGCTCGCAGTACCTGTTCGGCATCCCACCGACCCATTTCGGGCCGATCGGTGCGGTGTTCAACTTCGCTGCAGCCTTCCTGGTGTCGCGTGCGACAGCTGCTCCACCGCAGCACATCCAGGAACTGGTGGAATCGGTTCGGTTCCCACGCGGTGCTGGCGCGGCTGTTGCCGACCACTAACGCCGCAGTGCCTACCAAACGCTTTGACGGGTCCCGCTTTTGCGGGGCCCGTTTTCGTTTGCGCCTCCCTATTCTGCACTGTTTGAAGGGGTTACGCGCTTTGCCCTATTGGCCCTTGTCGGCCAACAGCGCATGGTCTGACCGCCCCATGTGCGACGCCTCACTCAAGGATTCCCGATGGATCTCACCCTCGCCAATGCGCCCGCCTTCGTGCGCAACCACCATCCGTTCGATTCCTTGTCGCAGGAGGCGATGACGACGCTGCTCGGCAGTCTGGGTGTTGAGACCTATGCCGATGGGGCGATCATTTACGGGTTCGGCCAAGACGTGGACGCGCTTCGGATCGTGGCGCGCGGCGAGGTGGATTTGCTGTCGCCAGATGGTGATGTGATCAGCCAGGTCCATGCGGGCGATAGTTTTGGCTCGCGTGCCCTCTTCAACGATGGCGTGGCCAATCAATCGGCGCGTGCGCGCGGTGACGAGGCAGCCGTCTACACGGTTCCGCTGACGACGTTCATGGAACTGGTTGAAACCAGCGATCCGTTCAAGGCGTTTTTTGGACGTTTCCTGCCCGACCAGAGCGAACCGGCGCCGACCAGCGATGCCAGCCTTGTCGGTATCCCGCTGCGCGAGTTGATGACGGCTGATCCTGTCACCGTGCCGCTGGGAACCAGTGTCCAGGACGCAGCAACCTTGATGGCGGACAAGCACATTTCCTGTGTCCTGGTCGTCGATGGCGAGCAGCTGGTTGGTCTGCTGACGACAGGCGACATCACCGGGCGGGTGGTCTCGGCGGGCCGCGATCCGGGTGTGCCGGTGGACGAGGTGATGACGCGCGATCCGATGGCGTTTGCGCCCGATGCCTCCGGTTTTGATGCGATGCTTGCCATGAGCACCAACGGGATCGGTCACTTGCCGATTGCCGAGGATGGCAAGCCGGTCGGCATCATCACGCGCACCAATCTGGTGCGTCGACAGCAAGTGTCGGCGGTCTACATGATCGGCGACATTCGCCGCCTGTCCGACACCACCAAATTGGCCGGTGTGATCGAGCAGACCCCTTCGCTGCTGGTGCAGCTTGTCGGGTCGGGTGTGCCGCCGCACGAAATCGGGCGGGTCATTACCTCGCTCACCGATGCGCTGACCATCCGCCTGTTAGAGATGGCCGAAGAGAAGTTCGGCGCGCCGCCGGTGCCCTATCTGTGGCTCGCCTGCGGCAGCCAAGGACGGCGCGAGCAGACCGGCGTGTCGGACCAGGATAACTGCCTGATCCTGCACAATGATTTTGATCCGGCCAAGCATGATGCCTATTTCAAGGACATGGCGACATTCGTGTCGGATGGGCTCGATGAGGCCGGCTATTTCTACTGTCCGGGCGACATGATGGCGACGAATGATCGCTGGCGGCAACCTGTGAAAGTCTGGCGCGGCTATTTTGAGAATTGGGTGCGTAAGCCCGACCCGATGGCGCAGATGCTTGCCTCGGTGATGTTCGATCTGCGCGCCATCCATGGGCAGATGAGCCTGTTTGATGGTCTGCAAGAGAAGACTTTGAAGTTGGCATCGAAGAACTCAATCTTCCGCGCGCATATGGCGGCCAACTCGTTGAAACACACGCCCCCGCTCGGCCTGTTCCGTGGCTTTGCGCTGATCCGCTCCGGCGAGCACAAGGACACCGTCGATTTGAAGCACAATGGCGTCGTTCCGATCGTCGATCTGGCCCGCATGTACGCGCTGGAAGGCGCGATCGGCGCGGTCAACACCCGTGAGCGGTTGGAGGCGGCGCAGGCCGCCGGCACGGTCTCCAAGTCGGGCGCGAGCGACCTTATCGATGCCTATGATCTGATCTCGACCATGCGCCTGCGCCATCAGGCGCGGCAGATCCGCGATGGCGAGAAGCCGGACAATTTCCTGGCGCCGTCGCGTCTTTCCTCGTTTGAGTGCAACCATCTGAAAGATGCGTTCGGCGTTATCAAAAGCCTGCAATCAGCTCTGGGGCATGGGCGGAGCGTTGGCTAACGAGCCGGCATCCCAATGCGCCTTAAGCATCGACCAAATGAGGTGCTGGCGCTTCTGATCGCCAAAGGCTACATCAAGCGCCTGTTACTTCAGTCGGTATGCGCGAAAGGCATCGATGTTTTTAGGATATATTGGCGCCATTGCCGGTGGCATCGGCTTGGCCGCGATCTTGCTGATCATTTCCAAGACCTTTCGGCTCAACCTGCCGCGCTGGCTTTATCCGGCGACCGGCGGCATTGGCATGCTGCTGCTCACGATCCACATTGAATATAGCTGGTTCAATCAAGTTCGCTCCAGCCTGCCCGAAGAGATCGAAGTGGTGGAGACGTTTGACTATTCGGTGCCCTATCAACCCTGGACATACCTCGTTCCGCGCATCAACCGCTTTGTCGCCATCGACCACACCACAGCGCGCACCAATCCCGACGTTGAGAACTTCGTGCTCATCGACGTTATCTTGATGGAGCGGTTTTCGCCGACTTTCGTGGCCACCAATTTCGTGGATTGCGAGGCTGGTGCGCGGCTTCTGGTTGGCGATGATACGCAGCTTGATGAGAACGGTATGCCGCTTGACGGCGACTGGTCGTCGGTTGGCAGGGATGATCCGCTTGTTGCGGCGGCCTGCGCCCGTCATGGAACGCCGGTCGACAGCTAAGCTGGCAGCCCATCAGACGAAAGCGCTAGGCTGGCCTTGGCGAGAATCAAAGCCTACGCTCTGCCCGGCGGCCTAACTGCCGGGATTGGCCCGCGTTTAGAAACAACAACGAATGCGGATGCCGCTGTTTGGTGACCACCTGTGGGAGGGAACACACCATGGCCTCTGCTGATCAAGCGCGTGATCACGCGTCCGCGCGCGCGGCGCCTGAACCCAATGCGCTGGCGCGCCGCCTGTTCATGCCGACACTGGCCGTTGCGGTCTTGCTGATCGTGCTATCCGGCCTTGCTGCCTGGGGTGGCAGCGATGGCGGGCTTGGCCGTGCTTTGGCGCCAGTCATTGTGCTTTTGGCGCTCGGCTTGGTCGGTCTCCTTTTTGCCTGCATGGCCAAGGTCAAGTCGACCGCGCTTGTGCCCGCGAACCGCTTGCAGACGGCCTTGCGCCGGGTGCCGGAGGAAGGCGTGGCCGCTGTATCCGGCCTGCGCGATCCGGGCCTTCTTGGCGGGGTTGTGCGTGAGGTCAGCGCACTGCTTGAAGCCTATTTGCCAAGCGGCCAGGAGGATGCCAAAGAGCGTGAGACGGTCGTACGCGGTCGGCTAGAGACGGTATTGCGCGACCTCCACGATGGGGTGCTGATCTGTACGCTCGACCATCAGGTGCTTCTCTACAACCGCCGAGCGCTGGAGATCCTGCACGTCACCGGTGATGTCGGCCTTGACCGTCCGCTGTTCGAGACATTGGCCGATCGACCGTTTCAACATGCCCTATTGCGCCTTCAAGCTCGATTTGGTTCTGGCCGTCACGCCGAGCATGCCGATGGCCTAAGCATCATGTTGATCGCCGGTACGGTGGACGGTCGCCATACCATCAAGGGGCGCATGTCGCTGATGATGGACGATGCCGGCGAGATGCCCGTCGGATACGTCGTGACGTTTGAGGACGTCACCAACGCGTTGTCGACGGCGCTTTACCGCGAACGTGCGCTGTTCGACATTCGCGATGATCTGCGTGCGCGTCTCACCGGTCTGTCCGTCAAAGCTGACGCCGCCGGCATTGGCGAGGACATGGCGGCAGTGACCGAAGAGATCGAGCGTCTGGACACCTTCCTTTTGGACGTGCTCGCCGGCGCCTGGCCGATGAGCGCGGTGTTTTCCACCACACTGTTCCATTGTGTTGCGGAGCGGGATTCCGAAGGGCGCGGGTTGACCTTCACCGTTGAAGGCGACCCTGTCTGGCTGCATTGCGATAGCGCCTCAATCACCGATCTCCTGGATCGGCTCGCCAACCGCTTGGCCATCGACTTCGAGGTGAAAGACTTCCGCGTTATCGCCACGCTCGCCTCGGACGGCAATGCGTTTGTCGATCTTCTTTATGCCGGCGAGGCGGTTTCTGAGGAAACGCTGTCCAGTTGGCTGGAGGAGCAATTGGAGCCCGATCTTGGCGCGGTTACGGGCAACGACATTCTCCACCGGCACCGCACGCAGCTGCGCGTCGATGCGGAGATTGGCGAGGGTGTCACACGCCTGCGTCTTCCATTGAAAGTGGCGGCTGAGCGCTATGAGCGGACCGAACGCTCCTTCATGCCGGCCGAAGCGCGGCGCGAGTTCTACGATTTCGATTTGCTCCATCGCCCTCATGCCAGCGAGCTCGACCAGCGACCGCTGCGCGCGTTGACATCGGTTGTGTTCGACACCGAGACAACGGGTCTTGAACCGTCCAAGGGCGATGAGATCATCTCCATTGGCGCGGTGCGGATCGTCAATGGGCGGGTCTTGCGCGGCGAAATCTTCAACGAGTTCGTCAATCCGCAGCGCACCATTCCAGCGGCGTCGACAAAAATTCACGGCATCACCGATGCCATGGTGGCCGATGCGCCCGGGATCGAGGAAACCCTGCCTCGTTTTCACGGCTTTGTCGGGCCGGGCGCGCTGATCGCGCACAATGCCGCGTTCGATATGAAGTTTCTCTCCTTGAAGGAAGCCCAAGTTGGCGTGCGGTTCAATCAGCCGGTGCTCGATACGCTGCTGTTGGCAGCCCATGCGCTGGGGCGCGATGAGAGCCTGTCGCTTGATGGCTTGTCGGAGCGTTTTGGGGTCGTTCTGCCGCCGGAGGATCGTCACACCGCGCTTGGCGATGCCTTGGCGACAGGTGAGGTTTTCATCAAGCTCTTGCCGCTCCTCGAAGCGCAGGGGGTGGTGACGCTTGCCGATGCGCTGGCAGCCTCCGACCGGCAGGTTGGCCTGCGACGGATGCAGGAACAGTTCTGACCCAAAGCCGGAATACGAACGTGAAAAAGGGCGGCGCAGAAGCACCGCCCTTTGATCGTGTTGGACCGAAGGTGTTTGGCTTAGATCGCCAGTTCTTCGACCTCTTCGCCGGGCTGCGGCTTGGCCAGCTCAGGGTTGGCGCCGTTGAGGCCGATCAGGAAGAGCGCCACCAGGAACAGCGGCGTTGCGATGACGCCGAAGACGATCAGCGCCATCGGGCCGAAGATGATAAGCGCAATGATCAGCGCCACCACCGCATTGACGAGGAACAGCGACAACGTCGTCGCGTCCGTCCAGCGGCCGTAGAAGAAGCTGCGTTTCTCACCGCTTTCATCGACATCATCGATGGTCGGTTCAATGCCCATCTTACGGTCGCGCTGCGCTTTCAGGCGGCGGAAGAGACCCACAATGACGGCTGGGATGAACAGGACGATGCTGGCGACCAACGCGAAGGGCGCGGAGACGATCTTGGCCATGCCGGTTTGCTCGGCGCCCGAGGTCAGACTTGGCCAGGCGTAGAGTAGTCCGTAGAGAACCAGGCCGATCAGGGTGACCCATATGGCGCCGGTGACACCGCCTACCGAGTAGCCAATGCCCGCGAAGCCGACGATAACGATAAGGAGGACGATGAGTCCGCCTAGGGTTTTACCGGCGGTCGATTGGCCCGCGTTCGAAGTGCTCATTGCTTTTCATCCATCGTGTTGGGTGTGTCAGGTGGCAGGGAATGCTCAGGATGGTCATCGGTGTAGAGGATCCGTTCGGCCGCGCCTTGAAGATCATCAAACTGTCCCGATTTTAGCGCCCAAAAGAACGCGATTAGACCAATTGTTGAGAGAAACAGGGCCAGCGGCACCAAAAACAGAAGCACATCCATCAGGCAGCTCCCTCGGTGGCGAGGCTTTGCGCCGGTGGTTGCTGGCGTGTGGCGATCCGCTTGAACGGACCGGCACCGTCAAGCCGCATGGCGTTGAGCGTAACAATCAGTGAGCTGGCGGCCATGGCGATGGCGGCAATCCACGGCGTCACCAAGCCGAGCACGGCAACCGGAACCCAGAAAAGGTTGTAGCCGACCGAGAAGGTGATGTTTTGCACCACAATGCGGCGGGTCGCGCGGGCGGTCGCCAGCGTTTCGGGCAGGGCTTTGAGACTGTTTCCCTGAAAAACCGCATCGGCGGCGCGGCGGGAGATATCGGCGGCGCTGGTTGGCGCCAAGGACGCATGGGCGGCGGCGAGGGCTGGGGTGTCGTTGAGGCCGTCACCGACCATCAGCACGTGTTTGCCGTCGGCTTTCATGGCCTCGATGGCCGCGATCTTGTCGGCCGGTGTCATGTCGCCTTGCCAATCGGCGATGCCCAACTGGTCGGCCAACGGGCCGACGAAACGGGCGCGGTCGCCGGACATGATGGCGATCTGGAACCCGCGTTCCTTCAGCTTGTCGATCACTTGCCGGGTTTGCGGGCGCAGCAGCGGGGCGAACGCAAAGCGGGCAGGGGGATGGCCGGGGCGCGTGAGCCAGACTTCGGTTTCCAGGCCGCCACCGGAGGTGTTGGCAGCTTCGATATCCTCGCCGGACAAGTCACACCAGCGCGCCGATCCAAGGCGAACCTCGCCTTCGTCGCTGGTCCAGGCAAGGCCCATGCCGGGCGTATCCTCGACGCCCTTGGCGCGCGGCACCTCGGGCGCGGCAGCGCGGATTGATTGGGCCAGCGGGTGTTTGGAGGAGGCGGCGATGGCGGAGGCCATCTGGAACGCGCTTTCATCCTCTGGCAGGCCGACGAGGCGCGGTTCGAGCGTGGTCAACGTGCCGGTCTTGTCAAAGACGATGGTGTCGATGGCCGAAAATCGTTCCAGCGCGGTTTCGGACTTCACCAGCACACCTTGACGGCTAAGGCGACCTGCCGCGACCACCTGAGTGATCGGCACAGCCAGACCAAGGGCACAGGGGCAGGTGATGATGAGCACGCAGACGGCGATCATCAGCGCTTCGGGCACGGCCATGCCGCCAAAGAGCCACCAGCCGAGAAACGCGCCAAGCGAAAGCGCGTGCACGGTCGGCGAATACCAACGCACGACCTTGTCGGCGAAGGCCATGTAGCGCCCCTTTTTCTGTTCGGCGGCTTCCAGCAAGCGGACGATTTCGGCGAGCACGGTGGCTTCGCCGACGCTTTTGGCTTCCACGATCAGCGGGCCGGTGAGGTTCATCGTGCCGGCAAGCACATTGGCGCCGACGGTGACGTCTTTGGGCGTGGTTTCACCATCGATGAGGGCTGTGTCGATGGACGAGCCGCCTTCGCGCACCAGGCCATCGACGCCGATGCGTTCGCCGGCTGCCACTTGGATACGGTCGCCACTGTCGAGGCTATCGGAGGCCACGGCTTGCAGGGTCCCGTCGGGACGAAGCTTCTGCACCGGCTGGCCGGCGAGCATCGCCAGATCGTGCACGGCAGAGCGGGCGGTGCCGCGCACCTTGTGATCAAGATAACGGCCCACCAGCAAGATAAAGAGCAGCATCAGCGCGCCGTCGAAATAGACGTGCGGGCCTCCGGTCCAAGTCTCGTAAAGGCTCATCGCCGTTGTCAGCGTGACGCCGACCGAGATCGGCACATCCATGTTGGCACGGCCTTTTTTCAAGGCAGCCGCAGCCGAGCGAAAGAAGGGCAGGCCGGCATAATAGACCGACGGCACGGCGATCAGTGCGGCGATCCAATGGAAGAAGTCGCGGGTCGCCTGGCCCATGGTGGCGAAATGCCCGGCCCAAACCGCCCAGGCGAGCATCATCAGATTTGCGGCAGCGAAGAAGGAGACCGCCAGTGCCATGATTAGCTCGCGCTCGGTTTTTTTGTCCCGTTCGACCACAGCTTCCATGCGGTAGAGGGCAACGGGATAGCCAAGATCCTCAATCGCGCTGGCAAACGCGTTGGCGCGATCTTCAGCGCCGTTCCATTTCACCGTCAGTCGACGGGTGGAGAGATTGACGCGTGCCGTCTCAACGCCGGGTTCCTTGGCCAAGCGGTCTTCGATCTTCCGCACGCAACCGCCACAGTGCACATTGCCGACCAGAAGGTTGATCGTGTGCGTGCCTTTGGCATCGGTCTCAGCGGCGGTCGACAAATCGACGACCGTGCGCGTCTTTGCGCGGCTGGAAGGTGGGGCGAGGGACGCGTCGAGTGATGTCATTAAGAGGTCTCAGAACAATTCTGCAATGGAGGCCTAGTTGACGCCGGGAGCATGGACGAAAATCTCTTCGGTCGCGAAGTGACGGCTTCCTTCGACATCGGCCAAGACGCTGACGAACCAGCGACCGGAGATCGGAAACTCCATCGGTGCTTCGTAGCGGCCCTCGCCAACATCGGTAAGTTGAATGCGAACCTGCTGAGCGTAACGGGTCATCCGCTCGGCCATCATGATCACGGTGCCGCCTGACAGCGCTTCGCCATTGCGGTCGGCAAGCGTAATCGCCGCAATCTGGCCATCGCCGGAAAACTCAGGTGCAAGAATCTGCATTTGCCAGCCCTGCTCGGCCTGTGCCTGTTCGGCGGCAATCACATCGTCATAGGCAAGGCCACGCTCATAGGCATTGGTCGTGACGAGGCCGGGGAACGTGGTCAGGGCCAGGCGAACGAAGTTGCCGGTGACTGCGAAGAGAATGAGAAAACCACCGACAAAGAGCAACGGTATCCAGCCATTGGAGCCGATCAGCCAGCCGAGGAAACCTCCGCGCTTAGGCGGCTCATTGTGCAAAGCATCGGTGCTCATGGTCGTTCTTCCCTTCCGGCCCGTGTCGGACCGCTGGCCTTCTTCAAGGCTTCTAATTCTCTGGACCCCAGAAATAGGTATTGCTGGTCGTCATCACCTGGCCGCTGTCACCATTGACCAGCGAGAAGGTGATTGGCGTGCGACCTTCCGGGCGCCGCGTCGGCGGCACGGTGATGAGGACGCGCAGCGAGGCCGCTTCGATATCGCCAAAGGCAATGGTCGGGTTCTCGCCCTCGGCCAGCGCCGAACCGGCATGACTGATCGTGACCGTTTCGCCGACCAAGCCATCGATCTCGAAACGCACCATCTCGGCTTCCGATCCGCGATCCGACAGGCGCACATTGTAGATGTTGCGGATCGAACCATCCGACAGCGTGACGAAGGCCGGGTTGCGTTCCGGTGTGATGGCAACATCAAAGCCGGTGCGGTTGAGCACGGTGAAAACCATGGCGGCGGACACCAGAATCATCAAAGCGCCATAACCGTAGAAACGCACTTTGGTGGGTTTGCGCTTCTTGCCACCCACTTCCACCATCGGTGCGGCCAGATGCGCCTCATCGTGGGTTTCGGCAAGGCTGGCGAAGTTGATCAGGCCGGTCGGGCGTTTCAGCTTCGTCATGATGCCATCGCAAGCATCCGCGCAGAGCCCGCAGCCAATGCAACCCAATTGCAGGCCGTTGCGGATATCGACACCCGTCGGGCAGACATTGACGCACAGATTGCAGTCCACGCAGTCGCCAATGTCGGCGCCAGCCGCCTTCTTCTTGGCGCTGCCGCGCGGTTCACCGCGCCAGGCGTGATAGGTCACGATCTTGGTGTTGGGGTCGAGCATGGCCGACTGGAAACGCGGCCAGGGACACATATAGAGGCAGACTTTTTCGCGTGCGAATCCGGCCAGCAGATAGGTGAGCGCGGTGAACACGCCGACCATCACGATTGTTGGCGTGGCGGCCTGGAATGTCGGCACCTGGGTGAAGGTGTTGATGGTGCCGGCGAAATAACTGATCAAGGTCAGCCCGGTCAGCAGGCCGATAGCCAGCCACGTGCCGTGCTTGCCGATTTTGCGGACAAGGTTCTGGGTGGTGAGGCCTTCTTTGGCGCGCTTGATCTGCTCATTGCGGTCGCCTTCAAAGAAGCGTTCGATCATCTGGAACCCATCGGTCCAGAGCGTCTGGGGGCAGGAAAAGCCACACCAGATACGCCCGACGATGGTGTTGGTGAAAAACAGGCCAAAGGCGGAGAACAGCAGCACCAGCGTCAGCAGGTAGAGATCTTGGGGCCAAAAGGTCCAGGGGCCAGCGTAAAACTTACCTTCGGTGAAGGACATGAGGAAGGCTTGGTCGGGAGTTGCGCCGGGGCGGTTCCAAGGAATCCAAGCCGCGCCGAAAAAGAACACCGTGATCGCTGCCAGAACCGCGCTCTTAATCCGGCGGAACGTGCCTGTGACGGACTTTTGGTAGACCTTTTTGACGCCAGGAAACTCGTCTGCCTGGTAGCCCACGACCATGGATTTCATGCCTTTTGGTTGGTTTGAATAACGTGTCGCTAATGTTCCACAGGTGCCTGCGGTTCGTCGTCAGCACTAGCCCTTAAGGGCAACCGCGCGGACGAAATGCCGCGCGGTCTGTTGGTTTGGCGTTGGTCCTATTGCAGCGCGGCCGTTTCGCCGGCGCCGGCCTCTTCGCCGCCACCCAAGGAGTGGACATAGATGGCCAGCATCTTGATGGTGGCTTCATCCAAGCGCTCGCCGAAGGCTGGCATCACGCCCATTTGCGGGTTGGTGATTTGCGCGATGATTTCTTCACGCTCGCCGCCATAGAGCCACACGGCATCGGACAGGTTGGGCGCCCCGAAGATCGGGTCACCCAGACCATTCACGCCGTGACAGGCGGAGCATTCCAGTGCCCACAACTCTGCGCCCGGCAGCTCATCGCGCGTGCCGTGGTTGGGCGAAGATGGGTTGAGCGCCAGCACATAGTCGGTGACGGCTTCAATGTCGGCCTGCTCGTAGAACTCGCCATAGGCCGGCATGATGGAGAAGCGTGCATCGAGCGTTTCGTTGCGGATGCCGTGGTTGATGGAATACCAGATGTCATCCAGCGTACCGCCCCACAGCCAGTCATCATCGATCAGCGATGGGAACTGGCCGATTTGACCGCCGCCGCCAGCACCATGGCACTGGATGCAGTTCACACCGAAGGCCGAGCGACCGCCATTAAAGGCAAGCGTGGCGAGGTCAGGATCGGCGGCAATGTCGGCCAATTCCATTTCGGCCAAAACCGCGCCTTGGGCCTCGCGTGCCGTGCGCACCGTTTCCAGCTGTTCTTCCAGCGCAAGGCGGGCCGTGTAACCGGTCGTGCCGGCGGTTGTCTGGTCACCCAACGGTATAGAGGGCAGCAGCACAGCATAGACAACGGCAAAGGCGATGGAGGCAATCCATACCAGCATCCACCAGGTTGGCACCGGCGTGCGCAGCTCGCGAATCCCGTTCCATTGGTGGCCGGTGGTGTATTGGCCGGTAATTGGGTCGCGTTCGATCTTGTTACCCATGTCAGTCCTGCCTTGCCGGGTTGCGGCTTGGTTCGTGGTTTTCGGGCATCCGAGGTTCGGGGGCGTCTTCGCCACGGAAAATGATGTTGGCGTGGTCGTCCATTTTGGCGCGATTGGCCGGGTGGAAGACGCGCACCAGCAACAGGAGGATGGCTAGGAGGCCGATCGCAAGGAAGGCGGCCTCCGAATAGCCGATCAGAGCTTCGGAGCTCATCGTCCCACCTCCTGGCCCTGCAGCATGGTTTCCGGATCGAAGCTGGTGAAGTCCACCATCGTGCCGAGCACCTGCAGGTAGGCGATCATCGCGTCCATTTCCGTGACCTCTTCATCGTTGCCGGTGAAGGGGCCAAGCGGGGCGTCGGCATAGCGCTCGCGCAGTGCCGTGGTGTCGCCAATGGTCGGGACAGCCTGGGCGATGATGTCATCGCGGGCCGCTTCGATGTCGGCGTCGGTGTAGGGCACGCCGACGAAGCGCAGGGTGCGCATGTGCAGCTCGATATCGTCATAGCCCAGCGGGCGTTCCAGGAACGCGTAGTCCGGCATGATCGATTCCGGCAGCACGGCTTGCGGGTTGCGCAAGTGGGCGGCGTGCCACTCGTTGGAGTATTTGCCGCCGACGCGGGCAAGATCCGGCCCGGTGCGTTTGGAGCCCCACAGGAAGGGGTAGTCGTAGACCCCCTCTGCGGCGAGCGAATAGTGGCCATAACGGTCCACTTCATCGCGGAACGGTCGCACCTGCTGTGAGTGGCAGTTGTAGCAGCCCTCGCGCATGTAGAGGTTGCGGCCGATCTGCTCCAGCGGTGAGTAGGGTCGCACACCCGACACCGGCTCGATGGTCGATTCCACCTTGTACAGCGGGATGATCTGAACCATGCCGCCGACGATGAGCGACAGCAGGATCAAGAGCAGCATCAACGGCGTGCTTTTTTCAATGATACCGTGATTAAACATGACCGTTTACTCCGCCGGTGCGAGGTCGCCGGGCTTGTGGCCCGAAACGAGGGGGGTGGGGGTGCGCGCTTGGATCGGTCCGGTGATGGTGCGGTAGAGATTGTACATCATGACCACCACGCCACCCAGGTAGAGGACACCGCCCAGGAAGCGCGTCACATAGTAGGGGTGCAGCATCGCGACCGTGTCGGAGAACGTGTAGAGCAAGAAGCCGTTCTCATCGTAGGTGCGCCACATCAGGCCCTGCGTAATACCCGACACCCACATCGCGGTGATGTAGAGAAGGATACCAATCGAGGCGAGCCAGAAGTGGACCTCGATCAGGGCGACCGAGTGCATGGTGCGCCGCCATAGGCGTGGCACGAGGTAATAGATCGCGCCGAAGGCGACGAAGGCCACCCAGCCCAGAGCACCGGAGTGCACGTGACCCACTGTCCAGTCGGTGTAGTGCGAGAGCGCGTTGACCTCTTTGATCGACATGAGCGGCCCTTCGAAGGTCGACATGCCGTAGAAGGCCACTGCCACCACAAGGAAGCGCATGATCGGATCGGTGCGCAGCTTATGCCAGGCGCCCGACAGGGTCATGATGCCGTTCACCATGCCGCCCCAGGAGGGCATCCACAGCATGACGGAGAACACCACGCCGAGCGTCTGCGCCCAGTCGGGCAGCGCGGTGTAGTGCAGGTGGTGCGGACCGGCCCAGATGTAGAGGAAGATCAGCGCCCAGAAGTGCACGATCGACAGACGGTAGCTGTAGATCGGGCGCTCGGCCTGTTTGGGCACGAAGTAGTACATGATGCCGATGAAGCCGGCGGTCAGGAAGAAACCGACCATGTTGTGGCCGTACCACCACTGGATCATTGCCGACTGGACGCCGGAATAGATCGAGTAGGAATGCGGTGAGAACAGCGAAATCGGGATCGAGATGTTGTTGACCGTGTGCAGCATGGCCACGGCGACGATGTAGGCCAGGAAGAACCAGTTCGCGACATAGATGTGCGGTTCTTTGCGCCGTACCAGCGTGCCGACAAAGACCACCAGGTAGGAAACCCACCAGACGGTGATGAGAATGTCGAAGAACCACTCCGGCTCGGCATATTCCTTCGATTGGGTGAACCCCAGCACGTAGGAGCCAGCGGCCGAGAGCAGCACAACCTGGAAAAGCCAGAACTGCAGGATGTGGAACCAGTTGGGTCCGAACAGCCGTGTCTGACAGGTGCGCTGTACGACATAGTAGGAGGTGGCCAGCAAAGCGTTGCCGCCAAAGCCCAGAATCACGCCGGAGGTGTGAACGGGGCGGAAGCGGCCGAAATTGACCCACTCGTGAAAATTCAGGGCCGGAAAGGCGAGCTGTGCGGCAATGAAGACCCCGCCTGCCATCCCAACAAAAGCCCAGAGGACCGTTGCGATGGTAAACAGGCGTACGGCGTCATCCGCGTAAGTAAGCGGGCGGGCCGGGGCCTCTGTGCTGCCAGCCGATTGAGCTACGGCTTGTGCTGACATTGTTTGGTGTCCTTGACCTAATTCGTGTCATGTCGCGTCTGCGTGCGGGCGAAGCGATGCCGGAAGCCTGTCAAATCGTCGAAACCGATATGATGCTGGCGGACACGGACTCGCGGCCCAACGCATCGCCCACAAACCCTCAAGCGGGCGCGAGGGCGTTGCGCTACATCAAAGGTAGCCAAACTCACTTATCATCCATCAGTTGGGGGTGCTGCGCACGGGGGTTCCCTAATCGACAAAAGTCGGGTCCGCATTTGATCTATGTCGATCCCAGGAAACGGGTTTCGGTATAGCGGTCGGGGTGGACCCCATCGTCAAGCTGGTGGGCCGGTATGCAGTCACTTGCCCGGACTTGCGCTTTGTGCGCCTCTTGGACAGGTTGTCGCATACGGTAGGCTGCGGGCATACGCTGTGGTCCGACTGGAACGAGCGTTGGTGCGCGCAATGGCCGCGCCCGCTTGGCATGATGCAGGCACTAGAGGGATGAAACACCGATGACGAGTGCAAACGACGTAAACAACATCAACGAGCTTGATGAGATCATTGGTGAGCCCGAGGACAGCCGCGCCGGTTTCGTGCCGCAAGGCTATGTGCCGCCGACCAAGGTCAACCAGATCAGTCTCGACACGGTGTTCAGCTCGCTGCACGCGGGCATTTCCGATTTCAAGAAGGGTGCCTTTTTTTCCACCTTCTTCGGCGCGGCCTATTTCGTCATGGGCCTGCTCTTGATGGTGTTCTTGCTGGTCACCGAATCCTATTCGCTGATCTTCCCGTTCACCGCTGGTTTCTTGCTGATCGGCCCGATTGCGGCGATTGGCCTTTATGAAATTTCACGGCGTATCGAGACCGGCGAGCGTGTCGGCTGGGATGTGCTCGGTGCCTTCAAACGCCATGGCGTTACGCACGTGTTCCTTTATGGCTTCGTGCTGGCGTTCATGCTGATCGTTTGGCTGGTGGTTGCCCGCGTGATCTACGCGCTGAATTTCGGCTACAACCCGCTTTACTTCGCGCAGATGGATCTCAGCTCGCTGATCGAGGAAGCTTTCACCGCTCGCGGCCTGGTGTTCCTGTTCGTCGGCAACGCCTTCGGAGCGGTGCTCGCTGGCACGGTGTTCTCGATTTCGGTCGTCGGTGTGCCCTACCTGCACGACAAGCCAGTGGACTTCATGACCGCGATCATGACCAGCGTGCACGCGGTGGCCAAAAACCCATGGCCGATGTTTGTCTGGGGCGTGATGGTTGCCGGTATCGTGGCAGTTTCAGCGCTGCTGTTTTTCTTCCCGCTGATCATCACACTGCCGATCATTGGGCACGCGACCTGGCACCTCTATCGCCAGACGGTCGTGCCAAACGAAGAAGCTTAAGCGCCAAAATCTAGCGGCGGTCGTACGCGATTACTGCGCCCACAAAAGAAGACGCCGCGTTGGAAACCCAGCGCGGCGTTTTGAGTTTGGGAGGAGACTTTTAGTCTGGGTGACGTCGTGCGCCGGGTTTGTGTTTCACCGGCAGGGGGCGCAATCCAAGGCGGCGCATTTCCTTGTCCGACATGAGCGGGCTGGCGCGGCCGGACTGTCCCTTGTCGATGTCGTCTGAGGCAAACATCACCGCAAAGCCCATTTGCAGGCTGGCAAAGGTGAAACCGATCATTAGGGTCATCAGCACGATGGCGAACAGGCCGACATCGGATTGGACGATGAGCGCCATGAGATTGCCGACGTTGAAATAGAGCATCGCGGCGACGAACAAGACGGCCATCGCAAAACCGAGGACTGCGTTTTTAACCAGGAACCGCACCAAGGGTGGCTTGGGCGGCTTGGCACGAGACTTTTGGTAACGAGACGTTTGGAAAAGTGCTTGCATGGTCACACTCCTTGGTTGGAGGGCCAGTTGGTCCGTACTAAACCTTAGTCTTTTAATTGGTTATTGGGGCAAAAATTTGCGTCATTGTTTCATTTTTCGCAAAAGTCATTGGTGCCATTCAGGAAATTTGATCGGCAGATATTTCCGCAACCGGTATTGATTCCCAAGGCTTTTTCTCATTCCCCAACGTAAAGTGGTTCCAATACCATCTCAGGCACGCGCACCATGCCCTTGTCAGTGATTCGGATTTCGGGGATCACGGATAGAGGGATCAGGTTGAAGCCCATGAAGGGAATGGTGCAGCCCATGTCCTTCCAGACCGCTTTCAGCGTGCTCATTTCTTCGGCCACCACTGTGACGCGTTTGTCCGACAGCAGCCCGGCGATCGGCAGCGGCACCATGGCGGTAACCTCGCCCCCCTGCACCGTAACGACGCCGCCCTGATGGTCTTTGAGTGCTGTTAGCGCGACCTGCATATCGTCGGGGTTGGTGCCGGCAATGATGATGTTGTGGCTATCATGGCCAACCGACGATGCGACGGCGCCATCCTTCAAGCCGAAGTCTTTCAACAGGCCGTGGGCAACGTTTCCGTCCGTTTTGCCATGGCGTTCGATGATGGTGACGAAGCAAAGCCCATGGTCATCAAAATGGGTGCCCCAATCATTGCTGGCTTTGAGGTCCACCGTGTCATGGTAGAGCGTGATGCCGGGCAGCGCGACGCGCAGCACATTGGCGGTGACGTCGCGGGAGGGAACCTCCGGCGTCATGGTGATAGTCTCAGGGAGCTTCACGCTGGTGAACGCCGCATCAGGGTAGGTGTAGCGTGTGGAGAACGCCTGATCGAGGCGGGGCGTGATCGCTTTGTTTTCGACCACCAGTTCGCCACCATACCAGGTGTTTTGCGGTTCCAGCTCATCGTTCAGCAAGACCAGATCGGCGCGCCGCCCACCGCCGAGGCCGCCGATCTCGTTCTCCATGCCGAATCGTGTAGCGCCATGCAGCGAACCCATTGACCAGGCGATCTCCGGCTTGATCCCGGCCTTCACGGCTTGCCGCGTCACCCAATCCTGGCCGAACATCAAAAGATCATCGGCGTCGCGGTCATCGGTGCAGACGGCCACGCGTTTGGTGGAGGCGCCCAGCTCGGTGATGGTCTTGATGGCTTCGGGCAGCGAGTGCCAGGGCGTTGTCGGTGGTCCGCCGCGCAGAAACACCCAAATGCCGGCGTCGAGCAAATCGTCGGCGATGTCGCGGTCGATGGCCTCGTGGGTGTCGGTCACACCGGCAGCGGCGTAGGCGGCAACGAACTCGCGGCCGTAGACATGGCCGGAGACCGGGCGTCCGCGTGACAAGGAGGCTTCGATGATGGCGTGCGAGCGTTCATCGGACAGGCAGACGGGCACGAAGTCCATTTTCTCGCCCAATGCGACCGCCTCGGGCCAGCGATCGAAAATGCCGGCGATCTTCTCCGGCGTCAGATCACCGCCGGCCGTTTCAAGCTCCGGTGAAGTCGCAGGGACAGTCGATGGCACGGTGAGGAAGATGGAAAGCGGGGCCCGGCGCGCATCTTCCAGCATGGCCTCGACCCCGGCGACGTCCATGACGTTGCCGATTTCGTGACTGTCGCAAAAGATCGTGGTCGTACCGTTGAGCAGAGCCGCTTCGGCATAAGCGCAAGCGGTGACCATGGAGGATTCGATGTGCAGGTGCGGATCGACCAGGCCCGGCGCGATGATTCCGCCCTGGCCGTCATAGCGCGGCGCTGATCCTTGGTAGGTCCCGGCCGGTTTCACCGCCGCGATGCGCCCTCCGGCAATCCACACTTCTTTGTCCAATGCGATGCGCTCGGAGTAGGTGTTGAGCGTGCGCACGCCAGTGATCACCGAGTCGGGATCGGCGCGCCCCGAAGCGACGTTAGCCAAGTGGCGGGTCATGCCGGACAAAGGCGCGACGGAAAAGCGGGTGAGGGCGGTTGAAGGCGCGGACATCATCAGGCTCCAAGCATCAGTTTGATGCCCTCACCCTTTCATCGTGCCTCCAACCTTGGCAAGCGGCATTTCCGTGCACACGGCGTTTGCCGGCCTCAGCAGGCGGGAAGCGTTCCGTCCAACCCGTCGATCGGAATTTCTCGCAGATCGAAGCCGTCGAGCGTGCGGACGAAGCGATTGGTTTCGCTGGTCTTCAAGAAGATATCGACGCGCAGTGGACCATCGGGAAGGTCGCCAGCCACGCACATCTCGTCGACGCTGACGCTGACTCCCAACGATCCCCTTTGTTGGTTCGCTTTGGCGGTCTCCACGGCGCGGCGGATGGCGTCCATGCCGCGCTGATCGTCCGGCGTCAGAGCATATACGAAGGTGTGGCGGTCCCTGCCGGCTTGCGGAAGGTCCGTTTGAAGCGATGCAAGGTCTTGGCCGACCAGGGCATAGGACCGCTCTTCGGCCACGGCACCCTCAATGGTCAGTCGGACATTGAGCCGAACGCCGTCGATTTTCGGCACCAGGGCAGCTGGCATTTCGATCGCTGCGCGCAAGGCGCCGAACTGCGTCGTTTCAAAGTCGATGGCCGCGAGCGCCGGGACCGAAGTCAGGGGCACATGGCTGCAACCGGCCAGCAGGGCGAGCGCTGTGGCGCCGATCATTGCGCCTTTGAGAGTACGCGAGAAGGGGTTTGATTTCGGCATTGAGAATTCCACTGTTGATGCGATGAAATTCATCTATTATATTAATTTTTGAATGCAAGAAGAAAATCAAATCCCCTAACCCTGTATCCCCCCGATCAAAAGAGGCCTCTATGCCCCACCTTGCGTCCCCATCCTCCCACACCGCTCCTGCGAGCTCCCGCCTGTCCCGTCGTGCGCGATGGCTTGCCATCGTACCGTTGGCCGCTGCAGGACTGATGCTCATCGGCCTGGTGGCGCAATGGGTGTCGGAAGATATCCGCGCCACCTTCATCAGTACCTCGCTGGGGATGCTCGGCACCGACATGGCGGCGGATGCAGCCCAGTTCCCCGGTGTGATTTGGCCAATGCTCTTGCGCACCGTGCCGATCGTCGTCTTTGTGCTGACGATGCTGACGCTGTTTCAGCTTTTCCGCCGCTTGGCCCAAGGCGTTGTGCTTGATGAGCGCAACGCCATGCTGGTTTCACGGGCGGGAATCGGATTTGTGGTGTTCGCAGTAACGGCGATGCTGAGCAACACACTGACGACGCTTTATCTTTCCATGACGAACCCGGATGGCCCCGGCGTGTTCAGCGTCGGTTTTTCCGCCTCGGATATCGGCGCCTTTGCATCTGGCTTTGCGCTCTGGGGCCTTGGGCTGGTGCTCAGCGAGGCTGCGCGGATCGCCGATGATCATGCGAGCATCGTCTGATGGCGATCGTGGTCGATCTGGATGTGATGCTGGCCCGGCGAAAGGTGCGCTCCAAGGAGCTCGCCGCGGCCATCGGCATCACCGAGCAGCAGGTGTCGCTGCTCAAATCCGGCAAGGTGAAGGGCGTGCGTTTTGAGACGCTGGAAAAAATCTGCGCGTTTCTCGACTGCCAGCCAGGCGACTTGATTCGCTACGAACCGGATGAGCCCGAAGAACGCTAATCGAAACGCGTGATTTCCGCCTCGGCAACGTCTTTCAAAAGACCGATGAAGCCGCGGGCGTAATGGTCGGCGGTCAGCCGGCCTTTTTCAGCTGTGGCGATGCTGGCATCGCCCACTGTCCCGTCGCTGTTGAGGTCGGATGAAATCCAGCCATAGGCCGGCATGCCGGTGGGCGAGATCTTGAACCCGCCTTGCAGGTCTTCGGCGGTTGAGCGGAAATTCTCCGCCTTGCTCATATCCACCAAATCCTTGTGGAAATGCAGCATCATAGAGGTTTCGACATCACCGCCATGGATGCCGTATTTCATCTCATCCTCGGTGTAGAGCCCATCCGGGACACCCCAATTGCCCCATTGGCTCTTCACGCAGAGCATGCGGGCACGCACGCGCATCTCGCGCGCCAGAATGGATATCAGATCAAGATTGCCGCCATGCGAGTTGGTGATGACCATCTTGCGCACGCCAGCGCGGGCAACCGAAAGGCCAATCTCGGTCCAGATCGCTAGCGCCAGATCGGCTGGTAGGGTGAGCGTGCCAGGCGCATGCAGATGCTCGTTGGATTTGCCGATGGCCTGGACCGGCAGAATGCGCACATCCAGGTCCGGTGCGAGCTCCGGCAGCAGCGATTCCACCGTGGAGAGCATGCCCTCATTCAAGAACGTGTCGACGCCGACCGGCAGATGCGGGCCGTGCTGCTCGATAGCAGCGGTCGGTAGCACCGCGATCACCTTCTGGGGATCGAGATCTTCGAACTCGGTGGTTTTGTAGTCGGCCCAGCGATAGCGACGCGTCATACTGCATTCCCGGTGTGTTTTTGGCTGTAGGTCGCAGTCAGGCGCTGGGTCAGATATTCGTGTGCCAGGATCGGCTCATAATGCCGGTCACCTGGGACCGTCGGCAGGGTTTCCACCAGGCTGTTCGGATTCGGGTCCATGAAGAAGGCGATGGAGCGGCGCTCTCTTTTCGGGCGCAGCACGCGGTGTGGGTTGGACACATACACGTCGTTCGTCCAGCGCATCAGCAGGTCGCCGATATTGACCACAAACGCCCCGTCCACATGCGGCACATCAATCCAATCATCGGCATCGCGCGGCTTCACTTGGAGGCCTGCGGTCCCGTCGGTCATCAACAGCGTGATCGAGCCATAGTCGGTGTGGGCACCAGCGCCGATCTCTCCGGGCTGCGGATTTGTCGCTTCAGGGTAACGCAGCACGCGCAGCGTCGACATGGATTCATCGAAATGCTGGGCGAAGAAATCTTCGTCCAGATCAAGATCGAGCGCGATGGCCCGGTGCAGATTCACACCAAGTTCAAGCACGGCATCGAAATAGGCTGAAAAGGTCTCTTTGAAGCCCGGCACGCCGTCTGGCCACATGTTTGGGCCGCGATAGGGGTCGCCGCGTAAAACGCGCGGATCGTCGGCGGCGAAATCCATCGCCATGTTGTAGGCTTCCTTCTGATCCATCTGGCCAGACTTTTCGTCCAGTGCTTCGGATCCGGTGCCAGCATAGCCGCGATTGTTGGGCGATTTGTCGATCGACACCTCGTCTTTCACCGCTTTGGGCAAAGCGAAAAAGGCATCGGCCTTGGTGAACATGTCGGCGATTAGTTTCTCATCGATCCCGTGGTTCTTGACCACCAGAAAGCCCGGCCCGCGCGCGGCAGCGCCCCAAGCTTCAACAAAGGCCTGCTTGGTGTCGCCATTGAAGGTTGCATAGTCGAGAACAGGAATGGTGGTCATGCCGTTTGCCTTACCTTGTTGGGATAGCCGGCGGTCGCCGAGGCTGCGGCTGGCGCGCCGATCAACTTGCGCATCTTTTTGCGCACGCGGGCAAGGTGCCGGGCGCGGCTATCGGGTGTTGAAAAATCCATGCGGTAATGGGCGGCGAACACGGTGCGCGACCTGTCGTGGCAAAGCGCCCGCAAACCGCGCATCAGGATGCGTTTGCCGGGCGAGCCGATAAGCTTGGTGAGCCAGAGCGATGCGCCGCACGTGGTGAAGACGCCCAAATGCTTGATGTGTTTAAGGGTGTGGCCGAAGCGCTTGTTTTGCGGGCACGGCATGGTGAACGCAACGCCTGGCACCAACACGCGGTCCAGGCAGCCCTTCAACATCGCCGGTTGGCCGAACCACCAGGTGGGGTAGACGAAGATCAGCGCGTTGCACCATTGCAGACTTTCCACATGCGGGCCAATGCGGTCGGTGTTGCAACTGGTATCTTCGTAGTCGGTCCAGTCTTCAAGCGTCAGCGAGGGTTGGAAACGTTCGGCATATAGGTCGATGACGCGGGCTTCGGCGCCAGCCTGGGCCAGTTCATCGGTGACGGTCTCAAGAACCGCATGGTTGAAGCTTGTCGCGCTTGGATGGCAATAAACGATCAGCGCTTTCATGCCGCTGGTTGCACGGTTGGCCTGCATGCCGGGTCAGAACCTCTCCATCTGCTGGGTGACGTGGGCGAGAAATGCCGCCCTTTTCTGATCGCTCGCGCGGTTCATATCGTAAAGTGCGAGGTATTGCATAGGCGCGCCGCCCATAACGTAGCGTACGGGGCGGGTCATGAGCTGACGCGGCGGATCGCCGGCCAGAAAAGCGCGCAGCCGCGTCCCGCCATAGGTGGTGACGGTGGCGTATTTCTTGATGTTGGTGAGCGCTGGGCGCACATGGCCATTGACCAGCTTGAAGGAGACGCCAGGAAGGAACACCCGGTCGAAAAAACCTTTGAGAATGGCCGGGTAGCCAAAGTTCCAGACAGGATAGACGAAGACCACGGCTTGGGCGGCTCTCAGCCGGTCAACGTACTTTTTAACTGGATTTATGTTGATTTCTTCATCGTGGTACGTCCGTCGCTCATCACATGTCATCACAGCAGGGAAGTTTTCCGCGTTCAAGTCGCAGTCATCCACATGCCAACCGGCGTTTTGAAGCGTTTCAACCACTCGCGAGTGCAGCGCTGAGGAAAAGCTTTCCGGCACCGGGTGTGCGAAGATCACCATCACCCTCTTGCCGCCCTCAGACACTGCGATTACCTCTACTTAACTGAAATTCAGTTGATCAGCTTGCTTGCTTCATTTTTGGATAGGCGTACATCGTCTCATACGACCAGTTTGGATCGTCCCAAGAAATCATCTTGCCGGGATTGAGCAGGCCCTTGGGATCGGCTTCTTTCTTGAACTTAAGCTGCCGATCATCGGTCTTTTGGCGCCCGCCTTCTTCCAGCGTGTAGCGATGCGGGTTGAAGATCATGCAGCCAAGGTCTTCGTGAATGCGCACGATCTCGTTGAGCCGTTCCTCGTTGCTGAAATCAACGATGGGAAGGCCGGCATAGATCACGTTGCCGCCTTCGCGCATCGCCTCAAGGTGCTGCAGTACTTCAGCGCCGAACGTCTCACGCACCTTGGCGACCTTGGCCAGCGGATCAGGGCCGCCATAGCGAACCTGCAGATAGGTCACGGTCGGATCGACCTGCAGCGCCCGCAACGTGGTGTGGTTCCAGGTGTATTCGGCCAAATGGCCCGGGGTGCGTTCAAAGGTGGACGCGTCTGAGCGGTAGATCACATCTGGGTTGTCGTTGCGCCCCATGAAGGCGCTGAAACCATCCAGCGATTGCGGCGCGACCAGCACGATGAGGATCGATTGGTCCTCGCGCACATGGCCAGAAAAGCGCTTGAAGAATTTGAACGGGATCGGCGCTTCGATGGGCGTGATGAGCTTGACCAGAATCCCGTCCTGCTGCGCCAGGTTGTAGCCGAAGGTCGCCGCGTCCATGAAATCGTCAAAGCCGAGCGCGAATTCCACCCAATCATACGCCGGTGCCAGGGGCATCTCGATCTCGGTGATGATGCCGTTGGTGCCATAGGCGTGGGAGACGCGGGCGAGGTCTTCTCCGGTGAATTCCAGGATGCGCGGTTCGGCCTCCATGGTGACAACGCGCAGGCGCAGAATGTTGCCCAGATCGCGCAGCGCCCCCCAGCGCACCGACCCAATGCCGCCGGACCCGCCGGCAATGAACCCGCCTATGGTCGCGGTGCCGTAGGTGGAGGGCATCATGCGCTGTTCCTGGCCGGAATGCGCGCGCGTTTCAGCGTCCAAGTCTTTGACCACTTTGCCAGGCTCGACGATCACGCGGCCGGGGTGAATCTCCTTCACCTTGGTCATGTTCTTCATGTGCATGATCACGCCACCGGCCAGCGGCATGGCCTGACCATAATTGCCGGTGCCCGCGCCACGTGTCGTGACAGGCACATCGTGCGCGAAGCAGGTTTTGAGAACCTCAATCACTTCGGCTTCGGAGCGTGGCGAGACTACGAAGTCGCCGATCAGATGGTCCATTTTTTCTTTCAGCACCGGGGAGTACCAAAAGAAGTCGCGGCTCTTTTGTTTCAAAGTGGCCGGGTTGTCGTCGATGTCGAGATGGTCGAGCGCTTCGCGCACGGCGGCGATGTTTCCGGTCATTGTTTACTCCATAAGCGGGTCGAGAACCGCGTAGTCAGGCGGTGAAACGGCGAGCACCTTACCATCACGGATCACGGTTCGGTCGGTTTGCGGGCGGGCCATGAATTCGCTCCATGAGCGGGCCTTGAACAGGGTGAAGTCGGCGGGCGCACCGGCAGCGAAGGGGGCATAGTCAAAGTCGCACATGGCGGCCGGTGTCGTCGAAAAGGCGGCCACCCAATCGGCATCGGAATGATCCAGATGGGCAATGCGGGTCGCTTCGCGCATCACTTCGACCATATCCAGATCGCCATAGGCGTAGAACGGGTCGCGGGTGTTGTCCGAAGCAAAGGCCACCGGAATGCCGCGCGCCTTCATCTCATGCACCAGGGTGACGCCGCGCCAACGCGGGGTGCGCGCGCCGGCGTTACGATCTTGAAGGTAGAGATTGCACAGCGGCAGCGAGACAACCGTCAAGCCGGCTTCAGCCACCAAATCCATGGTGTGGTCGGCTTCGCTCTCATCTTGGACGGCGAGGGAGCAGCAATGGCCGCACACGACCTTGCCCTCATAGCCGGTCTTGAGAACCATTTGCGCGATCTGGCGTAGCGTCGCGACCGAGGGGTCGCCGGTCTCGTCTACGTGAAAATCGGCATCCAAACCGCGTTCACTCGCCATCTGGAAGAAGGCTTCCAGTCGCGCGTCAAGATCAGGAAGCGGATAGGTAACCATGCCAAGCACGCCGCCGGTTTGGGAAACCAGATCGGCGGTGTGTTGGTAGCGCCCGGTGCCGTCCGGTTCGATGCCATCGGCGCCAACCAGGCTTACGGCCTGAAGATCGATGCGCCCCTTCCAATCGGCACGCACTTCGTCAAACACGGACCAGGAAATCTCGTCCTGCGGTGGGATGGAATCCAAATGCGTGCGGATCGCTTTGGTGCCGTAGGCATAGGCAGATTCCAGTGCGAAGGTCATGCGGGCACGAACATCCTCGGCTGACCATTTTGCCTCGCGGTCTCCGGCCACCGATGACAGGGCGCCGTCGAAGGAGCCATCTGGGTTGGGCGTGCGCGGCCAGATGTGGCCCTTGTCGAGATGGGTGTGCATATCAACAAAGCTTGGAAGTGCCATGCGCCCGTGGCAGTTGATCCGCGTTGCCGCAGGCACCTCAGAGAACACACCATCGTTGATCGTCACCGAGCCTCTGACGAGCGCATCAACAGCGCCGATCAACGGACCCGGTAGGGTGAGATTGTCGAGTGTAACCGGGCCTTCGGGTAGGGAAAATGCGCTCGTCACCTAGCGCTCCCGCTTCAGGGCACTCTCGTGCCATTTGTGCAGCAGCAGCCAGCTGACAAAGCTCAGCACGGCATAGATCAGCACACCGGTGGCGGCGATCAGGATCAGCGCGGCGAACATGCGCGGGATGTTGAGCCGGTAACCAGCTTCCAGGATAGTGAAGGCGAGGCCAGAGCCAATGCCGCCGGTGCCGGCCACATACTCGGCAACAACCGCACCGATGAGTGCCAGACCGCCGGCGATGCGCAGGCCGCCGAGGAAATAGGGCAGGGCCGAGGGAAGTTCCAGATGCAGCAGCCGCTGCCAACGCGAAGCGCCGTAAATCTTGAAAAGATCGCGCAGATTATGGTCGGCGGAGTTGAGGCCCAGCGTCGTGTTGGACAGGACCGGGAAGAAGGCCACAAGCCAGGCGCAGATCAACAAGCCGACCAGCCGTTCTTCGACGTAAATGAAGATCAGCGGTGCGATGGCCACTATCGGTGTGACCTGCAGGATCACCGCATAGGGATAGAGCGACATCTCCATCAAGCGTGATTGCTTGAACAGGATGGCGAGCCCAGCGCCACCGATGATGGCGGCCAGCAGCGCTGCGCCGGTGATCATCATGGTGATGGAAAGCGCATCGAACAGGACCCGCCAGTCGGCGATCAGCGTGTCCCAAACGCGACCGGGCGAGGGCAGGATGTAATGCGGGATCTCGTTGATCGCGACGATGCGATCCCATGCAAAAATGCCCAGCGCAATCATGATCACCGGCAGCAGCCAGGCGCCGATTTTGTCCAAGCGCTCGCGACGGGCGAGGGCGCGTTCCTCTAGATCGACGACATTGGCATCATCGGAGGGTGAGAGCCGCGGCGCATCATCATTGGAGATCACCGCCATTATGCTGCCTCCGCGTTTGCGTCGAGCGTTGCGTGCAAGGCCTCGGAGGCCTCACGGCAATGGGCTGCATATTCCGGTGATGTGCGGAAGTCTTCTTGGCGCGGATAGGGTTCGTCGACCTGCAGTTCCTGCACCACACGCCCAGGACGGGCGGCCATCACCACCACGCGATTGGACAGAAACACACTTTCAAACACCGAATGGGTGACGAAGATGACCGTGCAGCCGATGCGGGCCTGCATTTCCAAAAGGTCGTTGTTGAGCTTGAAACGGGTGATCTCATCAAGCGCGGCAAATGGCTCATCCATCAGGATGAGCTTCGGCCTGGTGACCATCGCGCGCGCAATGGACACGCGCATCTTCATGCCGCCGGATAGCTCGCGCGGAAAGCTTTTTTCAAAACCAGACAGGCCGACGACGTCGAGGATTTCGTCGATCTTGTCCCGCACCTCAGCCTTTTTGATCTTGGCCAGGCGCATTGGCAGCCAGACATTGTCTTCCACCGTTGCCCAGGGCATCAGCGTCGGCTCTTGAAACACCACGCCAAGGTCCTGCCCGCCGGTGCTTTTGCGCCCGGTATCGGACCAAACGATGCGTCCGGATGTCGGGCGCATCAGCCCAGCGATGAGCCGCAGCGCGGTGGACTTGCCGCAGCCGGAGGGGCCGAGAAGGCTGACGAAATCGCCGTCGTGAATGTCGAGCGACATATCATCGAGCGCCGTCACCGAGCCACCAAAAACCTTGCCGACATGGCGCAGCGACAGGATGGGCGTGGGTTGAGCTTGGGTATCAGGCAAGACGCAGTGTCCAGGTCTCTTCAGGGGAACGGCGCGCCCTTGGTTCCAGGCGCGCCGCTACAGTGTCGTCGGGGGGAGGCATTGAAAAGGGTTATTCTGGACGCAGGTCCAAACCGAGGCCCTGGTTCACGAACTGCGTCGTGTAGGTCGCTGAATAGTCGAGGCCTGCGCTGACCACCCCAGCTTCCACCATCTGGTCGTAGAAGGCGTCGATGGTTTCAGCGGTCATCGCGCCAATGCCCAGTTCCAACGCGTCACCGGAATCGACGATGCCGAATTCCAGCATTTTCTCGATGGCGTAATCGATCTTGTCCTGCGTCATTTCCGGATTGTCGGCCATGATCATTGCATTGGCCGCGGCATTGTCGCCGTAAAGATAGTTGTACCAACCCAGGATCGAGCCCTCGACGAAACACTCGACCACCTCCGGCCGTTCTTCGATGGTCGCCGCCATGGTTTCAACGGTCGTGGCATAGGTTGCGTATCCAGCATCAGCGATCAGGAAAATTTCCGGTGTGAAGCCGGCTTCGTTTTCAATCACGAAGGGCTCGGAAGACAGATAACCCTGCATCGCCGAGCCCGTATCGGCCAAGAAGGGCGCTGGGTTGAAGGTGTAAGGCACGCGCTGCTCGTCCGTGAACCCTTCGGCAGCCACCATCCAACGATAATAGCCGGCAAAGCCGTTGTCGCCGATCATAAGAGTCAGGTCGCGCAGGTCTTCCCAGGTTTCAGCTTGGCCTGGATGAGCGATGATCACTTGGGGATGTTTCTGGAAGGCGGCCATGACAGCGACCACGGGAATGTCCTGCTCTGCGGCAAGGAAAGCGTGAAGCAGATCGCCGCCCATATGGAAGTCCATGCGGCCAGCCAGCATGAGCGCGCGGTTGTTCACCTGAGGGCCGCCGGTGACGATGGTGACGTCGAGGCCGCAGGCTTCATAGGTGCCGTCGGCAACCGATTGGTAGAAGCCACCATGCTCGGCTTGGGCGAGCCAGTTGGTGCCAAAGACCACCTCTTCAAGGGCCAACGCTGGCGAGACCGCGCCAACGGACAGCGCTGTGGCTGCCAGCAAGGCGATTTTGCGCGTGGATGTGCGGCGGTGGGACGAGGAAGGAAGTGTCATCAAGGACTCCGCTGTTTTTGTGCGCATGCATTGAGTGCGAATGCTTGGCGCATTGTATGGCTTGCCAAAAAGCGTGCCAAATTTGGGGCGTGCTCTGGTTCGCTCGATGCGCTCAGACCAACCCGCTTGCTCCGATTAGGTGGCGGGTGGGTTGTGATGTCAACGCAAAAACGCCTAAAATCTAGTCGCAATACGCCTTTGCCTTTTGCCTGTGCATAATGCCCACGCATTGTGCTTGCTATGGAGGCAATTGGCCGGTTTTCATTCATCACGAGGTGACGCTTTGAGCTTCCGATCCCTTTTGCCCGACAGTCTGGCCCCGCCCTTTGCCCGCTATGCGCACGGCGTGGCGATCGATCCGGGCAAGCGCATGGTGCGCACCGCCGGCCAACTTGCCATGGCCAAGGATGGGACGATTCCAGAAGGCGCCGAGGCTCAGGCCGCGCTTGTGTTCGCCAATATCGAGGCGGTGCTGGCCGAAGGCGGCATGACCAAGCACGATGTGTTTCACCTGTTTGCGTTCGTGACCGCACGCGAGCACATGGCCGGCTACATGAAAGCGCGCGATGCCTGGCTGGCGGACGTAACGGCGTTGCCGGCTTCCACGCTGATCATCGTTGGCGGCTTCACGCGCGAAGAGTTCGTGGTGGAGATCGAAGCGAGCGCCGTGACGTAACCGTTGGCTGGTTAGGCACCTGGCTAGAGGCTTGCAAAAGACTCTGGCATGAACAGCAGGTCTGTATCCTCAGTCACTGCACCTGCTGCGGTGAGCATGGCGTGCATCTGGCCGCGATGGTGGGTCTGATGATTGAAGAAATGGGTTGCTAGGATTTTGCGGGGTTTGCAAACCTCGCCGCCGGCAACGGCCGAATGCCAGCAAAGCTCGCCCTCAAACCAGTCGGTTGGAACGTCGTGCGCCCAGCGCAGAATTGTCTTATCGAGTGCCTTGCGCCTCGTCCTTAGATCATCCCAAACCGGTGCAAAAGCCATCGATTCTTTGACGCTGCCGCCCGGCGCTGGCGTGCCCGCAAAGCGGCTCATCCAGAACGAGTCGCCCCATAGCAGGTGGGAGGCCGTTTGATGGATGGACCCAAAGAATGCGCCACGTTCTTTCTCGCGTTCATCTGCGCTTAGCTGATCGGCCGCCGAAAAAAGGCTCTCATTCTGCCAGGCATTGTACCGCGCCATGGTGATCGCATGCTCTTTGGTCGGCATGGTGTCTCCTTTTATAGGATGTGCGCCGGGTTTGGCGTGCCTTAGCTCTGCGCCAGAAAGCTGTGCACCGCTGATACCACAACAGAGCCCTCGCCAACCGCTGAGGCGACGCGTTTGACCGAGCCGGAACGGATGTCGCCGACCGCGTAGATGCCCGGCATGGAGGTCGCGTAACCGCGCGTTTCTAGGCTGACGTCCGCGCCGGTTTTGATGAAGCCCTTGTCGTCCAGGTCGATCTGCCCATCCAGCCAACCGGTGTTGGGCGCAGCGCCGATCATGATGAAGAGCGCCTGGCTATCCACCTGTTTCACCTCGCCGGTCTGCCGGTTCTTGATGTGCACCGCCTCAAGGCGTTGATCGCCATCCAGATGGCAGACTTCGCTCTGCGTCCAAAGGGTGATCGACGGGTCGCTCAGGATGCGTGTCGAGAGGTAAGACGACATTGTTTCCGACAGGCCGTCGCGGCGAACCAGCAAATGCACATGCTTGGCGTGGCGCGATAGGAACATGGCGGCCTGGCCAGCGGAGTTGCCGCCGCCGATGATTACGACTTCGGTGTTCTTGCAAAACCGCGCCTCCAATTCGGTCGCGGCGTAGTAGACGCCGTGGCCTTCCAGGCGTTCAAGATCGTCTAGCGGCAGGCGCTGATATTGCACGCCATTGGCCAGAACCACGGCGCGCGTGCGAATGCAGGTCTCGTCGTCCAGTTCCACCTCATAGTGATCGCCCTTGCAGTGCAGTTTGGACGCGCGGCGGGGCACGGTGAACCGAGCGCCGAATTTCACCGCTTGAACCTCCCCGAGATAGGCCAAATCGGCGCCGGATATGCCGCGCGGAAACCCCAGATAGTTTTCGATCCGCGAGGACGTGCCCGCCTGCCCGCCGATGGCGGTGTCTTCGATGGTGATCACGTTCAATCCTTCGGAGGCCGAGTAGACGGACGCTGCCAAGCCAGCCGGGCCGGCGCCGACGACCAACACGTCGAACAGCCGGTCGGCTTTGGCTTCCAGGTCGAGACCAAGGGCGGCGGAGACGTCGCGGGCGCGCGGATTGACCAGGATTTCGTCCTTGCCGATCAGCGCCAGGCAATCGGCCTGCGGCAAGGCGCAGTGATGATCGAGCGCTTGCTCCCAGCCCTCTTGGGTACGGTCCACAAACCGATGCGGCACCAGAGACCGGGTGGCAAATTCAAGAAGGCGCAGTGTGGTGCGGTTGGTTGGATCGCCGACGATGGTCAGGCGCCCTTCACCCCATTCCATGATCAGGCGGCGTCGGGCAGCAAAGGCGGTCACGATGATGTCACTGAATTCCGGATGGGTGGCGATCAGCTCGCGCAGCACCTCGTTTTTGACCGTGATGACTTTGGCTTTCTCGCCGATTTCGGCGGCAAAGAAGGTCCGCTGACCCATCAGCATGCCAAGCTCACCGATGAAGTTGGGCGCGGACACCGTGACCACGATGTGCCCGTCGGTACGGTCGATAACATGCATCGTGCCCGACAAAAGCTGGTGGAAATCGTAGCTGTCCTGTCCCACCTCGAAGACCACGGCGCCCGGTTCCAGCGTGCGGCGCTCGCCAACGCTTTCCAAAAGCGCCACATGCTCATCGGACAGCGTGGGATAGGCCGCGCGCTCCAGATTGTTTTTCGGCTGGGTGTTGCGCGGCGTGTGGGTTTTGATCGGCATGGGGGGACCTTGGTTCAACGCGTCAGGTGTCCTATGTCGGGATCAACCCGACAAAAAGAAAGAGCAACGATGCGCTATTTGCACACCATGGTTCGCGTCCAAGATATTGACGCCAGCCTCAACTTCTACTGCAATCTTTTGGGCATGGTGGAAATTCGCCGCCGCGACAGCGAGGGCGGGCGGTTTACGCTCATCTTCCTTGCTGCACCCGAGGACAAAGAGGCCGCGCTCGCCAACAAAGCGCCGATGATCGAACTCACCTACAATTGGCCGGACGACGACGGCAAAACGGAGAGCTACACCGGTGGACGCAATTTTGGGCATCTGGCCTATGCGGTCGATGACATCTACGCCCTTTGCCAGAAGCTTCAGGATGGTGGCGTGACCATCAATCGCCCACCGCGTGATGGAAACATGGCGTTTGTTCGCTCGCCTGATGGTATCTCCATTGAGTTTTTGCAGAAGGGCGATGCCTTGCCCGCACAAGAGCCCTGGGCGTCGATGCCCAACACGGGCGAGTGGTAGGCCTTGCAGTCTGACGACCGGCATTCTGATTATCTGGTGATTGGCGGCGGCATTGTCGGTCTTTCGACCGCGATGCAGCTCGCCAAAGCGTATCCAGATTCCACCGTACGGGTGCTGGAGAAAGAGGATCGGCTGGCCGTTCATCAGACCGGCCACAACTCCGGCGTTATCCACGCCGGGGTGTATTACGCGCCAGGCAGTTTGAAGGCCAAGTTCTGTCGAGCGGGCGTCGAGGCGACCATCGCCTTTTGCACGCGCCATCAGATCCCGTTTGAGCAGTGTGGCAAGCTGTTGGTGGCGACCACGCCGATTGAGCTGGAGCGTATGGACGCGCTTGAAGAACGCTGCCGTGCCAACGGGCTCGATCCGGAACGTCTATCCGCTGACGAGCTCAAAGCGCGCGAGCCCAACATTACGGGGCTTGGGGCGCTGTTCGTTCGGGTCACCGGCATTGTCGACTATCCAGCCATGGCCCGAGCGATGGCCAAGGAGTTGGAAGAGGCTGGCGGTGAGGTCGTGCTTAACTGCGCGGTGACCGGGATCGCTGAGGGGCCGGACACCGTGTCGGTTGCGACCAGCACGGGTCTTTATGAAGTCCGGCAGTTGATTGTATGTGGCGGGTTGCAGGCCGATCGGTTGGCCAAGATGGCTGGCGTCGACGTGGACTTCCAGATCGTGCCGTTTCGCGGCGAGTATTATCGCCTGAACGCGCGCCACAACGCGATCATCAAGCATCTCATCTACCCGATCCCAGACCCGGATCTGCCGTTTCTGGGCGTGCACTTGACGCGCATGATCGACGGGTCGGTGACCGTGGGTCCCAATGCTGTGCTTGGCTTTGCCCGCGAGGGCTATCCCAAGGGCTCGTTCAATACGGGCGACGTGCTCTCGATGCTTGGCTTTAAAGGGTTCTGGAAAGTTATGGGCAAGAACCTTGGCTCAGGGATCACAGAGTTCCGTAACTCGCTCTCGAAACGGCGTTACCTAAAACTCTGCCAGAAATACGCACCGGGTCTTTCGCTTGAGGATCTGGAACCCTATCCGGCCGGCATTCGCGCCCAAGCAGTGATGAAGGACGGCACGCTGGTGCATGATTTTCTGATCAAACAGACGCCGCGCACACTGCATGTCTGCAATGCGCCCTCACCAGCGGCCACATCCTCGTTGCCTATTGGGGAGCATCTTGTTGGTCTTCTGGCAGAGGGCCCTGGCTGATCAATTCCAAAGGAACACCGCCTCCGGTGAGTGCGGGAATGACCCGTAACGTGATGATCTGGTAGGGCTTCACGTCCAGCTCGATATGGTTGTGGCGTACCGGCACCGGCTCGCGCACATCTTCGAGCAGATTGCAGCGCATCACGGCGGCCACATCGAAGCCGAACTGAACTGTCACCGGCCCACGTTCGCGGCTGTTCTCGTAAAGTCGCATGATGATGCCATTGCCGTCCTCGGCTTGCTTGATCGTCTCGATGATGAGGTTGGATTGATGCGGCATCGCAAAATGCCGCCAAGGCGTGCGACCGCCCGCCTGCTCGACATGCCGGACGATCAGCGGATTGTTGAGATCATAGGCGGCGCGCGGCACATCGCGGCGCCAATCGCCTTCATGGGGCAGCAGCGCGTAGGTCATGTAATGCACGCCCTGGTCGGCAATCGGATCAGGCATGGTGGCGGATTTCAGCAGCGAGAGCCGCATGACATTATGGTGGATGTCATAGCCATATTTGCTGTCATTGAGCAGGGCGACGCCGTAATTTCCTTCTGACAGATCGGCCCATTTCTGCGCCGCGCTTTCAAAGTGCGCATAGTCCCAACTGGTATTGCGATGGGTCGTTCGCTCCATGTTGCCGAACTGGATATCGTAAGTGGCCGTAGGCGATAGGATGGCCACCGGAAAAGCGGCCTTCAGCAAGGTGTGCGTCTCATTCCAATCGATCACCGTATCGAACATGATCCGTTTGGAGCGATGATCAAGCGAGATGCGCTGGGTGATGGTCGAGTGGCGGAAGGTGCGGGTGATTGCGATGGTTGCGCGCAGCGGCCCGGTTTCCACCACCTCCATCGAATCGAGGGTATCGATTACATCGCAGCGATCCTCGTAATAGATGTCGATGTCCCAGGCATCCCAGACCACTGGCCGGTCTTCGAAGGCGAGAAGGCGGTTGCCGGTCTTGCCTTCTTCGAGCACTTCGCGCTTGGCGCGCTTATCCCAGATGGAAGCGATCTCGCCGTTGAGGTCGAACACGACCTTGAGGTCAAAGTTTTCCAGAGTGGCGCCGCTCTCGGTGCGTTCGGCGGTGAGCCCGGTGTTGGTGTTGGCGGGGCTTGCGGTGGGTCCCAGCGCAATGACCGAATAGGGCTCAATGATCGGGGTCTCGATTAGTGTGCCGCCCTCGACTGCTTGGGTGAGCAGGCTGCGTTCATCGCGCAAATCCATCAGACCGGTGTCGATGTCATCGGCCAGGAACCCGGTGCGCCCGCCGCCAAAGGGTTGGGCATTGATGACCAGGGTTGTGGTGCGTTCGGGCATGGACCCAGCCAATGCCTTGATCGCCGTTTCGCGCACCGCCGAGACGCTGCGGCGCACCTCGGCGTAGTCGGCCATGGTTTCCTCATAGACCTCGGTGATCGAGGACCCTGGCAGGATGTCGTGGAATTGATTGAGCAGCACCAGCTCCCAGGCTTTGCGCAGCGTTTCAGCCGGGTAGGGGTGGCCGGTCGTTATGTTGGCCAATGCGCCGATAAACTCAGCCTGGTGCAGCAGCACTTCGCATTTGCGATTGTGCCATTTGGCGCGGGCCTGGCTGGTCAGCGTGCCACGATGGAGTTCCAGATAGAACTCATTGTTCCAAGTGGGGATGCTTGTGGCTTCGGGATCGCTTTCAGCGTTCTCGAAGAACTCGCGCACGGTTCCAGGACGCAACCGCGGCGCGCCCGGCATCTGATCATAGGCGTGCAGTGTGTCGATCAGTTCGCGGGTCGGTCCGCCGCCGCCGTCGCCATAGCCGTAGGCGATAATCAGCTCGTTGTGGGAAGGCTTTTGGCGGAAGTTCTCCCAGGTGCCAAACACTTCTTCGGCCGTCAGTTCGGCTTTGTACGTCGTTGCGTGGGGCAGGTACTGCACCTTGCGCGGCGTGGTGAAGAAGTGTGCCATCACCTTGCTGCCATCCAGGCCCTGCCACCACATGAGCTGGTGCGGCATCTGGTTGTACTGGTTCCAGTTGAGCTTGTTGGTGACGAACCATTTGAGGCCCGCTTCTTTCATCAATTGCGGCAGCGACCAGGTGAATCCGAACGTATCTGGCAGCCAGAGAACCGGCGTTTCGGCTTCCGGGCCATACTCCTGGCGGAAATAGAGGCGGCCATAGACGATCTGGCGGGCGAGCGCTTCGGCGCCGGTGATGACGCAGTCCGGCTCCACCCACATGCCGCCAAGCACTTCCCAGCGCCCCTCTTCGATGCGGGCGCGCATGCCCTCATGGATCGCCGGGTAGTCTTCTTTGGTGAACTTATATTGCAGCGGCTGCGACTGGCTGAAGTGATAGTCGGGATAGGTGTCCATCATCTTCAGCACATTGGCAAAGGTGCGCCCGCATTTGCGGCGCGACTGATCGACGGTCCACATATAGGCCAGATCAAGATGGGCGTGGCCGATGGCGATGATATCGACGTCCAGCGGGTTGCCGCCCTGGGCAAGACCCTCTTTCAAGACCTGAAGTGCCTCGGGCACCGAGGCGTAGAAGGGCTCGCCGCCGACCGGGTCGCGCGTGTCGAGGGCTTTGAAGGCAGCGTCGAGGCTTTTCAGGATTTCGTTGCGCGCGGTGGAGGTTTCTGGCTGCTGGCCCACCACATCGAGCGCGGTTCGCGCCAATTGGCAAAGCTCGCGAGTGGGCGGATCAATCTCCACCAGCGAGCATTCGCGCATGAAGAGCTTGTCTTTGGCGTTGGGGTTAGGCGGCCATCCCGACAGACCGGTCCAACCGTGCAGCGCCACATCATGCTCCTGCCCATCATTGACGCGTTCGGGCAGGAAGAGTTCGTGATGGTGGCGGTCGACGGAGGCTTCCGCCTCACCATCGATGTATGCCAGAGCCTCCGGATGGGTGAAGATATCGCCCGCCACGCCAAGCGGCAGGTGCAGGGCCAACGGTCCGCTTTCGCCCCATCCCGGCGGGATCGAAAGCCGGGTGCGCAGCACGAAGTCTGTCGCCCAACTGCCCCAATAGCTGTCGAACGGAATCATCGGCCAATCGCTGAAATCCAAGTCGGCATCCACCGGTGCCTTGGCGAGTGGTCCCTCCAGCGTGGTGTAGCGGAATGGCATGATCGGTTGGCGGCGCCGGTAAACCAGCGGCGCGACCAGTTTCAGACGGGCGGCGATTTTCTCGACCGTCCAATAGATGTTGTGTTTCATGGGAGAAGAACTTTACGACGCGCCAAAACGCGAAAGGTTATGCCTTTCGCGCCATCCTTGTTTATGCCGCTTTCGACATACGCCCAGGAACGGTGAGATCAAAGCCCGGTACCTGACCGCGGAACACAGTTTGTGTGTTTTCGCTCAGCGCTGCCAGCGTTTTGACATCCTCATCGGCGGAGGCGCTCTCACCCCAGGAGCGATTCACATCGGGCCATGGGATCGAGTCGATGAGCAGCTGGGTGTAGGGGTGCTGCGGGTTGCCGATGACCTCTTTGGGTGGGCCGGCCTCGGCGATGTGGCCGTGGTAGAGCACGATCACATAATCCGACACGTGATAGGCGGTGGCCAGATCGTGGGTGATGTAGAGGATCGAAATCCCATACTGGTCTTTCAGATCGTAGATGTTCTTCAGGATCGTTGCGCGCAAGCTTGCATCGACCATGGAAACCGGCTCGTCGGCGATCAAAAGCTTCGGCGAGAGCATCAGCGCGCGGGCCACGATTATCCTTTGCCGCTGGCCGCCCGACAGTTGATGCGGGTAGCGGCGCAGCACCTGGTTCGGATCGAGCCCGACGGCAGTGCAGGCCTCGAACATTTTTTCTTCGGTGTGCGCCTCGGACTTGGCAAAGCCAAAGCGTTTGAACGGGAATTTCAACGCGTGATCGACGCGGTAGAACGGGTTGAAGCAGGCATAAGGGTCCTGGAAAACGGCCTGCACGTTCTTGCGGAAATCAAGGCTGGCAGAGGCCCCCATCCTGTTGATGTCTTTGCCTTCAAACAGCACACGGCCCGAGGAAGGCGGCGTAAACCCGAGCATCATGCCGCCCATGGTCGATTTACCGGACCCAGATTGGCCGACAATGGAAATGATCTTCGGCACCTCGCCGTCGAGCTTGAAGGACATCGGGTGCACGGCGGTCACATCGCCATAGGTCTTGGAGACCGCATCGAACTCCAGCAGCGCCTCGGCGCCGGCGGAGCGGTTGACCGGCGGTGCGCCGATGCCCTCATCCAGAAAGCTATCGCCGCCAACCAGCGGGACAGAGGAAATCAACTGCTTGGTGTAGGGGTGCTGCGGGTTCTCGATGATCTGTTTGACCGTGCCGTGCTCGACCAGTTCGCCATCTTTCAGCACGGCCAATTCATCGACGGACTGCGCCATCAGGCCCATATCGTGACCGATGAGAATGAGGCCCGAACCGATCTTGGCCTGCACCTCTTTGAGCGTCTGCATGACGTGGCGCTGAGTGACCACGTCGAGCGCGGAGGTCGGCTCATCGGCAATGATGAGTTCGGGGTTCAGCGACACGCCAAGCGCGATGCAGACGCGCTGTTTCATGCCGCCCGATAGCTCGTGCGGATAGAGCCTGCCGACATGGCCTGCCAAGCCAACGCTGGCCAAGCAATCGTCGGATCGTCTTTTCAGTTCGGCCTTCGAAACATTGCCCTCATGGGCGCGAACGGCATCCCAAATCTGGTCCTCAATGCGCATGATAGGATTGAGCGAGTTCATCGCGCCTTGCGGAATGTAGGCCACCCTTTGCAGGCGGGTCCGGCGCATCTGCTCCTCGTTGAGGTCGAGGATTTCGGTTTCGCCAAGCTTGATCGAGCCCGACGAGACGTAGCCGGGCGCGGCCAGCATCTGCATTACGGCCAACGCCGTGGTGGTCTTGCCTGAGCCCGACTCGCCGATGAACCCGACGCGGCGGCCCTCATAGATCGCCAGGTCGAGGTTGCGCACCGCATGAACCAGCCCCGCCGAGGTTGGAAAATCGATGGAAATGTCCTTCAGCGTGAGGACGGTCTTGCCGGATTGTTCAACGGCCATGGCGTGTGTCCTCACATTTTCCGAAGGCGCGGGTTGGAGACTTCATCGAGACCCAAGTTCACGAGAAGCAGTGCGATGAACATGATCGCGAGCAAGGCCGTTGGGAGGCCCCACCACCACCAAAGGTTCTGGATGAGCGCGCCGGAATTGATGGCGTCGTAAATGATGCGTCCAAGGGTCGGGATGCGCTGCGGACCAAGGCCGAGCACTTCCAGCCCGACGGCGGTCACAATGGCGGTGGTCACGTTGGCGATGAACGAGCCGAACAGATAAGGGATGAGGTTCGGCATCATCTCGCGGAACATGATGTGCATGGTCGAGGCGCCGGAGAGCTGGGCCATTTTGACGTAGCCGGACTCGCGCATCGAAAGCACTTGCGCCCGGATGAGGCGGGTCGGCGATTGCCACATGAACCCGGCGATCAGCACCGCCATCATGATCAGCGACACATCGCCAAACGCAGACTGGAAGACTACCAGGATGAGCAGCGGTGGGATCGTGATCATGACATCGGAGAAGATGCGGATCACATCGTCAACGCGGCCGCCGATGAAGCCGGCGGAGAAGCCGAGGAAGATGCCGGTGGACATGCCGATGAGTGAGGCGACCGCCCCGATCATCAGTGTGTTGGGGGTGCCGACGATCAAAAGCGCAAGCAGGTCGCGGCCTGCACCATCGGTGCCGAGGGGAAACTCGGCCAAGCCTTCTTGGCGGCGCAAATTCTCAAAGCCGAGCGGCGGCAGTTTGAGGGGCGTTGATCCGGTGAAGACCAGTTCGGTGTTCCAGACGATGCCGCCGATGAACCCCAGGAAGAGGATGCCGCCAAGGATCACCACACCCCAGATGAGCTTCGGGTTGAGCCAAGGATTGTCGAACCGGTTGAAGCGGCCCGAGGCGGTTGAGGTATCGACGACGCCGACAGCCGCGCTGTCGGTGGTCGGGCCAAGCGAGGCGGCTGTTTCGCCGGGGTTTTTGCCGAGCAGGCGGGCCGGATCATCAAGCGTCGCTTTGCCCGGGCCCGTGCCGGCCTGCGAGTGGGTGGTGTCAGCCATCAGCTGCTCCCTCCCGCCGACTGGCGTATCCGTGGATCAATGAGCGGATAGAGCAGATCGACGAGGAACACGCTGAGCGCGGTCATCAAGATGATGATGAAACTGACGCCCTGAATGACGGCGAAGTCCTGATCGAGGATCGCATCATAGAGCAGCTTGCCCATGCCATTGTAGGAGAAGATGCGCTCGACCAGAATCTGACCGGAAACCAGCAGGCCGATCTTCAAGGCAAAGGCAGTGACCTGCGGCAGGATCGCGTTGCGCACCATGTATTTGTAGAGGATGTAGCGCGGTTTCAGGCCCTTGGCCTTGGCAAGGTTCACATAGTCCTCGCCCTGCACGGTGATCATCAGGCCGCGCATGCCGAGCGTCCAGAAGCCGAAGGTGACCAGGATGATCGAGAGCGCTGGCAGCGTGCCGTGCTCGACCACGCTCATGGCAAAATCCAATGACCATTCGGGCACAACGTCCAGACCGTAACTGCCCGTCAGCGGCAGGGCTCGCAGTTGCACGGCGAAGACGTACATGAGCAGCAGCCCCGAGAGTATCGGTGGCACCGAGGTGAAGATCATCAAGGTTGGTATCACCACCTTCCAGACCCTTGGCGTTCGCTCCCAGACCATGAAGGCGCCCAGCGCATTGCCGATGACGAAGGTGATGATCACCGAGAGCAACATCAGGCCGATGGTCCAAGGCAGAGCCTGGGCGATCAGCGAGGCGACGGGTGTCGGGAAGCTTGCGGCGGAAAGGCCGAAATCGAAGGTTATGATGGATTTCAGATAAAGCAGGTATTGCACCCAGAGCGGCTCGTTGAGCCCAAAGCGCTCGCGCAACTGTTCCAGGATTTGGTCAGAGCCCTCAACGAAGGCGCCGCCGGCCGCCATACGGCCAAGCATCACCTCGGCAGGGTCAACAGGGGAGAGGCGCGGAATGATCCAGATGAGCGTTGCCGCGATCCAGACGGTTATGACGAAGGTGATCGCCCGATTGACGATGTAGTCGCGCGGGATACCGAACAGCGTTGCGCCGCCCGATCCTTTGCTTGCCGGTGGGCTGGTAGCCGTTGCATCGCTCATCGGTCAGTTCCCCCTCGTCCTCTGGTGCACGGCCCGTTCTTATGCCGGGCCTGCTGCAAAAAGGCGGGGCGCTTTGCAGCGTCCCGCCTTGGTTTTGGCTGTTACTCAGCGCGTTCCAGATTGTGGATGATCTGGTGTGCCGACCCCCACCAGAAGGCGGGGTGGTTGTAGTTGTTCTCAGCCGTCGGCCAGCCGGTCCAATAGGTGGTGTTGAACGGCAGCAGTTTGGCGGCCTGCACAAGCGGCACGAACGGCACCTCTTCGGAGAGGTAGCCGTGTGCTTCGGCGACCATTGCCGGGATCGCCGGATCGCCGATGGCCATGGTGCCCATCTGTTCGACAATCTGGGTGTAGGCGGCTGTTGCGTCGGTGTCCCACCGGCCGGTGTTGTTGAAACCCGGCGCGCGCTCACCGATCGGTGCGATGGTCGCATTGGTGTAGCGGTTCATTGACGCCCAAGGCTCGTTGACCGAGCCGCAGGAGAGCCAGGAATAGCTCATTTCATAACCGCCAAGCGGCAAGACTTCGCCCCAGAAAACTGAGTTCTCAACCGGTACGGCGCGGGCGGAGATGCCGGCGCGGTTCAGTTGTTCGACCACGATGTCGATGGTGCGGGTGTACTCGGTGGAGGCGGAGTTCACATGGATGTTGGCCGTCAGGTCTTCGCCGTTCAGCTCATAAATGCCATCGTCGCCCCGCGTGTAGCCTTGGGCTTCGATGATGGCCTGCGCGCCTTCCACATCGGCCTCTGCCGTGAAGGCGTGACCTGCGGCTTCGACCGCATCGATGAACGGGTCCATCGCGCCATACTGCACGAACATGGAGCGCGAGGGTTGGGTTGTGCCCTCATAGGCGATGTTCACGATCTGATTGCGATCGATCAGCGTCTCCACGGCCCGGCGCATGTCGGCATTGTCCCATGGCGCGACGGTGGTGTTGAACTCCATCTGGCGGGCGCAAGGGTCCGGCCAGGCGTAGGGCAGATCGTCAAACCAGGCGATGATGTTGGGGTTTTGGAAACCCATCGCCTCGAAGGTTCCGAGCGTCACGGCCTGGGCCGCATCCATCTGGTTGGAGACCATCAGCTGGGCGCGGTTTTCTTCGCCGCCGGACTCCAGGAAGATCACGCGGAGCGGTTCTGGCAGGTCTTCAAAGCCGGTCTGTGCGCCCCACCAATCATCGTTGCGATCCCAGATCGCGCGGTTGGTCGCGATCGAGTTCAGCGTGTAAGGCCCAGTGCCAACCGGCGGATTGAAGGCAAACGTTGCCGGGTCTTCGCCAGCCCACACATGTTCGGGCATGATGAGGAATGAGCCAAAAATGCGGTTGGAGAAATTCTCCAGAATGAAACGCGGATTGGCGTTGTTCAGCGTGAAGCGGACCGTCAAATCGTCGACCCTATCGACGCTTGCGACCTGAGCGCGGATCGTCGCCGGTTCACGTTCCGAAAGGCCCTCATTGTCGAGCGCCATCTGCACGGTGAACACGACATCGTCTGCGTTGAAGGCTTCGCCGTCGGACCAGGTCACACCGTCGCGAAGGGTGATCGTCCACTCGTCTTGGGCATCGTTGGACGAGAAGCCTGTGGCGAGCCACGGTTCGATCTCACCGGACTCATAGTTCAGGATGAAAAGCGGCTCCCACATCGTCTGGTGGGCACCGTGCTGGCGTTTCACGCCTGGCGTGAAGGGATTGAAGTTTTCCGGGTCGCGGATCGTGCGGTCGATGTCGAAGATGACTGTGTCTTCGCGCGCAACCTCTTGGGCGGCGACAACGCCCGTCAGAGCAACGGCAAAGGCCGTGCCGGCAAGCAAGCTGGCTTTCAAATGGTTCATGGTGTCCTCCCTTGGAACCTGGTTCATGGAACCAGCGAAAGCCTTTTCGGTGGTCGTTGCGGACCAGGCTCGCGCTCTTCTTACGAAGCTATTTTTCAGCAAGCATAAGTCCAGAATGAATACGAATGCAAGAGTGCACGTATTTTGTGCTGCCGTTGGGTAAATCGGGCGAGGTAGTCAGGGTCAGCCGAGTGTCGCGTAAGCCACAGAAAGCAATAGAAGAATGGCAAAGGCGATGTTGACGATGCGCGATGTGCGCGGATTTTGCAGGGCGCTGGTCATGGCCGCACCGGCAAAAAGCCAGGCGGTGTTGACGACGCAAATCGTCAGGATCAGCAGACCGGCTTTCCACAGGCTGTCGGCAAGCTGGCTGCCTTCCACCAAGACATGGCCGGAAAAGAGCGCCGCCATCGCCGCATAGGCTTTGGGATTGACCAGAGACAGGCCGAACCCTTCATACCAGCGCGGCGCTGGTGTCGCGCTGTCCGTCACATCTGGCGCATCCGCCTCGGCCGCCTGCTTCAAGGGCGGCGCCGTCGCGATGCGATAGGCCAGGTAGAGAAAATAGGCAGCGGCCAGCGCGGTCACGACCGGTGCAATGCCGGGCACCGCCAGCACAATGCCGGCGAATCCCGTGCCGACCAAAGCGATCACCGCGACCATGCCAAGGTTGAGGCCGGCCATGTATTCCAGCCCACGCAGACGCCCAAAGGAGGCGCCGACCGCAGCCATGCTCAGCGTGTTGGGGCCGGGGCTGCCGGTGAGCGCCAAAGCGGCAAGCAAAAAGGAGAGGGTGGCCGTCAGCATCGCTGCCCACCCTTATCGTGGCTAGTGGACGTAATCCATCACCAGGACACGGGTTTCATCGGGGATGTCGGTCTTGGTGATATCGACGACATGGTCAAAGGCAAAGTCGACCTCTGCGTCGTCATAGTAGGCCAGAAAACTCGCGATCCACATCGTGTTGCGCGGCTTGTAGGTGAGGGTGCGGAAGTGCATCGGCACGATGATTTTCGGGCGCACTTTCTTGATCAGCGCATCAAGGTCCGGCAGCTCGATTGTCAAATAGCCGCCGGCCAGCGCCAGCAGCACGTCGACATCCTCAAAAAAGGCCATCTGCGCGTCGGTCAGTGGATTTCCAACGTCGCCCATATGAGCGATCCTGATGCCATCGACCTCGAACCGGTACATGCCGTTTTGGCCGGGTACGCCGCGTGGGTGATTGACCCATTCGGCGGCTTCGATGGCGTTCACGGTGATCCCCGCTGCGCTCGCGCTCCCACCGTCCAACGCGGTATCAAGGGCGTTGATGACGGCCGGCTCGCCGGGGATGAGATCGGCGCGGCAGTGAGCGTCATCATCGTCGGAGGATATGATGACCAGATCGGCGGTTTCAGTGATCGGTCGGTAGCCGACGCCCTCTGGTGTGTAGGGGTCGGTGATGATGGAGGTTCCATCCTCGGCGGTGATGCGGAAGGCGGCGTGGCCATACCATTTCAGTTGCATGAGAGAGAGATCCCGGTTTTGGTGCGGTGAATCGTTCGCGCATCTTGAATGCGTATGCAAGACCCGATCGTTCATCGGGTCCGACAGTGCGTATCTGGCCTCCTGCGCGAGGTGAAGGCGCTGTTATCCGCAAAGGAATGCGCCATGTCCACTGACCCTTCCCCCGCGCTGTTGATCGTTGCCATCCTTGCGATGATTGCCGGTGGCATCGCCATTTCCGTGCAGGCGCCGATCAACGCCACGCTGAGCCGCGGCCTGTCTGATCCCATCCTCGCCGCCTGTATTTCCTTTTTCGTCGGCTTTGTCGCGCTGCTTGCCGTTTGGGGCGTCAGCCTGACGGTGCGCAGCAGCGGCCCTGATCTGGCCGGTCTTTCCGGCCTGCCGGCCTGGGTCTGGGTCGGCGGCATTCTTGGCACGGTCTATGTGCTGGCCGCGCTTTGGAGCGTGCCAAAAGTGGGCGTGTTGACGGTCGTGGCGGCGGCGGTCTTTGGCCAATTGATGGCCGCACTCGTAATGGATGCCATCGGGGCCTTTGGGCTTGCGGCGCGCGAGATATCGCTGACGCGTGTCCTTGCTGTGGTGATGGTCCTTGGCGGCTTGGTGCTTTCGCGTCTCTAGCGCTCTAATTGCCGCCGACATTGCGCGGGCCATCCTTCGGCGAGAATTGGTCCGATGACGGGCGCGAATGGTGGCGCCAGCGGCCCGTCGGGTCTTCGCCACGGCAGATGATGGCTTCGACCCCGGTTTCCCACTGCGCGTCGGTGATGGTGACCTGCGGCGGGCAATAGCGGATGGTGAGACCGCAGCGCCGACGGCGCGAACTGTTGGGCAGCGAGCCATGCGCCAGCATGTCGGCGTGAAGCGAAAACTGCCCGGCTTTCAAGTTGTTGGAGAACGGTTCGCCAAGGTTGTCCGCCCCGATAAGCTCTTTATCAAGAACGTTGCCGACGCCTGCTGCCTGCCATTGCAACTCGCCTTTGTCGTGCGTGCGCGGGATGAACCGCATCGCCGCATTGCCTTCATCTGTATCATCGATCGCGAGCCACACCGTCACGGTGCGTGCCGGCGCAAGATGCCAGAAGCTGGCGTCCTGATGCCATGGCACCGTCTTGGGATCGCCCGGTAGTTTGGCGAAAAAGTGCGAGGCCCAGCAGACGATATTGGGGCCGACAATGTCCTCGACATGATCAAGGATCATCGGATGGGTGCAGAGGTCCCAGACGCCTTTCAGACGTGCCTGAAAGCAATTGATCGCATAGCCGCCGTCCGCTCCTGATTGCGCCAAAAGCGAGTCAAAATAGACTCGGTTTTGCATGGCGCCAGCTTCGTCAAAGGCGGTCAGCCCGGTGATGAAACCTTCGCGGTTGTAATGGGTGATCTGATCACGTGTGAGGGTACGCGGATTCGATGTTTCGACCGGTGCAAAAGAGAGATCGGAGACGGTTTGAAGCATGGCTTGCGGCCTTCGTGCGGGTTGGGCGCTTGCCTTGACGATATCTCCAACTGAGTGATCTATCTTACTGATACACTCAATTTTCTTATGGTATTTTGACTATTGAGCCCCATCACACTGCATCTTCGCGACTATCTGGACGCTGGTGAGCGGTTTCACTTTGCGCGTACCCGCCTCATGAACGGTGCGAAGGCACGCGCGCACCGGCACGACTTTTTTGAGATGTTCTGGGTCGAGCGCGGATGGGTCTCCCATCGCACCTTGGACAGAGACGAGGCATTGGCGGCAGGCACGCTTTGTTTCATTCGTCCAGAAACCATCCACAGCCTGCGACCCAAAGGTGGCGCGGCAACAATCACCAACATCGCTTTCTGGCCGGAAACGGTGACGCATCTGCAGGACCGGTATGGCGAGGCGTTGGCAAACGTCGGTGCTTGGTCGGGCGATACTGCGGCGCGTTATGATCTCGATGGTGCGGATCATCGCAAACTCTCCGCCTTGGCAGGACAGTTGGAACAGGCTGGTCGCAGCCAGTTTGCGCTCGATGCCTTTCTGCTTTCTGCTCTCTCGCTGTTGACCTATCCCGACCCGTTGCCAGAAGGCGCGGACCAGGGGCCGGCCTGGCTTGCCGAGTCGTGCCGCGCGCTCAGAAACCTGGATGTGATGCGCGCCGGCGTTTGCGGGTTTGTGGCCGTCAGCGGCCTTCATCCCTCGCATGTGGCGCGGGTTTGCGCCCGTCACACTGGCACGACGCCCTCGCAGCTTGTCGCGGAGGCGCGCATGGCGATGGCGGCGCGGCTCCTTGCTACCACGGATGAGCCGATCATTGCCGTGGCGATGGAGGTTGGACTGGACAATCTCAGCCATTTTTACGCGCTCTTTAAGCGCCATCACGGTGTGACACCGCGCGCGTATCGGGTGCAGCATCGCCGCGCCATTGTCGGCGTCTAACGCACAGCCATCAGCGTTATCACTCGCCTGGTTCGGCTGCTAACATATTGGCAGGCTGAGAGAAAACGCGACGCGACTTAAGCCGCGTTCAGCACTTGTTAACCTTAGAGGCGGACGCTTCGATAATGGCGATAGGACAGTATGGAGGTTGCTGTGATGATGATGGATCAAGGTGCCGACGGACCGAGCGGCGATGCCAGCCAAGAGGGTGGACTGAGCGAAATGGAGCTGATGCTGAAAGGCTACGGCCTGACGACAGCGAACATTCTTTACCGCATGCCTGATCATCCCAGCGTCCTGCAGACCTTCATTTGGCAGGACTATGATCTGGCGCCGAAATTTCCACGGCTGTTCACGTTTTTGGATTTCTGGCGCGATAAGTTGGACGGTCCGCTGCACTCAGTGCAATACGCCCACAACAAGCTGATCAAGCCAGGTCTTTGGCGCAAGGTCGATGGCGAGCTCAGCCTGCATTGATCGCGCGATAGGACTATTTCCGCGCGCGCAGATCATTGACCACTGATGCTATGGGTCTAAACAGGCAGCTCTGTTTGGACTGATCCTTTGGGATCTTCAGCGTCAGGACCCATGCCATGAAGCGTTCGCAGGTAAACGCCATTCTCGAAGAGGGCGATGCCTTCTTCAAATCCTTTTCCTATTCTCTGCCGCCCTTTGCCTATTGGTCGCCGGACGAACTGATCGCGCATGGTCGCGCACCCGGCGGCAGCATGATCATCGACCGGCGCATGGGCTGGGACATCACCGACTATGGCAAGGGCGATTTCGATTCGACCGGCCTGTTCCTTTTCACCGTGCGCAACGGGCTTTTGTCGGACCTGCAGGCCGGTGGCGGCATGGTCTATGCCGAAAAAATCATGATCTCGAAGAAAGATCAGCTGGCGCCCATGCACAAGCACGCCATCAAGGCTGAGGACATCATCAATCGCGGTGGCGGCAAGCTGGTGCTTGAGCTTTTTACCTCCGCCGAGGACGGCTCCTGCCATCCGACCGAACCGGTCACGGTTCCTGTCGATGGCGAGTTGCGCACCTTGGAGGCGGGTGGTCTTTTGAAGCTTGACCCGGGTGAAAGCGTGACGCTTTTGCCGGGCGTTTGGCATGCCTTCTGGGGCGAGGGCGGAGATGTGTTGATCGGCGAAGTCTCAACGGTCAACGACGATGAGACCGACAACATCTTCCAGGAAGATATCCCGCGCTTCGCCGAGATTGAGGATGATGTGGAGCCCAACCATTTGTTGGTGTCTGATTATGACAAATGGCTGGCCAATGCGTGATGCTGCGTGCTCGGCGGCACGATGAGTGTCTGATGCGCCGCTCCCTCTGACCCCAACTCCCAATACGCTGCGCTGGCATGTGCGGCGTACGTTGGTGCTTGCCTGGCCGGTGATTCTCTCGCGCGTTGGCGTGCTGATGATGACCACGCTGGATGTGGTGGTGGTGGGCCGGGCTGGCGCGCAGGAACTTGCCTATTATGTGCTCGGCTACGCGATCATCGACAGCATGGTCGCCGTCATGGCGGGTTTGCAACTGGGTGTGCCGGTGCTTGCTGCCCGCTCGATCGGCGAGGGCCGATTGCATCTTGCAGCCTTGATCTGGCGCCGCGGCCTGATCTTTTCCATCGTGATCGGCCTGGGTGCGGCGCTTTTCTGGCAGATCGCACCTTGGTTTTTCGAGGTTATGGGCCAGGAGCCGGATCTTGCGCGTGGCGGCGGCGCGGTGACGGCCTTGCTGGCCTTCAGCTTACCCTTTGTCGGGCTGTTTCTTGTGTCGGCGATGCTGCTTGAGGCGCTGGAGAAGCCGTTCCACGCGACCATCGCCGTGCTGCTTGCCAATGGCTTGAACCTTGGTTTGAGCATTCTCTTCGTCTTTGGCGCCGGGCCGGTTCCAGCGATGGGCGCTTGGGGTTGCGCGCTGGCAACCGTCATCACGTCGGCGTGTCTTGGGTTTGGTCTGGCAGGGTATGTGCGGTTTCTTTTACCAGGCCGACAGACATTCGGCTTTGGGGCAAAAAAGGATGATGCCGCTCCTTCCGGCAGCGAGCAGAGACGCCTCGGTTATGCTGCCGGCGCGTCTTATGGTCTTGAAGCCGCTGCCTTTGCCGGCATCACGGTGATCGCTGGTTTGCTTGGGGTGATTGGGCTTGCGGCGATGGGTGTGCTCTTTCAGCTTTTCGCGCTCACTTTCATGATCTCGTTTGGGATCGCTGGCGCAACGCAGGTGCGCGTCGGCAATGCCTGGGGCCGCCAAGATGCGCGCGGCATGGCGCGCGCAGGATGGGCCGGTTTTGGCCTGTCACTGGTGTGTTCGGCGGCCGTCAGCCTGGTGTTTGTGATCTATCCGAGCTTCTTCGTTGGGCTTCTCACCACCGACGAGTTGGTGATCGCTGCGTCGCTTCCGGTGATGATCTGGATGGTGATGGCGCTACTCGCCGATGGCGGCCAGACCGTGCTCAACCATGCCTGCCGTGGGCGCGGCGACACCTGGGTGCCGACCTTGCTTCATTTGGTCAGCTACTGGGTCATCATGCTGCCGCTGGCCTGGCTGCTGGCGTTGCGGCTCGATGGCGGCGCGATCGGTCTTTACCAGGCCATCCTGATCACCAGTCTGGTCTCTTTGGTCGCGATGGGTAGCCGTTTTGTTCAGTTGTCACGCCGCGGCTTGCCTGCCATACCGCAGCGAACTTGAGTGAAACGGTTGACACGCGGCCGTTTGTAGCCGCTTCGGCACCGATTCCTTTCCCCTATGACGATGTAAGCCCTTGCGCGGCGGCCCCTGGATGGGGCAGGCTGAGCGAAACCGCTTTCGCTAGGGCTCCACTAGCGGCTACGTGGAAGATGGCCGTGAAGGTCACTTACGGGGGAAACGCGTGACCAAGTCACCGAACACTGGTCCTGGGCGTTTGAAACGCCGGCGGATTGGCATCAATATCAATGATCTGGCCGAACGCGCGGGCGTGGCGCCGGCAACCGTGTCGCGCGCGCTGAACGGCTACACCGACATCGCCGAAGCGACGCGCACGCGCATCCTGAAGCTTGCCAGTGAACTCAACTATCAACCGTCCTCACGTGCGCGCCAGCTCGCACGCGGTCGCGTGGAAACGGTGGCCTTCGTCCTGCCGGTGAACAACCGCGAGTCGAACGATCCGTTTCTATCCGATTTTCTTGACGCGCTTGCCTCGGCGCTGTCGGCGCGCGACCACGATCTTCTCGTGGCGACGATCCGCGATGATGAGGATGAGATCGAGGTTTATCGACGGCTGATCGCTGCGCGCAAATGCGCCGGGTTCATCGTCACCAATTCGCGCGATGATGACCCGCGCATAGGTCTGCTGCGCGAGTTGAATGTGCCCTTTGTGGTGTATGGGCGCGCTTCCAGCGACGTGCCCTATCCTCATCTGGACATGGACAATGAAGCGGGAATCGCCGGAATGGTCGACCATCTGGTGGCGCTCGGCCATCAGCGCTTCGCCTATGTCGATCTGGAAGAGGTGGCGACGTTTGCGCGCCTGCGCCGGGCAGGATTCGAGCAAGGCGTCTTACGCAATCAACTGCCTGCGCAACAGATCGCGATGGTCTGTGTGCCGCACACGTCCGCCGGTGGACAAACCGCCATCGCCACGCTTTTTGATGGCGGCAATTCGCACCGACCAACCGCCGTGGTTTGCCCAGCCGATGTTGTTGCCATCGGGGCGATCCAGGCGGTCAGTGCCCGAGGCTACCATGTGGGGCGCGATGTTTCGATCACCGGTTATGATGGGGTGCCGCTTGGGGCCTACACAGCACCGCCGCTGACCACGATGAGCCAGCCGACGCGCGACATCGGCCAACAGCTTGTCGATATCCTGTTTCAAGTGATGGAAGGCGCTGATCCGGCGCAATTCAACGAGGTGCTCATGCCAACGCTCGTGCGCCGGGCATCGGACGGCTCGCCGACCCTGGTCGAGGCGGCGCGGGCCTTACCCTAACCGTCTGGGTTTTTCAAACGGGCGATCAGCAGCGCGGTCCCTTGGTTCAGCGTCGCCGTCAGTTGCCCATCGACCTCGTTGGAGATCGTCAGCGTGTCACCGAACGGCATGGTGATCGCATCGAGTGGCCAGACGGCACCTTCAAGGGTCAATCCTTCCAGGCCGGAAAAAGCAAGCACGCTGAACACCGTGCCGCTTGGGTAGTCGAAGGATTGCGGCTCGGGTGAAAGCGGTGTTGCCTCTTCATCGCCATTGCTGAGCAGAACCGTCAGTCCCTCATTGGCGCGCGCGCAGGCATCGGCCATGATGGCAAATGTGTGGTCTGTCCGCCCACCGAAAGCGCCAACAATCGTGATGGCGTTGGCCCCGCGATTGATCGCTTCGTGGATCGCCAGCGCGCCGTCAGTGGTGGATTTGGCAGCCGGAAAGGCCTTGCGCGTGATGCCGGGATAGGCATCGCCGTCATTGTCGGACGAGGAATCAAAATCGCCCACCCAGAGCTCTGGCGTCAGGCCAAGGGCCCTAGCGTGGGCAATGCCGCCATCGGCGGCGATCGTGCGCGCGCCTTCCACCTGACGGCGCAAGCGCGCGGTCGGCGTTACCGGTCCTGCCAGCAGCACGGCAAAATGGGTTGAGTCGTCGGTCATAGGCGCCACCCAATGGACCAGCGTAAGGTGCGACGCAAGCGCTCAGATGGCGCGGCACCCACTGGACAGGGGCAACGCCCCGGCCTATGTCTCTCCCTGCTCACCGGGGTGCCCTTTGACGAGGGCTGAGATGCTGACGCGAACCCGTAGAACCTGATCCGGATCATGCCGGCGGAGGGATTTGGGCCAGCGTCTGGCCGGCTCGGCAGTGCGCTATCTCAACATCTGTCACCCGTTTGGTGTTCCGCTCTTTTGACGTGGAGACCTTACCTATGGCCAATCGCCTTACCCAAATGACAGCCTGCGCAGCGCTTGCTGCCGCAATGGCGCTGCCCACCGCAGCGAGCGCTCAAGACCGCACGCTGACCATCTACACCTACGACAGTTTCGTCGCCGATTGGGGCCTTGGCCCGGTCTGGCAAGAGATGTTCGAGGCGCAGTGCGACTGCACCATCGAATGGGTCGCGCCCGGCGATGGTGTGGCGGTGCTCAGCCGCTTGCGCTTTGAAGGCGACTCGACGGATGCCGACCTTGTTCTGGGGCTTGATCAGAACCTGATTGTGGCCGCCAAGGAGACTGGTTTGCTTGCCCCGCATGAGGCTGATCTGTCGGTTCTGCAGATGCCTGTCGATTGGACCGACGATACGTTCGTGCCCTTCGATTTCGGGTACTTTGCGGTGATGTATGATGCTGAAGCGGTCGAGAATCCGCCAACCAGCCTGGCCGAATTGATCGACGGCCCCGCGGACCAACCGCTTGTCATTCAGGATCCGCGCACCTCGACCCCAGGGCTTGGCATGGTGCTCTGGATGAAGGCCGTTTACGGCGATGAGGCCGCTGAAAAATGGGCCGAGCTTTCCGACCGTATCCTCACCGTAACGCCAGGGTGGAGCGAGGCCTACAGCCTGTTCACCTCTGGTGAAACGCCGATGGTGCTCAGCTACACAACCTCTGCTGCCTACCACATGCTGGTTGAAGAAGAAGAGCGTTATCAAGCGCTTGCCTTCGATGAGGGTCATTACATCCAGATCGAAGTGGGTGCGGCGATCAAAGATTCGCCGGAACTGGATCTGGCGCGCCAATTCCTTGATTTCATGATCTCGGCCGAGGCGCAGGCTGTGATGCCGGTCAACCACTGGATGATGCCGGTGCGTGAGCCGTCCGAGCCGCTGCCGGCTGTGTTTGACCGTCTTGTTGAGCCGACCCAGGTGCTTTCCATCGACGCGCAGACCATCGCCGAGCAACGTGCTGGTTGGGTCGATGAGTGGCTCGACGCGATGAGCCGCTAACGGCACCGCCAAGGAAACAGATCGATGCGCGCCAGCGCCCTGCCAGGGGTCCTCGTTGTGGCCGGATTTGGCGCGTTCATCGCGCTGGCGCTCGCCATGCTTGTCGTGGCGGGCGGGGCCGGCCTGCCGGTGGATCGCCTTTCAAGCCCCTACACCCGTTCGCTTCTTGGGTTCACGCTGTTACAAGCAACGCTGTCGGTCACGCTCTCGGTGCTTGGCGCCTTGCCGCTAGCGATCGTTTTGCACCGTCACCAGCGGTTTCTTGGGCGGGCGGCACTTGTGCGTCTGCTCGCCCTGCCGCTGGCCTTGCCGCCCTTGGTGGCGGTGTTCGGCCTGTTGGATGTTTGGGGCCGCAATGGCCTTGTTTCTTCGATCCTTCAGGCGCTTGGGTTTGACGTTCGCCTTGACATTTTTGGTCTGCAAGGCGTGTTGCTGGCGCACGTTTTCTTCAATTTGCCGCTGGCCGCGCGCCTGATGCTGACGCATTTGGAGCGGCAGCCGGCCACGACTTTTCGGCTCGCCGATCAGCTTGGATTGGAAGGCTGGAACCGGTTTTTCCGCTTGGAATGGCCGTTGCTGCGTGCCCATCTGCCGGGCGTTGCCGGTCTCATCATGATGCTCTGCATCGGGTCATTTACGTTGGTTTTGACCTTGGGTGGCGGACCGTCATCCTCGACCTTTGAAGTTGCGATCTACCAGGCGCTGCGTTTTGACTTCGACCCTGGGCTGGCGGCGCTCTACACGCTGGTTCAATTGACCTTGGCGGGTGTGGTTCTTCTCTTTCTGACCAGACTGGGCGGCGCGCCGGAGGACAGGGCTGGTGCGCTACCGACCAGCGAAGCGCGCGCTAGGCCTTTGCCGCTTTGGGGGCGGTTGATCTTGGGGTTCGCGCTGCTGTTTCTTGTCCTGCCGCTCCTCGCGCTGGTGGTCGGCGGGCTGTTTGCCGAATGGGGTCGGCTATTTGGCATGGCACGGCTTTGGTCGGCGGTTGGCACCAGTTTGGCCATCGCCATCGTCGCGGCAATCGTGGCGACTAGCGCCAGTTACGCCCTTTTGGTGGCGCGAGAGCGAGGGTTTCAGGCCCGAAGCACGGCGATGCGGATCTATGAGACCGGCTACGGCATGGTCGGATCGGCGGTTCTGGCTGTGCCCCCTTTGGTCCTCGGGGCTGGCTGGTTTTTGGCGATGCGCGGTTGGCCGGCGCCAACCTTCATCGCTGGCTGCTTGGTGGTTTTTGTGAACGCGCTGATGGCTCTGCCCTTTGTTCTGCGCATCATGAGCCCGGCCTTTCAGGCCTCCGAGCGGCGCTATGGTGCGCTTTCGGCGAGCCTTGGCATGACCGGTTTGCACCGTTTTGTGCGCGTCGATGTGCCGGTTCTTGCGCGGCCCTTTGCGGTCGCGCTTGCCTTCGCGCTGGTGCTTTCGGTCGGCGATTTGGGCGCTGCGGCGCTGTTCGGCGCTTATGATCTGGTGACGCTGCCGGTTCTGATCCTCAACCTGATGGGCAGCTATCGCACCGACGATGCAGCGGGCGTTGCCTTGCTGCTTGGGGTTTTTGTTTTTGTGCTCATCGCGCTTGCCGAGCGCACGCATAGGGTTTTGGGATGATTGAACTGTCCGGTGCCACCAAGCGCTTTTCGGAGGAAGGCACATTTCGCTTCGATTTGAAGGTTGGCAAGGGCGAGAGCCTCGGGGTCATCGGTGCCAGTGGCGCTGGTAAATCAACGCTGCTGCAGATGATTGCTGGGTTTGTCGATCTGGATGCTGGCGTCATCCGCCTGGCTGGTCAGGATCACAGCGCCAGCGCGCCTGCCGCGCGCCCGATCTCGATGGTGTTTCAATCCAACAATCTGTTCGATCATCTGGATGTGGCGACCAATGTCGGCCTTGGCATTGCGCCGGGATTTCGCCGCACGGGCGAGGCGATGGACAAGGTCAAAGATGCGCTTGCGCAAGTTGGTCTTGCTGGCTTTGAAGATCGGCGGCCATCGAGCCTTTCCGGCGGTGAAGCCCAACGCGTTGCGCTGGCGCGGGCGCTGGTGCGCGACAAACCCATCCTCCTGCTCGACGAGCCCTTTGCCGCGCTGGGCCCGTCCATGCGGTCCGATTTCACCGCACTGCTTGGCGCCATGCAAAAAGAGCGTGGGCTCACCATGCTAACGGTTTCGCACGCGCCAACGGAGTTGCGCGGGCTGTGTTCGCGCCTGGCTTTCATTGCCGACGGTGGGATTGCGGCGCTTGGCGACACCGAGACGATGCTGACCGATCCACCTCATCCTGCCTTGGCCACTTATTTGGGCGTACCAGCACACCAGTATTGAGGATTTACCTGGCACGCAAAGTGACATGGCGACGTCACGTTGATTGCGCTAGGAACGGGGAGCTGAAACGGAATCCGTCATGAATCTTTCCCCCTCCGAGACCTCTGGCAGCCTTGCCAACACGCCCTTTGATCAGCTGCGCGTCGGGCAAAGCGCCTCTATCGTGCGACTTTGCACCGCCAATGATCTGATCGTCTTTGCCCACGCCTCAGGCAATCTGAACCCGATCCATTTGCCATCCACCGACACAACGGGCGACGGTGTGGATGATGCGCCGATCGCGCCGGGTATGTGGCTTGCTTCGCTGATTTCGTCCGTTCTGGGCAACTACCTTCCCGGGCCGGGCAGCCTGTATCTATCGCAGACCCTAACCTTTTCCGGTCGGGCGCGGGTCGGGGATGAGCTGACGGTTAAAGTCACCGTTGCTGAGCTTTCCGAGGATCGCCGCGTGCGGTTGGTCACCCGGGTCAAAGGCCCCGACGGTGTCGTGCTCGTCGAAGGGGAAGCGCAAATCCAGGCGCCGGAGGCAGCGGTCTACCTCAATGATATTGAGGTGCCCGACCTTCAAGTGCAAAAGCACCGCCATTTCGACGCCATGCTAGAGCTGGCACAGAGCTTGGATCCGCTGCCTGTCGCCGTTGTGGCGCCGGATGACCCCAACTCTCTCGGCGGGGCGCTGCTGGCGCGCGATGAAGGCCTGATCATGCCCATTTTGGTGGGATCGAAAACCCGCATCGCGCAGGCGGCTGCGACGTTGGGCGTCAACATCGATGATTTGGAACTGATCGACATCGACGACGAGCCAGCCTCGGCGGCCCGTGCGGTTGCGCTCGTCCATGAGGGGCGCGTGCAAGCGGTGATGAAGGGTCATCTGCACACCGACGGGCTGTTGAAGCATGTGGTGAAGGCCGATGGCGGCCTGCGCACCGGCAAGCGGATCAGCCATGTGTTCGTGATGGATGTGCCGGGGCGTCCGCAGCCGATCATCATCACTGACGCGGCGATCAACATCACGCCGGACCTCAAAACCAAGGTCGACATTGTGCAGAACGCGATCAATATCGCGCTCGCTATCGGGATCCAGACGCCCAAGGTTGGCATTCTATCCGCCGTCGAGACCGTCAACCCTGCCATCCCGTCCACCTTGGATGCAGCGGTACTCTCCAAAATGGCTGACCGCGGGCAGATTAAAGGCGGTATTGTTGATGGTCCCCTGGCGATGGACAATGCGGTGGATATCGGCGCGGCGCGCACCAAGGGCATCGGCGGTTTGGTGGCGGGTCACGCCAATGTGCTGGTCGCGCCCAACCTTGAAGCTGGCAATATGCTGGCCAAGGAGCTGACATTCCTCGCCCATGCCGAAGCCGCCGGGCTCTTGGTCGGTGCCAGCGTGCCGGTGATCCTCACCAGCCGAGCGGATGACGACAAGGCCCGGCTCGCCTCCTGTGCCCTGGCGGTGCTTTATGGCGCGTGGTTGCGCACCGGCAAGCCGGTGAACGCCCGTCTCTTCAACGAAACCGAGTAACGGGCGATGAGCAATGCGTTGCTAACGCTGAACGCCGGTTCATCGAGCCTGAAATTCAGCCTGTTTGCCCTTGCCGGCGACGCGCCCAAGCGGCGCTACACCGGCGCCTTCGATCGCGGCGCGGCGCCCGGAGACGTCGCGATCACCAGCGTGGACGGTTCGCGTTCGGTCTTGTCGCTGGCGGAGCCCGGCGAGTTGGCGAGTGCCTTTGCTGCGGTTCTTGCCTGGTGCGAGCAGCAGGCCGATTTTGGCGACATCGTCGCCGTTGGCCATCGCGTGGTGCATGGCGGGATGGACCATACCGTGCCAGTGGTCCTGAACGAGGATGTGATCGCCGATCTGGCAAAGCTTTCGCCTTTGGCGCCGTTGCACCAGCCGCACAATCTGGCTGGTGTCGAGCAGGCCAGGGCGGCGTTTCCCAACGCCTTGCAGGTGGCGTGTTTCGATACGGCCTTCCACCGCACCCATCCTTTTGTGAATGACACGTTCGCCCTGCCGCATCGTTTCTATGCTGAAGGTGTGCGGCGTTATGGCTTCCACGGTCTGTCGTACGATTATGTGTCAGGCACGCTCGATCCGGATTTGAGTGCCGGCCGGGTGATCATTGCCCATCTGGGCAATGGCGCGTCGATGTGTGCGCTCAAAGCCGGACAGAGCGTTGGCTCGACCATGGGGTTTTCCCCGCTGGATGGCCTGCCAATGGGCACGCGTTGCGGCCAGATCGATCCGGGCGTTCTGCTCTATCTGATGCAGGAGCACGGCATGGATGCCGATGCGATTGCGACCTTGCTCTACAAGGAATCCGGCCTGAAAGGCATGTCCGGGCTCACCAATGACATGCGCGTTCTGCTCGCCAGCGATGATCCTCATGCCAAAGAGGCGCTCGACTATTTCGTCTTTCGTATTCAGCGCGAAATTGGCGGTATGACGGCTGTGCTTGGTGGCCTGGACGCCTTGGTGTTCACCGGCGGCATTGGTGAGAATGCCGCGCCAATCCGTCAGCGCGTCTGTTCAGGTTTCGAATGGCTCGGCATGGCTCTGGATGAGGACGCCAATGCCGCCAATGCCCATGAGGTTTCAGCCGCTGGGTCGTCCATTCGTGTTTTGGTCGTGCCAACCGATGAAGAAGCCATGATTGCCCGCTACACAGCCGATCTGCTAGGGTCGCAGCATGAGTGAGGATGGTTCCAATGTTGTGCCCATGGTAAGCCGGGCCGGTCGGTTGGCCGATGCTATGCAGCGGGTTCGCGCCCGCGAGCAAGCGCGTGCCCGTGATGCCATCGCTGCACGCGAAGGACGTCTGGAAGCCTTGGCCGATGACCTGCGGGCCCTGGCCGATGAGTTGCCCGCCGGCGAAGGTGATCGCTTTGCGCTTGTGCCCTCGCAGAATGGCGAGCGCCTGACAATCGATGCGCAGAGCCATGTCGATCTGAATCCTGAAACGCTGGATTACCGGCTGGTGCGGCAGAGCGGCGATAGATCCGATGTGATCGCCGAACAGTCCGAGCGCGAGGCCATGGCCGATAGCGTGGCGGACTACATCGCTGAACGCATCGTGGCGCGCGAAGAGACCGTTGGAGCTCCTAAGGCTCCGGCAGCGCCAGCCTCCCAGACAACGAACTCCACTGCCGCGCCTGCGACCGCCGCAGCACCGGCTAGCTCGACACCAGCCGAGGCGTCGCAGCCGCAAAAATCGCGCTTTTGGGTCGGCTTTTGGTGGTTTGTGCTCGGCGGCATTTGCTCGGCGACAGCTCTGTTCACCTATGCCTGGCTTCAGGCTGGACCGACCGGTTAGCTGCCAGACGTTTCAAACACTTCCTGCGAAAGCTCGGTGATCGACCCACCGTCTGCCGGATAGCCGCGACGGGTGGCGGTGACCGTCCAGCCTTCCTTGCTCTCCTCAATGTCGAACAGCGTGTAGTTGGCGGCAGGCTTGTGCCCGCCGATGGCCTGTGCCGCCGAGGCCACGCCGAAAACCGGGATCGGTCCGGCAGGGCCTGCAACGGCTCGCCGGGTCGGCAGATGGGTGTGACCGTGCAAGATCAGGTCAGCGCCATGGGTTTGCCAAATCTCACGCACGCGCTTGGCGCCGATCAGGCGCTTGTGCCACGGCCCGGCTCTGTCGAATGGCGGATGGTGAATAAGGACCAGGCGAAACTTTTCCTTCGAGCTATCAAGCGCTGCTGCCATGCGCGTGCGCTGGTTTTGATCCACAGCACCAGTGGCGAGAAACGGTCCCGTCGCGGTCGCCGTCGAAAGGCCGATGATCTGAACCGGTCCACGTTCACGCAACACGGGGTAGAGCAGGGGCCCGGGCGTGTCGGATTGCAAGAAGGGCGCGCAGTGCAAATTGAACCGCTCCAAAGCACCGGGGACATAGGCGTCGTGATTGCCGGGGATCGCGGTCACGATGTCGGGCGAGCCGAGGGCTGCTAGAAAACGTCCGGCATTTTCAAATTCTGCTTCCAGCGCGATGTTCACCAAGTCGCCGGTGACGGCAATATGATCGGGCGACTGGGCCTTGAGGTCGGCGACCAGCGCCTCGGTCGTTCCGCCGACAAAGGCCTTGGCGCGGTTGCGCCGCCAATTGAGGTAGCCGAGCACGCGCTTGGAAACGAGCTCGCGCCGGTGCACCGGTGGCAGCGGACCAAGATGGCAATCGGAAAGGTGGGCAAATCGGAAGGTCATGGCGCGCGCACATTGGCCATTCTTGCGCGCCGTGCAAGGCCTGACAGGCAGGTGAATGGCGCCGCAAAAAGACGGCGCTAACCCTTTAACCAGGAATGGCGTGCCAGGACGCCCGCGCGTTGTTAGGCTCCGTCCTGCCGAATACAGGTTTTACTCACGGGATACGCGCGCCATGTCTTTCGTTCATGCTCACCTTTCCCACGCTCAAACAGGCGAAGAGCTGGCGCCGCCGCGTTTCTTCTTCGGTTTGGCGGGTTTGGCGATCTTTGCGGTGATCGGTTACATCGCGCTCTCGATCATCGCCGCACCGAGCGATGAGCCGCTCTACCATTTCAGCGAAGACGGCGCGATCACCGCACTGTCCACCGTGTTCCTGTCCATGGCCAGCGCATTGGCTTTGGCGGTGTTTTACCTGCGGATTGAGGATTGGAAGAGCGGCGCACTGTTCTGGCTGGTTCTCGCCGCCGGGTGTGCGTTTCTTGCGCTTGATGAGCAGCTGATGCTGCACGAGCGCGGCGGTCACGTCATCGAGGTGAGCAGCGTCGGCGCAACTGAGATGTTCCGCAATTGGAACGACGTCATCGTCATTGGCTATGGCGTTGTGGCGCTGGCGATCGCGGCCATGTTTGGGCGGGAAATCCTGCGCTGCCGCGTGTTTGCCTTGGTGTTTCTGGGCGGCTTTGCGTTCTACGCGCTGCACACCGGCATCGACTCCATCGTGCCCGATACGGTTGCCTGGAAAGACATACCCGAAGAAAGCGCCAAGCTGAAATGCGTGCTCTTCCTGTTTTTGGCGGTGATGGCGCAGTTCCTCGCTGTGGTCGAACCGCTGCGCCGTAATCCAGGTCAAACGGCAGGGCGCTAACGCCCTGGCCGGTCTTGTCATTCCGCTCAGAGCGGCATCGTATCGCGGGCGGCGTAGTTGCCGGGGCGCGACCAGTCCATCGACGAGTGACGGGCACTCATTGGGCTGGACCAAAGGATCTTCCAAAACAAAGCGAACATTTCTATCACCATAGCCTAGGTGTGGGGGGAAGCGCTGGCATTGGCCGCGCATGGATATTCATCGGGACAGGGGCTATGACGCGTTTGACCGCTGCCAACAACAGATGGCAAAGCGGGGCAGCCATGCGCCGCACGCATGTGGCCGGCAACGCTTCTTTCACACATGACCAAGCGCTTCGGGGCGGATGACAATTGGACAAGCCTAGGGGCTTTTTTGGCCGGCTGAAGCGCTGGGTCTGGGTGCGGATCATGCTGTTGCAACGGGGCATGACGTTTGGCGTTCGGGTTATTGCGCTCAATGCGGCCGGCGAGGTGCTGCTGGTTCGCCATGGCTATACGCCTGGTTGGCATCTGCCCGGTGGTGGCGTTGATTATCGCGAGACGGCCGAACAAGCGGCGCGGCGGGAGTTGGAAGAGGAAACCGGTTATCGGGTGGCCGGTGACCTTGCCTTGCGAGGGCTGGCTTACAACACGCGCCAATGGAAGGGCGATCACGTCGCGGTCTTCCTGGCGCCTTCCATCGAGAAGGTCCGCGATGTCTGGCCGACCTTTGAGATCGCCGAGATCGGGTTCTTTGCGCCAGACGCCTTGCCGGAGGGCACGACCAAAGGCACGTGCGTCCGCCTCACCGAATGGCAAGCCGGGCAGGGCGTCGATCCTTATTGGGCTTGAGGTCTGTCCGGCCTAAGTCTTGTTAGGCGGCAGCTTTCAGATTGTCGCGGCCATGCGCAGCGCTGAGATCGAGGTCCGGGCCAACCGGCACCACGCGAGTCGGATTGATGGTCTCATGGCTCATGTAATAGTGCCGCTTGATATGATCCATGTTCACCGTCTCGGCGACACCGGGCACCTGATAAAGTTCGCGCAGATAGCCCAGCAGGTTGGGATAGTCGGCGATGCGGCGGATGTTGCATTTGAAGTGGCCGACATAGACCGGATCGAAGCGCACCAGCGTGGTGAACAGGCGCCAGTCGGCCTCGGTGATTTGATCGCCGACCAGATAGCGATTTGAATCAAGGCGCTTTTCCAGCTCATCGAGAACGGTGAACAGCTCGGTCACGGCCTCTTCATAGGCTTCTTGGGTGGTCGCAAAGCCGGATTTGTAAACGCCATTGTTGACCGCGTCGTAGACGCGCTCATTGATCGCATCGATCTCTTCGCGCAGGGCTTGCGGGTAGAAATCGCCCGGTGTGGCACCGATACCGTCAAAAGCCTCGTTGAACATGCGGATGATCTCTGAGGATTCGTTGGAGACGATGGTGTTGGTCTGCCTGTCCCAAAGGATCGGCACCGTAACGCGACCGGAGTATTTGGGATCGGCCTTCACATAAATGTCGGCGGCAACGTCGGAGCCGAACAGGCGGTCGGTGGTTGCATCGGGCTGCTCGGCGTCAAACACCCACCCCTTGTCGTACATCAGCGGTGAAACGACATCGACGCTGATCATATCCTCCAAGCCTTTCAGCTTGCGGAAAATGAGTGTGCGGTGCGCCCAGGGACAGGCAAGCGACACGTAAAGGTGGTAGCGGCCAGCTTCAGCCTTGAAGCCACCGTCGCCAGTCGGTCCTGCGCTACCGTCAGCGGTAATCCAATTGCGGAACTGCGAGGCTTTGCGGACAAATTTGCCGCCAGATTTCTTCGTGTCGTACCAGGTGTCGTGCCAGACACCATCTACCAGCAAGCCCATGGGGCGCTCCTTTACGTTTCGATTGTGTTTGGGCCTGTTTCCCTGGCGGGTCGGCCTCTTTGGAATAGCACATAGAACGCTCGCATCGTTCTGCCTAGCGATCCGATGTGACACGCACTGTTGTCGAATGGCGAACAACGCGGCTTTTGAGCGATTGCATCGCCTGTTTGCCCGTGTTAGCGCAACGCCATGAAAACGATCCGGTTCCAGGCAGAGCGACGACGCTCGCGACGATAGTGCGCCCACTGCACGCCCCATGGCGATGAGCTGTCGCCTTTTCGCTCGCCTGAGCTTGTATTCTTCCGAGTATCGTTTCCGTGACCAATTCCCCAAAGAACCTTGGTGCGTTTGCCGCGCCGAATCATGTCGCTTTTTCCGCCATGCAGCCAAGCGATGATGCGCGCGTGCAAGCGCTGCAGGCCGCAGTTTTCGGCCCAGGGCGCTTTGCCCGCACGGCGTTTCGATTGCGCGAGAAGGCTGCACCGCTCCTGCCGCTGTCGCTGGTCGCCGAGGAGCAAGGTGGGCTGATCGGTGCGGTCTCGATGTCGCGGATTGCGGTCGGCGAGTACCATGGTGTGTTGCTTGGTCCGCTGGCAGTCCTTCCAGAGAAGCGTGATCTCGGCATCGGCAAAGCGTTGCTCGCCAAGGCCGTCGCTGCCGCCTTTGAGTCTGGTGAACCGTTCGTCCTGCTCGTTGGAGACTTGCCCTACTATGCGCCTGCAGGGTTCAAGGTGGTGCCTTATGGGACGATGCACATGCCCGGCCCGGTCGACCCGTCCCGGCTTCTGATTGCGATCAACCCCAAACGCTCGATTTTGCCGACTGGAAACGTGCGCGGCTGCGCTGATTAGCGCCCTTCACGCCACCAGGCCGCGCCCCAAAGCGCAAGGGCTGGCAGAAGCGTCCAAAGCCCGAGCGACAAGGGCTGCTGGCGCGCACTGACCAGAACGCTGGCGTCAGTGCGCCGCACGCCGATCCAGCCATTGCCGGAGGTGCGCGCCGTTTCGCCGACCAGTCGGACACGGGGCACCGCGATCTCAGCGCCTTGGCTTTCAGCGAGGCGCGCGATGGAACCGTTGCTAGCTTCGGCTAGCGGTAGCAGTCGTTCTGGGGTCGAAACCACCTGTTGCAGCTCAATTGGATTTGGCGGTCCAACATGGGCAAGGGTGGTGCGTGTGCCATCGGTGATCCGCCAGAGACCAATGTCTTCTGCCGGCAGACTGCCGCGAAACAGCCCATCGCCTTCATCGGTCAGTTCAAGCGTGGTGATCGTGCCAGACGGCGCCGTGATTTGGAGCGGATCGACGGTTTCGCCCAAGGTCCGCCGTTCGACGATCATCCGCTGGCCTTGGGTTCGCGCCGTCAGCGTTTCGTCTTCCAAATCAGGTTCGCGCATCAGCCAATGGGCCATGCGGCGCAGAAGCTGCACATGCGGGCCACCGCCCTCGAAGTTGCGCGCCCAGAGCCAAACATGGTCCGACAGCAGCAGAGCAATCCGGCCTTCCTCGACACGGTCGAGCGCCAGCAAGGGCGCACCGGGCATGGAGCTTGTCGTCGGTGCCCGCATGGCAATCGTGCTTGCGTTGGAGGCTTCGGCTTCGATCAGGCGGAACCAGCGGCTCCAGCTTGGATCGCCATCGCCGTCGCCGGCAACATCGCCAGAAACATCCCCCGGCAGGCCCCGTGTGATGGGGTGGCGGCGGCCCAGGTCCGTGACCCGCGGCCGAAAGGGCTCTTCGGCGATGGAGCCGGTTGGGTAGGCTGGCAGGATGTCGGCCAGCGCGGTGAAAGCGATGCTGCTGGTGTCGGCGAACTCAGGGCCAGCGGCGACCAAAAGCGCGCCACCACGGCGGACATAGTCGGCAATGTTCTCAAAATAGGCGAGCGGCAGCACGCTGCGCCGTTGGTAGCGATCCAGAATGATCAGATCGAAATCATTGATCCGATCGACAAAAAGCTCGCGGGTTGGAAACGCGATCAAGGACAGTTCGCTGATCGGCGTGCCGTCCTGCTTTTCCGGCGGGCGCAGAATGGTGAAATGCACCAGATCGACCGAAGGGTCGGATTTCAAAAGATTGCGCCAGGTGCGCTCGCCGGCGTGCGGCTCACCGGACACAAGCAGCACACGTAGCGTGTCGCGTACGCCTTCCACGGAAAACACCGCCTGATTGTTAAGCGCGGTCAGTTCGCCATCGGCAGGTTCGATGCGGATTTCGAACAGATTATCGCCGGCACGATCCACTTGCACCGGCACGTCGACCGTGACGCCGACCGGAACTGGCGCCTCAGCCAGAATGGCGTTGTTGCGCAGGATCGTCAGGTTGACGGTGGGGTTTGGATTGGCAGAAAGCGGCATGCCCTCTTCGACGACCGTGAACCGCACCACTTCGCGGCGATCCACCAAGGCAAAGCGCGGCACCTGCAACAGTTCAATCCGGCGGTCGCCTTCTTCGGGATGGCCGGTCAGCAGCGTGTGGACGGGCACCGCGCCGGACTCGATCAGCGGCGTTGGGGCGCCATCCTCAGGCGCGTCGGCGATCTGCCCATCGGTCAGCAGGATTATGCCGCCGATCTGATCTTGCGGAACGTCGGCGAGTTCTGCCTGGATGGGCCCGAACGCTCGCGTGCCGCTTTCCGGATCGGTGCCGAGGCGGATCGTGCGCACATCAACGGCACCGAGTGCTTCCAGTTCCGGTCGTAGCGCTTCGGCGGCGCTTTGCGCCATGGCACGGCGATCCTCAATGGATTGGCTGGCGCTTTCATCGGTGACAAGCGCGACGACGGTGGGAAGGCGGTCGCGCTCTTCCAGGCGCAGCGACGGGTCGGCCAAGGTAAGAACGATGATGGCTATCGCTGCCGCGCGCAGCAGGGCACCCGGTCGGCCACGCCAGAGGGCAAAACCGACAAGCAGGACGCCAATCACACCAAACGTAATGATCAGCCAAACTGGAACCAACGGATCAAAGAGCAGGGTCCAGTCGGTCATTGCACCAACCGTTCCAGCAGCGCCGGAATATGCACCTGGTCGGCCTTGTAGTTGCCAGTCATGACGTACATGCCGATGTTGACGCCGGTGCGATAGGCGAACTCGCGCTGCAGCCGGTTCGGCGGCGATGTCGCATAAAGCGGCCGGCCATCGGAGGAGAGCGCCCAGGCTGAGGCCATA